>NZ_JBGCVY010000016.1:0-13453 GCF_041088075.1 Mucilaginibacter sp. | reverse complement strand
ATCACACATAACAGATACGTCCAAAACCTGGAAGAAAGGATCAACTGTTTTGACCGGTTCATGCTTGATTTTCAAGTGGAAAACCAAGTCGGTAAAAACTTAGCTAAACTAATTGTAAATATTTAATGAACTTTATATAAGTACAATCAGCATACTTCTTTTACCGGCATAAAAACAGTATCATATCAAATCCAAATTATTTTTTAATCCTGGATAACAGCTTTTTAGCTTGAATTCAGATAAAAAATAGATTTTTGCTGCGACCAAACCCCTAAACGTTCGTCTATACAATAAAACCGTTCAACATGAAAAAGCTATTACTCCTGCTGTTTTTATCGGCAACAATTTGTACCTCATTCGCTCAATCGGTTGATTTGCGCCGAAAAATAACCGTAACCGGAAACGCCGAAACAGAAGTTACGCCGGATATTATTTACTTCAGCATTTCGCTCAAAGAATATTTAAACGGGAAAAACAAAGTGGGCATTTCAACTTTAGAAAGCCAGTTGCAAAAAGCCGTAACCGCGGCAGGAATTGCCAAAGCTGATTTTACCATCAACAATTTATCATCGTACAATTACGTGCCGGAAAAGAAAAAGAACGCCGATTTTCTGGCTTCCAAACAATACCGTTTGAAGTTGAAAGACTTGAACAAAGTCAACCAGATTTTAGATGCGGTGGACGATAAAGGAATCCAATCAACCGGAATTGACGGTTATGATTATTCCGGAATTGAAGCTTTAAAAAGCGAACTGAAACTAAAAGCATTAAAAGCAGCCCAGGCAAAAGCAACCTTTTTGTTAAATGGGATTGGCGAGAAATTAGGCGGCGCGATTGACATTCAAGAAATCAACAACGAACCAATGCAGCAACCCGTTTTTCGCGCCATGATGATGAAGACCAGCAGTGCCGATGTTGCTACCGAACCTGATATTGATTTTAAAAAAATCAAACTGAATTATCAGATCCAGGCAGTTTTTGAGATTGTGAAGTGAGGTTGCCTAAATTTATACCGATAAAAGAAGCATTCAGTATTGTATATTTGTTTATGATAAGGACAGTAATCAAACCTGAAAATCAGAACATAACAATCAACCTGCCAGATAATTTTATCGGTAAACAAGTAGAAGTTATTGCTTTTACAGTTGAAGAAGCTGAACAATTAGAAAATCAACCACTCACTCATTTTGCAAGCGAAGCTGTTTTAGCTAAAGACTGGTTAACGCCGGAAGAAGATTTAGCATGGCAGGATTTGTAAAAGGCGATATAGTTGTAATACCTTTTCCGTTTTCAGACTTATCCGGAAACAAAAAAAGGCCAGCTTTAATATTGGCAAATTTGCCTGGTGATGATATTATTCTTTGTCAAATCACCAGTCAACAAACTAAAGATGCTTTTTCTATTCTAATAAACTTCAATGATTTTTCAAGCGGCTCTTTACCGGTTGCTTCAAACATCCGGCCTACACGTATTTTTACCGCTGATAAAAATATAATTATTCGCAAAGCAGGAACATTAAAAACCCAAATTACCGAAAAGGTTACTCAATTGTTAATTGACTTACTGAAATAAGTGTGATAAAAGAAGTATTTTAATCACAATACTTCTTTTACCCCTATAAAAACAGCATCAATCAATCCACGCAAACTTGGTATAAGGCACCAACACTTCCGGAATTTTAATCCCATTTTCCGTCTGGTTGTTTTCCAGCAAAGTAGCCACAATACGCGGCAAAGCCAAAGCACTTCCATTTAACGTATGCGCCAACTGGTTTTTGCCTTCGCTGTTGCGGAAACGCAATTTTAAACGGTTGCTTTGGAAAGTTTCAACGTTGGAAACCGAAGAAACTTCCAGCCACCGTTGTTGCGCCGCGCTCCAGGTTTCCATATCGTAAGTCAAGGCCGCTGTAAAACCCATATCGCCGCCGCACAAACGCAGCACACGGTAAGGCAAACCTAATTTTTGCAGGAGAGATTGTACGTGCAAACTCATCTGCTCCAAGGCTTCGTAGGATTTTTCGGGATCTGCGACCTGCACAATTTCTACTTTATCAAACTGGTGCAAGCGGTTTAAACCACGTACATGTGCGCCGTAAGAACCAGCTTCCCGACGGAAACATGGCGTATAACCACAATTTTTAACCGGCAATTCTTCTTCCTTCAAAATTACATCGCGGTATAAATTGGTCATCGGTACTTCCGCCGTCGGGATTAAAAACAGCGCATCATTTTGTACATAATACATTTGACCCTCTTTATCAGGCAATTGTCCAGTTCCATAACAAGAGTCTCCATTTACCAGCAATGGCAACATGCGTTCATCGTAACCTGCTTTTTCAGCTTCATCCAGAAAAAAAGCAATTAAAGCGCGCTGCAGCTTCGCTCCTTTTCCTTTATAAACCGGGAAACCGGAACCGGTAATTTTTACGCCCAGTTCAAAATCAATTAAATTATATTTTGCGGCCAGTTCCCAGTGCGGCAACGCGTTTTCGGGCAAGTTTGGTTTTTCACCGTTTTCTAAAACTACTTCATTCTCTTCTGGTGTGCTTCCTCTTGGTACAGAAATATGTGGAAGATTAGGTAGTAATTCTACCAAGTCCCTTTGGTTATTTTCTAAAAAATCTAATTCAATATTACACGTATTGATATAATTTTTTAAAGTTGATGAATCACCTTTAGCGAGTTCTGCTTCTGCAAGTTTTCCTGCGCGCATGAAATCTCCAACTTGTTTTGCTGTAGATTTAGACATTGAAAGATAGTTTTCGAGCAATGTTTGTACGCTACGACGTTTCTTATCAATCTCAAGAATTTGATCAACCACTTCCGGCTGTTTAAAGTTTCGCACAGCCAAACGTTCCAAAACCTTTTCCCTGTTTTCGCGGATATAACTAACTTGCAGCATTATTTTAATTTTTGGCAAAGATAGGTTTCGGTTGTCAGTTTTCTGTTGCGGGTTGCCAGTTTTTAGTCGATAAAAACAGCATTCAAATTAAACCAGAACTGACAACTCACAACCAACAACATGCAACTGAACATATGAACGGCAAACTTTACCTCGTACCCACGCCCATTGGCAACTTGGAAGACATGACTTTCCGTGCCATTCGCATTTTAAAAGAAGCCGATTTGATTTTGGCAGAAGATACACGCACATCCGCGCCGATGCTGAAACATTTTGGCATCAGCGGGAAAGTTTTTTCGCACCATCAGCACAACGAACATCAATCTACTCAGGAAATTATGAAGTTTTTGGGCGAAGGAAAGCAGATTGCGCTCATTTCTGATGCCGGAACGCCTGCCATTTCCGATCCAGGTTTTTACTTGGTCCGCGAGGCTTTAAAAAATGATTTTCCGGTTGAATGTTTGCCCGGCGCAACGGCTTTTGTCCCGGCGCTGGTCAACTCCGGTTTGCCAAATGACCGTTTTGTCTTTGAAGGATTTTTACCGGTAAAAAAAGGGCGGCAAACGCGTTATTTAAGTTTGAAGGAAGAAGAACGGACGATGATTTTTTACGAATCGCCGCACCGTTTGTTAAAAACTTTGGAAGAAATGATCTCGCATTTTGGTGCCGAAAGGCAAACTTCGGTTTCCCGCGAACTCACCAAATTGTTTGAAGAAACTGTTAGAGGAACGTTGGCTGAAATTAAAACTTATTACGAGACACATCCGGTTAAGGGAGAGTTTGTGTTGATTGTTGGTGGGAAATAGTTTCAAAGTTGGTCTTTTAAAAGTATTTTATTATCGAATTATATGGAAAAATTTGAACAGTTATTTAATAACGTTAAAGAACAAGCACAAATTTATTTACTTGATTCTGGCGAGTTTTTTCCATTTGGAGTTGCGATTGACACGGCAAATAACATCAAACCATTATCCAGCTATTTAAATGAGGGTAATGATCGTCCATCTTCTTTGGATTTAATTGATCTCCTCGAAACTTACATTCAAAAGGAATTAGTAAACGATGCCTATATTATTGCAGCTATATGTATAGATGTTAATATCAAACAAAATGAAGAATTATTTAACGCTTTAGAAATTCGGATTTTTGAAAAAAATAGTACATATAAAAAGCATGTTAAATATTTTTTAAAAGCAACTAATATTGAGTTTATTGACTAAATGAAAAAACTTTTCTTCCTTGCCATACTTTCCGGTTTATTATTATGGATCGCCTGGCCGCCAACGCCTTATACCACTTTTTTACTTTTTGTGGGTTTGGTGCCGATGCTTCTTTTATTAGAGGAAATTATACAATCCACTTCCAACCGAAAAGGTTTCCTGGTTTTTTGGCTGAGTTTTTTGGGCTTTTTTATCTGGAACACGCTTTCCGTTTACTGGGTTTACAATTCCGTTAAAACGATTGGTGCGCTGGTTGCCGTTCCAATTTCGCTGGTTCCGTACTCGCTTGGGCCATTGCTGATGAGCACGGCTTGCTGGTTGTATTATCGTTTGCGGAAAGTTGCACCTTTAAATTGGAGCCTGGCCGGCTTGGTTTGTTTTTGGATGAGTTACGAATACCTGCACCAAAGCTGGGATCTGGCTTTCCCGTGGATGACGCTAGGCAACGGTTTTGCGGTGAGCCATTCCTGGGTTCAATGGTACGAATACACGGGCGTTTACGGCGGAACAATTTGGATTTGGCTGGTGAATATCCTGATTTTTCTGATTTACCTCAACCTAAAAAAACAGGGGCAAAAGAAGCATCGGCAGCAATTGGTTGCGGCAACGGTGCTGGCGATATTGTTGCCGTTAAGTTTTTCTTTGTTCCGATATTATCTATATGAAGAACAGGAAGATCCGTCGAATATTGTAGTCGTGCAACCTAATATTGATCCTTATGAGAAAGTAGGAACGATATCAACTTCCGATCAAATTAATACTTTAATTACACTTTCTAAAAAAGTTGCGCAATCGAATACCGAATTTATAATTTGGCCGGAAACTGCAATTTTTGATGAAAAAGGTATTGATGAAGACCAGATCAGAAGCAGCAATTATTATTTGCAGGTGAAACGCTTCCTTTATCCTTATAAAAACGCAAACGTGTTAACCGGAATTGAATCTTACAAATATTACAGTCATGACCCAACGCCTTCGGCCGAGCAAATACCCGGATATAATGTATTTGTAGATCATTTTGATGCAGCCGTAAATATTGAAAACTCGGCCAGAGTGCAATTTTACCATAAATCAAAATTAGTTCCGGGCGTAGAACAGATGCCTTTTGGTTCGGCTTTATCCTTTTTGAAACCGGTTTTTGCACATTTGGGTGGCAGCACGGGCAGTTATGGCAAACAGGATGAACCGACAGTTTTCTACTCGCAAAGCGGAATTGGTGCAGCGCCAGTTATTTGTTATGAATCAATTTATGGCGAATACGTAGGAAAATACGTGCTAAAAGGGGCACAATTTATCGCAATCATCACCAACGATGGTTGGTGGGAAAATACATCGGGCAAAGACCAGCATTTGGATTACGCCAAGTTGAGGGCAATTGAAACACGGCGTTGGGTTTGCCAATCAGGCAACACAGGTTTATCTGCTTTTATTAACCAGCGCGGCGATATTGTAAAACAAACCAAATGGTGGACACAAGCGGCGATAAAGCAAGACATCAACCTAAACAGCGACCTTACTTTTTATGTAAAGCACGGTGATTATCTGGCCAAAGCAGCTTCTTTAATTGCTTTATTTTTAATTATTTTCTTAACAGTTAAAAATATATTTTTTAAAGTATAAATAATAAATATCTTTATGGCAGAAGGAATTCCTTTTGACATAAAGCCAATTGAAACATTATCACAAAATATTATTCCATATTATCAGCAGCCGGAAAGCGTTTTGCCTGGCCATGCTTCTTTTATGCACTCTTTTTTATGCTGATGCCGCTACCATTACTTCTACCGCAACGGGCGGGAATTGGAACGATGGTACAACTTGGGTTGGCGGTGTAAAACCAGGTCCATCTGATGATGTAGTGATTGCGGCAAATGCAACAGTATTAATGGATGCGGCAAATGTTGGAACAGGGATTGTAAACCTAACCGTTTCTGCCGGTAGCAGTTTGCAATTAGGTTCAGCCGTAGCAGACAATTTACGTTTTAACATCAAAGGAAACATTACCAACAACGGTACGATAAATTTTTGGTTAAGCAGTGCGCGCGGAATGAGCTTGTATTTACTCGGTAACAGCAGTAATTGGTCTGGCACCGGAAATTGGAATTTAGCGCAATTAGTTATTGGAAACGCTTCTTTAGAATTTACCAGCGATATTTCCGTTACCATAAACAGAACGATCACCGTTGCTTCCGGTTTTTTAAATGCAAGCAAACGAACCGGTTTTACTTTTATCTTTTCGGGTACAGAAAACGCAACTATAGCCAGCGAGACGGGCCAAATATTTTACGGGAATATTATAGCCGATAAAAGTAACAGGCTAACAACTTTTGCAACAACCGGCACAACAGACAATTATAATTTAATCAATATTTTAGGTGATATTACGGTAAAACCTAATAATCGTTTAACAGTAGGAATGTACAACATCCTGCAAATTTTAAACAACTTAACCGGCAGCGGCAGGATTTCTGGCGGAAACAGCAGTGATATCCAAATTAGCGGAACCGGCACTTCAATCCTTTTTAACTCGGGCGGTTCCGGCTTTAGAAACTTTACGGTTACCAGGCCAAGCGGCGCAACTATTGATAGCACTATCGCTATTAACCAAACTTTATCCCTGCAAAACCAGTGTAAACTGTACTTGCCTATCGGAAAATCGGCCAACGGAAACCAAACTTTTACGGTTGGTATAAGTACTTCTGCCGGAACGATTGTTGGCGATGGCTACTTAGCACAGCAGCCTGCAACCAATGCTTACCAGTTTACCGATTTAACTTTAAACGGAACCGCGCCTATTGTTAACCTTCGCTTTTCCCAAGTTTCTGGTGAAAACGTGATCCATAATTTAGTGGTGAACAAAGCATCAGGCTCGGTAAATTTATTGGATGGCGGCTTGCTGCAAATAAGAAATACCTGTACGCTGGCTAACGGGACTTTTAACATCGGCAGCGGGAGTTTAAAACTGACCGGAACGATTTCGATGAACGCCGGCGGAAATTTGACCGGTTCTACCTCGGCCAATTTAATTATCGGTAATGAGATTGCAAGCAGCAACGCCACGATCTATTTTAACCAAACCGATGCCGCAAGCCGATCCTTAAAAACTTATACACAAGTTCGAAACGGCACAATCACTTTGGGGACACCTTTAGAAGTTAATAATTTGGTTGATTTAAGCGGCGGCACTTCGGCCAACATTCTAAACTCGGCAAGTAATTTAACGCTTATTTCTACCGAAGCCGGAACGGCACGCGTTAATAACCTGAGCGCTTCTGCCATTACCGATTCTGTTTTGGTGCAGCGGTTTATCAAAGGTGGTATGAGTTCGAGGCGCAGTTACCGGTTGCTTTCTTCGCCGGTTTACCAGGTTCCAAATGCAAATTCCGGTTTGCGCAAATATTATTTCAGCAGATTGCAAGATCAAATATTGATAACCGGGGCAGGCGGAACAGCGAACGGCTTTGATGCTTCTCCCGCAAACGGGCCAACGATTTGGAAATACAACGAAACCGCGGCAACAAGTGCGTTGCAGGATTTTGTGCCAATAAGCAGCATTAGCAGAAACCATTCGGTTACCACGCAGGATTTTTTGACTTCAGGCAACGGCTTTTTGTTGTTTTTTCGCGGCGATAGGTTTAATAATGTTAGCAATAAAACGAGTGCGCCTTTTCCCGTTCCGGAAGATGTTACTATCACTTATAAAGGTTTACTAAACCAGGGAAACATTACGGTAACTGCGCCTTTTGGTGCCGCAACCGGTTTTTTATCTTTCACAAACAAAGCAGAAGCTAACGATGGTTTTAACCAGGTTGGCAACCCTTACGCTTCGGCAATTGATTGGGAACTTTCCGGTGGAAGCGGTTCGGCTATTGCAACGACCAACATCAACCCAACCATTTATATCCTTGATCCGGTAACCAAAAATTACGGCACTTATACCAAAGGCGGAACTTCCACCGGTTTGGCTACGCGTTATATTGCTTCGGGACAAGGGTTTTTTGTGAAAGCAAATGCAGCAGGCCCAACCTTGATTTTTACCGAAGCAGCCAAAGCACCCGATACTTCTAACCCGGCTGTTTTAGGTGGAAAAACACTTTTGGCCTTGGATTTTTTAAGGTTGAAATTAGAGAAAGACAGCCTGAACTACGACGATATTTTACTGACATTTAAAGAAGGCCAGCAGGAAGGCTACCATTCCGAAGAAGATGTGGACGATTTGACCAGCGCAAACGCCGCCGTTTCTTTATCCGCATTAAGCAAAACGGAGCATAAACCATTGGCGGTAAGTGCTTTGCCCGTTCCTGAAAAAACCAGTTTTATACCCATTTCTGTTGATGTTGCTGTAAGTGGGCCGTACAAAATAAAGCTGACAGATTATGCCGACCGTTTTAAAAACGAACCTGTTTTTTTGAAAGACAATTTCACTAAAGATTCTGTTGACCTCCACCTAAAACCTGAATATGCTTTTTTTATCGATAAAAATATGGCGGCAACTTTTGGCGGCAACCGTTTTATCGTTTATTTTAAACAGGCTGTTTCCAACCTTCCCGTTGTTGTCAAACCGCCAAATGCAACAGAACCGCTTGCCATAATACTTTACCCAAACCCTGCTGTAAACGAAATCAATTTTTTGGCCAGTAAAAGAAGCATGGGCAACGTCCGGCTCAGTATTTATAACAATACGGGCGTTAAAATCCATTCTTCCCTTCACCAAAATTTGGCCGGTTTTAAACACAATGTTTCCCAATTGCTGCCCGGTATTTATGTTGCCGAACTTGTGGACATGGCTACCGGAAATCCGATCCAAAAAATCAAGTTTATTAAAAAGTAAGAGCCGTTTAAATTTCTATCGTAATGATTTATAATGCTTCTTTTATGCCTATAAATTCTATGTCTTGATCGCATATCGCTGCAAAAAAGACAATGATTTTTAGGTGGTAAAAGAAGCATGGGAAATATCTGAACAAAACTTAAACATGTTTTAAGGCAAGTTAAACTTCCTTCGCTTAGTTTTGATGCTTCTTTTATGCCTATAAATTCTATGTTTTGATCGCATACCGCTGTAAAAAAGACAATGATTTTTAGGTGGTAAAAGAAGCATGGAAAATATTTGAACAAAGCTTAAACAATGTTTTAAGTCAGGTTAAACATCCTTCACCTGGTTTTGATGCTTCTTTTATGGCATAAAAATTAGTGTCATTCCCGTTAAATTTTGGCTAAAGCCAATTGTTTTTTTCCATAATCCACGGCCTGAAGGTTATGGCAATTAAGCCTCTACTCCTTGTTTTTGAGATTATTGAATAATAATAACCAATGCTTCCCCGGCACCGTACACAGGTAATTGATTAACCATAGCGCCAGTTGGCTGAAAATCAGTTATACATTCGATGAGCAAATTTCATTCAAAAAGCATAAATGTTTTTATGACCCTGGACCAGCAAGTGATTGACGGTTATTTTAACAAACACGACCCGGCACCAATATACAAACGGCAGTTGAGCCACCAGTTTGAACGGTATATTTTAGAAACAGTGGCATCGGCAAAAAGGTACGACGTGATATTTTACAAGTTTAAATGCACCAACGAAAGTGATAAGCAATATGCCGAACCGCTGATGTATGCCGTTCACCGCCATTTTTCGGATAGGAAAACCGAAAAGATGAAAGAGTTTGAACGGTTTAAACAGCGCAACTGGATTTTGCTGGCCGTAGGTATCGTGGTAGCGATTATTTGCCAGGGCTTTTTGCCCTTGTTTTTTAAGCAAAGCCAAAGCCTGCATACGGGCTTGATCAACAGTTTAGACATTTTTGCCTGGGTTTTGCTTTGGCACCCGATTGATGAGCTTATTTTTCATTGGAACCCCTACTTAAAAGACATTCACATGCTCCAAAAATTAGGCACGGCAGAATCAATTATCATCGAAAATGAAAAAAGGACTGTTGCTAATAACGACCCTATGCGGGTTGTGGCATAATGCAATTGCGCAACACGCCGGCCTGGAGCAATATTATTACATGGGCACGTACAGGGAATTTACCATCGTTCCGGTTGCCTATTACCAAAGCAGCAAAAACTGGTATGCAGAAGGGCGCTATAATTATGAAGCTTTGAACACATTATCATTGTATGCAGGCAAAAGTTTTGAAAGAAAAGCTTTGTTTTCTTATGTGGCCAACCCTATTGCCGGTGTGGTTTTAGGGCGGATGAACGGCGGTTCCATCGGCATAAATTTAGATCTGGACTATCGTAATTTTTATTTCAATACGCAATCGCAATACACTTTTTCGGTACAGCAACGCAGCAACAACTTTATTTACAGTTGGTCTGATTTTACGTACAAGCTCTCCGAAAAATTTGCTGTCGGCCTGTCTTTACAGCAAACCAAATTATACCAGCTAAACGGTGCATTTGAAAAAGGCTTTTTGATAAAAGCAACTTACAAAAACTGGAACTTCCCGCTTTACATTTTCAGGCCCGAAAGCAGCGAACGCTATTTTGTATTGGGCCTTAACTACGAATGGCAAAAAAACAGTGCTAAAAACAGTATCAACCCCTATAACTGACCACATTTAAACGATTACAGGCATAACCAATTAAAATTATGTTTACACTTTGCTTTTTTCTGCCCGCCGCCAAAACACTGCTGCTCATGGCAATATGGTTTACCTGGTGGTTTAATTTAATAGTTTTGGTGGTGTTGCTGGCCGGCGGCTACACGTTGCATTATTTAAAAACGAATGCTTTGCTGCATAAAAATGCCGAGCTTGAACGGAAACTGCTGGAACGGACGGAGCTGCTAACCTACGCAAAAGCAAACACGCAAAAAGCAAGCGAAGATGCCGCTTTGGCCAACCGGAACAAAAGTGCTTTGATTGCCAAGGTCAGCCATAACATCCGCACGCCCATGAACACCATTATGGGCATGGCTTCTTTGCTCAACGAATCGGTGCTGAACCCGGAGCAGCAGGAATTTGCGGCCAACATTTTGTATTCGGGCGAAAACCTGTTGTCCATCATCAATGAAATTTTGATGAACGATATTTTGGAGTTTTCAAAAGTGGAGTCGGGCCGGGAACTGGAAGCCAAAGAATTTGACCTGCGCAACAATATTGAAGAAGTTTTTGATGTTTTTGCGCCCAAATTAGCACAGACCGACATCGAACTGATTTATTCCATCAGCCCTGATGTTCCTGTCCAGTTAATTGGCGATGCCTTTTGCCTGCGGCAGATACTGGTGAACCTGACCGAATATGCACTGCGGTTTACTACCGAAGGCGAGGTTTTGATAGCTGTAAATTTGATTGAACTTGTTGAAGAAAACCGGGCAAAATTAGCCTTCGAAATTAGAGACACCAGTGCCGGTTTATCTTCCGAAAAATTATCAGCCATTTTAAAAAGCCTGCAATCGGACACCGCAGAAGACAGTCAAAACCCGGGCAGTAATACGCTGGCCATCTGCAAAAAATTAATTGGTTTGATGGGTGGATCGCTGACCATTGAAAGCCGGGAGAAAAAAGGTAACATCTTTAAATTCAGTATTGTTACAAGCTTCGGCAAGCAAAACCTGCGGGCAAACACACAGGCAGAAATGGCAAAGCTGGCCGGAAAAAAAATACTGATAGCAGATGATAACGTAACGCTTAGCAATCTTTTTAAAAACCAGTTAGACCGATGGAAACTTGTCCCTTTTGTCGCAAATTCGGGCAAACAGGCCTTGCAGATTTTAACACAGGAAACCGGTTTTGATTTAGCGTTGATTGATATGCAAATGCCGGAAATGGACGGGATCGAGCTTGCCCGTACCATTAAACAAAACCACCCGGATTTGCCTATTTTGCTGATGAACAAAACCGGTAACGAAAAGTATAAAGACCATGCAGCCCTTTTTAATTCGGTGGTTGAAAAACCGTTGAAACACCATAACATCATCGGGCAGGTTTTAAGTTTGCTGTGGCAAAAAGGCAAAGATGGTTTAAGCAAAGACCATTATGCCAAACAAAAACTTTCGGTGGATTTTGCCCAACAATACCCGCTAAATATTTTGATTGCCGAGGACGACAGGATGAACCAGAAACTGGTAACCAAGGTTTTAAACAAATTAGGTTACAACCCGCAGGTTTCTGAAAACGGAAAGGATGTTTTGGAAGTGGTAAGCCAGAAGAGCTTTGATTTGATTTTGATGGATGTGCAAATGCCGGAAATGGACGGCCTGGAAGCAACACGGATGATCCGCGTGTGCCTGTCCGAACAACCAATCATTATAGCCATGACGGCCAATACATTGCAAGGCGACCGCGAAGAATGTTTAAAAGCAGGCATGGATGACTACATTGGCAAACCGGTGAGGCTGGACAGCCTGGTCAACATCATCGAAAAGTGGGCTTTGCAGGGCCAGCAGCGGTAATATTTTTACCGGCAAATGCTTCTTTTACCGGCATAAAAACAGTGTCTGCCTGCAAATACTATATTTTCTATTTACGAGGGTTATGCTTTTTCAAGAACAGGTTTTGATTTATTTAAACTTTTAGGTGGTAAAAGAAGCATCGCTATAATTCTTAATTTAAACAAAAGACCGATCTAAAACTAAACAGGTTCTGCCCATTTGTACTTTATAAATACAACCTATAGAAGCAGTTTTCGTAAAAGACAACCATCAGTTAGATTTATGAAAACATTTAAACTTATATCCAAAGCTTTTATAGGCCTGTGCTGCTTGTTTGCAACCGAAAAAGGTTTCACACAAAATGTGGGCATTAGTGCAACCAGCGGTTTTACGCCCGATGCTTCGGCAGGTTTAGATATTAGCTACACCAACAAAGGCCTGCTTGTCCCGCGCGTTGCCCTTACCGCAACCAATGCTGCCGGGCCGGTAACTTCTCCGGCCGTTTCGTTATTGGTTTACAATACGGCCACGGCAGGCACTGCGCCCAACAATGTTGTCCCCGGATATTACTATTGGAACGGCGTGGCTTGGACGGCACTTAACACCGGAACAACATCCGCAAATTCCTCCTGGGCAACTATCGGCAATACGGGCACCACGGCCGGGACAAATTTTATCGGCACAACCGATGCGGTAGATTTTGTATTTAAAACCAACAATGCAGAAAGGGCACGCTTTACCAGCGGCGGCAATTTTGGTATCGGCAGCACTGCTTTTAATGCCACAAACCCAGAGCAGCTATTGGTAGATGCCGGGGCTTCCTCTTTTAACGTCATCAGCGGAAAAGGCAACCTCAACAATTATTTGCAGCTAAACATACAAAATATCAATGCCGGTACTGCCGCCAGTTCTGATGTGGTGGCCACGGCCGATAATGGGAATGAAACA
>NZ_JBGCVY010000015.1:0-20711 GCF_041088075.1 Mucilaginibacter sp. | reverse complement strand
TGCAATCCAACTACCACGAGTTTTATATCGGGATACGAAAACTGCTGATCCGTTTTGATTATGGTTTTGCTTTTGATGGCCGCAACAAAATTTACCAGGGCTTTAGGTATGTGTACAGTTTGTAATAAAGCACTAAAAAAGTACCGGTAAAAGAAGTATCAGGCAAATTATCGAAATTAGCAACGGTTTTGTCAAAACCTTTTGGCACGAAACACGATATTCATTGCGAGGTTGTTTAAAGTTTTCAGGCCACTGTTTAAATTTTTACCTTGAAAATAGGCAATGCTTCTTTTATCGGGTAAAAATTGGTGTTCGTACAAAGTTGATAAATCAAAAAACAATGGTTCGGATTTTTAGGTGATAAAAGAAGCATCAACCCAAACAAAGCGTGCCGGAAAAAATTTTAAACAATTTCTACTTATATTTTGCCATTCCGCAACCATCAAAAAAATAATTTTAAACAGCAAAAACGATGGTTGATTTTGTAGCCCTTATTTATCTTTATACCCGATGAAAAAAAAATTACTTCTGTTTTTGATAGCCCAGTTTTTGGTTGGCGCGGCTTTTTGCCAGCAGGTTGTTGTCTCGGGCAAAATCACCGATGCAGATGGCAAACCGGTCCCTTTTACTTCCATCTACCTCAAAAACACCACGACAGGTACTTCTGCCAATGACAAAGGCTTGTACCAGTTGCGCATCAAGCCCGGAACTTACGATGTAATTTACCGCTTTGTTGGTTTTAAGGAGAAGGTAGAACATTTAACCGTGGAAGGCAATTTGGAGCACGATGTGGTGCTGGACAAAGAAATTTATCAGCTAAAAGAAGTATCGGTAAACGGCAACGGCGAAGACCCGGCCTATGCCATCATCCGCAAAACCGTTGCGCGGCGTAAACAACATTTAACCGAGCTGAAAGCTTATTCCTGCGATGTTTACGTCAAAGGCGTGCAAAAACTGCTAAGTGCGCCGAAGAAGATTTTAGGCCGCGATGTGCAAAAAGTTTTGCAATTGGATTCTAACCGGAAAGGCATTATTTACCTTTCGGAGTCCGAATCGCATTTCAATTTTGAAGCGCCCGACAAAGTTAAAGAAGTGATGGTTTCTTCCAAAATTGCTGGCCGCAACAATGCTTTCAGTTTCAACCGCGCTTCCGACTTGCAATTGTCTTTTTACGAAAACCTGATCACTTTAGACGGTTTGACCAATCGCGGTTTTATTTCGCCCATTGCCGATAACGCGCTGTTTTATTACCGCTACAAATTGCTTGGAACGGATGTCATCAACGGGCAAACGGTTAACAAAATCCAGGTGATCCCGCGTCGGCAGTTTGACCCGGTTTTTCGCGGCAACATTTATATTGTGGATGGGCAATGGCGCATTTACAGTGTTGATTTGCATTTGACCAAAGAATCGCAAATCAATTTTGTTGATACGTTGAATTTAAGCCAGCAATATATTCCGGTCAAAAACAATATTTGGCAGCCCGCTTTTGTGCAGTTTGCTTTCAAAGGCAAGGTTTTGGGTTTTAAGTTTGATGGTTATTTCATCGGCATTTACAGCAATTATAACGTTGACCCGAAGTTTCCGAAAGGCTTTTTTAACGGCGAGGTGATGAAGATCACCAAAGGCGTCAACAAAAAAGATTCGGTTTACTGGAACCAAAACCGCCCGGTTCCGCTCACGGCCGAAGAAACAAAAAACTACAAATTTCGGGACGATACGGCCGGCCATAAAACCACCAAGCATTATTTGGATTCGGTAGAACGCGCCAACAACCATTTTAAAGTACTTCCTTTTTTAATTACCGATTACCGCAAAAACGACCGGTACAACCATACAACCATCACTTTTCCGGCTTTTTACAAGCAGATCCACTACAATACAGTGGAAGGTTTTGCCGTCAATTTAAAAGCAACTTATACCAAAAGCGACGAATACCGGCGTGCTTTTTCTATCACCCCAAATTTGCGCTACGGTTTTTCCAACCATCTTTTAAGTTTAAATGCAGTTGCCAGTTATCGTTATGACCCGATTAACCAGGGGACGATCTATGGAAAAATTGGTTCGGATGTTTTGGACTTGAACAATTTGGGCACACAAAGTTTGTTTATCAACTCGCTTGGAACACTGCTTTACAACCAAAATTACCTCAAACTTTACCGCAACGAATCGGTGATGATTGGCACTCAGCGCGAAGTAACAAACGGCATTTTGCTGAACGGCCAATTGGAATATGCCAACCACAAGCAATTGTACAACACGGCCATGCTGGATAAGATCAACCAGGACAATAAGCTTACTTCCAACAATCCGTTAAACCCGGCCGCCGAAACGCAGTTGTTTCCCACTTACCAGTCTTTAACTTTTCGCGGCAGTGCTTTGTTCACGTTTGACCAGCAATATACCACGCGCCCCGACGGCCGTTTTTACGAACCTTCCAAGTATCCGCAAGTGCGGTTAAACTACCGTAAAGCTTTTGGTGCTTTGGGTTCTGATGAAAATTATGATTATGGCTCGATCCATATTTTCCAAAATAAAATCCCGGTTGGTTTGTATGGCTATTCCTCTTTCCTGGTTTCTGCCGGAAAATTTTTCGACCGAAAACAGGTTTTTTACCCCGACTACAAACACTTTTTGGGCAACGAAAGCCTAACGTTCAACCCAAGCATCGGCTCTTTCCACTTTTTGGATTATTATCCCTACAGCACCCGGACACAATATTTGGAAGGCCATTTCGAGCATAATTTTTCAGGATTTTTGTTGAACAAAGTGCCTTTTATGCGCCAGTTTAAATTGGAAGAACTTATTGGCGCTTCCTATCTGACCCAGCAACAAGCGTTGGGCAGCCTAACCAAAGCTTACAACAGTTACACCGAGTTTTATGTGGGTTTGCAACGTTTTATTTTTCGGGTTGACTACGGCATCGCTTATGATGCAGAGAAAAAAGTGCACCAGGGCTTCAGGATTTATTATGGGTTTTGAGGGAGTTGATAGCGGATGGTTCATAGATGATGGTTCATGGGTAATAGTTCATGGCTGATAGTTCAAAGTTGCATGGCGCCTCCAAATGCCATGAACCATTATCTATGAACCATTAACCTTTCTGCTTATCTTTGCCAGTATCAATGTTGTTATGAAATACCAAACCCTTTTATATTATTGCTACGTTGCGATAGAAAACGGCGAACAATTTGCCGCCGAACATTTAAAATTTTGTAAAAGTCTGGATTTAGTTGGCCGCGTAATTGTGGCCGATGAAGGTTTGAACGGAACAATTTCGGGCATAAAAGAAGCATGTGAAATGTATATGCAAACTTTGCACACCGACCCAAGATTTGCCAACATAGATTTTAAGGTGGATGACGTGGCTGAACCAACTTTTGTAAAAATGCACGTCCGGTACAAGTCTGAAATTGTACATTCCGGTTTGCGCGACCCGCAAATGATTGACCCAAACAAACAGACCGGCATCCATCTCGAACCCAAAGAATTTATGGAGATGAAAGACCGCGACGATGTAATTGTGCTGGATGTGCGCTCCAACTACGAACACAACCTGGGCAAATTCAAAAACGCGGTAACTTTGGATATTGAAAACTTCCGTGATTTCCCGGAGATGATCAATCAGCTTGCTTCTTTTAAAGATAAAAAAATAATCACGTATTGCACCGGCGGCATCAAATGCGAAAAAGCGTCGGCTTTGCTGCTGCACCAAGGTTTTGAAAACGTTTACCAGTTGCACGGCGGCATCATCAAATACGGAAAAGAGGCCGGCGGAAAAGATTTTGAAGGCAAATGTTATGTGTTTGATAACCGCTTGTCGGTTGATGTAAATTCCATAAACCCAGTGGTTATTTCCCGTTGTTTTAATTGCGGAAAAGAAACACCAAAAATGATCAATTGTGCCAACCCAGAATGCAACGAGCACTTTACGCAATGCGACGAATGCGGCGAAGTTTTGAACGGCTGCTGCTCTGCCGAATGTAAATCCCACCCAAGAAAAAGGGTTTACGATGGAACAGGTTATTATGTAAAAGTACCGCAACCGGTAAAAGTATCGGCAAAAAGGAATAAACCAGGACAATTACAGGCCGGTTAAATTTGGCCTAAATAAATAGCAAACGATGCTTCTTTTATGCCGGTAAAAGAAGCATCGTTTTTTTAAAGCCTGTTTAAAAATTATTACTGCTTAAATTTTATATGCTTCTTTTACCCTATAAAAATTGGTGTTTGTGTCAACCTCAATAAATCGAAAACCAACTACTCACCAATTTTTATAGGGTAAAAGAAGCATCACGATTAATCCAGGGAATATCGAAAGATTATGTAAAAATTTAAACAGGTCCTTAAACCAAGCGGGAAGTTTTTATTTGTAAGCATTGCAAAAACTTTTTTTAGCCTAAGAAGTTAAGTTATATTTCTGACCATATACTTTCTAATTTCAAAATCCAACAACCAAAAAATTCTTTTTATGAGAAAACTTTTTACCAACCTGACCGGTGCGGTACTGGTGTTTATTCTTTTTATCAATGCTGCTTTTGCCCAACAAAATGTAAAGGGAAAAATCACGGACGCCACAACAGGCGAAACCCTGATTGGCGTAAGCGTTTTGGTAAAAGGAAGCACAACCGGCACCCAAACTGATGTTAACGGAACGTTCAGCATCATTGCACCTGCTAATTCCACGCTTACTTTTACTTATGTGGGTTATACCACGCAAGAGGTGGCGGTCAACAATCAAACAACCATCAATGTTAAACTGGCTTCGGCAGCAACACAATTGGCGCAGGTGGTGGTGGTTGGTTATGGCACGCAACGGAAAATTGATGTTACCGGTTCGGTAGCGCAAATAAAAGGCGAAGAATTGTCCAAGCAGCCCGACCCAAACCCGGTAAGTGCTTTACAGGGAAAAGTTGCGGGATTGCAGATTACCAATTCGGGCCAGCCTGGCGCTTCCCCGCAAATTATCATCCGCGGTACAGGTACTGTTTATGGCAGCAATACACCGCTTTATGTGGTGGATGGTGTTTGGTATGATGATATTAACTTCCTCAACTCCAATGATATCGAAAGCATGAGCATTTTAAAAGATGCTTCCAGCGAATCTATTTACGGTGTAAGGGCGGCAAACGGCGTGGTGTTGGTTACCACCAGAAAAGGCAAAGGCAAACCAACCGTAAATTATAATGCTTTCGTTGGCTTTCAAACGGTAACGAATAAATTAAAAATGGCCAATGCCTCTCAGTACGCAACTTTGGTTAATGAACTAAACGGGACAACTACTTTTGCCAATCCGGCAAGTTTGGGCGTCGGTACAAATTGGTACGATCAAATTTTACGCAATGCTTTTACCACCAGCCATAACCTTTCTGTCAGCGGCGGTACGGATAAATCTTCTTTTAATTTTTCAGTAGGTTATTTTAAGCAGGATGGAACGGTAAACAAAAACACCTACGACCGTATCACTTCACATTTGCAACAAGATGTCAATTTATCTAATAGCCTGAAAATAGGCTATAGTGCGGTATTGCAAGGCAGCGGTTCTACTGATGTTCCCATTGATCTTGTTTACCACAGTTTCACCGCATCGCCCGTAGTTCCTGTTTATAACCCGGACGGCACTTATGGTGATCCAGCAAAATACCCGATTGGCAACATCCCTAACAACCCGAAAGCACAATTGGATTATTTTGACCAGAAAAACCGGAACTACAACTTATCTGGAAATGTGTACGGCGATTTAACTTTTGCCAAATATTTTAAATTTCATACCAGTTTTGGCGGGCAAGTGGCCCAAAACAATACCGACAATTATATTCCGGTTTACAAAGCAACTACCAACCAGTACAGTTTAAGAAGTTTACTGACGCTGAAGGATTTGCAAACCCGCAATTGGATAGCCGAAAATACTTTAACGTTTGATAAAACTTTTGCCGAAGAACATAAACTGACCGTATTGTTAGGCCAAACAGCACAACACTACAAAACCTACAATAGTACAGCTTCTGCCTATGATGTGCCTAACAATACCACCGGAGACCGGTATCTTGCCCTGGGCAGCGCAACAGACAGAAGCGTGAATGACGGCGGTTCGCTGGCCACATATTCTTCTTATTTCGGCCGGGTCAATTATTCTTTCCGGGATAAATATTTGCTCAATGCATCCTTGCGTGCCGATGGTTCTTCCAAGTTTTTGGGCAGCCAGCGTTGGGGCTATTTTCCTTCTATTGGCGCAGGCTGGGTCATCAGCAACGAAGAGTTTATGAAAAACCAGCATATCTTTGATAATTTAAAACTGAGAGGCAGTTGGGGTAAAGTAGGAAACGCATCTGTACCGTCTAACTTATCTATATTAACTGTAACCCGAAGCCCGTATTATACTTCTGCAAACGGAGGCGTGGCAGGAACTGGGGCCAACATTACTACTTTGGTTAATCCGGTTACTTACTGGGAACGCGGCGTAGGAACCGATATAGGTTTAGAAGCAGCATTTTTAAACAATCGTTTAACATTTGAAGCCGATTACTACGAAAAAAGAACAGAACAAGCCATTTTTGCAATCCCTGTGCTGGCTTCTCTGGGTACTACAAACGGTACAATTATTGGCAATCAGGCTACCTTTAGAAACAGAGGGCTGGAATTTACGGCCAACTGGAGGCAAACTGTAAGCGATGATTTTTCTTACTCCATCGGCGGAAACTTCAGTTTTAATAATAACAAAGTGCTATCTGTAATTACAGGCAACAACCCTATTTACGCCGGTACAGGCGCAACAGGCGGGCAGTTAACCACTATTACACAAGCAGGCTTGCCAATCGGTGTATTTTATGGTTACAAAGTACAAGGCGTGTTTCAAAATGCGGCACAAATAGCTTCTTCGGCACAAAAAGATGCCAGTCCCGGCGATTTTAAATACCAGGACACCAATGGCGACGGTGTTATTGATGCCCGGGACCGTATCGTTTTAGGCAATCCAAACCCGAAATATTTGTACGGTTTAAATACGAATTTCAAGTTTAAACAATTTGATTTAACTGTGGATGTGCAAGGCGTAGGCAAGGTTGATTTATACAATGCCAATAAAGGCTTGCGTTATGGTGCCGAAAACTTTACACAGGATTTTTATAACCACCGCTGGCATGGAGACGGTACATCAAACACCTATCCTTCGGCCAATGTTGGCGGAGGCGCCAATTATTATCCAAACAGTTGGTTTGTAGAAGACGGCAGCTACATTAGGTTGAGAAATGTACAATTAGGATATAATTTGCCCGACAACGTTGTAAAAAAATTGAGGATACAACGATTCAGGATTTATGCCAGTGCCCAAAATGCAATCAACTTGTTTGGTTATAAAGGCTTTAACCCGGAAATAGGCGGACAAGGCGATCAGCCGGTATTAAGCCGCGGCATAGATAATGGCGTTTATCCTTTATTTGCCACTTATAATTTAGGTGTAAATGTTACTTTTTAATCTCCAAAAAAATTCGATTATGTTAAAGCATAAAAATAAAACCGCGTTCTCTTTTTTATTGGCGATACTTCTTTTATCGGCACAAAGTTGTAAAAAAAGTTTTCTGGATGTTCCGCCGCAAGCGCAGCAAACCAGTGAAACCTTTTTTACAACAGCGGCAGATGCAACAGCGGCAGTTAATTCTGTTTATGCCAATTTACGCTCTTTTGATCAGACGGCTTTTGGCGCTATCGCGGTTGAAAGCGTCCCTTCGGATGAAACCGAAAAAGGCAGCAGCCCCAGCGATGCCGCTTTTTTTAACCTGTATGATAACTTTACTTATACCTCTACCGAAGGCCAGGTGTTTGGGTTTTGGAACGGGCTTTACCAGGAAGTAAACCTTTGCAACCAGGTTTTGGATAATGTTCCTGCCATCAACATGGATGCAGCTTTAAAAGCACGGTATATCGGAGAAGCAAAATTTGTACGTGCTTACACTTATTTCAGGTTGGTTCGGGCTTATGGCGGCGTGCCTTTACGTTTGCATGTTCCTGCCGATCAAACACAATATAACATTCCGAGAAATTCTGCCGCAGAAGTTTATGCCGCAGTAGAACAAGATTTGACCGATGCAGCATCTGTATTGCCTCAAAGTTACAGTTCAGCCGATGTTGGCCGGATAACAAAAGGTGCTGCCCTTGCCTTACATGCCAAAGTAGCCATGTATCAAAAAAAATGGGCTGATGTGCTTACTTATACCAACCAGGTGATGGGTTTGGGTTATTCTTTGTTTCCAAATTTTGAACAAATGTTTCGCATAGCCAACGAAAATTGTTCCGAATCTGTTTTCGAGATTCAATGTCAAAGTTTTCCAAACGTTATCGGTGCATCAACCAGTCAGTACTCACAAGTACAAGGTGTACGTGCGCAAACAGGCGGCGGTTGGGGCTTTAACGTTCCTACAACTGCTTTGGTCAATGCGTTTGAACCTGGAGACCCGCGAATGGATGCTACGATTATTTTTAGGGGCGAAACCACGCCCGAAGGCGATAAAGTTGATCCGGTTGGCGATAACCCGCGTTATAACCAAAAATCATATGTGCCTTTTACCGTGCCTTTTGTACAAAACGAAGGCGAAGATCAAAACATTCGTGTCATTCGTTATGCTGAGGTTTTGCTGATGAATGCCGAAGCAGCCAACGAAACAGGCAATTCGGCAGCGGCATTAAATTCGCTCGAAATGGTTCGGGCAAGGGCGCGCGGAAGTAATGCCGGTATCCTGCCAAAAGTTACCACCACCGATCAAACAGCTTTGCGCCAAGCTATTTGGCACGAACGGCAAGTGGAACTGGCCATGGAATTTGATCGTTTTTTTGATGTGGTTCGGCAGGGCAGAGGGCCGGCAGTATTTGGCGCAAAAGGTTTTAAAGTAGGTAAAAACGAATTAATGCCAATCCCACAAAGCGAAATTGATTTGAGCGGCGGAAAGCTCACTCAAAATCCGGGTTATTAAAAACACCAATCTTACAGCCGGAACAGCTTTTGTTCCGGCTTTATTGTTTCTTCCAATACCAAAATTATGCCGATAAAAACAGTATTCCCCAAACCCGGTGTTGCCATCCTGTTGCTGTTGCATACTGTTTTTATCGCCCTAAATTCATTGACGGTTCAGGCTCAAAACAGAAAAAAGCTGACCGATAACCAACTGTTGGACACGGTGCAGAAACGCACCTTTCAATATTTCTGGCAAGGTGCCGATCCGGTTTCGGGCATGGCACACGAACGTATCCACATGGACGGCGTTTACCCCGAAAATGATAAAAACACCATTGCTACCGGTGCTTCGGGTTTTGGCGTGATGGTGATTTTGGTTGGCATGGAACGCCATTTTATCACCAGAAAACAAGGCACAGAACGCTTTAAAAAGATCGTTGGTTTTTTAGAAAAAGCAGATCGTTTTCACGGAGCATATGCACATTGGATGCTGCCGGACGGAAAATCAAAAGCATTTGGAAAAACAGATAACGGTGGTGATTTGGTGGAAACTTCCTTCCTGATGCAGGGTTTGCTTTGCGTGAGGCAATATTACGCAAACGGAAATTCCGAAGAAAAGCAACTGGCCGCCCGTATTGATAAAATTTGGAAAGGCGTGGACTACAACTGGTACAGGCAGGGCGGTAAAAATGTGTTGTACTGGCACTGGTCGCCGCAATATAACTGGATCGAAAACTTCCCGGTGCAAGGATATAACGAATGTTTGATTTTGTATGTACTGGCGGCATCTTCCCCAACGCACACTATTCCGGCCTCAGTTTACCACGAAGGCTGGGCGCGCAGTGGCGGCATCGAAACCAACATCAAGCCTTATGGCTACCTCATCACTTTAAAACACAACGTGGTTGGCGAAACGGTTGGCCCGCTTTTTTGGGCGCATTATTCTTACCTCGGCCTCAACCCAAAAGGTTTGAAGGATGAATACGCCGATTATTGGTTAAACAATAGGAACACCACCTTGATCAACCGCGCATACTGCATCCAAGATCCGAAAAAATATACCGGTTATGGCGAAAACTGCTGGGGGCTTACGGCCAGTTATTCTGTAAATGGTTATGCTGCCCATGCGCCCAATGTTAAGGATGATTTAGGCGTGATTGCCCCAACGGCCGCTATTTCTTCTTATCCTTATACGCCAAAAGAATCAATGCAGGTCATCCGGTATTTGTATGAAGGTTTGGGCGATAAAGTTTGGGGCGAATACGGTTTTTACGATGCTTTTAGCGAAACGGCAAACTGGTACCCGAAAAAATATTTGGGCATTGACCAGGGGCCGGAAATTGTCATGATTGAAAACGGGCGAACAGGTTTATTGTGGAAACTGTTTATGAGCTGCCCAGAAGTAAAATCCGGGTTAAAAAAATTAGGCTTTAGCAGCCCGAACATCAATTGATCGAGATGAAAAAACTATTCCTGTTGATGCTTCTTTTACCGGCATTTTTTTGGTGCCCCAAAGTTTCTGCGCAACAAAAACATGCTTTTTACGATGAAATAGAAGCTTTCAAAAAGCAGGACAGCATCCATCCGCCGCCAAAAAACGGTGTCTTGTTTATCGGCAGTTCATCTTTGAGGAAGTGGGCAGATTTAGAGAAAACTTTTGCTGCTTACCAGGCTATCAACCGCGGTTTTGGCGGTTCTACTTTAACCGATGCTGTTTTTTATGTGAATGACCTGGTTGACCCTTACCAGCCCCGGCAAGTGGTAATTTACAGCGGTGAAAACGATATTGCTGAAGGCAATGTTTCTGCGAAAACCGTTTTAAACCGTTTCAAAACCTTGTTTACTTTGATCCGCCAAAAACTTCCGCTCGTTCCGGTTGCTTTTATTTCGATCAAGCCAAGCCCAAGCCGGGCCAAATTCCTGCAAACGATAATTGAATCGAATCAGCTAATTAAAAAGTATCTTCGTGGGCAGCCAAAAACTTCCTTCATCAATATTTATGATTTGATGTTGGACAATAAAAAACAAATGCGGCCGGAACTTTACGTTGAAGACCAATTGCACATGAACGAAAAAGGCTACGAAATATGGACAAAAGCCATTGAGCCTTATTTAATCAAACACTAAACTTTTATATGAAAAAAAGTACTTTCTGCTTCACTATAATCCTTTCTTTAATTTTTACCGATGCTGTTTTTAGCCAGCAAAAAAAGGTGAACTCCACGGCAAATACTCAGCAAATGAACCAGTTTGTTGCCGCTTTGATGAAGAAAATGACGCTGGAGGAAAAGATCGGCCAGCTTAATTTACCCAGTTCCGGGGATTTTACCACTGGTACCGCCAGCAACAGCGGCATCGAACAAAAAATGAAGGCCGGGCAGGTGGGCGGTTTGTTCAACATTAAATCTGTTGCCAAAATCCGGGCGGCACAACAATTTGCAGTGGAGAACAGCCGCTTAAAAATCCCCTTGGTTTTTGGTATGGACGTGATCCACGGCTATCAAACCGTTTTCCCGATCCCTTTAGGTTTATCTTGTAGCTGGGACATGCAGGCCATCGAAAGAAGCGCACAAATTGCTGCTGCCGAAGCCAGTGCCGATGGCATTTGCTGGACGTTTTCGCCGATGGTTGATATTTCCCGCGACCCACGCTGGGGCCGCGTTTCCGAAGGCTCTGGTGAAGATCCTTATCTCGGTTCCCAGATTGCACGGGCGATGGTAAAAGGTTATCAGGGACAAAATTATTCTCAACCCAACAATATTATGGCTTGCGTAAAGCATTATGCTTTGTACGGTGCCGTAGAGGCAGGACGGGAATATAACACGATTGATATGAGCCGTGTACGGATGTTTAACGAATACATGCCGCCCTACAAAGCGGCCGTTGATGCAGGTGCGGGTAGCGTGATGGCTTCTTTTAACGAGGTGGACGGCATCCCGGCAACGGGCAACAAATGGCTGCTAACGGATGTGCTGAGAAAGCAATGGGGTTTCAACGGTTTTGTGGTAACGGATTATACAGGGATGCCCGAAATGATCGCCCACGGAATGGGCGATTTGCAGCAGGTTTCGGCATTGGCATTGAAAGCGGGTGTAGATATGGATATGGTTGGCGAAGGGTTCCTCACCACCTTAAAAAAATCTTTGGCGGAAGGAAAAGTAACCCAACAGGATATTGACCGGGCTTGCCGAAAGGTTTTAGAAGCAAAATATAAGCTGGGTTTATTTTCCGATCCTTACCGTTTTTGTAATGTAAAAAGGGCGCAAACCGAAATTTACACAGCAGCAAACCGGAAAGCTGCCCGGGAAATTGCAGCAAAAAGTTTTGTCTTGCTGAAAAACCAAAACCAAATTTTACCGCTTAAAAAAAGCGGAACGATTGCTTTGATCGGTCCGCTGGCGGATGCCAAAGAAAACATGTCGGGCACTTGGAGCGTAGCTGCCGATCCTACAAATTACAAATCTTTGGTTACCGCTTTGAAAGATGCGACAGGAAACAAAGCTAAAATTGTGTATGCCAAGGGTTCTAACTTGGATGCCGATTCTGCCTTTGAAGCACGTGCCACGATGTTTGGAAAATCTTTGCACCGTGATTTACGATCCAACGAAGACATCTTGAAAGAAGCTTTAAGAACGGCCGAAAAAGCAGATGTAATTGTGGCTGCCGTTGGCGAATCCGCAGAAATGAGCGGCGAAAGCAGCAGCCGCAGCAATATCCAGGTTCCAAAAATTCAGCAGGATTTGGTGCAGGCTTTGTTAAAAACCGGCAAACCGGTTGTCCTGGTTTTGTTTACCGGCCGCCCGTTGGATTTGACTTGGGAAAGCAAAAATGTTCCTGCTATTTTAAACGTTTGGTTTGGCGGATCGGAGGCAGGCGATGCGATTGGCGATGTATTATTTGGAAATGTAACCCCATCGGGAAAATTGACGGCCACTTTTCCGCAAAATGTTGGCCAGGTGCCATTGTATTACAACCATAAAAATACCGGTCGGCCGCTGGGCGAAGGCGAATGGTTCCAAAAGTTCCGTTCCAATTATCTGGATGTTTCCAACGACCCGCTTTATCCTTTTGGTTTTGGTTTGAGCTATACTTCTTTTACTTATGAAAAACCGGTGTTGGATAAAAGCCGGATCCGCAAAACAGATGCGATCAAAGTAAATGTTAAAGTTACCAATACCGGAAATTTTGACGGCGAAGAAGTGGTGCAATTGTACATCCAGGATTTGGTTGGCTCGATTACACGCCCGGTAAAAGAGCTGAAAGGCTTTCAAAAGATTTTCCTGAAAAAAGGGGAAAGCCGCAACATACAGTTTACCATCACCAACAACGACCTGAAATTCTACAATTCTGATTTAAAATTTGATTCCGAACCAGGCGATTTTAAAATTTACACAGGCACCAATTCAAGTGATGTAAAAGAAGCATCCTTTACATTGTTGCCGTAATTAGTCTTCAGTTTCCGGCGGCGGGTTTCCTGCTGCCGGTTTTGGTATGTTTTTCATTTGGAAGCGAGGCTTGTAAACAGGCTTCGCTTCTTCTGTTTTGGGTTGAGGAATTTCAGTTGCCGGTTCTGCGTTTTCAGTTGGCGCCGGTTCCGGAATTGGTTTTTTAGTTTCTGTTTCTGATGCTGTTTTTACCGGTTCTTTTTTAATGTTTTGCATATTAAACCGTGGTTTAAAAGCAGGTTTTTGTTCGATTGCCGGTTGCGGGTTTTCCATTGCCGGTTCAGCTTCCTTAGCCGGTACTGGTGCGGCTTCGGCTTCCGGTTTTTTGATTATTTTAGAATTAAAACGCGGTTTAAAAGTTGGTTTTACTGCTTCAGTTGCTGGTTGCGGGTTGTCGGTTGCAAGTTCAGCTTCCGATGTTCCTTCAATAATTAATTTTTCTTCTTTCGCCAGCGAAACGTCCTGTTCAGGTACATTTGCTTCCACCAGTTCCGGCAGGTTGTCTTCTTTAAATTTCGGCCTTTCGATGGCTGCGTTTACGTTTTGTGCCGCTGCAACCGCTACGCCTTGTACTGCGGTTTGCGAAATCGCATCGGCTTTCACTTTATGCGCTTTCGGTTCTTCGGCCAAAGGGTACAAGCGGCGCAAACTGTTAAACCAGTACTTTTTAGTATAGTCAAAGCTTTTTTCGCCCATTAAAGGATAGTGTTTGCTAAACTCGGCAAACAAACCCGGCTCGGCCTGTTGCAGATGCTGCAGGTCTATCCTTTTTTTCTTGAAAAACTCTTCGAAGGTTAGCATTAGCAATTACTTACTCCAATTTTTAATTGCGAACATCTACAAGCTTAATAATTTTTGATTTATTTTTTATTTTCCAGAATTTCTAACCGCTCAATAAGCTTGTCATTCATTTTGAATAATCTTTCATTAAAAATTTGTTGTTGGTCAAACTGCTTAAGCGTACCTTCCATGAAAGAAGTTAGTGCTTTATTTTGTATTTCCAGTGTTTCCGAATGTTGATCCAGCTTTCGCAGCATATCAGCGATTATTTCAAGCAAATCTTTATCAGCCATAATTTAAAATTTTAAAATTCTAAGATACTTCTTTTACCACACAAAAATCAGCAACAACTACTCTGCCATGTTGTGGTAAACGGCCTGCACGTCGTCGTCTTCTTCCAGCTTGTCAATCAGTTTCATCACATCGGCAACTTGTTCTTCGGTAACTTCATGGTGCGATTGCGCAATGCGTTCCAGTTTGGCACTTTTGGTTTCGATGCCTTTTTCTTCCAGCGCTTTCTGCATTTTGCCAAAATCTTCGTATGCGGCATGGATTACGGCTATTTCGTTGCCTTCTTCATCGGTTTCTGTAAACAAATCTTCCAGCCCGGCATCAATCAGTTCCAGTTCCATCTCGTCCAAATCCTGGTTTTTTGGGTCGAAGGTAAAAACAGATTTTCGGCTGAAAATAAAATCCAACGACCCCGTTTTCCCCAACGAGCCATTGGTTTTGGTAAAATAACTGCGCACATTGGCCACCGTACGGTTGGTGTTATCCGTAGCGGTTTCTACCAAAACGGCAACGCCATGCGGCGCGTAACCTTCGTACACAATTTCCTCGTAGTTGCCTTCATCTTTGCTGGTTGCCCGTTTGATGGCTGCTTCTACGCGGTCTTTCGGCATGTTAACGGCTTTGGCGTTTTGCATGGCCGTACGCAGCCTGGAATTGGTATCCGGACTACCGCCGCCGGCTTTCACCGCCATTACAATTTCTTTGCCTAAACGAGTAAACTGTACGGCCATTTTGGCCCATCTTTTAAATTTTCTTTCTTTCCGAAATTCAAATGCTCTTCCCATTTATGTTTTTGGTTGATGGTTAATAGTTTATGGTTGATAGCTGTAAGCCGTCAGCAATCAGCAGCAAAGTTAAAAATTTGTGTTAAGGTTTTGGATTTCGATTAATGCCAATGCTTCTTTTATGCACTAAAAATTGGTGTTTCACGAGATGGTCTCTATTCCTAATTAAAAAATCCTGTGATTTTGTTTAATCTTGTTATAAACAAAATCTATAATAAATTTCTTCACTTCTAAAATAGAAATTAACAAAAACACGATGAGTACAAATCAAATTACAACACATGACAGGGCGGTTGTTTTAGGCGGTGGAGGAATTACCGCTATCGGCTGGGAGATAGGAATCCTAACTGGGTTATTGGAAAATGGGGTAGAATTGCATAAAGCAAACACGGTTTTTGGTACATCTGCAGGGGCATTTGTTGGGGTAGCCCTTTCGAGCGGTTATGATATGGAACAACTTTTTTCGACCCAGTTAGAACAGAATGATAGTGAAATACCTGCAACAGCAAATAAAGAAATTATGAATGCCTGGTATGAAGCTTTTAAGATTGGTGGAAGCGACAGGCAGAAGGTAGGGGCGGCATTTGGAAACATTGCTAAAGCAAACCCGGAACCTGTGCCAACTTCTCAACGCCAAATGGTGGTTCAAAACAGATTGGTAACTACCACGTGGCCACAAACATTGAAGGTAACCGCAATAGAAGCCGAAACCGGGCAATTGAACGTTTTTGACCATACTTCAGGAATGTCTTTAGTTGACGCTGTATCTGCAAGTGGTGCTGTTCCGGGTATTTGGCCGCTTGTGGAAAGAAATGGCAGGAAATGGATTGATGGTGGAATGGTATCTTCTACCAATGTGCTGCTATCGGTTGGATACAAAACAGTACTTGTTCTTGCCCCAATGCCGCAAGGCTACGGTTTAATTCCGGGCGTAGTGGAGGATATTGAAACAATGAAACAGCAGGCCGATGTATTCCTCATTGTGCCCGATGCAGAGAGCAAAGCTGCAATTGGCACCAATCCGTATGACCCTACGCATAAAAGTGCGGCAGCTATTGCCGGTCGTGCACAAGGCAATCAGGTTGCTGCGGCCGTAAAAGCAAAATGGATTTGAAAGATGAGAAGTTGTAATACGAATAAAAATCCTTTTTCAATACATTCTAAAAACTTCAATACTATTATAAAATTATCGTTGCTACCGATGCTTCTTTTATGCACTAAAAGTTGGTGTGCAATAATTTGATCTTTATTCCTGCTAAAAAAAATTTGTAAATTTGTTTAAATATAAAAAGGAACAAAAATATATGGGTAAAAGAAGCATCAAAAAATCAGACGAGGCCACTCCATCGTTTTCAAACTTTAAATCCTATTCGGTAGCCGAAATTATGGCGGCTGGCGGTACAACTGCTTTTGCCAATAAATTGGGAAAACATCCGGAGTTGATTGGAGAGAAGTTCAAAGAATTACCTGCTGATGCTTTTCTTACAGAAGAGGAGGTAGCCCAGGCCTTAAAAATGTTGAGAGAGAGTAAATGAACTTGCTGCTCGATACAAACATTTTAATCTGTTTTGCGAAACACAGAACACCTCAACTGTTGATGCAAAAAATAAACCCAACAGGCGTAAAAGTATTTGTAACAATTGTTTCTATTGCAGAGGCAAAATCAATTGCATTGAAGAATAACTGGGGGATTAGGAAACGGCAGACGCTAATTTCATTGTTAGATCAACTAATTGTTGTTGATATTGATGAAAGCCTTGTTGATACTTATGCCGAAATTGATGCTTATTCTCAATGCCGAAATCCTTCTTACTCAAATTATCCTTTTGTAACGTCGCGAAACATGGGTAAGAATGATCTTTGGATTGCTTCTACGGCTGCATTGCTTGGGCTAAGGTTGTTAACAACCGATGCTGATTTTAACCATTTGCACCAAGTGTTTTTGGAAGTTCAATATTTAAAGCCTGAAGTTTTGAAATGAGGCGATACATTTCTGTCGGTCATCCCTTCCCCGCAAAACCAAAATCTTTTGCATATTTGGATAATTTAAAAACCCACAATTAGAGTTTAAAACAAACATGAAAGTAGCAGTTGTAGGCGCCACCGGTTTAGTGGGAACGAAAATGTTGCAGGTTCTGGCAGAACGCAACTTCCCCGTAACAGATTTGATCCCCGTTGCATCCGAAAAGAGCATCGGCAAGGAAGTTATGTTTAAGGGGAAAGCGTATAAAGTAGTTTCTGCGGAAACGGCCATCAGCCTGAAACCTGATATTGCATTATTTTCTGCCGGAGGAAGCACTTCTTTACAGCAGGCGCCGCTTTTTGCCGATGCCGGGATTACGGTGATTGATAATTCATCAGCCTGGCGAATGGATCCCACAAAAAAATTAGTTGTTCCGGAAGTAAATGCCCATGTTTTAACGGCGGAAGATAAAATTATTGCCAACCCAAATTGCTCAACCATCCAAATGGTGGTGGCTTTAAAACCGTTGCATGATGCTTTTAAAATCAAACGTGTAGTGGTTTCCACTTATCAATCCGTAACCGGAACGGGCGTAAAAGCGGTGGCGCAATTGATGGACGAGCGCAAAGGAATTGACGGGCCAATGGCTTATCCCTATAAAATTGATTTGAACGTATTGCCGCAGATTGATGTTTTCACCGAAAACGGCTACACCAAAGAGGAGATGAAAATGGTGAACGAAACCAGGAAAATCATGGGCGACGACAGCATTAGGCTGACGGCAACCACGGTGCGTATCCCGGTAATGGGCGGCCACTCGGAAGCGGTAAACGTGGAGTTTGAAAAAGATTTTGATTTGGCAGAAGTTAGGTCAATATTAGAAAAGGCACCGGGCGTTGTTGTGGTTGATGATGTTGCGAACTTAAAATACCCGATGCCGCTGGACGCGCACGAAAGAGATGAAGTTTTTGTAGGCAGGATCCGGCGGGACGAAAGCCAGCCAAATACGTTAAACTGCTGGATCGTTTCGGATAATCTGAGAAAAGGCGCCGCAACAAACGCCATACAAATTGCAGAATATTTGATGGCGCATCATTTAATCGGCCAAGCGGAAGCAGTGGCAGGTTGATTTAAAAAAACAACTATTTTTGTAAAGGGCGGTAAGAATTTCTTGTCGCCCTTTTCTTAGTGATAAAAACAGCATGATCGCTCTTACGCACCGTGTTTTCCTGGAAGTTGCCTCGCATTTAAGCTTTTCTAAAGCTTCCAAAGCTTTGTTTATCAGCCAGCCTGCGGTAAGCAAGCAGATTAAAATTTTGGAAGACCAGTACAAACTGGCCCTGTTTGAACGCAAAGGGAATTCAATATTGATCACCGAAGCTGGCCAAAAGCTTTACCAGTACTTGCTGGAAGCGCGGGAAATAGAAAAAAAGATAGCGTTTGACCTACTAACGCTGGGCAAAGGGGAAAGTGCTGCCGGGTTTTTAAAATTAGGTGCCAGTACAACCATAGCTTTGTACGTTTTGCCTTCTATTTTATCCGGTTTTCAGCAAAAGTTTCAAAACGTGGATGTGCAGTTGGTGAACCGGAATTCGGAAAACGTGATGAACGCTTTGCTGAACCATGAAATTGATGTTGGCATTGTTGAAGTAGAAAATAAACTGACCACGGTTTCTTACCAGCATTTTTTGAATGATGAAGTGATTGCCGTTTGTTCGGGAAAAAGCGCTTTGGCAGGAAAAAGTTTAACGATAGAAGAGCTAAAAACAGTTCCGCTGGCTTTGCGCGAACGCGGTTCCGGAACCTTGCACGCACTTTTACACGAATTGGCCGGATATCATATCAAACCATCCGACTTAAAAGTTAAAATCAGGTTAGGCGGAACCGAAGCGCTTAAAAATTTTTTGTTGGCAGATGAATGCCTGGGGTTTTTGCCGCGCCCTTCTATTTTACGCGAATTAAGTTCGGGCGAATTGGTGGAAGTGCCGGTTACAGGTTTAGCCATCAAACGTGAATTTTATTTTATCCGCAGAAAAGGAAGTGAAGAATACGGGCTGACCAAACAATTTATCCGTTATTGCCTAAATTCGTTATAATTTTTGGTTATAGCTCATCAAAACTTTGTATGATCTAAGTAATAGTACAGCAACTACTTTTGGCAGATGGAAACATCTGTTCAAAGCACTTCTCTCGCTACCGGTTTAGTTTGTTCGCACTGTAAAAAGCATTACGATATTCATCAGCTTCAAACTTTTTCCCTTTGCTGCAACAAACCTTTTTTGGTAGAATATGATCTTTCTGCCGCTCCGCAAAAAGAGGAACTGAAAAACCGCCGTCAAGATATGTGGCGTTACCAAGAGTTTTTGCCCGTTTTCGAACCTGAAAATATTGTTACTTTGGGAGAAGGCTACACGCCAACCCGTTTTTTTGAAACATACGAAAACGTAAAAATCTACTTGAAAGACGAAAGTTACAATCCTTCCGGATCTTTCAAAGCACGTGGAATTGGGATGGCGGTTTCTAAAGCCAAAGAATTCGGGATTACGCATTGCATCGTTCCAACTGCCGGCAATGCTGGCGGCGCACTGGCTGTTTTTTGTGCCAAAGCAGGCATTAAAGCAACGGTGGTGATGCCGAGCCATACGCCTGCAATTTTTATCCAGGAATGTGAGCTGCACGGTGCGGAAGTGATTTTGATTGACGGGTTGATCAGCGATTGTGCTAAAAAAGTGGCCAAAATCAAATTGGAAACCAATGCTTTCGATATTTCAACTTTAAAAGAACCTTATCGCATTGAAGGCAAAAAAACAATGGGCTACGAAATTGCAGAACATTTTAACTGGCAATTACCTGATGTGATTGTTTATCCAACCGGTGGCGGAACAGGTTTGATCGGTATCTGGAAGGCTTTTAAAGAAATGCAGCAAATGGGCTGGATTGAAGGAAAATTACCAAGAATGGTTGCCGTACAATCAGAAGCCTGCCAACCAGTGGTTAAAGCGCATGCTTCTTTTACCGGCAAAAAAAATGGGTATGGCCTTCCGGCGGCTTCTGTGGCCAATGGTTTGGCCGTTCCGTTTCCTTTCGGGATGGATTTGATGATGGAAGTGCTGGCCGAATCAAACGGAACGGCAATTGCAGTCAGCGAACAGGATATTATCAACACAACCAAAAAAGCGGCACGCGAAAAAGGTGTTTTATTGGCACCGGAAGGTGCCGCAGTTTGGAAAGCCACGCAAATGCTGATTGACGATAACTGGATCAAACCTGAAGAAAAGGCATTGATTTTGAATACGGGAACAGGCTATAAATATTTGGACAATATCATTGCGAGGCAGTAACCATCAAATTTTAATCAAGAAGTTGTTTAAACTTATTTAGAGGGTAAAACAAGGTTCCCAATAAAAGCTGATTTTTGTGGTGCAAATCATAAAAGGTCAGATCAAGATTGGGAACCGTGGATAAAGGTACGATAGGGGAATTAATTTTGCCACATTTAA
>NZ_JBGCVY010000014.1:0-155545 GCF_041088075.1 Mucilaginibacter sp. | reverse complement strand
GTATAAAACCACAACTTTACCATTGATAATTGCTGCTGCCGGGTTAAAAGTATCGTTGGATTCCCAGGCAACGGCTTTTTTCAGGATCGGGTCCATAAACATGGCGCCGGGATCAGGGGAGATTATCGGGTTTATGCCGGCCGGCCTTTTAAAACCGCCAAAAGCCCAAGCCGGCAAAACATTAGCCTTTTGGTTTTGGGCAAATGCAGTTACAGCGGTAAACAACAGGAATAAAATTTCGATTGCTGCAATCTTTTTTTTCATCAACATTTGTTTCTTTATTATTATCCGGTCAATTTATAACTTAAAGTGATACTTCTTTTATCACCTAAAAATCAGTCTCTGTAAAATAAAAAATATTCCTTGATTGTGGATGAATATTTTATTGTAGATAGCAAAATGCTTCTTTTACCACATAAAAATCAAGGTTGCTCGGTAGTGTAAATGGAAAGTACTTCGGCATCGGTTAAAGCGCGGCTGTAAAAACGGATATCATCCATCGAACCTTTAAAATAAGAGGAACCAAACTGGCTTTTTGGTAAACTTTGCCCGATAACCAGGTTTACCGGAGAATCTAAAGTAACAGGTGTACCGGTTACGGCGGCAGTTTTTACTAATTTATCATTTACATAAAATTTCATGGTGCCGTTGGTGTAAGATGCAGCAATAAAAGTCCATACATCTGCCGGTACTACGCCTGGGTTGCTGTCCACATCATGATAACCGTTATCTGCATGGATGGTTAAAAACAGGAAGTTGGCGCCTTGCAACTGAAATTTAAACCCATTGTAAGTGTTTAGGGAAAACATGTAATTATCAGGATTGGTTTCATGGCGTTTTACCCACATGCTTATCGTAAACTCTTTAGGGTTTAGATCTATGGTGTAAGGCACTTCAATGTTGGCACCGTTTTGAAAATTGTAAGCGCTGTTGGCCTGGTTAAACCGGTCATTAATTAATTGCGGAAGCGTATTGCCATCAACAGGTGAAGAACCACTGCTGGTATAGCCGGTCATCAAAGTTCCGTTGTGGCCGTGGCCGGATGCGTCGTTTGCATTTCCGGAAAATTTCCATTGTGCAATCAGGTTAGCGGCAGAAACATCCTGTATCAGCCTGGATTGAAAAGCTATGATTGCACGGCGCAGGTTAGCGGTTGCGTTATCTACTTCCTGCTGACTGTATTGAGCCGAACCTTTTACAGCAGTGGCCAGATCAATAGCTGTTTTTAGGTCTGTACGGGAACCTACAGAATAATTGCCGGCCCTTTTACCTTCTACAGAACTGGTATAAAATGTAGTGGCCGAATCAACAGTTTTACTGATACTGCTTTTATCGGCATTAAAACTTACCTGGTTGGTGCTTTTTTTACAGGCAAAAAAACTGAATGAAAGCACGGCCGCCAACATTAAAAAACTTAAATATTTGATATCAATCTTCATGGCTTATGAGTTTAATTATTTGCCTAATAACTTGTTTGTAGAACGCTCGCTTTGCGGGATAGGGAAAAACTTGTTGTTGCTGAAGTTGAAGTTAGGCTGGTCTTTTAAAGCGGTTGCCGCATAAGCACTGCCATAACGGATGATATCAAAGAAACGCCCAAACTCTAACGCCAATTCAGATCGTCTTTCCCGGCGGATAATATCCCGAAGCAGGGTTTGGCTGGTAGTTGTGATATCCGGCAGCAAACCAGTGGGCACAGTACCAAACCCGGTTAAAGAATTATCATACAAATAACTTTCGCGCGCGCGTTTTCTGATCCTGTTTAAAGGGGTTAAAGCTGCTGCACTATTGCCAGCTTCGTTAAGTGCTTCGGCTTCTATCAGTAATACATCAGCAAACCGGATGGCTTCAACATTTAAGTTGCCATCGCCTTTAACAGATGTAGGGATTTCAGAAATCGGTTGTATCTGTTTTTTGGTGAGATATCCGGTAGCGGTCCAACTTGGGTCAAACTGACTATCGAAGTACGGGTGGCCGGAACGGGCAACGGTATAATACAACCTTGGATCATCAACCCCTGCTGCTGATTTTTCAAAGTTATCAACCAAACTTTGCGTAGGCTGAAAAAAACCATAACCATTTAGCGTTCCTCGTGGCGCAAATGCCTGGTTCATGGCATTTCCTTGTTTAGGGCTTAAACCTGTAGTATGCCAGATGGAAAAGATGGCTTCTTTATTTGTTTTTGTACCGGCATTAAAGTTATCGGTAAATTTAGGCGTCAGGTCATAAATACCTAATGCCTCAACCTGTTGTGCTGTTTGCGCAGCTAATGCATATTTTGCTTCAAACAAATAAGTTTTGGCAAGTAAAGCTAATGCAGCACCTTTTGTGGCACGGCCGAGATCTGCACCAGTCCAGGTTACGGGAAGTGCCGCTGCCGCATCTGTACAATCTTTTTCTATCTGTGCAAAAATTTGTGCCTGCGGTACTGCCGGTGCCTGCAAATTATCAGCAGTGGCAACGGCTAAGCGTAAGGGAATATCGCCGTAACTAATAGTAAGCTGAAAATAATAGTACGCCCTTAAAAACTTAGCCTGCCCGTTGATAGCCGCTTTATTTGCATCCGGTACTGCTTTGTTTTCATCAGTTAATCCGCTCAGTACAAAATTAGCTTTAGAGACACCATCGTAATACCTGCCCCAAACGGCTTCAACAGCAGCATTACTGGTCAGGATATTAAACTTGTCAATGTTATCAATATCTGCCTGGTCTCCGGGTAAACCGCCTTTAACAGCATCGTCAGAAGCAACATCGCCAAGCACCCAAATTTCGTTGGCAAAAGCATCTGTAAAAGTTAACGGAACATAGGCTGCGTTTACTGCCGCATTTGCATTTGCAACAGAAGTAAAATAATTACTTGCCTGATAAGTGCCAAGCACCGGTTGTACCAATGCTTTTTTGCAACCAACAAACAAAAAAAGTAAGCTGCCTGCTATCATTATATGTTTCTTTATCATTTTTTAAAGTTTTGGAGGTTAAAAATTTGCGCTGACACCGGCTGTAATGGTACGGGCAGAAGGATAAGTTCCCCAATCAATGCCCACAGCCCTCACACCATCGCCGCTGGAATTACTGTTGGTATATATTTCGGGGTCAATGCCTGTATATTTAGTTACGGTAAATACATTTTGAGCACTTATAAAAAACCTGACCGAAGAGATTTTTAACCTTTTTACAAGCTGGTCTCCGATAGTATAACCTAACTGAACGTTTTTCAAACGGAGATAAGAGCCATCTTCCAGAAACCGCGTTGAAGGCCGCTTATTATTAGTTGCTCCATTCCAGGACAGACGTGGGAATTCATTGGTACTGCCTTCTCCGTTCCAACTTTCGGTTGCTGCCCTCTCTGTAATATTAAAAGCCCGGTAAAACCCTTCGATATCCGTGTTGACCTGGTTATAAAGTTTGTTGCCATACACACCCTGAAAAAACAGGCTGATGTCAAATCCGGAATAGGAAAGATTTGTAGTTAGACCATAGGTAAGTTTTGGAATAGGGCTGCCAACATAAGTACGGTCATATTCATCAATTATACCGTCCGGTTTTCCATTCGGGCCGCTGATATCTTTAAACATTACATCGCCGGGTTTTATACCCGGGCCCTGATAGGCGTGGGTGAAAACCTGCTGCGGGTTTTGAAAGATCCCTTCCTGCTGCAACAAATAAAAAGAACCAACTGGCTGGCCAACAGCAGTTTGGGTAGCGTAATAATTATTATCTATACGGCCACCCACTAAAGGAGAACCGCCAGCCAAAGAAGTAACCCGGTTTTTGATAGTGGCCAGGTTGCCAATAATAGCGTATTTTAATTTTTTACTGATGCTGTTCCGGTAATTGACCTCTAACTCAAAACCCTGGTTGCGCATAGAGCCGGCATTAACAAAAGCACTTGCCGCGCTTCCTGCACTGGTTGGCTGGGCAGGTTGCAACAACATGCCCGAGGTGTTTTTTATAAAGTAATCAGCCGAAATTTGTAAAGCGCTGTTAAATAGGCCCAAGTCTAAACCAACATCTGTTTGTGTACTGGTTTCCCACCTCACGTTGGGGTTTCCTAATGTATTGATTGCATTGCCCTGATTACCGGTTCCGTTAAAAGGATAATAACCGGCACTTGATATTAAAGTAGCATAACTATAGTTCCCGATTTCCTGGTTGCCCAACTGGCCAATACCGGCCCTTAACTTCAACAGCGAGATTGGCTTAACATCTTTCATGAATTCTTCCTGGTCAATTCGCCAGCCTAACGATCCGCCATAAAAATTTCCATACTGGTTGTGCGGGTCTAACCGGGATGAGCCATCGCGCCTGAAATTTACGGTGGCAAGATATTTATCGTTAAAAGCATAGTTAATGCGGCCAAATAAAGAAAATAATGCCCAATGTGTTTGGTTGCCACCATTTTGCTGAATCCCCAAACCATTGTCTAAGTATTGAAAAGTAGAACTTTGATCTGAATATTGGGTACGGGAAGCACCAAACGCCTGGGTATTGCTTTTAACCAGTTCTGATCCTGCTAAAAAAGTAAATACATGTTTTTCTGCAAGGGTAAGGTTATAAGTTGCGGTGTTTGTCCAGTTGTAATCAAACTGGTTGGTATTGGATTGTGCCAAACTGTTTGGCGAATTTAAAAAACGGTCAATCCCCCAGGTAGCAAAAAATTGTTTGTAGTCAGAAATCAAAAAGTTGGTGCCAAAATCACTTCTTATTTTTAAGTTTTTGATGGGGTTGATTTCTAAATAAACATTTCCTAATAACGAATAATTGTTAAAGTTGCGGTTATAATTATCTGCAAAACCAACCGGGTTTAATCCGTCACCAAAAAACTCAGGATGATTCGGAATATCCACATATTGGCCGTTCTGGTTAAAAACAGGTGTTGCGGGGGTTCTGAACAAAGCATAACGAACTACACTTGCACCGGGGTTTCCTGCCCCAAAACCATCACCGGATGTACCGACCTGGCGGTTTTTAGAATAACCCAGGTTTATATTTGTGCCGACCGTAAATATTTTAGATATGTTACTGTTAATAGCTGTACGCAGGTTAAGGCGGTCAAAAGATGAATTTTTTATTAAACCGTTTTGTGCGAAATAATTTGCAGAAACAATGTAAGTTGTATTTTCACTTCCGCCGCTTATGCCAAACTGTATGTTGCTGATCGGAGCTGGTTTTAATACTTCTTTTTGCCAGTTTACATCAGGCAGGCCGGCTATTACACTTGCCGGTATTTGTGCCCTTCCGTCTGCTGTTGCAGCAGTATTATATGCGGCAACATACTGGCTGGTATTGGCCATTTTTATCAAATGCTGAGAAGTTTGCACACCCGAATAAGCGTTTAAAATTACTTTCGGCGGACCGGTTTTACCTTTTTTAGTGGTAATAATAACAACCCCGTTTGCCGCCCTTGCACCATAAATAGCTGCTGAAGATGCATCTTTTAGCACACTAATGTTTTCAATGTCATTAGGTGATATTTCGTTTATGCCATTTTGGGTAGGAATGCCATCAATAATATAAAGGGGATTATTGTTGTTGATGGTCCCAACACCACGTATCCGCACATTAATGGCATCGCCCGGCGCACCTGTGGATTGTGTAACCGCTACGCCTGCCGCCTTTCCCTGCAAAATCTGGTCGGCTCCTCCTACCGGTAAACTTGCAATATCACTGCTTTTTATGCTGGATACGGCACCTGTTAAATCTGCTTTCCGTTGCGTTGCATAACCCACAACCAATACTTCGTTTAAGGCAGTATTTGTTGGGCTTAATTTGATAAGCATTGGGCCACTCAAATCAACAGGTACTGTAACCGTTGTATAACCGATACTTTTAACTTCGAGCAAAGCGCCTTCACTTGCTTGGATCGAAAAGTTTCCATTCAAATCGGTAGCGGTGCCTGTTGTTGTACCTTTTATTTGTACAGTTGCACCGATAAGCGTTTCATTGCTTTTGCTGTCAATTATTTTACCGGTAACAGTTTTGCTCTGTGCATTGCTTCTAAATGTGATAAATAAAAAAAGGAAAATGCAGGTTGTTACAGCTTTCCATTTTGTAAATAATGTAAAATCTAGCATAAAAAATCATTTATAGTATGTTGAATATTAAATAGCGTTCAGGATATTGGACGCCGAACAGTCCCTTCCTTTTGCATCAATAACTATCCGGGAAATTTGAATTGAAACCTGAGGTGTAAGTTTTTGTAAATAATTAAGATACGGACAAGGTGCCCGATGGCAAAAACAGTAAATCATGGCTTAGAAATTAATTGGTTATCCAAACCTACAAACACTAAACTGTTTTAGCAAATTTTTTAATATTTTTTATGATGCTTTTCAAGTTCGGTTGACTCTTTTTCAATATTTTTTTCTAATACTTCAATAATCAATATTTAAGCTTAATAATCAGCTCGATGCTTTTTCCTTCTGTATTAAGGGCTTGTTTAAATTTTGTCATGTCAGGTTTATTTTCTATGCTTCTTTTACCACATAAAAAGCATCGAACCTCCATTTGCTTTTTGTATCAGTATAAAATGCAAACACAGATTTTATAGGCATAAAAGAAGTATTATAAATTTTTTTGGCAGAAATTCAAACTGGTCCTAATTGCTTTTCAGGCTATTATAGCCAGGAAAGCAAAATCATTAATTGTATCAGTATTACTTTAACTGATTAAACAGGTGTTGAAGAAGCCGAAGCAAGGCCATGCTGTTTTTAGGGTGATAAAAACAGTATGGTAAAACTAAGCTTTAGAATTTGTGATTAATCTTTTTGAATTATAGCTTAGCAAGCCTAAGAAGTCAAACGGTTCGCAGTTTTTTTCATCTATAAAAACCCCTGTACCAATCTCCCCCATACTTCTTTTATCGCCCTAAAACCTTTAACAAAACATTAAAATTTTTACCTTTGCGGCTCATTTTACTGTTTCCATGAGCCAGCCCGTTAAAATTAAAAATGCATTAATTTCTGTTTATTACAAGGATCACCTCGAACCGGTTATCCGGGAACTAAACCGTCTAAACGTACAGATTTACAGCACCGGCGGCACAGAAACTTTTATCAGAAATTTAGGTGTTGAGGTTGTTCCGGTAGAAGATTTAACCTCTTATCCATCCATTTTGGGCGGACGTGTAAAAACATTGCACCCTAAAATTTTTGGCGGCATTTTAACCCGGCGTGAACACGAAGGCGACCAGCAGCAAATCGCGGAATATGAAATCCCGGAGATTGATCTGGTGATTGTGGATCTGTACCCTTTTGAAGAAACCGTTGCTTCCGGCGCTTCCGAGGCCAACATTATCGAAAAGATTGACATCGGCGGCATTTCCCTTATCCGCGCAGCAGCAAAAAACTTTAAAGATGTTACGATCATCACCTCCAAAAACGACTACAACGAACTTGAAAATATTTTAAAAACACAAAACGGAGAAACGACTTTGGCACAACGTAAAGCGTTTGCACGCAAGGCTTTCCATATTTCTTCGCATTACGATTCGGCCATTTTCAATTATTTTAACAGGGAAGAACCGCTTCAAATTTTCAAACAAAGCATCGAACCGGCGCAAACGTTGCGCTACGGCGAAAACCCACACCAGCAAGGCGTTTTTTACGGCGATTTAAACCAGCTTTTTGATAAATTAGGCGGCAAAGAGCTATCGTACAATAATTTGGTAGATGTGGATGCCGCCGTTGCTTTGATTGATGAATTTGAAGAGCCAACCGTTGCCATTTTAAAACATACCAACGCTTGTGGAATTGCCAGTAAAAACAGCATTTCGGAAGCTTGGGAAGCTGCTTTGGCCTGCGATCCGGTTTCTGCTTTTGGCGGCGTGATTATTACCAATGGCGAAGTGGATGCGGCAACGGCAACAGAAATCAACAAATTATTTTTTGAAGTTTTAATTGCGCCGGCATACCAGGAAGAGGCTGTAAAAATCTTAACTTCAAAAAAAAATAGGATCATTTTGCTGCGTAAACCAATCGAACTTCCTTCAAAATTATTTAAAACACTTTTAAACGGTGTGATTGAGCAGGACAAAGATTTGGTGATTGAAGGCCCGCAACAAATGCAAACCGTTACCGAAATACAACCGACAGAACAGCAACTGAAAGATCTATTTTTCGCGAATAAAGTTGTGAAACACACCAAATCAAACACAATTGTACTGGCTAAAAACAGTATGCTGCTAACCAGCGGCGTTGGCCAGACATCGCGTGTGGATGCGTTGAAACAAGCGATTGCGAAGGCTGAAGCTTTTGGTTTTGATTTGCAAGGTTCTGTGATGGCTTCAGATGCGTTTTTTCCTTTTCCGGATTGTGTGGAAATTGCAGCCGATGCAGGGGTTGCAGCCATTTTACAACCCGGCGGTTCTATCAAAGACCAGGATTCGATCCAAATGGCCAATCAAAAGCACATTGCAATGGTAACTACGGGCGTACGTCATTTTAAACATTAATCCCCACGATAAAACTGTTCACACATTCTTTTATAGCACATTTTTTCGTAAACTTTGCAGCTAATACTGATTTAAAAACAAATGGGTCTATTTAACTTCTTTACGCAGGAAATTGCCATTGACTTGGGCACTGCAAATACCCTGATTATACACAACGACAAAGTGGTGGTGGACGAACCTTCCATCGTTGCTTTTGATCGAACCACCAACAAAATAATTGCTATCGGGCGCCAGGCCATGCAAATGGAAGGCAAAACCCACGATAATATCCGAACCGTCCGCCCGCTAAAAGACGGTGTAATTGCTGATTTTAATGCTTCGGAACACATGATCCGCGGTATGATCAAGATGATCAACAAAGGCAAAGGCTGGTTTTTTCCTTCATTGCGGATGGTGATCTGCATTCCTTCCGGAATTACCGAAGTGGAAAAACGTGCCGTACGCGACTCTGCTGAAATTGCAGGGGCAAAAGAAGTATACCTAATTTACGAACCGATGGCCGCAGCCGTTGGGATTGGGATTGACGTGGAAGAACCAATGGGCAATATGATTATTGACATCGGTGGCGGAACAACGGAAATTGCCGTGATTGCACTTTCGGGAATCGTTTGCGATCAATCTATCCGTGTTGCCGGAGATAACTTTGATTCAGACATCGTGCAATACATCCGCCGCCAGCACAACATCATGATTGGCGATCGTACAGCAGAAAAAATTAAAATTGAAGTTGGCGCCGCTTTACCGGAACTGGCAGATCCGCCGGCAGATTTCGCCGTTCAAGGCCGCGATTTAATGACCGGCGTGCCCAAACAAATCACCGTTTCTTATACCGAAATTGCACATTGTTTGGATAAATCAATTTCTAAAATTGAAGAAGCGATTTTAAAAGCTTTGGAAATTACGCCGCCAGAGCTTTCGGCAGATATTTACCAAACCGGCATTTATTTAACCGGCGGCGGTGCTTTGCTACGTGGATTGGACAAACGTGTGGCGGCCAAAACAAAACTGCCGGTACACGTTGCCGAAGACCCACTGCGTGCTGTAGTCCGCGGAACAGGAACGGCTTTAAAAAACATCGGAAGTTTTAAATTTTTAATGCAATAAAAGAAGTATTAAGTGATACGTTTTAAGTGATAAGTTGTCGGCTGCGTTCAACTTAAAACGTACAACTTAGAACTTAGAACTTAAAACTTATTTCCATGCGTAACCTCCTGATTTTTATTTCGAAGTACAACGCATTTTTTTTATTTATCATTTTTGAAGTTACTTCCCTGGTTATTTTTGTAAAGTACAACGACTTTCAAAAAGCTACTTTTATCAGTTCATCAAATGAAGTAATTGGCAATATTTACCTTAAAGCAGACCAGGTTACCGATTATTTTAAACTGGGCATCACCAATGATAGTTTGGCCAGGGAAAATGCCCGTTTGCGCAACCAGTTAAAATCCTCTTTTTATGTAGATTCTTCCTCGGTAAAAACAGTAGCGGATACCATTTACAAACAGCAGTACAGTTACATTGCGGCGCGGGTAATCAACAATTCTTTTAACCGAAGGAACAATTACCTCACCATCAACCGCGGCAGCAATGCCGGGATTACCAAAGGAATGGGCGTGATTAGCAGTTCGGGCGTGGTGGGTATCGTTATCAATACCGGCCCTAATTTATCAACCGTACAATCGCTGCTGCATGAAAATACCCGCATCAGTGCCATGCTTGCCGATTCTAACAACGTGGGTTCTTTAATTTGGGACAATAACCTCGACCCTACCAAAGCCATGCTGATTAACATTATGAAGCAGGTGAAAATAAAAGTTGGGATGCCGGTGGTTACGTCCGGTTACTCGCTTTTCCCGGAAGGGACGATGCTTGGCCATATCAGTAGGCTGGATGCCAAAAACAGCAGTAACGTAACAGGTTTTGAGGTCAACTTGTCTGTCAACTTTAGCAACTTGCAATACGTATATGTGGTTACCAATAAACTGGCGAAAGAACAAGAAGCATTGGAGGCGCAGGAAAAGCAATGAGCAGGACGATCATTTACAACCTGCTGCGTTTTATCGTGCTGGTATTTATACAGGTTTTTTTGCTGAAAAACATATCGCTTTATCAGGTGGTAACGCCCTATTTTTATATTTTGTTCATACTTCTTTTACCGTTCAATATTCCAAATTTCCTGTTGTATGCACTCGCTTTTATATTGGGCATTACCATTGATGCTTTTTACGATACGCCGGGCTTGCATGCGGCTTCCTGCGTGCTTCTGGCTTATGTCCGTATCATTTTTATCAGCATCACCGTACAAAAAGAAGGTTTTGACAACGAGCCGGAACCAACTTTAGGCTTAATGGGTTTCCGCTGGTTTTTTTTATATGCTTTGATCCTGACGTTTTTGCACCACTTTTTTCTGCTTAACCTCGAATCTTTTCATTTCTCGCAAATCCTGTTTACGTTGACGAGGGTTGTTTTCAGTACAATATTTACGGTACTTTTAATGTTAATATCCGGTTTAATGTTTTTCAAAAAGAAAGTACGTTAATGAATAGTTTTTTCGAAAGGCGCTACGTAGTTATGGGCATTTTCATCGTGGTTATGCTCATGCTGATTGGCCGTCTGTTTTACATCCAAATTATTGATGATAAATACCTTGCTTTTGCACAAAACAATGTGATCCGAAGGTTTGTAAAATTTCCGGAACGTGGGGTGATATTGGACAGGCACAACAAAATTTTAGTGCAAAACGAACACGTTTACGACATTTTGGTGATCCCGAAACAAGTACATGATTTGGATACGCTGCAATTTTGCAAGTTGCTGCAACTGGACAAAAAAGAATTTGACCAGCGCTGGGAAAAGGCTAAAACTTACTCTTATTTCCGGCCGTCAATTTTTGAAAAGCAGGTTTCGGCAAAATTGTACAATTCTTTTCAGGAACACTTATTTGAGTTTCCGGGATTTTTTGTGCAACAGCGTTCGGTTCGCACCTATCCTGATTCTTGTGCCGCACAATTTCTGGGTTACATCAGTGAGGTGAACGATAAGATCATCGAAAAATCCAACGGTTATTACAATCCCGGCGACTACATTGGTTTTAGCGGGGTAGAAAAAGCATACGAAAGTGTTTTGCGTGGACAGCGCGGTGTAGAAAATTTACTGGTTGATTCCCGGAATATACCTAAAGGGAAATACATGAACGGCCAATATGACACGGCAGCCGTGGCCGGAGAAAGGCTGATTTCTTCTTTGGATATCCGCATCCAAAAGCTGGGCGAAAAACTGATGCAAAACAAAGTAGGCAGTATTGTTGCGATTGAACCTTCAACCGGTGAAATCTTGGCTTTTGTAAGCAGTCCGACTTATGATCCAAATGAATTGGTAGGCCGCGAACGGGGAAACAACATTTCGGCAATGTACAAAAACCCTTATAGCCCGTTGTTGATCAGGCCGATCCAAGCTTACTATCCGCCCGGCTCTTCTTTTAAACCGTTAAGTGCTTTGATTGCCTTGCAGGAAGGGATCATCACGCCACAAACTACTTTTTTTTGTGCTGGCGGCTATCAGGCGGGCGGCCATTGGGTAGGTTGCACCCATCACCATGGTGTTACCAATTTAAGTTACGGGATCGAAGGTTCCTGCAACACTTACTTTTGTAATGTTTTTAACAAGCTGATCAATCAAAACGGTGCCAATAAAACTACGGCGACTTATTTAAGCTGGAAAAACGAGGTCAATAAATTTGGTTTTGGTGTAAAACTGGATGTTGACCTGCCAAATGAAAGAAAAGGATTGGTACCTGCCCCGGCACGTTACGACCGTATTTACGGTAAAAACCATTGGCGCGCAAACACCATTATTTCGCTGGCTATCGGCCAGGGCGAGTTGCTGGCAACGCCGCTGCAAATGGCCAATATCGAATGCACCATTGCCAACCGGGGTTTTTATTACCGCCCGCATTTAATTAAAGGTATTGGCGATAATGACGTTATCAAACCAGAGTTTAAAGAGAAAATTAACGTTGGTATAGATTCCATTTATTACGAACCGGTTATCAACGGGATGCAGGCCGTGGTAGATCGCGGAACAGCAGCAGCTTCACGCATTCCTGGAATTGTAATGTGCGGCAAAACCGGAACTGCGCAAAACCCGCATGGCGAAAACCACTCTGTTTTTGTTGCTTTTGCCCCGCGTGATCATCCTAAAATTGCCATTGCTGTGGTGGTAGAAAACGCCGGGCAAGGCGCCTCCTGGGCCGCACCCATTGCTTCTTTTATCGTAGAAAAATACCTGAAAGACACACTGAGCCGCCGCCCTTCCGGCATCAACCCTAAAAAATACATGGAAGCCAGTTTAATGCCCCCGCTCCCTGGCGCTATCCAAAAGCCAAATAATAAATTGCTGCCCAAAGATTCGCTGAAAAAGAACCAGATTGATAGCAATAAAAAAAGCATCAAACGCGACAGCGGCAAAAAACCATTGCCAAAAATCCATTTAGCCGCCCTGACCATCAAAAGAAAGGAAAATGAATAACCAGCGCAGCTTCTTTTTTAATGTTGATTGGTTTACGGTTGCGCTTTACCTTACCCTTTGCATCATCGGTTGGTTCAATATCCATTCGGCCATTTTTGATGAAACGCATCCCAGCATTGTTGACCTAAGCACCAACTACGGCAAGCAGTTTATTTACATCATTTCGGCTTTGGTGCTGGCTACCGTTATTTTGCTGATGGAAAGCCGCTTTTTTAGCGCCCTGGCCCCGGCTGTTTATGGCATTGTTGTGCTGTTGCTTGTTTTGGTTTTGGTGATTGGAAGAAACGTAGGCGGAAACCAGGCTTGGATTTCCCTCGGCGGAGGATTTCGTTTGCAGCCTTCCGAATTTGCCAAATTTGCCACCTGCCTGCTATTGGCACGTTACCTCAGCGGAACCAACATCCGCGTAACCGATCCCAAATCGTTTTTTGTTGCTGCCGCCATCATCGTTTTCCCGATGGTCCTCATCATTTTACAACCTGATGCCGGCTCAACTTTGGTTTTTTGTTCGCTTATTTTCGTACTGTACCGCGAAGGTGTTTCGCCGCTTTTTTTGATAACTGCCGCAGTGGTTATTGCTTTGTTTATCCTTACTTTATTGGTCAGCCCCACTTATTTAATCGGCGTTTTGGTCATCATTGCCGCTTTTTTGATTTATTTTTTTAAGCGGAACCAAACTATGATTATTACCGTTGCAGTCGGTTTTGTGCTGTCTGTTGTTCTCATTTTCAGCGTGAATTTTTTGTACCACAAAGTGCTGAAACAACACCAAACCGTACGTATTGATGAATGGCTGGGCATCACAACTGATCTGCGCGGCATTGGCTATAACGTAAACCAATCTAAAATTGCCATTGGTTCGGGCAAACTGTGGGGAAAAGGTTATTTAAAAGGCACGCAAACTAAGTTTTCTTTTGTGCCCGAACAAAGTACCGATTTTATTTTTTGTACCGTTGGCGAAGAATGGGGTTTTGCCGGAACCCTGACCGTTTTGCTGATTTACCTCACTTTACTTTTTCGGATTATTTTTATTGCCGAACGGCAGCGGTCCAACTTTTCCCGGATTTATGGCTACGGTGTGGCTTCCATCATCTTTTTCCACGTTTTTATCAATGTCGGCATGACGATTGGCCTGGTACCGGTTATCGGAATCCCTTTGCCATTAATCAGTTACGGCGGATCATCGTTGTGGAGTTTTACGATTTTGATTTTTATCCTGCTCAAACTGGATGCCAACCGGATGGGGATTATCTAATTTTTGCCTGGTAAAAGAAGCATTGAACTCTTATCCTGAACATGTTTCAGGATCTCTTATGAAGGTAAAACCAATCATGTGGGATGCCGAAACAAGTTCGGCATGACAAAACCGGCTCGAAGCATTGGGCTTAGTTTTTTTACGAAAACCTTTTCCGCAACAATTCATAAAACCTTTCCGAAGTTGCAGGTTTGTCTTTCCAGTTGTTTTTCCCGGCATAATTTGTTTTCAAAAACTGCTCCGCCTGCTCAAAATTAGTGTAACGGTTTAAAATGTTAATTGCTTCGGCATAAGCCAAATTGTATCCGTTAAACAATTCCTTTATAAAAAGCAATTTATCATTCAAACTAATTAACGCTGGCAAATCCTGAACTGGTTTTCCTGCAAAACCTGATTTTGCTGTTGGTTGTGTTATTCCGTTTTGGGCTGCAATGCGCTGTTTTAAAGTTAAAACTGGTTCTGGCTTTACAGGTTCTGGTTCGATAACTGCTTGCGGTATCGGTTCCGGTTTTGCAGGCTCCGGTTTTGCTTCTTCCGCAAAAAACAATTCGGGTTTTGGGCTTTCTGGATGTTGTTGGGTTTCCGGTTCGGTTTCTACCGCGTTTACCGGCTCAACTTCGGCTTCTGCAAAAGTATTTTCAACTTCTTCCTTTTCTACCGGCAATGATTTTTGTGTGGTAAAAGAAGTATCGGCAATCATAAAAGGTGCAGGTTTTTCCATTTCCGGTTGGGCTTCCGGTGCTAAAAAAGTTTCGGCCAGTTCTGTTTCTGTTTCTGGTGGCACTTGCTCCTGCCCTGCTTCTTTTATCGGCAAAAAATCGTTTAGTTTTTTTAACAACGGATCTTCCGCAAAAGGCAAATGTTCTTCTTCACTAAAATAATCCAGGACGATAGGCTTTGTCGGGTATAGTTTTTCCGGCGTTTCAACAATTGCCGCAGCAGGTTTTGCCTGGCCGTGTATCTTTTTCAAAATTTCAATATGGTCGGTCAAAAAATTGGCATTGGCCATAAAAAGCTCCAGTTCCAAATCATTAAAACTGCTGCCGTTTGCTTCGAGGTACGTGTGCTGCTCTTTCAACTCAGCAATAATCCCACCTATTTTTCTTAATATTTCCTGCTGTTTCATCGTCCGAATTCCATGAAGATGTTGATAAATCAACGTTCAAAAATAGGATTAAATTCTGATATTGGGCACCCAACCAAAGCGGCAGATGTTATTCAACGAAGATGTTTTTAAGCGAAAAAACGAACACGGCGGCAGTATTGAAGTAATTTGCGGTTCGATGTTTTCCGGAAAAACCGAAGAACTGATCAGAAGGCTTAAACGCGGACAAATCGCCAAGCTTTCCATCGAAATTTTTAAACCGAAAACAGATACCCGGTACGATGAAACCGCAATTGTATCGCACAATGCCAACTCGATCAAATCAACACCGGTAGAAAATTCTTCTTCTATTTTGCTGTTGGGCGGCAATGCTGATATTGTTGGCATTGATGAAGCACAATTTTTTGACGAAGGGTTGCCGGAAGTTTGCACCAAATTGGCCAACAAAGGCATCCGCGTCATTGTGGCAGGTTTGGATATGGATTATACCGGAAAACCTTTTGGGCCGCTGCCTGCAATTATGGCCATGGCCGAATCGGTAACGAAAGTGCATGCAGTTTGTGTAATTTGCGGAAACCCGGCCTTGTATTCGTACCGGTTGATTGAAAACGACACTAAAATCTTATTGGGCGAAAAAGAAAGCTACGAGCCGCGCTGCCGTAGATGCTTTCGTTTAGGCAAAAGCGTAAGTGCTTAAAACCAGTTCAAGGTTTTGCCATAAAATTCATAATGCTTCTTTTATGCCATCAAATTTTGTTTTGATATAAACACAACGGGTCAATGATTTTTATGTGGTAAAAGAAGCATTGAAGAATTTCCAATCAGACCATTAAGCTTACAATTATTTATCCTGTAAATAAAGTTCCAGGTTTTTCAAATCGGATTGAATAGCTTCCAAATGATCCGTCAATAATTTTCGCAAATCATGCGGCAGGTTGTCTTCTTTCAAAATATCCTGGTACGCCTCGATTGCAGAGCGATCGCCTCCAACACAACTGGAAACCACTACCGTATCGCTTCGGTTAGACAGCGTTCCTTTTATATCCAGCCAGGCCCGGTGCAAAGCACCACCAAAACCCCCTTCATGTTCCGGCTTTGCCACACCGTTATCGCCCAGGTAATTCCTAATGGCTTCTGCCTGTATATTTCGGCTGGTTGCAGCTTGCTCAAATTCTGTCATCAAATTTTTGCTGCTTACCATTTCTGCCGCTTTGGTATAACCCTCTTCCCCATCAACACCAATGGTAACTAAATGCTGTAAACTGCTAATTAACTTTTGATCTAAACTCATAATTTTTTATGTTGATAACGATTACAATATCCATTTCAACTACAAACAACCGTTTTGGTTTGGATAAGAAAAGATTTAATTTGTTATTTAAAATTGGATGCTAAATGTTCTGAAACCAAACAACAATTACGCATACTTCTTTTATGCCTATAAAATCAGAAAAGTTAAAACATAAAAAAAGTACCAATCATACAATTGGCACTTTTATAATTTAATATATTTATTTTACAAGTATCAACTTGCAATAGAAATTTTGTGTTTGTCTTTGATTGAATTTTTGATGCAAGTCAGCATACTTTCGCAAGTATTGTCCCAAGAATTTTTCAACAAGAAAGCATCAACTTTGGCCAACCATTCTTTTTTGTTCTTGTTGTTCAGTTCCAGTTCAATTGCATCAATAAAATCTTCGGCTGTATAACCAATATGTACCAATTTATTTTTGGCATAAGGGTTAACCACATCGCGGATCGCAGTTGATACAACCGGTTTGCCTGCCGATAAATATTCCGGTGTTTTTGTCGGGCTGATAAATTTAGTTGAATCATTCAACATAAAAGGAATTAAAGCAACATCCCAACCTGATAAATAAGCTGGCAGTTGTTCGTAACTTTTTTGTCCCAAGTAATGGATGTTTTTATTTTTTGGCAAATGTGCCTTGTTGATTTTTAGAACCGGACCAATCAGCATGAAATTCCATTCCGGCCTTGCATCTGCAACTGCTTTAATTAAATTGATATCAAAACGTTCATCAATAACACCATAAAATCCAAGTTTGATGCCTTCAACTTGTGCCTGGTCTGCTGGCTGTACTTTATTAGTCCGCGCTTTTACAAAGTGGCTTTTATCAATGCTGCTTGGAAAAGGGAACATATTGGCGTGTTGTTGTTTTTTTGCTTCGTACAAAGATTGTCCGCCGGTAAATACCACATCAGATTTTGCAATCAACCTTTTTTCAAGGTCTTTTAGCTCAGCGGGAGCGTTTTTGAACAACGAAAGCTCGTCCATGCAGTCGTAAACGGTTAAAGCAGGGCTTAACTGCTCTGTAAAAGACAAAGCCATGGGCGTATAATACCAGAAAAGAAAATCTTCGCTGTCTTCTTTTTCCATAAATTTATCCATCAATTGTTTCATCATCAGCTTTTCTTCAAGCTTGGACAAACCTTTTGGAATATGTGGCACAACTACCCAAAGATTAGGCAACCGGTTTGATAAATGCAGGTACGCGCCATCTGTTGCGTCTTGTATGGGCTCTTCTAAAAAATAAGTTTTAAACATTTCCGAAAACCTTGTTAACAAGTGTTGCGGACGCTGATAAACAAAATCCCATCTTAGATGTGAAAGACAAAGCAGTTTGGCGGGTAATTTTTTCATGTTGTGTATGGTGATAATGATAAGATTAACATATTTAAAATTCTATTGTTTTACATCCGGTAAAAAAAATTTACAGGCTGATTTAAACTACACAAAATATATGCATATCAAATATGCAAGTGAACAGGTTTGTGTACTGTTTTTAGCAATGAAAAATTTGCTTTTGCGATATATAAAAAACGCAAAAATTACAGAGTCGAACAATATACAACTTTTTTTTGAATTGTCGTATATTTCAAGGTTACACAACTATAATATTTGGATTTTTACAGCTATCCAATGTTTGTAATAATTTCAAGACAATTTTCAACTTTGTTTTGAGTTAAAAAAAATTGGATTAATTATTTTTGAAGAAAAGAATCAGGTGTTGCGCGAAGGAAAAATTGTCGGCTTTATTTTTTCAACTTGTTTAAACAGTTTTAACTTTTTCCGCCTTTAATCAAACGTTGGATTTCATCCAATTTCATCAAAGCTTCTACCGGTGTAAGCGTGTTTACATCCAAAGCATTCAGTACATCCCGAATTTTAATTAATACGGGATCGTCAATTGAAAACATCTGCAATTGCATGGCTTGCTTTTGCACTTTTTTGATGCTCTCTTTGATGTTTTCGCCGCCTGTTCGTTCTGCTTCCAGCTTCTTTAAAATTTCCTCTGCACGGGATAAAACTTTTGGCGGCATCCCGGCCAACTTGGCCACGTGGATCCCAAAACTATGCCCGCTTCCGCCCGGCACCAACTTCCGCAGAAAAATAATTTTTTGCCCGGTTTCTTTTACCGCCACATTGTAGTTTTTGATGCGGTAAAAAGAGCTTGCCAATTCGTTCAATTCGTGGTAATGCGTGGCAAACAAGGTTTTGGCTTTGGCCGAAGGATGGTTGTGCAAAAACTCGGCGATTGACCAGGCGATGGAAATGCCATCATAAGTGGAAGTGCCGCGGCCAATTTCATCCAGCAAAACCAAACTGCGGTCAGAAATATTGTTGAGGATGCTGGCCGTTTCGTTCATCTCTACCATAAAAGTTGATTCGCCGGAAGTGAGGTTGTCCGAAGCGCCAACGCGGGTAAAAATTTTATCCACCAAACCAATGCGTGCTTCTTTTGCAGGCACAAAACAACCCATTTGCGCCATTAAAACAATCAAGCCGGTTTGGCGGAGAATGGCAGATTTCCCGGCCATATTTGGGCCGGTTATCATGATGATTTGTTGACTGTCCGAATCCAAAAATACATCGTTGGTGATGTATTCTTCGCCCAAAGGCAAATTGCGCTCAATAACCGGATGGCGGCCGCCTTTGATGTCAATTTGTTCATCCAAACTAATGGTTGGTTTGCAATAGCTGTTTTTACGGGCAATTTTTGCGAAACAAAGCAGCACATCCAGCCTGGCCAAAATGCGCGCATTGAGCTGGATGGGTTTGATGTACGAACTGATGCCATGCAGCAAATCGTTGTACAAACGCGTTTCGATGGCGAAAATCTTTTCTTCCGCACCCAAAATCTGTTCTTCGTATTCTTTCAGTTCGGGCGTGATGTAGCGCTCGGCATTTACCAGCGTTTGCTTCCGGATCCAGCCCGAAGGAACTTTATCTTTGTGCGTGTGCGTAACTTCCAAATAATAACCAAAAACGCTGTTGAAAGCTACTTTTAACGACGGGATACCGGTTTCTTCGGCTTCGCGGCGTTGTATTTCCACCAAGAAATCTTTTCCGCCAAAAGCTATTTTCCGCAGATGGTCCAATTCTTCGTCCACGCCATCGGCAATTACTTCGCCTTTGGCCACTTGCACAGGCGGTTCCGGTCGCAATTCTTTTTCAATTTTTTCGCGGATCAACTGGCACGGGTTTAACTGTTCGGCCAATTGCTGCAAAAATAAATTTTCGGACTGGCCGCAAAGTTTTTGTGTTTCGGCCGTGGCCAGCAATGCTCTTTTTAGCTGTATAATTTCGCGCGGATTGGCTTTTTGCAAGGCAATTTTAGAAATTAATCTTTCCAAATCGCCAATCTGTTTTACCTGCTGCAAAAGCTGTTCGGCCAATGCTTCTTTTACCTGCAAAAAATCAACAACTTCCAGCCGTTCTTCAATCGGTTTCAATTCTTTCAGCGGCATTAAAATCCACTTCCGCAGCAAACGTGCGCCCATGGGCGAAGCGGTTTGATCGAGCACATGAAAAAGCGTAATGGCATTTTCATTCGCCGAATCCAGCAGTTCCAAATTCCTCACCGTAAACCGGTCCAGCCACATGTATTTTTGATGTTCAATCCGGCTCAAACCCGAAATATGCTGCAAGTTGCGGTGCTCCGTTTCGTTGATGTAATACAGCGTTACGCCGGCCGCAACAATCGCCAAAGGCAAACGGTCAACACCAAAACCTTTTAAGTTTTTCACTTCAAAATGTTTGAGCAAAGTTTCTGAAGCAAAATCGAAGGTAAAAGCCCAATCGTCCAACGTATAAGTGTAAAAGCCGCTGCCAAAAGTTTCGGCAAAATCTTTTTGCTTTTGTTTGGAAAAAACCACCTCGTTGGGCCGGTAACTTTGCAGCAACTGGTCAATGTATTCGGCATCGCCCTGCGCAGCCAAAAACTCGCCGGTAGAAATATCGAGCAAAGCCAGCCCGATCAAATTTTTGTCAAAATGCAGCGCGGCCACATAATTATTGGCTTTTTGGTTGAGGATGTTATCGTTGTAAGAAACGCCAGGCGTAACCAGTTCGGTAACGCCTCGTTTGACGATGGTTTTGGTGGCTTTTGGATCTTCTAACTGGTCGCAAATGGCCACACGCTGGCCGGCGCGGACTAATTTTGGCAGATAAGTATCCAAAGAATGGTGCGGAAAACCGGCCAGCTCGATGAAAGTGCCCGAACCGTTTGCGCGTTTCGTCAGGATAATCCCTAAAATGCGGGCAGTGGTAACGGCATCTTCGCCAAAAGTTTCATAAAAATCGCCCACCCGAAACAACAGCAGCGCGCCCGGATATTTGGCCTTGATCTGCCCGTGCTGCTGCATTAAAGGTGTTTCTGCCGAAATCTTCTTTCCCAAATCTAAATTTTTATTGAAAGGTAAAGTTAAGCGATGAAAAGGTTTTTACGGCAGATGTTAAAAAATAGGTGGTAAAAGAAGCATGGCCTGTACTTGGTTCAACCATACCAATTTTTACCCGATAAAAGAAGTATGCCGTATTTCTAAAAAGGACAAAACACTAGCCAAGAAAAACAAATTAACCATCAATCTAATCTATTATTATTATCATATTTGAACCATGAAACCTGACCTTTCACAAAAATTCTCTAAGCTGTTTGGCCAACCTGCAACGGCTGCTTTTTTTGCGCCCGGACGCGTAAACCTAATCGGCGAACATATTGATTACAACGGCGGCCTGGTTTTGCCTTGTGCCATCACTTTTGGCACCGATTTGCTGGTTGCCGAAAACAAGGAAGGAATTTTCCGTTTCAGAAGTTTGGATTTTGAGGATCAACTGGACATTCCCGTTCAGGACGGCTACACCAGAAAAGGCAAGGAATGGTACAATTATCCGCTTGGCGTGATGCAGCAGTTTTTGCTCAACAATAAAAAAATTATGGGTTTGGATATGCTGTTTAAAGGCGATGTGCCGGTTGCTTCCGGCCTTTCATCTTCGGCTTCCATCGAAATTGTTACGGCTTTTGCGTTGAACGAAACTTTTAATTCCGGCTTTACCAAACTTGAACTGGTGCAGTTGGGCAAAAAAGTGGAGAACGATTTTATTGGCGTGAACAGCGGCATTATGGACCAGTTTGCGGTTGCTTTTGGCGAAAAAGAAAAAGCCATCGAACTGAATTGCGATACGCTGAACTACAAAATTGTGGACTGTAAACTGCAGGATTACGTGCTGGCGATCATCAACACCAACAAACCGCGCCAACTATCCGAATCTAAATACAACGAGCGCGTGGCCGAATGCCAGACGGCTTTGAAAGATTTGCAAAAAGAACTCAAAATAGATTATCTGTGCGCAATTGATACGGCAACTTTTAACAAATACGAACATTTGATTGAAAACGAAACCGTAAAAAAACGCGCCCGCCACGTGATCGAAGAAAATGACCGGGTAAAAGAAGCAACGCAGGTTTTGGCCAGCGGCGATCTGACCCGTTTTGGCCAGTTGCTTTATGCTTCGCACGCTTCGCTAAAAGATTTGTATGAAGTAACCGGAAAAGAACTGGACACGATTGTTAATTTCTGCAAAACGCAAAAAACAGTAGCGGGCGCAAGGATGACGGGCGCAGGTTTTGGCGGTTGCGCCATTGCTTTGGTTAAGCACGATGCTTTTGATGATTTCTCAAAAAACCTCATAAAATATTATACCGAAAAAGTAGGTTACGAATGTGCCGTTTATAATTCTTTAATTGGCGATGGGGTGAAAAGGGTTTGAAGAACGGCAATCAGCTTTTAGCGATCAGCCTTCAGCCATGAACGATGAACTAAAACCTATGAGCACTCCTTTTACCAAACTCAAACTGGAAGAATTAGGTCGGGTTGATGTTGAAACTTTTCGGGAACAGGAAAAACTGCAGGTAACCGTTGTGTTGGATAATGTCCGGAGTATGCACAACATTGGTTCGGTTTTTCGCACTGCCGATGGTTTTGCAGTCGAGCAAATTATCCTTTGCGGCATCACGGCACAACCACCTCACCGCGAAATCGAGAAAACGGCGTTGGGCGCTACGCAGTCCATCAACTGGACTTATTTTAATGGCATAAAAGAAGCATTGCAGCATTTACGCAACCAAGGTTACCAGGTCATCGCTGTAGAGCAGGCGGAAAACAGCATCAACCTAAACCAATTTCAACCCAAAAACAACCAAAAATACGCTTTGATTTTTGGCAATGAAGTGAACGGCGTAAGCGAAGAAGCGATGGAAATGGTTGACGGCTGTATCGAAATCCCGCAGTTTGGCACCAAGCATTCTTTTAACATTGTGGTTTCGGCAGGTATTGTTTTGTGGGATTTTTTTGCAAAACTGAATTTCAAGTAGTTCTTTTTTCGACAATAAATTCCATTTTAAATTACAAATACTGAAGTATGCGGTTGCTTTTATGCTTCTGTTTGTATTTTCCGTACCACTTACAAACAGGGAATAAAAACAGCACAACAGCGATCCAAATTAGATAGACAGTTCCCAGTTCAACTCCCGTGCCTTCCGGCCTTCCGTTACGCAGCAGCCCAAATTTCAGGTCGGCAAAAGTATGTCCTTCCACAAAAACCATCAGCAGCGTTAACAGGTGGATAAGGTACAAGTGAACGATAAAATAGAACAACGGCACCTTGCCATAAACACGAAGAACCTTAATTAACGGATTGTTTTTGCCTTCCAAAAGCCAAAGAACGATAAATAGCACGCTCAGCATCAGCAGTATAAACAGCAGCGAAGGCGGATATTTGGTTACGTTGATAAAAGACAGAAAAGTGAACAGCGAATTTTTTTGTACCGACCAGGGCAAAGGATCGCCGTAAAAGTTTAAACCGCGTATTAAAACAAACAGGCAAAAAACGCCGGCCGCTATCTGCAAAAACCTTTTCTTTCGCACCGGTTCTGGCAATTTAAAAAGTTCGCCAAAACCAAAACCCGTTAAAATAACGCCCAGCCAAGGCAAAAGCGGGTAAGCCGTGATAAAAGCAAAGCCGGGTTTAGGCGTAAAAAGGCTTTGACGGAAAAACACGGCGAAAATAAAATCGAGTGTAGGATTATTTTTGAAAGTTAAGCCCTGGAACAAATTGTGGCTAAAAATAATCAGGATACCTGCCAGGCCAATAGCGCGTGCGGGCAGTTTTAGCAGCAAAGAAATGACCATTAAACCAAAACCGATGGCAAAAACCACTTCCATAATTACGGTATGTAGCTGTACATCAAACCACAGCGCAAAATTGATAACGGTAAGGTCAATGAACATCAGCCATAAACCGCGGTTAAACAAAAACTTTTTCCGGGATGAATCCGGAGAACTGTTGTAAAATAAATACGCGGAAACGCCTGATAAAAACACAAAAGTAGGCGCACACAAATGCGTAACCCATCGGGTGAGAAACAAAGCGGCAGTTGTGGTTTGTAAATTGGTTGGATCCTGGGTGAGCGAAGTAACGTGCATAAAATCGCGGACATGATCTAAAGCCATTACAATCATTACCAAGCCCCTGGCAGCATCAATACTGCCGATACGGTGGTTGTTTTCTTTGGTTTGAAGTTCTGCCATGTGTGTTAATTTTGGTTTGTAAAACAGTTGTATCTTCCTCAGCCTCTTTTTAGTCCATGCTTCTTTTAGCACATAAAAATCAGTGGCCAATTGTACTTTTTGTACTAATATAATAGCCAGGCACCAAATTTATAGGCATAAAAGAAGCATTATAAATTTTAATGGCCTAAATTTAAACAGGCCCAACTATTTTAAGGATATGAATTTGGAAGATACAAACCCAAAATAGGTGTTTTTACAGGAACTGTTAACCACTCTTCCGTCTTTTAAAATTTGTAAATTTGCTACCATTCCATTTTAAAAAATGAAAGCAAAATACATCAACCCGTTTACCGATTTTGGCTTTAAAAAGATTTTTGGCGAAGAAGCCAGCAAGCCTTTGCTGATTGATTTTTTGAATGCGCTTTTGCCTTTGCACAATCAGGTTGCCAGCCTTTCTTTTAAAAATACCGAACAGCTTGGGCAGACCGACTTAGACCGGAAAGCCATTTACGATATTTATTGCGAAACCGGTAAAGGCGAGAAATTTATTGTTGAACTGCAAAAGGCCAAGCAAAACTATTTTATCGAGCGCACGGTTTATTACTCTACTTTCCCAATCCGCGAGCAGGCCGAAAAAGGCCAGTGGAACTACAATTTAAACGCGGTTTATTGTATCGGCATTTTGGATTTTACTTTTGATGATTACGAAACCGTATCCGAAAAAAACGAAGTGGTGCATACCATCAAACTGAAAAACCAGCACGGCAAGGTTTTTTATGATAAGCTGACTTACATTTATTTAGAAATGCCCAACTTTAAAAAGCCTGAAAACGAACTGGAAACCCGTTTGGACCAATGGCTGTACTTCATCAAAAACCTGGAAGATTTTCAAAATATCCCAACCATATTTAAAGACGAAGTATTTGCCCAGGCCTTTGAAAAAGCCGAAATTGCCAACTTTAAACAAGACGAATTAGACCGCTACGAATACAGCCTGAAAGCCTTTCGGGACAACAAAGCAACTTATGATTACGCCATTGAAACAGCTTATGATGAAGGTAAATCCGAAGGCATAAACGAAGGGATATCTCAAGGAATTCTAAAAGTTGCAAAATCCCTAAAAGAAAGCGGGCTGTCCACAGATTTAATTGTAAAAGCAACTGGTCTTTCGGCAGAGGATATTGAAAAACTTTGATCTCGAGAATAGAAAAAACCTGTTTAAAATTTATAAGCAACGCTTGGTGTTAAGGTAACCGCTTCAAAACTCCCTAAAGATACCATGTAGTAAACCCGGGCTTTTATACCAAGTTCAAACCTCTTTTCAATTTGTTTAGTGTACGAAAACCCTCCAAAAACACCGCCTTCCATTAAACCAGAATTCCTACTGTTTCTCTCTTGGATGTTAATTTCATTTGCGTAGTTTTCAAGTGTTATTTCCTGTTGTTGCGATGTCATAATTGTTACGCCAAAATGGTAACGAAAGGCAGGTTTTGCTTTTATAAAATTCCGCTCATATCCTAATATAAAAAAATCATCGTTATGGCGGATATTAAAATCAGTAATATAAACATTTACGCCATTAAAATCCCCTTCAAAGTTTCTTGCCCTTTTATTGGTACTTCTGGCATAAGCTAAAAATAAATTGGCGTTTCTTCCATATCTGTATTTTAATTCAAGCCCGCTTATTGTGCCTAATAAATTCTTTTTGTACAAGTAAGTTTTAACTGGGGCCGGACTGTAATCTTCATCATAAGAACCCACAAAAAAATTAGCATTTAAACCAAAATTAGCTTCTAAACTAACCCTGCTTTGAGCTTGCGCACGAACAAATTCGACAGAAAAAACAATAACAAGTAAAAGAAGTATTCTTTTCATTTTTGGAATAATTAAGCTTTTGATTTAGAAAAGTAAGACTAATGCAGATAATAAGAAACCGTAACCAACGCATATTCATAATGATGGTCGTTTTTGTATTGCAACTGCGCTTCCAAAAAATGGTAGCGGTAGCCGGTTCCAAAACTAAAACCGGTCAGGTTTACTTCGCGATCATTAGCGAGGTATAAGCGTTGCTCATAAGGTTTTAAACCAGGCGTTGCCGGGTTAGGGAAAACAGTTTTACCGCTTAAAATAAAGGATTGGTACAAACCAGTTGACACAAACAAGCTATTCTCTGCTTTTTTAAAAAAACTATAACTAACAGAAACTGGTATATCCAAGTAATCTTTTCTAAATGTCGCTTGGTAAACTGCCGGCTGGGAAACCAATTGGGAACTTTTTTCTTTGTAGCCCTTTTGGTTATACAATAAACCGACTGTTACATTTATTTTGTTGCTAAAAACAGCATGTTGCACAAAGGCACCGACAGCAAAGTTATCAGTTTGAAAAGTTTCGCCATATATATCTCCGCCGGGACGTTTGATCCGGTTATAAGGATAAGGATCGTACAGATCGTAATACTTTGGGTCGGAAATTTGGAGGCTGGCAGTAAAGCCGTAATTAAACTTTTTAGATACTTGTGCTTTGGATATTTGACAAAGAAGAAATGAATACAAAAAAGCGGAAAGTAAAAGTTTTATTTTCATACAAAGAAGTTAAGTGTTGTCTAAACCTTTACAATTTAAAAACAGCATTGATGCCGGGCATAAAATGTTCTAAAAAGATTGCGTGTGAATAAGTATCCAAGAAAATACCTACTCTAAGCTTATCAGTTATTTTTGCATCAAAAGATACGCCGGCATAATAAGATATGTTGAAACCTTTCTCATAATAATATTGTACTGACCCTGGCATAACTTCGCTGTGTCCATCAGGATAAACACGCTCTTGATAAAACTTTAAAATTTTATCGTTTTGATACTTTAAGGAAGGCCCTATTTTAATGGAAGCATTTAAAAAAGACTTTTTGCTGCCAAACGTGTAATTTATATCTGGCGTTAAAAACACGGCATGATAATATCTGTCTTGCCCAACTAAACCTGTCGGCCTATCCTTATAAACATTATATAGAGCGGTAGTAAAAAGTGTAAGGCCGCCTTCTAAAAACAAATGCTTTTTTATAGGTTTTGATAGAGTTGCACCGCCAAAAAAAGCCGTGTTTCCCCAGTTATTTTCTGTACCATAACCAACGAAGGTATTTAAGTATAAGTTGTTTTTTGTTTTTACAGAATTTTTTTGTGCGAATAGAGAAGTATTAACAAATGTTAATATTATGATTAATATCTGTGAGGGGAAGTATAATTTCATGATTTCCGTAATTAGTAAATAAAGAAATAAGAGGGGGAAGTACTTCCCCCTCTTATTTCTATTATGGAATTAATGTTTTGTCTGGCATCGTAAAACTTACTCCACCATTTTCATCATATACTAACCATCCGTTATATGTTGTCCCTCCTCCTGCGCCTCTATTTAATGGGAAAAAAGAAGCGTATTTATGATTATTTTGTCTAATAATCTCATCAAGTGATTTGTAAGTTAATGTTCCCCCAACTGTGCCTGTTTGTTTTTGGCCGCCAACACTAACTGTTGTACCTATTGACAAAGATAAAGTTGAAGTAGCTGCATTATCATCTTCATATATAGCCAGGTTTTGTTCTAAGTTGGCTGGCTCCCAATCTCCATCCCATGTTGCGGTAAAGTCAACCCATTTTTTATTTTTAATATGCCACCTACTGATGTATGGATTGCCATTGATAACAAAAACATCTGCAGCTTGTACCTGTCCGTCAATCTGTTTTAGATAACCATCAGCACGGGTAAAACGTATTTCTAAACCTCCACCATTACCCGTAAAACTAACAAAATGATCATATTGATGACCATTAACTCTCACATCACCCACATAAACCTGTTTGACTTCCCTTGGAAGACCAGGAGCTTGAACAGGAGGTCCGGGAGGAAATGTTAAAATTGCAGGAATACTATAATCAACCGGTTCTATACCATTAATGCCAATAATAAGCGTAGGGTTTGCATAAGCATAATCATCGTTGATTACCACTTGTGTATAGCCCATGTTTCCGTTATTATCATAAACTGGTTGCCAACCGTAACCTTCGTCCGCTTCTGCAGTTGCAGTCATCACCGAAGTTGACGGCGAATAGTTGCCGGAATTGTCAAAAGGGCTGATGTATTGCTCAGCATAAGGATAGTACAGGCTTACATCACCATCAACACTTTGATATTGCTCCTGTAGAAGTTTGTTTGCTTTAACATTCTGTCCACGTTTTTGGTCTTGTTTCAAAGCTTCTGTTTTGCCAGGTTTTATCCCTGCTAAAAAAGTAGAAAAATCAGAATCATTTTTTTTGCTTACCAATGCCCAAAATTCATTAGAGAAGGTGCCTTGCTGGACATTTAGCTTAGTTGTTAATGCTTTAAAGGACTTGGATGCAGGCAACAAACCTTCGTTTGGATAGATCATGTCTTTTAGCAAAATGGACTGATCTGTATAAATTTTGGCAATAATGGCAGCATTTACCTCTTTTATTGCCTCTTTGTTTTTGTACACCTCTTTTACAATTTCTGTAACTTTTTCCAAATTGGCCACCAGCTTCTTTTCCTGATCGGTAGTAGGTTTATAAAAAACTAATTTTGGTTCAACTGTTGTTTTTTTAGTAGAAATTATTCCACCCCCCCAATTTACTTTCTTTTTTACATGAAGAGATAGAAAAAGCGACCAATAACGCCATCATTGCACCGGTAAAAATTTTAGATTTCATGTTTTTAAAAATTTAGTAGATTTTTTAATACGTTCTTTAATTTTTTGTTGTGGTTTTTTAGTTTTCTTTTATTGTCATACTTTTCCTCCTTTCTTTGGCAATTTATAACAGAAAAATTACAAATCAAATAATAATTAAAAATTTATTAAATTTTTAATACCAAATGTAAAATACTTAAAAACTATTTTATTCTTAAGCAATATGCAACCACCAGCCCCAACCCAACCCGCCAAAAAACTACTGGTAAAAACAGTATAAAACTGGCTGTCTGTAAACGCACCGGAAGGGTTTTTATAAAGATTTGCCTTATTAAACATTGAAATAAAAACTGATATTCTTGCGAAAGAAAAGTTAGATGATATTCTGTTTTTATAAAAACCGGATTGTGCATTTGCCGGATGACGTAAAGCAGGCTTTGGAACAGCAACCGGCCGCTTTTGCAAAATATCAGCAGTTGGCCTACAGCCACCAAAAAGAATATTTGGTTTAGATATTGACAGCCAAACAAGAAAAAACCCGGGCTGACCGGGTTCAAAAAATGTTGGAAAAATTGCTAAAAATAAAATGAGTTTAGATGCTTCTTTTATCGGCATAAATCTGGATTGATTGGAGAAAGGGCACGGCCTTTTTGCTGTAAACTACAAATGCTTTTTTTATCGGCATATCTAAAACTTTAAGCATACTTCTTTTACCGATTAAAAAATCTGCTTACTCCTCTCCCAAAAAATTTTTTAAAAAATATTTGGTTTATACGAAACCCTTCGTACATTAGTGCTACGAAAATATTCGTAATAAAAAAATGGGCATTAAACCAACGGAAAGCGAACTGGAGATTTTACAGATTTTGTGGCAGCAAGGCAAGGCTACGGTACGGGAAGTGAACGAAGAATTGAGCAGGCTGAAACAAACCGAAATTGGCTACACCACTACCTTAAAACTGATGCAGTTGATGCACGAAAAAGGTTTGGTAGAACGCGATGCCAGCAACCGGACGCATGTTTACAAAGCTTTATTGAACCAGCAAAAAACGCAGAAAAGTTTGGTGAACAAACTGATTGACAGTGCTTTTAACGGTTCGGCCTCGCAATTGGTGATGCAGGCTTTGAGCGGCCATAAATCATCGCCAGAGGAACTGGAAGCGATTAAAAAATACTTAGACCAACTTAACCAAAAATAAAAAACGTATGGAAACCAGCTTGTTCATCCTTGCCCTGAGCAAAACACTTCCCGAATCGTGCCTGCAAGGCATCATCGTTTACCTTGTGTTACAATTGTTGCTTGCCGTTTTTAAAAAAAGCACATCGTCGTTTCGCTTTAACTTGTTTTATGCAGCTTCTGTACTTTTGTTTGCTGGCTTTGTTTTCAACCTTTTCCAACATTACAACCAAGTGCGTGCAAGTGCTGTTGCCGATAATTTGATGTCCAGCCCAAGCCCCAAATTTGCAATTACCAATACAGTAAAATTGGATTGGTGGCAGCAATTAACTTTTTGGACAAACCACTACGCTTATACCATTACCGGCTTGTATTTAATTGGATTGGCATTTTGCGTATTACGGTTGACACTTGGATTGATCAATATCAACTGGTTTAAACGGGACAAGCATTTGCAACAACAAGCAATTTGGACAGAGAAGACTAAACTTTTGGCCACACAATTTAACCTGCTAAAAACAGTATCGGTATTTTTATCAAACAAGATCCAAGTGCCGCTTACCATTGGGTTTTTTAAACCGATCATTGTGTTTCCAATTGCACTCATCAACCAATTGTCTATCCAACAAACGGAAGCCATATTACTGCATGAACTAGCGCATATCAAACGTGCCGACTACTTGCTCAACATTGTGTTAAACATCATCCAATCCTTTTTATTTTTTAACCCGATGATCTGGTTGTTTAGTCGTGAAATCAACAAGTACCGTGAGCAAAGTTGCGATGATTTGGTGCTAAACAAAACAAACGATTCCATAGCTTATGCACAAGCTTTGCTCCAGATTGAACAATTCAGAAGTTCACAACTAACACTTGCATTGGCCGCCAACGGCAAAAAATACACTTTGTTAAACCGCATCAAAAGAATCACCAATATGGAAATCAACAACCCTTCGCCACAAAACAAACTCCTAATTTTACTGCTGGCTTTAACCACCATCGGCCTATCTGTTGCCTGGAATATGCCGGCTAAAAAAGTATTGAAACATGTAATCGCTACGCATTTTAAGGGGATAAAAGAAGCATTGGACACGACTAAATCTAACTCGATTATTGGCACCGCTACAATTACTGAAAACGCCAAAGCGATTCAACATAAAACAAAACCTGTTCAGGAAAAATCAGCACTTCAGGCTAAAAATAACGTCAATAAAAATTCAGACATTGTAGGCACGGCAACTGTTTTTAATGTGAAAGCGGATACTTCCATCAAAACTAAAAACAAGTTTAAAATTGTGTTGGAAGATTCTGTAGGAAACAGAAAAGAATACAATTCGATAGAAGAATTGCCAGCGGAAGCACGAAAAGAGTTTTTAAAAGAAAATGGAAAGTTGAACCAGTTTCAATTCCCAGATTTTAAATTCTTCTCTAAATTTCCAGATTCTAATAAATTAACTTTTAATAATAAGCTTTATTCCAGCCCGCAATGGAAAAAGCAAGCCGAAGCAATGCGCAAACAAGGCGAAGCAATGCGCAAGCAAGGCGAAGCAATCCGCAAGCAATTTAACAGCCCGGAATGGAAAAAACAGCAGGAAGAAATCCGAAAACAAGGCGAGGAAATCCAAAAGCAGTTTAACAGCCCGGAATGGAAAAAACAGCAGGAAGAAATCCGCAAACAAGGCGAAGAAATCCGTAAACAGGCCGAAGAAATCCGTAAGCAATTCAACAGCTCCGAATGGAAAAAACAGATGGAGGATTTGCGGAAACAGGATGCAAATTAAACAAGCAATTTAACAGCAAAAAATGGAGGCAACACATGGAAAAATTGCGCCAGAATTCACTGAAATATCGTGTGCCGGAGTTGGCGGCAATTTTTTAGTGGGTCTGTAAATGACGATTTCTATACCTTTTAATTTCAATATTTGAAAAAATGAAAAATTTTTTAGTTGTTCTATTTGTGTTCTCCTTGTTTCCGACTTTTGTAAACTCGCAAACTCTCGTTACAAAGAAAATTTTTTCTACTTATGTAAATGATAGCGTTCCTGTTAAAATATGGTTACCAAAAGACTATTCACAAGCAGAGCGGTATCCAGTTATTTACGAATTTATTTATGACCATACCAATTACATTGCAGCAACTGCTAGTAATATTTGGGATATTCCTAAGGTAATTGTGGTTTGGGCTGAAATTGAGGGCGGAAATGAACATTATAGCAGTCCCAACTTAAGTGATAAGGGAGAAAAATATTACAACTTTGTTAAAAATGAGCTTAGTAATTACATTTCTAAAGAATATAATACAGCAAACCTTAGAATAGCTATAGGTCTTTCTCAAGGAGCAGATTACGTTAATTATATTTTGCGTAACGACCCATCTCTATTCAACTCATATTTAATTTTCTCAACTGAATACCCAATCAAGTATACGCCAAACTTTTCATCATATACAGCAAAGATAAAAGATTCTATTTCTTATTTTATTGCAATTGCGAATGATAAAAAAGAGAGAATGGAATTCGCAAACCAATTATATGATTCATTAAAGGCTTGCCCATATATCCAAATCAAAAAGGAATATTTTGCTAATGCCTCTCATCCTTATAGCATTCTATACGCTTTGCCTGATGCGCTATTATTCACTTTCAAAGATTATAATCTAGTGAGACGAAAATTGCCAGAGGAAACTTTAGTTTCATATTATAACTCTACTCTAAAAGAAAAAAAAGAAAAATTTGGCAACATCAATTTTCATGCATTTATTAATCAAATTCTGCAATCATCTGATATAAAAAATTTCTCTGTTGATGATATAAACAGCTTTATTGATAGCGTATATTCCTTAAAAGAATCAATGGACATTGACTTATTTAATATTGGATATGCCTTAAGAACCAAAGGACTATATCAAAGTGCAGTAAAAGCCTATCAAATGGAAATATTAAAAAAACAAATCACAGGTAAAACAGCAATGGATGAAGTGTCTGTTTATTTTCAGCTTTTTAAAACTTATGATTTAGATGGCAAACCAGATGAAGCATTAAAAGTTTTACAAGATGGCTATGAAAAAACAAAAGCCAAGGACGAAAGTCTACTTTACACGATTGGATATTACTATATTGACAAACACATTGACATTAAAAAAGGCATAGAAATATTACTGTCAATGGAAAATGAAAAACATACAGTTTCAATTCACTCTACTAAGCCAAGTGATGAAGTTTATGCAAAAATTGCAACTGGTTATTTGGAATTAAAAAATAAAAAGCAGGCAAGAATTTATGTAAACAAAGCATTAACAGTAAACCCTAAGAACGAAACTGCCTTAAAGTTGAAAGCCTCAATCAAATAAAACTACCGCCAACAAAAGGTTTGGCAATAGGCTGGCCGAAGGAATAATATTCGGCTGTAGTTCTCTATCAGCAATAGTTTCAGCAGACGAACAAATATCGGCTTTTTGTATTTATCTTCAGCTTTAGTTTTTCAATCGGCTGACGTTCGGACGGAAAGTTATAAAATGCCAGCCCATTGCCAAGCCTTAAACGAAACCCGAAGCGCCAGAAAAACCATCAAGCCAGAAAACTACCAAATCTATCAACACAAAAAATCCCGATCAAAACTGACCGGGATTTTTTGTTTACTAATTTTTATGTGCTAAAAGAAGCATTGCGTTTTCTTAATGACCAGCATCTCCATCCGCACCATGTGCATGTCCATGTGATAATTCTTCTTCATTTGCCGGGCGAACGTTTAAAATTTCGCCTTTAAAATGCAAAGCCTGGCCGGCCATCGGGTGGTTTAAATCAACAATTACCGCATCTTCTGCAACAGAAACCACTTGTCCCTGCAAACGGTTTCCCTGGTTATCCTGCAAAGGCAGCATCGTGCCAACCGCCGGGATTTCTTCCGTTCCAAACATTTCTTTTGGCAAACTGGCAACGGCTTCATTGTCGTATTCGCCGTAAGCGTCATCGGCCGTTAACCGGAATTCGTATTTGTCGCCAGTGCTTAAACCGCTCAGATGCTCTTCAAATTTAGGCAGCATCTGGCCCGCGCCGTATATAAATGTTAAGGGCTGCTCCTGGGTGGCACTTTCTACCAAACCCTCTTCGCCGTTTTCCTGGTCTACGTACAGATCATAAGTTAATGATACAACGTGCTGTGGTTCAATTTTCATTTTTTTAGGGTTGAGGTGAGAGGTATGAGGTTTGAGGTTATGACGCTGATTTTGCCTCGAACCTCACACCTCTCACCTATTAATCAATTTGTTTAAACGCTTCTGCTACTTCGTTCACCGGCAACTGGCAGGTTTTGTCTTTGCAAACAAAAATGCTGTTTTTACCGCCGGTTTTATCCTGCAACAAAGGTAAAGTTCCTTTTGTTCCGCCCAGGATGATTTTATTTGGCAGGTATTTATTCTCGAAAGCTTTTCTTTTTTCTTCGGCTTCTTCGCCCACGATCACGATTTCGTACACGCCAAAAACCTCTTCTAAAAGCAGCATCGCCCAGTTGGAAAACGACGAACCGTACGGTGCCATGTTCTTTTCCACGTTGCGTAAAAGCTGCGCCGAAAGTTCGAGGTATTCCTGGTGATCGAAAAACAAACCTAATTTTTTGAGGTTTCGGGCCATGACAGAATTGGAAGCCGGAATCACATTGTCCATCACTTCTGTTTTCCGGGCGATGAGTTGCGCGTCTTCATCCGAAGTGTAAAAGAACATGCCGCTCGATAAATCGTAGAAATGATCCAACGCGTAATCGTTGATTTTTCGTGCTTCCTGCAGCCAGTTTTCCTCAAAAGTAACTTCGTACAAACTGATCAACGCTTCGGCAACCAACGTATAATCATCTAAAAAAGCTGGCGAATCATTACCGAAAACACGTTTCAGTTTTCCGTTTCCGTTGGACAAATTTTGCAGGATAAAAGAAGCATTGCGTTTGGCGGTTTCCAAATATTGCGGCTCGTTCAAGGCGCGGTAAGCATCGCAATAACCTTTTAACATCAAACCGTTCCAGCCAGCCAAAATTTTATGGTCTAAACCCGGGCGAACGCGCATGCTTCTTTTATCGAGTATTTTTTGGCGTGATTGGTTTATTTTAGCTTGCAATTCGTCCGGAGAAAGCCCGAAACGTTCGGTCAGTTCATCCACATCATCTTTGCGAAAGAATATATTGGTTTGCTCCTCTTCCCAGTTTCCTTCTTCGGTAACGTGGAAATAAGTATTGAAAAGTTCGGCATCTCCACCTAGAATCGCCTCCACTTCGGCTTTTGTAAAAGTGTAGAATTTACCTTCCACGCCTTCGCTGTCCGCATCCAAAGCCGAATAAAAACCACCTTCGGGAGAAGTGAGTTCGCGTTCGATAAAAGTCAACGTTTCTTCGATAATTTTTGGATAAAGCGGATCAACGGCCCAGGTAAAAGCCTCGGCATAAAGACTGACCAGTTGTGCGTTATCGTACAACATTTTTTCGAAATGCGGCACGTGCCATTTTCCATCCACAGAATACCGCGCAAAACCGCCGCCAATTTGGTCATAAATCCCGCCAAAAGCCATTTTTTCTAAAGTTACGCGCACGCTCATGTTTACCGCTTCGTCTTTCATCAAATACGCGTAACGCATCAAAAACTGCCAGTTGTTGGGCATCGGGAATTTTGGCGCACGTTTCAGGCCGCCATCTACCATATCAAAGTTGCGTTTCCAAGGCGTTACAATCGCTTCCAAATCAGCTTTTGAATATGCTTTTGCTTCTTTTACAAACTCAAATTGTTCGTACTGGTGGATGCCTTCGGTAAGGCGGACGGCGTAATCTTCGGCTTCTTTGGGCTTTTCTTTCCAGAAATCGGCCAGGCTGACCAACACGTTTAGCCAGTCTTTTTTGGGGAAATAGGTGCCGCCGTAAACCGGGCGTTGATCGGGCAAACAGATGCAGTTTAACGGCCAGCCGCCCCGGTTGGTCATCAGTTGCACGGCGCTCATGTAGATTTGGTCAACGTCCGGCCGTTCTTCCCGGTCCACTTTAATGCACACGAAAAAGCGGTTCATTACTTCGGCAACCTGCTCATCTTCAAAGCTTTCGTGCTCCATTACATGGCACCAGTGGCAGGCCGAGTAACCGATGCTGATGAGCAACAACTTATTTTCGTCCTTTGCTTTTTGCAGCGCTTCCTGTCCCCAGGGAAACCAATCCACCGGGTTGTTGGCGTGCTGTAGTAAATAAGGCGAAGTGGAATTGGCGAGGCGGTTTGGCATGATGCTGTTTTTATGGGTATAAAATTGGTGTTGGTGATACTACCAAAAAAACAGGAAATTGGTTTGCCTCGCCCTAAACCCCTCTCCAAAAAAGAGGGGTTTTGAAAAGTCTGCCGCTTTGTCTCCCTCTCCCCCGAAAAGGGCCGGGTGTGAAGCTTTTGACTTTTTTTAAACAATAAAAACCCGGTACTAGTTGCAACATTAAAAACCGGAACATGGCAGCAGTTAAAGTTTATGCCGAACATGGCATTACCTGAGATGTGAAAATGATCAAAATTGACCAGATAAACGAAGCATACGAGCGCACGCTGAAAGGCGATGTGCATTACCGCTTTGTGATTGATATGGCTTCGTTAAATTAAAACACCAAAAAATAGGGCATAAAAAAAGCATGTCTCCGTTGGACATGCTTTTTTTATGCAGTAAAAATGAGGTTAGTTAACCACTTTGCGTTTGTAAACCGTATGGCCTTGCGCACGTGATTTTCCCTTATCAGTCTCGTTGCCAACAACATAACCGGCACCGGCACCAAGCGCACCGCCAATTAATGCGCCTTTAACACCATGGCCAATCAAAGCACCGCCCAATGCGCCGGCACCACCGCCAATCAACGCACCTTTTGCACGTTTAGACATTCCCCTGCGCGTTTTAGTGGTGTAAACATACTTTTTACCATGCTTGTAATAAGTGTTTTTAACACTTTGGGCCTGTACAAAAGTCCCGGTAACAGCAGACAGCGTAAAAAATACGGCAAAAATCAAAATCAGTTTTTTCATGAGTTAGTTTGTAATTTCTTTTAAATGATAGCAGGATAAACAAATACCTTGCCTGTTTAACGTAAAACATTTGTCAAGGTTTAGCAGTTGTAGCTTTTGCACCAATTTTATACCGGTAAAAGAAGCATCAGCTTAAACCCTGCCTGTCTTCGGCAATCCGTTTTAAAAAAACAAACATTAAAGCGGTAGCAATTACACCGAAAACATGCCACAAAAAATGCGTGCCGACCGGAAGCAAAGCCCAGCCATCGGCAATACGGAAAAACAAGGCAATCCCGAAGGAAACCAAAGCAGCAACAATAAATTGCCAATTGTGCCCTTTCATTTTAACCAGCAACAAAACCAAAGGCAACAAAACCATCAGCACCATGGCGGCATAATTTACATTGATAAAAATCTGCACGTTAACATTACGCAAAGATGAACGTATTAAATTTTCAACCCCGCTAAATACCAACATTAACCAAAATCCTTGATACCATTTGCCCGAATATTTGTACCAGAAATATCCGTTTGCAAGCAAACAAAGAATTGTAATGGGCAGCCAATCCATCATAATAAAAACCGGGTAACGGCGCAAACCATGGTAAAGTGTGCCGCCGATACTGCCGATCAGTAAGATCCAGGAAGCAATGCTGAGGAAAACATAGTGTTTGGAAAAGCCCTTTAACCGGAAAATCCAGTAAAGGGCTAGTATGAAAAAGAAGCCGGAAGTAATGGTGTTCAAAGGTTCGGGAAAACGGTGGCTTAAATTGGTTTCCGTATAAACCATTCCCCCATCGCCTGGCCTTTTCAGTTGCCTGTTTTCAGTTGCGGGTTGCCAGTTACCTTTTGCCTCTAAACCTTTCACCTCTTCATTTCTAACCTCTTCACCCCTAAAGCTTCATTTTCTGTATAAAAAACTCCAGCGTTAAGCCCCAGGCCAGTTCGGCGGCATCGGCATTAAAACTGGCGCGTTCATCACAAAAGAAACCATGATCGGCATCAGAAAACTCGACATTGATAAACTGCTTGCCAACTTTTGTCAGCTCGTTTTTAATGGTTTCGATTTGTTCTTTCGGGATGTGCTGGTCTTTTCCTCCCCAAAAAAACAAATGCGGCGCGTTGATGGCAGCGGCCCTTTTAATGAGATCAGGAACAATGCCGGCACCATAATAAGAAGCAACGGCTTTAAACGGAAGCATGGTATTGGCCAAAAAACTAACACGCCCGCCCAGGCAATAACCGGTAGCCACAATTTTTCCGTTTTCTACCTGCGAGTGGTTTTCCAGCCAGTCCCAGGTTGCCTGGACATCAGCCTCCAGCCCTTCGGTTGTTAAAGCCCGCATGTGCGGCATTGCTGAATTGAAATCGGTATAATCAATTTCAATCCCGGGTTTGGCGGTACGGTGAAAAAGCTCCGGTGCGATAACGAAATAACCTTCATCGGCAAAACGGTCGGCCAGTTTGCGGATGTGGTGGTTTACGCCAAAAGCTTCCTGAAATAAAATTAAGCCCGGAAACGGGCTTTTGCCATGCGCCGGAATGGATGTATAAGCTTGCATAGTTGTTCCGTCGGCAACCGGTAACTGCACAAAATTTTGTAATCCTGACATTGTTTTTTTATTGATAAAAGAAGCATCAACCGCAAAAAGTTTTAGGCATGCTTCTTTTATGACCAAAAAATCAGGATTGAAAAAGATTATCTACCCTGCAGGTTCAAGTGCTATCCGCCGGATTCCTTGCACGCGCCCGCTTTGTTTCACTTTCCAAATATCATGGGCCTTTTGCATATCCAACCAAAATTCTGCCTTAACACCAAAAGCACTTTCCAAGCGCACGGCCATTTCTGCCGATATTGAAGCCCCTTCATTTACAACCTCAGAAAGTTGTTTCCGGCTCACTTGCAAATTTTCTGCTGCTTTGGTAACGGACAGCTTCATTTCCTTTAAAATATCTTCCCGCAATATTGCACCAGGATGAATCGGAGGCATTTCAGTTTCCATGATTTCTTCTTTTAGTGATAATCTAAATAATTGCAATCCTATAATGATAGCAATTAAAGGCCGTATTGTTTAAGAAACCTCCAGTTCCCGGTCCGCAAACAAAACTTCCTGATCAATCAAATCCATAATCTCCGTATCCACGTTTTCATCAAACTTGCGGGCAAACAAATCTTCCGAAGCCAAAATCGCCTGCAAATCGTTTTTGCCCAAAATTTTTGGGTGCGCGCTGTTTGCTTTCGGCCAGATGGTAAACCGTTTTTCGCTGTTTTCGATGCTGTTTAAAAGGCGTTCGTCTTTGCTGTTGCCGATAATCATTTGCACAAAAAGCTCATCGGCCACAAATGTGTTGCGGTGAAAATGCAGGTATTCGGGATGCCGGTCGTTGTAATCCAAAATATAATCCAGCGCATAGTTATCCAAATTCCACCAAGTTTGGCCGGTATAAGGGTGCATTCCGTTTGGCATTTTCCTCCTCAAAAAAGGCAGGTAAGTAGAAAGCAAGTTCATGGATTTGGAACCGAAGAACTCGTACCATTTGTTGCCGAAATAATATTTATCAACCCGGTACCAGCCGCCGCGGTCGCCGCCCGGCCATTTCTCATAATTGGGGATCGGAAAATAGTTGATGAAATTGGAATGCTTGCTGTTTTTAAAAAAACGGTCAATCTGCGCGTTGCTTTTGATGGGATAATCCTGGCCGCTCAACAACATAATGCGGTCAAACTTGGTGGAAGAATCACGAACAGCTTTCATTCCCGCCAGGTAAGGTTTAATCAATCCCAAACCTCCCCAGGTAGCATCAAACCGTTTTATAAAATGCACTGCTTTGCCAAATTCCTGTACGTTTGCAAACGCTGCTAAATCTGCTTTTAAATCAATATGGATAAAAAATTCTGAATTGTCGTCGTTCAACCGCGAGACCAAACGGAACAATTGGTTTGGGCTTTTATGGGCCATGATGATGTATGCCTTGTTCATTCCTTAATAAAGTTTAATGTTTAATTGTATCAACTGATGACTTTGTGCTTGTTTAAAATTGAAGCTGTGTTGATTAATGCTTCTTTTAGCAGGTAAAAAACAGGAAGGGCTACATGTTAGATATACGAAATACTGTTGACAGGGATTTTTTCGGTAGCCGGTTTTTAAACAAAACCAATGTTTTAATTTTTGAAAAAATGATTGGAAAATAATTTGATCGGGAAATACAACCTTGTTTGGCGATTGCTTTTAGAAATTCTGACTTGCATAAATTTTATAAACCTGACATCAATTTTATGCTGGTAAAAGAAGCATTGGTGGGAAATGGTTTTGGGGAAGTGTTGGTTTTTTGTCGAAGAAAAATACATTTTTGATTTGTAATTTACTTTAAATGAACATACTCAATTTCCTGATCCTTGGTTGGGCGATTAAGTAGCGAAGCAGGTTTCCCTTTCAGGTAAACGTCAAAAAAAGTGCTGATGTAATGTGAAGTTAAGGTTATTTGGCGGCGTCCATCAATATGCACAATTCCAAGTATCCGCAGCATACGCATCATTAGCGGACTCATCAACATTGCCCCACGGTCGCTAAACATGAAATGATTTGAACCTTTAATTAAAATATGCAACCTTTTATCAGCAGGAAGTTTATTATAAATGGATCGAATATTTGCCAGAACAGGGCATGTTTCTGTACCGGGTTCGTTGCTATGGTCGCTCATTAAAAACATAAATGGTTGCTTAATTCCTTCATTAACCACGTTTCCAAGAGGAGCTCCATCCACGTCGATACCTGCTTTGCACCGGGAATCATCATGGCAAAACTGCAAAGCTGTAGCACCGCCTAAGGAATGGCCAAACACGCCAACCCGCTTTAGATCCAGCCGACCTGAAAATCTGCCAGAAGTATCAGACGAGTTAAGGCGTTCCAAATGATCAAGGGCAAAGCTCATATCACTTGCCCAAGCTTGAACGAGGTGTTTTGCCAAATCCTCCTGCTCATTTCCGCCAACAAGATCCGCATTGTTTTGAGGTGCCCTCGTAATTACCTTTCCATTTGATAAGACAACAACAGTGGTTCGATAAGGTGCATCGAAACCTACCACAACATAACCATGACTTGCAATATCTTCGGCAAGAGCTGTATAATCAGTGGTTAAGGCAGCAAGTCCGGCCCGCATCAATATTACAGGATAGGAATGCTGTTGAGGAGATACTTCCCCATTGTAAATACTATGCGCTTTTACCTTTGATAAATCTCGTGTTATAAATTTTGTTAACAGCACGCCAATCTGATTTTCAAGTGCCAATCGCCAGGGAGCGGGTAAATATTCAACCGGCCGGGATAGTTTTTGAGGCACTGCGGGATACCAAATCCAGGCAAAAACTTCCCGCCTTGTGTTTGGTTTCGGTGCCATTATTTCCTGTTGTTTTGTATCACTCCAAATGTATGTAGTGCGACCAACTGCGAAAGGGCCGGTTGGCATAGGAAGCATGGTTTCTCTGCTATGATCTACCCACATTAGGGCAAGGACAACCAGGAGGCTGCTGATACCAGCCACGAATACTTTTAGTAGAATCTTTCCAAGTGATTTAAGTATTTGAAGCAATTTTGAATATCGTAACATAACTACAAATGGTTGTTTTTTAGTTTTCTTCCTTAAATCCTTTTCTTCCCTTAGCCATAATTTTTAACCTTGATCTTTAAACTTAAGATTTTAATTCAATTATTTACCACGATTTATTTTAACCTCAAAATTCTTCCCTTTTTCCTCTTTTTAATATTTACATTGCCGTAACATTTCTACCTTCAAACTTCTCTAACCAAAAAAACACCGATAAAAGAAGCATGCTAAGTATCCGCAATATTGTGAAACAGTACGCCGGGCACCGGGCGTTGGATGAGGTGAGCCTGGAAGTTGAAAAAGGGAAAATCTTTGGTTTGCTTGGCCCGAACGGTGCTGGCAAAACTTCGCTGATCCGCATCATCAACCAAATTACGGCACCGGATGCGGGCGAGGTTTATTTTAACGGCGAAAAATTGAACCAGTCGCACATTGAACGCATCGGTTACATGCCCGAAGAACGCGGTTTGTACAAAAAAATGGAGATCGGCGAGCAGTTGGTTTACTTAGCCCGGCTAAAAGGTTTGGAAAAAGCCGATGCCGAACGCCGCATCAAAACTTGGTTTGAGAAGCTGGGCATGGGCGATTGGTGGAACAAAAAAATCGAAGACCTATCGAAAGGCATGCAGCAAAAAGTGCAGTTTGTAAGCACTGTTTTGCATGATCCGGAACTGATTATTTTAGATGAGCCTTTCAGCGGTTTTGACCCGGTGAATGCCGAAATCATCAAAGATGAAATTTTAGAATTGAACCGAAAAGGAGCCACCATTATTTTTTCTACGCATCGAATGGAATCGGTGGAGGAATTATGCGACTCGATTGCCTTGCTCAACTTGTCGCACAAAATTTTGGACGGGCCGGTAAGATCCATCCGCAATTCGTACCGCAACAACACGTACCAAATCGAGTTTTCGGGAAAACTGGATTTCGACGGAACGGAACCTTTTGAATTGCTGCAACACATTCAGGGAGCGGAAAGCAATTCAATCCGAATCAAACTCAAAGAAAAACATACGGTAAACGAAGTATTGCAATACCTCATCCCGAAAGTGGGCATCCAAAAATTGGAAGAAGTGATCCCGACGATGAACGAAATTTTTATCCAGAAAGTAAATCAAAACCGCAAATAGCAATTACCGCCATGAACAAAACTTTACTTATCATCCAGCGTGAATATTTGGCGCGGGTAAAAAAGAAATCGTTTATCCTGATGACTTTTTTGGTTCCCGGATTGATCCTGGCCATGTACGCCGTCATCTACCTGATTGCGGCCAACAGCGACAGTTTAAATAAAGTCCGCGAAATTAAGGTGATTGATGAAAGCGGTGTTTTTGCCGGGAAATTGAAAGACCATAAAAACATCCATTTCAGTGTTTTAAGTCAATCGTTGTCCGAAGCCAAGAAGGCTGCGAAAAAGAACGAGGATTTGTTTGTCCTATTCATCCCTAAAGATTTAACGGCTAAAAACAGCGTCCAGATTTTCTCCAAAAAGAAGCCCAATTTTGCTTTGGTAAACGAAGTAGAAAACCAATTGAACACCGTTGCAACCGGCAACAACATGGCGGCGGCCGGTATTGATGTGGTAAAACTAAGCGGCTTGAAAAGCAATATTTCCGCAGAAACCAAACAACTGACCGACGACGGCGAGAAAGACAGCAACTTAGCTTCGGCTTACGGCATCGGTGTTGCTTCGGCTATTTTGATCTACCTTTCGCTGTTTATTTACGGTGCCCAAGTGATGCGCGGCGTGATCGAAGAAAAAACCAACCGGATTATTGAAGTGATTGTTTCTTCGGTGAAACCTTTTCAACTGATGCTGGGCAAAATCCTGGGCGTGGGCTTGGTGGGTTTAACGCAGTTTTTGCTGTGGATCGTCCTTTCCACCACAGTTACCAACATCGCCGAAAAAGCTTTTACCAAACACGAAACTGCCACCGAACAAAGCAATCAAACCCAAATTAAAGGTGGTAAAAACAGTACGGCGCAAGCGCAACCGCCCATTGGCAACCCGGTGATGAGTTTTTTAAACAGCCTGAAAGGTGTCAATTACCCGTACATCATCGGCTGTTTTATCTTTTATTTTTTGTCGGGATACTTGCTTTACAGTGCCTTGTTTGCGGCCGTTGGTTCGGCGGTGGACAGCGAAACGGAAACGCAGCAGTTTATGTTCCCCATCACGCTGCCGCTGTTGTTTACTTATATTTTATCGTTTGCTTTTTTGGTTAACAACCCCGACAGTTCACTTGCGTTCTGGCTTTCGGTTATCCCGTTTACCGCGCCCATTGCCATGATGGTGCGCGTTCCGTTTGGCGTGCCCGGTTGGCAACTGGCTTTATCCATGGTGATGATGATTGCCGGGTTTTTGTTTACCACCTGGGTTGCGGCGCGGATTTACCGCGTTGGCGTGTTGATGTATGGGAAGAAAGCAAGTTATAAAGAGCTGGCGAAGTGGTTTTTTTATAAAGAGTGATACTGTTTTTAGGGGGATAAAAACAGTATGTTAATTTGATTTAACGTTCTTTTTGCTTGAACAAAAAGAACCAAAAATTCAAGACAAACCCGATCCCTCCGGGCGCTTTGCCGGCCTTTCCGCTCCTGGGCGGCTACCTGCCACTTTGGAATATCCGGTTTACAATCTTGCACTTGTTGAACAATTTTTTTAGATGCTTCTTTTATCGGCACAAATTAGGTGAATGAAAAGAAGAAAGTTTTTGTTTTTCTATCGTTGTCAGGGTCGCTTGCAGGTATGCGCCCAGGCGCGTGGGGCTGAATGCCGCCCGGAGGCGATCCGGCATTCTTGATTTCGTTGGTTCTTTTTGATCAAACAAAAAGAACGGACAAGAAAAAATTTCGCCATCTTCGGTTTATGAACCAACGCATCGCCGTGATGGACCTCGGCACCAACACCTTCCATTTGCTGATCGCAGAAAAAGCGGAAACGGGTTTTAAAGAAATCCTGCACATGACAGAAGCCGTAAAGCTGGGCGAAGGCGGCATGAAAGACGGCCTGATTACTGCCGAAGCTTTTGAACGCGGCGTAAAAACCATGCAGCTTTTTGCCGAAAAAATAGCGGTAAAAGAAGCATCGCGGGTTCGGGCGGTGGCAACTTCGGCTGTGAGAAGCACCAAAAACGGACTGGATTTTATCAACGAAGTAAAAGCCAAAACCGGGATTGAGATTGAAGTGATTGATGGTTTGCAGGAAGCGGAACTGATTTACAAAGGCGTAAAAAGTTCGGGGATTTTATCGGCAGAAAAAGCGTTGATTTTGGATATCGGCGGCGGCAGCGTGGAGTTTATTTTGTGCGATGAACAGAAAATTTTTTGGAAACAAAGCTTTGAAATTGGCGCGCAAAGGTTGCGGCAGCTTTTCCATCAAACCGATCCGATAACCGATGAAAATATTAAAAAGCTGAACGATTACCTGGAAGAACAATTGCAGGTGCTGTTTTTATCGGTCAAAAATCAGGATGTGCAGGTTTTAATTGGCTCGTCCGGATCTTTTGAAACGTATGCCGAAATGATTGAAACAGAAAAAGGAAAACTGTTTAACATCCAAAAAATCAAAACTTATGATTTTAAAATAAATGAATTTAATGCAATTGCAAAGTGGTTAAAGCAATCCAGCCACCAAAAAAGGGTGGCTAAAAGAAGCATTATTCCCTTGCGTGTGGATATGATTGTGGTGGCTTCTTTGGTTACTTCTTTTGTCGTGCAAAAATTAGAAATTCAAAAATTAAGCATGACTACTTATTCTTTAAAAGAAGGTGTTTTGGCGGAGATGAAATAACAGTTTTCAGCTATGAGCTTTAGCCGCTTGCAAAAGCTAACTGCTGAAAGCTACTGGCTTATCGCTATCAATTGCTGATACAATTTCTCTGTAGGCAAACCAACCACATTGGTATAAGAACCTTCGATGCGCTGGATGCCAGTTAAGCCAATCCATTCCTGAATGCCGTAAGCGCCGGCTTTGTCCATTGGGCTGAAGTTTTCTACATAATACCGGATTTCCTCGTCTTTCAATGGACGAAAAAGCACTTCCGAAACATCAAAAAAAGTGTTCTGCCGATGTTGGTACAACAAACTTACGCCGGTAATGACCTGATGTTTCCGACCGGAAAGCAGTTGCAGCATGGCAATGGCATGTTCCGGTGTTTCGGGTTTTCCTAAAATCTGGTTTTCTACCGAAACGATGGTATCTGCGGTGATCACGATTTCATCATCCACCATTTCATCAAAAGCGGCTGCCTTTTTTTGGGCGATAAAAACAGCAATCTCTTCGGGCGATAAACCTTGAGGATAAGATTCGTCCACGTCCTTTAAAACAATGCGGAAATTGAAATTCATCAAACGCAACAGTTCCTGTCGCCGCGGCGATTTGGAAGCAAGAATGATGGGTGGGAATTTTTGCATAATATTTTTTAGCCTCACCCCAACCCTCTCCAAAAGAGAGGGAGACGTGGCGGATACCTTTTAATTTTTACCTTTTTGATTTTCTCCTTTTACCTTTCAACCCTTTGCCTTTCCGCCTCTAACCTAAAAACTCGTCGCATTTTCCTTCATCCATTGATCCTGCATTTTCAATACTTTCTCGATCACATCACGTACGCAGCCTTTGCCGCCCATGATAGGCGAAATGTATTCGGCAACCGCTTTTACTTCTTCGCAGGCATCGGCAGGGCAAGTGGGCAAACCTGCTTTTTTTAGTACATCCAAATCCGGAATATCATCGCCCATATACAAAATCTGTTCGGGCTGCAGTTGCATATCCGCCACAACGCGGTCGTAAACTTCCAGCTTGTGGCTGATGCCGAGGAAAACATCTTTCACACCCAAACCCGTTAAACGCGACATGACGCCTTGTGAGCGTCCACCAGAAATCACTGCTATATAATAACCGGATTTGATGGCGTGGTTAATGGCATAACCATCCTTTACGTTAAAGTGCCGCATCTGGTCGCCGTTCTCCGCCACGGTAATATCGCCATTGGTTAAAACGCCATCCACATCGAGGATAAAGGCTTTGATGTTTTTTAGTTTTTCGAGGTACATGAGGAGGAAGTATTGAGTAGCAAGTAGCAAGTATCAAGACAAAGCGAAACAAAGCCAGTAATCAGTATTACTTGATACTTGATACTTGATACCTGATACTAATTACTTAATACTTTTTTACTGGTTATCGCGCCATTCGTAAGCCCAAGCGGTTTGGATTTGCTCTAAATGGCCTTCGTTGCTTTCTTCGCGTTTACCTACAAAATTGGGCAGCGTGAGTACCCATTCCAACAAATCGGTAAAGCGCACACGGTAAATTTTAGAATCGTTAAAATCATCGCCAAACTTTTCGTACAAACTCATGGCAATGTCTTCGTAATCGTTCCAATGAATGGGCAGGGCAAAATCTTTATCCAACATAATTGATTTGAGGTTTAATGGCCCAGAAATTGGGACTGGTCTGGAATGGTAACTTCAATGTCGCCGTCAATCATCACACATTGGCAACCCAAGCGCGACGTGATGCGCGGGTTTACGGCGCGGTCTATAAAATCTTCTTCTTTGTCGGATATTTCCTGCACCTTATCCATGCCCTTGTTCACATAAATGTGGCAGGTGCTGCAGCCGCAAACGCCGCCGCAATTGTGTTGCAGGTCAATGCCGTTTTCCAAACAAACATCCAATACAGATTCTCCTTCGGCAATCGGCAATACTACAGATTGCACTCCTGCTTCTTCAAAGTTAATCCTGACGTTATAAATTTCCATTGCACGCAAAAGTAATAATTTTAGTTCAGGCTGAAGGCGGTTCGTCCATTTTGATAATACCCTGACTGAGCAACGTGTACAACTGCTGCCATTCCGGATATTGCTGTAACAATTCTAAATGCGCCGCCATGGTTTGCCCATCGCGCCTTTTGGCTGGCCCGGTTTGTACTTCTTGCGGTAAAAAAGATTGTACTTTGGATGCTGTTTCCAGGATCAAAGGTTTTATCAAACCAAAATCCATTTGCTGTTTCGAAAGAAGTTCCGCAGCAACGGCATATAAATAATTTGGGAAATTGCAGGCAAAAACCGCAGCCAAGTGCAAGGTTTTACGCTGTGCCGAATCAATATAAGTTACGTTATTGCTGATACTTCTTCCAAGATCGAGCAACCGCGCCGTACTGTTTTTATCGGTACTTTCTATGCAAAGCGGAACGGAACGAAAATCCAGTTCGCGCGTTTTTGAAAAGGTTTGCAACGGATAAAAAACGCCGCAAGTATCAAAATACTTTTTCAAAGTTTGCAAACCTACCGAGCCGCAAGTATGCACTACCAATACATTTTTTATAGGGATAAAAGAAGCAACCGTTTCCACCGCATCGTCTTTTACGGAGATAACGATTAGGTCTGTTTCCGGGCGGATTTCACTTAAATCATCAACCGGTTCTGCTTTAAGATGATAAGCAAGCAAAGCCGCGTTTTGCAAATCTCTGCTCCAAACCTGCGCAATACGATGGCCGGCATTTACCAAAGCTGCACCCAAATGTGTGGCCACATTGCCCGAACCAACTAAAGTGATGCGCATATCAAAGTAATGAGCTTGTCGAATTTTTATATGGTAAAAGAAGCATTACAATTTTATTCTTTGGTCAAACACAAAAGAGTCTGTTTTGATGAGTTCAATCCACTTAAAATCAACGTGATTAGGATTGATTAAATAATTTACCTCTTCTTCAATAATTGAAGAAGGAACTTCCAGAACTGCAGTTTTATTCGTTTTGATCCATTGCCCGCCAAGCGTTTGGGTAAATGGCATCTGGTCAAATTCTTTCCAATCCTTTGGCAAGTCGTTTAAACCTATTTTTCCCTTTTCAATCTGGTCATCTATTTCGATGGTCATGATACTAAAAATTTGGCTTAAACCTAATTGGCCACGGTGTACAACGTTTTCTAAGCAAGCCAAAGAACGGTTAGAAGTCGTATAAATCATCTCGGTTTTATTTGGGTTCCACCTTGCCGCCCTGCCCGATGCTTTCAATGCATTCGCATAAACACTCAACGTAATCCTGTAAACCAACATCTTTAGGCTAAATCGCCATAAGCGATGCGGATCAGTTCGTCTTCGATCAAACCAATCCCGGTTATGGTGTCCATCATTTCAACCGGAACCTGGTTTCCTAAACCGTAAGCTGATACGTGAAGCCAATCATGAAAGGCTTTTGCCGAACCAAACAATTCGATGCCTTTTTCAAATAAAGCAAACGATTTAAGCAGTTTCTCACTTAATGCAGCATCCAGTTTCAGTTCTTGGCGATCATAATTTTGAATCGTTTTGATCGTGGTTTTAAAAGTATCCTGAAATTCATCGGCACTAAAACCAGACAAATCAAGAAAATCTAAGGCAGCTTTGGCAGCAAGCCCTTTTTTAGAACCGGTTAATAAACTGACTGGGTTGGCATACAAAGGCTGGTAAACTGCACAAGCTTCCTGGAGTATGCTTTGCGGATTTGTTCCGGTAGCTTTTTTTGATGTTGTTTTCTCTTTAGACATCGCCTTTTATTTAAATCAAAAATACGGAAATATTTCTTTGAGAAACAGAAATATTTCCAGAAATGTTTAAATAATTTGATGCGATAAAAGAAGCATTACAGTTTAAAAGCTTGCCGTCCCAACAATTTCCAGTTGCCTTTTTCTTTCACCCAAACCAGCATTACGCCTAAATTTACGTTTCCCGGTTTTCCGCCGTCGTTGGTTTGTGCCGAAAGTTTGTGCCGGACGATAGCCGTTTTATCTTTTACGACGATGGTTTGATCGGTTAGATTGATCGTTACAAAGTCTGATTGTCCGCTTACGATCGCTTTCACAAAAGCAGCTTTGTCCTGGATTTTTCCGCTGGAATGGCCGTAACTCAACGCATTAGAACTGATGTTTTCTAAAGCCGTTTTGTTGCCGTCAATCATCGCTTTGATTAGCATTTTAACTGCGGAGGCAACCTGCTTTTCTTCTTTGCTTTGTGCGATTACAGAAATGGAGAAAACATTTAGAAATAGTAAAATCAAGCCCACTGTTTTTTGCATAGTAAAAGAAGTATGGCAGTTTATGCCGTTTTCAGTTCCTTGTTTCTGCGGAAGATAGAAAGTAAAAAGCCAATTACCATGATTATGGTTCCGGACCAGAAGAAATTGATGGAAGGAAACTCAATTGCTTTCATCACAATGTATGGTTTTTCGCCTTCCGGTTTCACATAAGTGGTGATTTCTAATTTTCCTTTTTCGGGCAAAATGTTAGAGAAACGCACTTTCAAATCGGCACTGTCTACCTTTTTACTAAAATCAAACTTGTTGCCGCCTTTGATCATAAAGATCGGTTCGGTTGTAAAAACCTTGCCGTTGCTTTGCACTTCCAACTGTGCGCCAACCGAAACATCGTTTTTGGCCAACGGAATGTCGCGCACTTTGGCATCTTTGTTCAACGCTTTTAAAATGATCAACCCGGCGCGGTAACGGATGGTATCGCCGATGTTCATTTCGTGTATGACTGGTTTGGCGTACGCTTTATCTTCGTTGGCTTCGCCGTGGCCTTCGTTTTCTGCAGTTTGATCGTCCTGAAATTTCATTGGAAATGCGATACTGACATACGAATACATGTCTTTAAAAACGTAATGGCGTGTATCCGGCGAAGAAACCAAACCCATTTTGGGGTTGGCCTGCGCATTTGGCAATAAGTTGAAATTCTCGGTTACTTTGCCAGTTTTATCATCAATGCGTTTGTAATTTACTTTGAAATAATGGTTCGGCCCGTTTAAAGAATCGCCGACATAAGTTGCCGTGTAAGGGCCGATTTTGGTTGGCGTATTAAAATCCAAACGCAGGTTTTCACGCGAGTTGCCGACCTTTTCAAACTCCGTCCCGAAACCAACGCCGCTGTCATTAATGGTGATAACACGGCTTGTTCCCGAAGAAATAACCGCGCCAACCAGCAACAACGCAAAGCCAATATGCGCCACCGCCGAACCAACTAACTTTGTTTTGCCTTTAAAAATATCGGCCAGGTATTTGGTATTGGCCAGCACAGCATAAACCGAACCGAAAATAACCAGCATGTAAACCAAATGCGTATGGTAAAGGCCGGAAGCCCAAATGATGATTCCACTTATTAAAGCAGCAAAAACTAAGTAAACCATAGAACGGATCAGAAAAGTGGTGGCATCCGAACGTTTGTATTTCAAAAATTGCGCAAAACCCATCAGCAGCGTAATTACAACGGCAAAAGAAGATTGCACGATGTTGTACAGCTTTACCGGTTCTGTTGGCGGTGCAGTTTTTGTTCCGAAAATTGCATTCCAAACCGGGATGGAAGTAACAATCACCAATTGCAGGCAAGATAAAGCCAAGAAAACTGCGCCAACAAACATCCAAAACTCGCGGGAATAAGTTTCTTCATCTTTTTTGGTAATTGGCATTTCTTTCCAACGCGTAACAAGCAGCCAAACCGAAATCGCAATAAAAGCAAACATGAAAACCAGCAATTGCCCGCTCATGCCCAAATCGGTAAAAGCATGGACGGAAGTGTTGCCGAGAATTCCGCTTCGCGTTAAAAAAGAAGCGTACAAAACCAGTATGAAACTGATGATGACCAGGAAAGCAGCCGTAAAATAAGAATGGCCGGTATTTTTATAAACGATCAAAACATGTACGCCACCGATCAGCGTTAACCAGGGGATAAAAGAAGCATTTTCCACCGGATCCCAGGCCCAAAAACCGCCAAAGTTCAGTGATTCGTAAGCCCAAAACGAACCCATGATGATGCCGGTCCCTAAAACCATCACCGCAAAAAGCGAGTAGGAAATAGCTGGTTTGATCCAATCTTTATACCGGCGTTGCCATAAACCGGCAATGGCGTAAGCAAAAGGGACCACCATCGAAGCAAAACCTAAAAACAACGTTGGCGGATGGATAATCATCCAATAATTTTGCAGTAAAGGGTTTAAACCGTTGCCGTCCTTGATATAAGTTAAGTAATCTGGGCGACTGAAAATTGGCCCTTCTACCGCATTACGCAGCAAAATAAATGGCGAACTGCCTATACGCGTTCCGAACATTTCTACCCCAATCAGCATCGAAGTAATAAATGCCTGTGATAAAGCCACAACAGCCATTACCGGGCTTTCCCAGGATTTCGCTTTCCAGATTAGTATGTTTCCCAGTACGGCTTGCCAAAACCCCCAAAGCCAGAAACTGCCCTCCTGCCCATCCCAATAACTGGAAATGATGTAGTAAACCGGCAATGTGCGCGATGAGTGCGCCCAGGCATAATGGTACTCGAACAGGTTGGTGTAAATGATGTAAAACAAACAGGCACCAATACCAACAACCGAAAGCGTGTTGATAAAATAGCCGTAACGGGCCATTTTTTTCCAACTATTATCGAGCTGGTTTTTGTTTACGGTTGCAAAATAATAACTGATAGCAGAAAAAAGCGCCGAGCCAAATGCCAGAATAATAAATAACTGGCCGAGCTGCCCCGGCAAAAGGTGCTCTCCTTTAAATTGAATGTCCATTAAAGAAATTTAAATTGAAGCTTGTTTGGTTGCGTTTGCCTCGGTAACTTCCACTTTGTCCTGGGTGTATTTGGAAGGGCATTTCATCAGAATTTTTGAGGCATGAAACTCGTTGCCCACCATTTGCCCGGTCAACACAATCTGTTCCGACCGTTCAAAATCCTGCGGTTTGGTGCCGGTAAACACAATTTTGCACTCCTCGCCTTTGTTGTCTTTCATAAAGAAAGAAAAATAATTGGCGTCTTTTTTGGCGTCGTAAATCAACTGTTTATCTTTATTAAGATGGCCTACCACGTGTAGTTCGCTATGTGTGTTTTTGGCTTCGTTAAAAGAACCGTACGTGCTTGTATCTGCATAAGTACTAATGATGATACAAATGGCAATGGCAATAATAACGATACCTAATATTGAACTTTTTTTCATCTGGAGAAAACTTGGTTTTAATAAGCATACAAAAATACAAAACAAAATTTGTAATACTTTTTTTAGGGTTCCTATCTCGTATTTAGAATCGTTCTAAACAAAAAGAAGCATTCCCCATAAAAAGAGGAATGCTTCTTTTACCACCTAAAAATTGGTGTTATGGCCAAATACCCAGGTTTTTGTACGAAACCGCAATTTTGTTGATGGCAACCACAAAAGCGGCAGTCCTTAACGTATCAATTTTGGGTGTTTGTACGAAAGTTTCACGGATTTCGTGGTACGAACGGATCATCGTATCTTCCAGTCCGGAGTTTACCAGTTCCAGTTCTGATGCCCCTTTTACAATGGTAGAACGCTGCATGGGCGTTAAAGCCACGCCTGTAATCCCTTCTACCATATTGACCAAATTGAGGCTGGCGGTTTCTTCAAAACGACGGTTGATACGGCCAAAAGAAACATGCGACAGGTTTTTTAACCATTCAAAGTAAGAAACCGTTACACCGCCGGCATTGGCGTACATATCCGGGATGATGATGCCGCCGCGTTCTGTAAAAATAGCTTCCGCCTCAGGTGTGGTTGGGCCGTTGGCTCCTTCGGTAATGATTTTTGCCTGGATGCGGCGGATATTGTCCACCGTAATTTGGTTTTCCAATGCGGCCGGAACCAAAATATCGCAGGGCTGCTCCAAGCCTTCCATCGAGTTTTTAAACTCTTTGGTGGCCAAAGGATAGCCTAAAATTGAACCGGTTGCTTTCCGATGCTCAAAAACAGTATTCACGTCCAGGCCGTCTTCGTTGTAAATTGCACCTTCGTACTCGCAGATACCAACGATCAACGCACCAAACTCTGCCAGAAACTTAGCGGAATAAAAGCCAACGTTTCCAAGCCCTTGCACAATGACGCGTTTTCCTGAAATGCCCGGCAACAAACCGATTTTTTTCATGTCTTCGGCCACGCTTACACATTCGCGCGTGGCAATGGCAACGCCACGGCCGGTTGCTTCGCGCCTTCCGGCAATGCCATGCAGAGCAATTGGCTTTCCGGTAACGCAACCTAAAGCATCTCCCTGGCCGGGGTTCATGGTGGCGTAAGTATCTGCAATCCAACTCATTTCGCGTTCGCCCGAACCATAATCGGGAGCGGGAACGTCAATACTTGGGCCGATGAAATTCTTTTTGATCAACTCAACCGTGTAGCGGCGCGTAATATTTTCCAACTCCTGCTCGGTATAATTTTTCGGGTTGATTTTGATGCCGCCTTTTGCACCGCCAAACGGCACGTTTACGACGGCACATTTATAAGTCATCAAAGCGGCCAAAGCCATAACTTCGTCTTCGTTTACCATTTCGCTGTAGCGGATGCCGCCTTTGGTGGGCGATTGGTGGTGCGAATGTTCTACGCGCCAGGCATCAATTACTTCAAACCCCTTGCCTTTGCGGATGGGGAAACGGAAACGAAAAACGCTGTTGCAGGATTTAATCTGGTCCAATAAACCGGCATCGTGGTTGGTAAACTGGGCTGCGTGATCAAAAAACTGACAAACATCACCAAAAAAGTGTTGCTCAGTTTCTGAGAGAACAAGTGAATTACTCATAATAAATGTTGTTACGTTAACTGGTTTTATAAAAGGTATGCAAAGTTGAATGAAATTATTTCAATTACACAAATTCTTTATCGCCAGCGTATACGTCTCGTCATTCAGTATGGTTAATGGTTTGCTGTTTTTAGGGGTTAATTTTCGCGTTCGATCTTTTTTAAACGGCGATCTATAGTGAAAAGGTAAATGGCCAGGCCGATAAATACGATCACAATGGTGGCAATTACCACATAAATTTTCCCCGAACTCCGCATCTGGTCGGCCATTTCCACGCCGTTATTTGTCTGGGCAAATAAAAAGGTGGATAAAAACAGCATCAAAACGGACAACAATATTTTTTTCATCGGGGGGATTTATAAAGTATTTCTTTTGTTTTCGATCAGGCGGATGCGGTAACGCAACGTGGCAATCCAAACGGCAATCAACGGCCAGGCAATAAAAGCGGGATATGCTACTATCCGCATGTGATTGACCATACCTAACTTACCAAAGGCAGGATTTCCTCCATTTCCAGGATGAAGCGAATCCGTTAGACGCGGCAGGATAAAAATTAGCACAAGCATAATTGGGAAAGCAAAAATATTGTACACCGCAGATATTTTGCCTCTTTTCTGATCTTCGTCAATAGAATTTCGAAGGACTAAATAAGCGCAATACAGCAAAAAGGCGATGGCTGCGCTGTTTTGCTTCGGGTCATTACTCCAAAACTCACCCCAGGTATATTTTGCCCAGATCATTCCGGTAACCAAACCAAAAATAAAAAACACCACACCCGTGTTTACACATTCAACCGCAACTAAATCGTATTCTTCTTTGCCCGTTCGTAAATATTTGATGCTGTAAAAGACCGAAATACTGAAAATAACCAACATCGCCATCCACATCGGAACATGGAAATAAAGGTTACGGATGGTTTCGTGCAAAATCGGCAGAGCAGGAACACGGAAAAGCAAACCGGCAACCAGCGTGTAAATAATGGTAACAACAGCCAGCACTTTCCACCAGCTTTGATAAATAAATTTCATTTTAAAAATTGTTGCGCAAAGGTAGCACTTATCCGCATTTCTAAATAATTTACTATTTTACGTGCCTAAATTTTGACCGGTAAAAGAAGCATTACTGTTTTTAGCGGCAATAAATTATGCACATCGCAAACCAAATAAAATAATATAGTGTTAGCAATTACAAAAAAACAAAGCGCGCGCTTTACAAATTATCAACATTTTATTTAAAGCAGGGCTTTTGATTAAAATAATTAATTACTAAAAGATAATTTAGCCGATAATTTGAACCAATAATTTTACATGGACCAACAATATAAAATCTTTACGTGGCCGGTGCAACAACAATATTTGTTGGAGCTGGCGCAGGGAGGTTTTGAAATTTATATTCCCGAAGGCCAAAGCGAAAGCTTCAGGAACCTTTTTGCTGCTCAAAAAAACGTGATTGAAACAAATGTTGCTGCAATTAAAGATTTGCAATTGGATTGTATTTTATTTCAGGACGAACACAGTTACCAAACCGCCCAATACGAGGTTTTATCGCCGCAGCAACGCGAACTCCCGAAGATTTATTTAGAACACCACCCGCCAAAACAGCATCCAACCAATGCTAAACACTGGGTAGAAGATGTTGATGTTCAGTTAGTTCATGTAAACCATTACAACGCTTTGATGTGGAACAACAACGGCCTTCCTGTTTCGGTGATTGAAAATGGCGTACCGGAAAGCGATGCTTCTTTTACCGGCATAAAATCATGCGGCGTAGTAGTTTTAGAAGAAAACCCGGCCGAAGACCGCGTAACCGGAATGGACATTTTTAGGCAGGTAAAAGAAGCATTGCCGCTGGAAGTGATCCAGATCGGAAAAAAAGGTATAACTTACCAAAACTTAGCCGAAAAAATTAGCCCATACCGTTTCCTGTTTTGCCCCGATCGTTATGCCAGCCCCGGTTTTGCCGTTCAGCAGGCCATGATGATCGGGATGCCTGTTGTTGGTTTGGCCACTACGGATTTGCCGACGATCATCAGCAATGAATTTTCCGGTTTTGTGCATTCCGATCTGCAGTATCTCATCAAAAAAATGCAGCAATTAATAACAGACCCGCAGTTAGCCGCTCAATTAGGTGCCAATGCCCGTTCGTTTGCAATAAAAATGTTTAGCTCAACCCGTTTTTTAGCCGATTGGAAGCAGTTGATCCAAAAAACTGTAACCAACTCTTTACTTACCAAAATTTAGCTCATTGAACCAAAAACCTAAATATGAAAAACAGGATAGCCTTTATCAGTGAACATGCTTCTCCGCTGGCTATGCTTGGCGGTGTAGATAGCGGCGGACAGAATGTTTATGTGGGAGAACTGGCCAAGCATATTGCACAATCCGGGTACGAAGTTGATATTTTTACCCGCCGAGACGATACGCGTTTCCCCGAAATCGTTAGCTGGGTGCAGGGCGTCCGCATCATCCACGTTACGGCCGGCCCGGAAAGTTTTATCCCGAAGGAAAGCCTGCTGCAATATATGCCCGATTTTACTTCGGAAATGATTGCCTTTATTGCCCGCGAAAAAATAGATTACGCGCTGGTTCACGCCAATTTTTGGATGTCTGGACTGGTGGCCTGCAATTTGAAAGCAAAACTAAAATTGCCTTTTGTGATCACTTACCATGCTTTGGGGAGAGTTCGGCAAATCCATCAAGGCGACCAGGACAAGTTTCCGAAAGAACGTATTTTAATTGAAGAAGATATTGCCCGGCAGGCCGATCAAATTGTGGCCGAATGCCCGCAAGACCAGGAAGACCTGATCAATTATTACAACGCCGACCCGGCAAATATTACCATCATTCCTTGCGGTTTTTGTCCAACCGAGTTTTATCCGATTGATAAAAAACTGGCACGGATGATACTCAACCTCGAGTCGAACGAAAACATCATTTTACAATTGGGCCGGATGGTTCCGCGGAAAGGGATTGACAACGTGATCCGCGCTTTGGTAAAAGTAAAAAAGACAGACACACCTTTGCGCCTGGTGGTTGTTGGCGGCGAAAGTGATAACCCCGACACCGACCAAAACCAGGAAATGCTTCGCCTTAAAAAACTGGCGGCAGACCATGGCGTTTCGGCCGATGTTACTTTTGTTGGCCGCAAAAACCGCGATATATTAAAATATTATTACGCTGCGGCCGATATTTTTATCACCACGCCCTGGTACGAGCCTTTTGGCATCACGCCTTTGGAAGCGATGGCTTGCGGCACGCCCGTTATTGGTGCAGACGTTGGCGGCATTAAACACAGTGTGGCCGATAAAAAAACAGGTTTTTTAGTTCCGCCGAATGATCCTGATGTGCTGGCGCAACGTGTTTTTCAGTTGATCAGCAACAAAAAGCTGTTGAATGATATGCGCGATAATGCCATCCGCCGGGTGAATGCTTTGTTTACCTGGCATAAGATCTCGGAGATGGCCATCAGCATGTACGAGAAAATCATTCATGGCAACGCTTTCGGCAGCGAAGAAGACAACGAACTGATGCTGATTGACCAGGCTTTTGATAAAGCCGCCGACACTTTTTTACGTGCAAAAAGAGCATTGCGCATTCCGGTTGCACAGGCGGCAACTTTAATCAGCAACGCTTTGGCCGCTGATAAAAAGCTGTTGGTTTGCGGCAACGGCGGCAGCGCGGCCGGAAGTTTGCACTTTACATCAGAAATGATGAATTACTTTGAAAGTTCGGAAAGACAAGGTTTGCCGGTGATTTCGCTTGCCGCGGATACTTCGGTGCTTACCGGTTTTGCCAACGATATTGGTTTTGATGATGTTTTTTCCAGACAGATCGAAACTTATGGCAAAAAAGGCGACATTTTGCTTTGCATGAGCACCAGCGGCCAATCGGTAAACATTGTAAACGCGATAAAAGTTGCCCATAAAAAACACATGACCTGCATTGCCTTGCTTGGAAAAGGCGGCGGCGATGCAGCAACTTATGCGCACTTAAATATCATCGTGCCTTCCAACAGCCCGCATCGCATCCAGGAAATTCATTTGCATCTTTTACATACTATTTCCCGTTTGGTAGAAAATCATTTATCTTCCAAAAAAAGCAAAACAACTAAAATAACCAAAACAGCTTCAGTAAAATAAACACTGATTTTATAGGGATGAAAGAAGCATTTGCCGGGCTGCGTTTTTCTGTCATTTCGACAAACGGGAGAAATCTTCTTCAAATAAACCAGATTTTCTCTGTTGCTTTGAAGAAGATTCCTTCTAACGTCGGAATGACAGAATGGACAACCAATATTTTCCAAAATGAACAAAGCCATTTTTATTGATAAAGACGGAACGCTGATCCCGGATATTCCTTACAACATTGACCCTGAAAAGATTACGTTGCAGGAAGGCGTGATCGAAGGCTTAAAGTTGTTGAAAGCGCAAGGCTATATTTTCATCATGATTTCCAACCAATCTGGCGTGGCACGTGGTTTTTTTGAAGAAGAAGCTTTGAACGGCGTAAAAGATAAAATTCAGGCTTTGCTTGAAAAAGACGAAATCCAATTTCAGGATTTTTACTGGAGCTTTAACCATCCGCAGGGAACAGTTGAAAAATATGCAGTCGAATGCAACTTTCGCAAACCAAAACCTGGGATGCTTTTGCAGGCAGCAGAAGAACATAAGATCGACTTGCAGCAATCCTGGATGATCGGCGATATTTTAAACGATGTGGAAGCCGGAAAAAGGGCTGGCTGCCAAACCGTTTTGATTGACAACGGCAACGAAACAGAATGGGTTTCGGGCGAATATCGCACGCCGGATTACAAAGCGAAAAACTTTTTCCAGGCAGCTGCTTTTATCACCGACGTTCATTCTACCGATCTGGGCATTTAAACCATGGAAAATCCCTGGAAAAACTGTAAAAAAATTCTGGTAATCCGGTTGGACAATATGGGCGACCTGCTGATGTCAACGCCAGCCATCCGCGCTTTAAAAGAAACTTTCAACAGCCGGATTACCGTTTTAACTTCTTCCATGGCTGCCGGAATTGCCCGCCATATTCCTGAAATTGATGAAACTATTACATTTGACGTTCCCTGGGTAAAAACTAACCATGCTTCTTTTAGCACCACTTTTTTGATCTTGACGGAGGTTTTAAAGCAAAAACAGTTTGATGCAGCGGTTATTTTTACGGTTTTCAGCCAGAACCCGATGCCTGCCGTGATGCTTGCTTATCTCGCTGATATTCCGCTGCGTTTGGCTTATTGCCGGGAAAATCCTTATCAGTTGTTAACGCATTGGGTTCCTGATCAAGAACCATATACATTCATTAAACATCAAGTTGAGCGGGACCTGGATTTGGTGGCAACGGTTGGTGCGAAAACTTCTGACAATTATTTAAGCCTTCAAATTCCTGATTTATGGGAATCAACCCAAAAAGAGCTTGATAAAAACAGTATTGATTTGCAAAAACCCTGGCTCATTTTGCATCCGGGCGTAAGCGAATTGAAGCGGCAATATCCAACCGAAAATTGGATCGAATTGGGAAAGAAATTGGTTGCTGATTTTGGCTATCAACTTTTGCTGACAGGTTCCGCTTCCGAAAAGCAACTGACGGACGAAATCCGGCAAGGCATCGGCACAAACGCTTTTTCTATTGCCGGTTTGTTGGCTTTGGATGAATTTATTTGCCTGATAAAAGAAGCACCGCTTTTGCTTTCGGTTAATACCGGCCCGGTGCACATTGCGGCGGCAACGCAAACGCCGGTTGTAGTTTTATATGCGCAAACCAATCCGCAGCATACGCCTTGGAAAACGCCAAATAAGATTTTATTTTTTGAAGTGCCCGAAGCGCTGCAAAGCAAAAACGAAGTTCTGAAATTTGTACAGCAGCATCAGGAAAAAGCACCGGAAACAGTTGCCGTGGAAGCTATTATAGAAGCGGTTTTGTCATTTCGACCGTAGGAAGAAACCTTATTCAAAGCGATAGTATTGACCAGTTTTAGACCGATAAAAGAAGCATTTGATTTTAAGAAGATTTCTCCCTACGGTCGAAATGACAGCGAGCGAAACGCGCACAATTAAAGCAGAACCGGCAACTAAAACGCTAATGCCCTTGCTTGGCCAGCGCTTCGTAAATTTCGGCAGTTAACAAACCGCTGCCACCGCCGTAATGCTGCAAAAATATAGGCGAAGGGTTTTGCCTGCTAAAAACAGCTTTCAGGTTTTCTTCGCTTTCCGAATCAATCCCGGCACAAAACAAAACGATGCCAACGGGCTGCCGATAAAACATTTCGACCGCTTCTTCATCCGAAGTAGAACCAATGCCGTTCCAATGCTCATTCGTATTGATCAACCTTAAAACAGTTGCCAAAATTTTGGTGTCTCGGTGGATAGCCAGGATATTTAAACGGTGCATAATTTCAAAAACGAAAGAAGCCGGAAGATGTTTTTTTCATCGTTCCGGCTTTGGTGAAGTAAAATAAATCAAAAGGAACGGAAGGTTAAAATTCCATCGGAACATCCATCAGCAACACTTCTGCATCGGCAGAATCAGCTTTAAAACTAAGTTGATCGGTGTCCCAAATACCCAAACCATCGCGGCGGTGCAAAGCTTGTCCGTTTATCATAACATCGCCTTCCAAAACAAAAGCATAAACGCCGTTTCCCGGTTTTTTAATTTGATATTTAGTCTGAAATCCTTCGTCGAATTTGCCCAGACTAAACCAGGCATCCTGCTGCACCCAAACGCCTTCATCATCCGGGTTGGGCGAAAGTATCTGCTGGAAATTATTGTGCCGGTCTTTCACATCCAATGAAACCTGATCGTAACGCGGCGCGCCATTTAATTTATTCGGGTACAACCAAATCTGCAAAAACTGCACTTGCTGGTTCGGGTTTTTATTTTTTTCGCTGTGAAAAACACCTGTTCCAGCACTGATGATCTGCACATCGCCTTTTTTGATGACGGCAACGTTTCCCAAATTATCTTCGTGTTCCAAATCGCCTTCCAACGGAATGCTGATAATTTCCATATTATCGTGCGGATGGCTGCCAAAACCTCGTCCTCCCGAAACGGTATCATCGTTTAATACACGTAATGCGCCGAAATTCATCCTTTCGGGACTATAGTAGTTTGCAAAACTAAAGCTGTGGTAACTGTCCAACCAGCCGTGGTTTGCATGTCCGCGGCTTTCTGCTTTATGAAAAATTGTGTTTGCCATACTGTTTTTACCGTTAGTTTTTTAGTGTCCATCAACTTTAAATTGACGGGCTAACAGTACAAATATCGGCAACAATTGCAGCAGGTTATGTTGATGCAGGTTAAGAAAAATAGCTACTTTTTTCGGGTAAGCGTGGCTTTGATGCGGCTAAGTGCTTCGGGCGTAATGCCGAGGTAAGAAGCGATTTGGTACTGCGGAACGCGTTGCAGCAGGCCGGGATATTTTTTGATGAATTGCAAATAACGGTCTTCCGCCGAATCGGTAATCCCGGTAAAAAAACGGTTTTCTAAAACCGCATAAGCACGTTGCACCAGCAACCTGAAAACGCGCTCCAGCTTCGGCAATCTTTTAAAAAGCAGTTCTTTGTTTTGATAATTGATTTGCAAAAGCTCGGTGTCTTCCATCGTTTCGATATAAAAACGGGAGGGCATTTGCTGGCAAAAACTGGCAATATCGCTCACCCACCAATCTTCAACGGCAAATTGTAATATGGTTTCGTCGCCGTTTTGGTCAATGTAATATCTTTTGATACAGCCTTTTAACAAGTAAGCCTCAAAATTGCAAACCTGGCCAGCTTTCAATAAAAATGTTTTCTTCGGATAGGTTTTATGCTGAAAATGCTGATGGACAATTTCCAATTCCTGCTGCGAAAGGTCAACATGCAATCTTAGGTTTTTATCGAAAGCCTGAAACATGAAGTGCTGTTTAAGTTTGCAAAAAATGCCGATGCTTCTTTTACCGTATAAAAATTGGTGTACGTATCAATTCAAATAAAATCAAATATCCACTGATTTTTAGGCGGTAAAAGAAGCATCAGGCTTATCAAATAAATCCAAAACAAGCTTTACGGTTTCACGATCAAATCCTGATATTCGGGATGGCGCTGCAAATACACTTGCACAAAACGGCAGTAATTCTTCACTTTTAGGTCGTTTTTGCGCGCATAATCCAACGCAAACTTTGCCAGATCAGAACCAATACCTTGCCCTTCCTCCGCTTCAGGCACTTCGGTATGCAGAATTGACATCGTGTTTACATCCAGCTCGTAGGCAATTAAGGCCGTGCCTTCCGGCGTTTGCATTTCAAACTGGTGGCTTTCTTCGTTTACCGTAATTTTATTTTCCATGATTTCAAATAAAATAATACCATAAACGAAGCATAAAGTTTGTTTGCTGCAATCAGTTTTTGTTAAGCAGTTTTAGCAGGTAACTGCCGTAACCGCTTTTGCGGTAACGTTCGGCCATCATGCGCAACTGCTCTTCGTTCATAAAACCTCTGCGAAAAGCAACTTCTTCGATACAACCAATTTTGGTGTCCTGGCGTTTTTCGATCACGCGGACAAACTCCGTGGCATCACTTAAAGAATCAAAAGTCCCGGTATCCAGCCAGGCCGTTCCGCGGTCCATTACGCCCACGTGCAGCTTTTTCCGTTCCAGATATACTTTGTTTACATCGGTAATTTCGTACTCGCCGCGCGGCGAAAGCGGGATGTCTTTGGCAATTTGCACCACATTGTTATCGTAAAAATACAATCCTGGCACAGCGTAATTGGATTTTGGCTGCAACGGTTTTTCTTCGATGGAAAGTGCTTTAAAATCCGCATCAAACTCCACCACGCCGTAACGTTCCGGATCCGAAACCTGATAGGCAAAAATAGCAGCACCATCCACTTCGTTGTATTTCCGCATCAAACGGCCAAAACCGGTTCCGTAAAAAATATTATCGCCCAAAATCAAGGCCACTTTATCATCGCCAATAAATTCTTCGCCGATGACAAATGCCTGCGCCAGTCCGTTTGGTTTTTCCTGAACGGCAAATTCAAAACGGCAGCCTAACTCGCTTCCGTCGCCCAGCAAACGTTTAAAACTGCTGCTGTCTTCGGGCGTGGTAATGATCAAAATTTCGCGGATGTCCGAATGGATCAAAACCGATAACGGATAATAGATCATCGGTTTATCGTAAATCGGCATCAATTGTTTACTGATGGCTTTGGTGATCGGATAAAGGCGCGTGCCGGAACCGCCGGCCAGGATAATTCCTTTCATACTGTTTTTATGGATGTAATTTTAGGTTGTTTATTGATTTTGTAAAGCTTTGATGCAACGCTCCAAACTGTGGCGCCAATAAGGGATTTCGATGCCGAAAGTTTTTTTGATTTTGGCCTTGTCCATCACCGAATAAGCCGGGCGCGTGGCTTTGGTCGGATATTCCGAAGTACGGATGGGCAATGCTTTTACCTCCGTTTTGCTGATGTCGAAAATGCCCTGCGCAAAATCGTACCAGGAAGTAACGCCTTCGTTGCTGTAATGATAAATACCGTAAGCCTGGCTGCCCGATTCGATGATCTGCAAAATGGCCGAAGCCAGGTCAATGGCGTAAGTTGGCGTACCAACCTGATCGGCAATAATTTTCAGTTCGTCGCGCTCTTTGCCCAGCTTCAGCATCGTTTTTACGAAGTTGTTGCCGTGTTCCGAGTACAGCCAGCTCGTCCTCAAAATGAAATATTTTTCGGTGTGCAGCGGGATTACGTGCTCGCCTTCCAGCTTCGTCAATCCGTAAACGCTGATCGGTTCGGCCGGATCGGTTTCGGTTAAAGGGTGTGGCGTGTTGCCGGCAAAAATGAAATCGGTAGAAACCTGCACAAAAGCAGTATCAAATATTTTGCACAAAGCGGCAATGTTGTCAACGCCGGTTTTATTGATTTTTCGCGCCAAATCCAATTCGTCTTCTGCTTTGTCAACCGCTGTATAAGCCGCGCAGTTGATGGCATATTTAGGCTGATGCTTGTCGAAAAGCTCCTGCAAAGCATCCGGGTTTAAAATATTGGCTTCCGTTTCGTTGGGGAAAGCAATATCGGTAATATCCATTTCGGCAGCAACCTGCTTTAAACACTGGCCCAACTGGCCGGAAGCGCCAAACACAATTATTTTACTCATTTTTTATATTGATAAATTGTTTCGTGCAATGCCGAAGCCAATACTTTTATTGACCCTGGTGATTAATACTTTTTTCATGATTGTTCCTTTTTTATTAAATTAATAGGAGTAGGAATACTGAAAGGGATGCTTTCAGCTTTACAGGTTACCACGGAATAGGCGTGTTTTCCCAACGAGTGAAAGTTCCTGAAGCGTCATTAGGGCCAAGCAGGGCAACGCGAACCACCTCGCGAGCACCTTCCTCGACAGTTCCAGTCCCCCCATAATTGTTGAGGTTGGTCTTGATGAAGCCCGGGGAGACGGCGTTAACTTTGATTCCCTCCGGCTCCAACTCAATTGCCATGGCGATTGTCAATGCGTTGAGAGCCGTCTTGGATGCGGCGTAAGTGGGGCCAAATAGCGAGCGTCCGGGGTGAGCGGGATCCGAGTTCCTTGCCAGCGATCCAGCACCGCTCGACACGTTGACAATGCGGGCATTAGGCGATTCGCGCAGGAGCGGCAGCATCGCCTGGTAAACGGCGAGAACCCCAAACACGTTCGTCTCCCACACCGCGCGCATCTCATCGAGCGATACAATACTTGGGCGGGTTGTCTTCGCGTGGTCTTCGACGGACTGGCCAGGCAACCTGCTCGTGTTCGAGATAGCTGCGTTGTTGATAAGTAGGTCGAGACGGCCAAACTCGTTGCGGATGCGTTCTGCCGCTGCGGCGATAGAAGCGTGGTTTGTTACGTCCAGTTGGAGCGCGATAGCGCCCGGTCCGATATCGCTGGCCGCAGCCTCACCCCGTGCGAAATTGCGCGAACCAATCAGCACAGTGAGGCCGTTTGCCACTAATTCTTTTGCAACCTGTAGGCCCACTCCCTGATTAGCACCCGTGACAAGGGCGACACGATTTTGATTTTGATTATCTTTTGCCATAATTATCATAAAATTTATGGGTTGTGTTTTCAAATAATTGTTTAAACGGCATTGTGCCCAATCAAGTTACTGCCGACAATCATAACATTAATTTTTATATGATAAAAGAAGCATCAATCGAACTTTAGTTTTCTGCCGATAAAGCTGCAAAATATTTATAGAACAACGGAATTGTTTCGATGCCTTTGTAATAATTGTAAATATCGTACTTCTCGTTGGGCGAATGCAAAGCGTCGCTGTCCAGGCCAAAACCCATCAATACTGTTTTTATGCCCAATTCTTTTTCAAACAAAGCCACAATCGGGATGCTGCCACCGCCTCGCGTTGGGATTGGTTTTTTGCCGAAAGACTCTTCAATTGCTTTTTCGGCTGCTTTAAAAGCTGCGCTTGAAGTTGGCGTTACCACAGGCTCGCCGCCATGGTGTGGCGTAACTTTTACCTTGACATAAGGCGGCGCGATGCTTTCAAAATGTTTGGTAAAAAGTTCGGTAATTTTTGCCGAAGTTTGATTTGGCACCAGCCGCATCGAAATTTTTGCCGAAGCTTTGGAGGGCAAAACCGTTTTCGCGCCTTCGCCGATGTAGCCACCCCAAATGCCGTTTACTTCTAAAGTTGGGCGCGTGCCGGTGCGCTCCAAAGTGCTGTAGCCTTTTTCGCCCCAAAGTTCGTTGATGTCTAAATCTTTTTTGTAAGCTTCCGCATCAAACGGTGCTTCGTTTAAGGCCTGTTTTTCGGCATCGGTCAGTTCGATAACATCATCATAAAAACCGGGAATGGTGATGTGGTTGTTTTCATCGTGAAAAGAAGCGATCATTTTTGAAAGGATGGTGATCGGGTTGGCAACCGCGCCGCCATAAACACCCGAATGCAGATCGCGCGAAGGCCCGGTTACTTCGACTTCCAAATAAGACAATCCACGCAAACCGGTTTCCAACGAAGGATTTTCCATGCTAAGCATTGAAGTATCCGAAATCAAAACCACATCCGCTTTGAGCTTTTCTTTGTTTTGCTGAACGAAAATTCCCAGGTTATCCGAACCGACTTCTTCTTCGCCTTCAATCATAAACTTGATGTTGCAAGGAAGCGTTCCGGTTTGCATCATCAGTTCAAAGGCTTTAATGTGCATATAAAACTGGCCTTTGTCGTCGCAAGCACCGCGGGCGTAAATTTTGCCATCCCGAACCGTGGGTTCAAAAGGAGGTGTTTTCCAAAGTTCTAAAGGATCGGGCGGTTGCACATCGTAATGGCCATAAACCAAAACGGTTGGTTTTGTTAAATCCATGATTTTCTCGCCATAAACCACTGGATAGCCTGCTGTTGCACAAACTGCTACGTTTTCGGCGCCTGCTTCGCGCAGCTTTTCGGCCACAAAATTGGCCGCGTTTAAAACATCGTTTTTATATTTCGGGTCGGCACTTACCGAAGGAAAACGGAGCAGGGCAAAGAGTTCGTCCAAAAAACGGTCTTTGTTGGCTGCCACGTAGTTTTTAATTTCTTGCATCAATTTTTACTTTGAAACAAATATAGAATTTTTGATGCAGCAGGAAAGAAGCGTGATAAACAGGGCATACTGTTTTTACCGGCCTTTTTTTAGTGCCGGATTAAAAAAAATGCAGGTAAAAACAGTATGTCAAAAATGGCTGTCAATGGTGGGTTTAATTACCTGAAAACCAAAATTTGTCATAGTTTATCCATTATTTTTTTTCTATAAAAAACAGGGGATTTAATTATATATTCGTTTAAATTTTTTAATTCTTAATCAACAAAAACAAGTGTTAAATGGCTCATAGGTCGGTAAGTTTTTTGCTGCTGCTTACGGTATGTTTAACCTCTGCCATTGCTTTCGGGCAAAAACCAAGTTGTTCTTTATCGTCAAAATTGTATGCCAAAGACAGTATTGAGATCACGACGTTTGGCGCAAGTACGGTTGCCGGCATCAACGGACTGCAATTTCAGCCTTATTTAAAGGCAGATTTTGAGGCATGCTATCCCGGCAAAACGGTAATTGTTGGCAATTACGGCATCCCCAGCCAAACTACAACCCAAGGCTTGGCACGTTTTGAACAGACGATTAAAGATAAAAAAGGCTTTGTATTGATTTTAATAGGCCTAAACGATGCATTGGCCATTGTGGACGGCAAAATGAAAATTGCCGAAACACAAAGCAACATGAACAAAATGGTAGAACTGGCTTTGGCATATAAGCTTACGCCTATTATCGGAACCCTTCAGTTTTTAAACCCGGCCAACAATAAGCGCAACCAAAATGCTAATTTCGTGATCCGGCAGATCAATACGATCTATAAAAGGATTGCGGCCAATAGAAAAGTTTATTTTACCGATATCAACGCTGTTATGGGCAGGGACTTTAAAAACCTGTACCAGGACAGCACGCACCCAAATGCACAAGGCAACATGCGCATTGCCTATGCCTTGTTTGATACCATTAACACGGTTATCGAGCAAAAGCTGTTGCTGTCCGGTTTAAGCCAAAACTATCCCAACCCTGCTGCCGGCAGCACCACCATCGGGTTTAGTTTATCAAAATCAAATAAAGTTGTTTTAACCTTGTACAATACAGCAGGCGCTGTGGTAAAAACGCTGACCAATTCTTATTTTAATTCCGGTTATCACGAAATTTTATTCCCAACCACTGATCTTGCGCCCGGCATTTATATTTATGCTATGCAAACGCCAACCGAGCAATATGTAAAAAAAATGGTTGTTGTAGGCCGGTAAAAAAACTGTTTGTTGTATAATTTTTGCCATATTTGCTAATTATAATTATCAGTTAATCCATAGTTCCACTTGGCCTTTTATCCCCGCCACCGCTTTTCATAAATTCTTTTTTAACCAAATGGGTTTCCGGGTTCACATTTTCTTTTTTGCAAGATACGGTACAAAGCGTTGCCACAGCAACTACTAATAGTGCTAATTTTTTCATTTTTTTTAAACTTTAATAGGTTTTCATGCCGGTTTACGTTAAATTTATAGCTGAGGTTACGTGGTAAAACTTTTATAACAATTAACCTCTTTTTTTAATCTGAAAAAATAGCTTTACTTCTATTAAAACCCGTACAGCATGATGCTTAAAGCTTTAATTACTAATGCGTTGATGCTGCTCCTGTTTAAAAGCACAACTTTTGCATTATGGCAACCTGTTGGAGGGCCAGCATTGCAGCATGATGTAGATTCTATAAACAAACTGGCTTATAATTACCGTTTAAAGGATCCTGAACAAACTATTAAATATGCAACAACAGCATTTAATCTGTCTAAAAAATTAAACTATTTAAACGGCCAGGGAGAAGCATGCCGTGTAATAGGGATTGGACAATCCTATTTAAGTAAATACGATGAAGCTTTGGATAAATATTTAGAAGCGATTTCGTATTTTGAACAAAACAATAATCTTAAAGGGATAGGCAAAGTTTACAACAATATTGGTAATCTTTATTCACCTAATGATTATAACAAAGCTTTAGAGTATTACAACAAATCCCTTTTGGTTGCAAAAAAGTTTAATGCTAAACCGGAAATTGCATCATTATATGTAAACATTGGCCTTATTCAAAGTAAGAAAAAAAAATTTAAGTCAGCTTTAGAAAAATTTCAAATTAGTATGAATTTGTTCCAGCAATTAGGTAATCAGGAATTAATCATCCAATGCCTGCAGGATATGGGAGAAGCTTATAATGGTTTAAAACAATACCAAAGTGCAGAAAACGTACTTAATGAGGCGCTTACAAAAGCAAAGGTGAGAGATATGAACTATACAATTGCCAGCATAGAATTAGCTTTGACAAACGTATATCTTAACCAAAATAAATTTGAGCAGGCAAAAGAAGCATTAAAAAATGGTCTTGAATATGCTAAATCCTTAAACAATAGGGATTTACAAAATGATTATAATTATGCGTTTTACCAGTTAGAATACAAAAGGAAAAATTACCAAGCCGCATTAGGTTATCTCAAACAAAATTATACGCAAGACAGTGCTTATTACCGTCAATCATTTTCTAACAGGATTACCCTTGCTTCGGATCTGTTTGACCAGTTGGAAAACAGGACGAAAAACGAACGTATTATCGCCCGGCAAAAATATGCAACTACGTTATTTTGGGCGAGCACAACGGTGGCAGCTTTGTTATTTGCCCTGGTTTTTTTACTGGTGATCAACGTTAAAAGAACAAATAAAAACAACAAGGAACTCACCCGGTTGAACCAGGAAGTTTCCAGAAAAAAAGAAGACTTGGACCGCGTCAATCATAATTTAGAAAATATTATCGAAGCGCGGACACAGGATTTAAAGGTCAAAAACAAACGCCTTTCTGATTATTCCTTGCATTTATCACACGAAATCCGCGGCCCGATCGCTACTTTAAAAGGCATCGTTTACATTCAGGAAAACAACCTGATCAACAAGGATGAATGTATTGAATTGATAAAAAAATGTGTTTTTAATATTGATGACGAAATCATCAGCATGAGTAAAATGTTGAACGAAAGCGTTGAGCCAAACCCGAAAGAATAAATTTAGGCAGATAAAAGAAGCATTGCTGCGCTAACTCAGCTTAGGATTTTTAATTTTGCATTTCAACTAAGAGGAGAACGTTTTGGAATATTTACAAGGGCTAAACCCTTCGCAACGGGCAGCGGTAGAATGTGTAAAAGGGCCGGTGATGATTATTGCTGGTGCCGGTTCGGGCAAAACACGCGTGATTACATATCGGGTGGCGCACCTAATCCGCAAAGGTGTTGATGCTTTTAACATTTTGGTTTTAACTTTTACCAACAAAGCCGCGCGAGAAATGCGCGACCGGATTGTAGCCGTAGTTGGCACAGAAGCAAAAAATATTTGGATGGGCACTTTCCATTCCGTGTTTGCCAAATTGCTGCGTGTTGAGGCTGATAAAATCGGTTATCCTTCCAACTTCACCATTTACGATACCGACGACAGCAAGAGTTTGCTGCGTGCCATTTTGAAAGAAATGAACCTGGACGATAAGCTGTACAGTGCCAACTTCGTTTATAACCGTATTTCTGCTGCCAAAAACAATTTGATTTCGTGGCAGGAATACCAGCAGAACGACCAGATCCAGGCGGATGATTTTTCGGGCGGCCGCGGACAATTGGGCAAAATTTACGAAACGTATGCAGTTCGTTGTTTCCGCGCCGGCGCGATGGATTTTGACGATCTGCTTTTCAAAACCAACGAACTTCTCAAGAAAAACCCGGAAGTACTGTACAAATACCAAAACAAGTTTAAATATTTGATGGTGGACGAGTATCAGGACACCAATTATTCGCAATACCTGATCGTGAAAAAATTGGCCGCCATCAACGAAAATATTTGTGTGGTTGGCGATGACGCACAAAGTATTTATGCTTTTCGCGGCGCCAACATCCAGAACATTTTAAACTTTGAAAAAGATTATCCGGATTTAAATGTTTTCAAACTGGAGCAAAACTACCGATCAACCCAAAACATTGTAAACGTTGCCAACAGCATCATCGCCAATAACAAAGACCAGCTTAAAAAAACAGTTTATTCGGAGAAAGAGCATGGCGATAAAATAAAAGTGATGCGTGCCTTCAGCGATAACGAAGAAGGCAAAATGGTTGCCGAAGCCATCCATCAGGAACACGCGGGCAAAGGTTTACGCTGGAAAGATTTTGCCATTTTATATCGAACCAACGCACAATCGAGGGCAATGGAAGAAGCATTGCGTAAGCTCAATATTCCTTACAAAATTTATGGCGGTTTGTCTTTTTATCAGCGTAAAGAAATCAAGGATCTAATTGCTTATTTCCGCATGACTTATAATCCGCACGATGAAGCCGCTTTAAAACGCGTCATCAATTACCCTAAAAGAGGCATCGGCGATACCACGATTGACCGTTTAATTGTAAGCGCCAACCAGCATCAGGTGAGTTTATGGGAAGCATTGACCGAGCCGGGCAAATATCTGGACGGCAAAACGGCTTCTACCGTAAACAATTTTGTAACGATGATCCAAAGTTTTCAGGTCATCACCCAAACCATGACGGCTTACGATGCGGCTTTGCATATCGCCCAACATTCAGGTTTGTTGAAGGATTTGTATGAAGATAAATCGGTAGAAGGTTTAAACCGCCACGAAAATATCCAGGAATTGTTGAACGGTATCAAAGAGTTTTCGGAACGGGAAGACATCGAAGAAAAAACGCTGGATGTATTTTTGCAGGACATTGCCTTGCTCACCAACGACGATAACGACAAAAATACCAATGCAGATACGGTTTCGATGATGACGATACATTCTTCAAAAGGGTTGGAATTTCCGCATGTTTTTGTAGTTGGGTTGGAAGAAAACCTTTTTCCTTCGCAATTATCGTTAAATTCGAGAACAGATTTAGAGGAAGAACGCCGCTTGTTTTACGTTGGCGTAACGCGTACAGAACATAAACTGACTTTAAGTTACGCAACTTCGCGGTTTAAATTTGGCACGTTGATCAATTGTGAACCAAGCCGGTTTTTAGATGAAATAGATGCCAAATTCCTGGAACTGGATTACAGTGCTAAACCGGCAGGAAGCGGCAATCCGTTTTTTGATGACGAGCAATCTTCCGGTCGGAATAAAGATGCTTTCTCCAAACCAAAACCGGCTACTACAAGCGTTAAAACCACTTCTGTTTTGGCCAAAGCACATGTGCCAACGCCGGGTTTCGCGCCTTCTGACATGAACAAACTGCAAGTTGGCATGGAAGTGGAGCACGAGCGTTTTGGTTTCGGCAAAGTCATCAACCTGGAGGGCAACAAACCTGATATAAAAGCAACAATATTTTTTAAAGAGCTTGGCCAAAAGCAATTGTTGCTTAAATTTGCCAAACTTCGCATTGTAGAATAGCTTCTTTTATACTATTTAAAGTATATTCACGCTTTAAATACAAATCCTTCCGTATAAAAGAAGGTAATTACCTGTTTAATATTGAAACATGAATTTTGATTATAATACTTCCCGCAACAAATTAATTCTTTCTGAGTACGGCCGCAACGTGCAGAACATGGTTAAATACATTGTTGCGCTGCCCACCAAGGAAGAACGCAACCGATACGCGCAGGTGGTGATTGATTTGATGGGGTTTTTAAACCCGCACTTGCGCGATGTTGCCGATTTTAAGCACAAATTGTGGGATCACCTCAACATCATTTCCGATTTTAAGATTGATGTGGATTCGCCTTATCCGAAACCTACGCCGGAAATGATCCACTTTAAACCGGCGCCTTTAAAATATCCTCAGGACAAAATCAGCTTTAAACATTATGGCAAAACGATTGAACTGATGATCGAAAAAGCCAAAACAATTGAAGACGAACCGCGCCGGAAACACATGGTTCAGGCCATTGCCAACTTTATGAAAATGGCTTACGTAACCTGGAACAAGGATTCTGTTGCCGATGAAACCATTTTAAATGATCTAAAAATTTTATCAAGAGGTGCCTTGCAGTTGGAAGAAAACATCAACCTAAACCGGGTGGAATACCGTACGCCGGTTGCGCAAAATACAAATCGTCCGCGCGGCGGAACCAACAACAACCAAAACAACAAAGGCCGCCAAAATAACAACAACAATCCGCGGCACGCGCAAAACAACAACAACCGAAACCGAACCAACAATAATAATCCCGGCAGAAAATTCTGATGCTTCTTTTACCGGGCAAAAATTAACCTATGAGCGCATTTGAAATTTGGGGCGGCAAACCCTTAAAGGGAGAAATTATACCCCAAGGTGCCAAAAACGAAGCTTTACAAGTGATTTCGGCCGTGCTGTTGACGGAAGAAAAAGTTACGATCAGCAACATCCCAAATATTGTTGATGTGAATAAACTGATCGAGCTTTTGGGTGATATGGGTGTTAAAGTGAAACAAACTGCGCCTGATACTTACGTTTTTCAAGCCGATGACATCAACCAGGATTTTTTTAAATCGGATGCTTTTAAACAAAAAGGCGGAAGTTTAAGAGGTTCCATCATGATTGTTGGCCCGCTTTTGGCACGGTTTGGAAAAGCCTCCATCCCAAAACCTGGTGGCGATAAAATTGGCCGCCGACGTTTAGACACGCATTTTTTAGGCTTTGAAAAATTAGGTGCCCGTTTTGAATACAGTGCCAGCGACGAGTTTTTTGACGTAGATGCCACCAATTTGCAAGGAACGGATATTTTGTTGGAAGAAGCATCCGTAACCGGAACGGCAAACGTGGTGATGGCCGCCGTTTTAGCGAAAGGAACCACGACGATTTACAATGCTGCTTGCGAACCTTATTTGCAGCAACTCTGCAAAATGCTAAATCGCATGGGCGCAAAAATCTCCGGTATCAAATCCAATCTGTTAACGATCGAAGGCGTGGAACAATTAGGCGGAACAGAACATCGCTTGCTGCCGGATATGATCGAAATTGGTTCTTTTATCGGACTGGCTGCCATGACGGAATCAGAAATCACGATCAAAAATGTGCAGTTTGAAGAATTGGGCATTATCCCGAATACTTTTTCCCGTTTAGGCATTCAATTTGAATTGCGCGGAGACGATATTTACATTCCCGCACAAGAACATTACGAAATTGATACTTTTATTGATGGTTCCATCCTCACCATTGCCGATGCGCCCTGGCCGGGTTTTACGCCCGATTTGCTCAGTATTGTTTTGGTGATTGCTACGCAAGCCAAAGGTTCAGTTTTGATCCATCAAAAAATGTTTGAAAGCCGTTTGTTTTTTGTGGATAAACTGATTGACATGGGCGCGCAAATTATTCTTTGCGATCCGCACCGTGCCACCGTAATTGGCTTGGATAAAAAAGTGCAGTTACGCGGCATCGAAATGACTTCCCCGGATATTCGCGCCGGTGTTTCTTTGCTGATTGCGGCTTTATCTGCAAAAGGCAAATCGGTTATCAGCAATATCGAACAGATAGAACGCGGTTACCAGCACATTGATAAACGCCTGATTGCTTTGGGCGCCGATATCAAACGCATTTAAAACACACCAATTTTTAGGTGGTAAAAGAAGCATTGTTCTGAAAAAACAATTTCAATCAATTACACAACACTGATTTTTAGGTGGTAAAAGAAGCATTATCCGTGAAAGGGCGATGCTTCTTTTATCGGCATAAATTCTGTATGACTAAGCCGAAATCGCATTGATAATATCATACTGCGTAATGATCTTGAACTTGCCGTTTTCAGCTTCCACCAAAACCGCTGTGTTATCTTTGTTAATTAAGGAAGAAATTTTATCAATCGAAGTATTCAAATCCACAAAAGGGAAAGGCGTGGTCAAAATATCTTTAACTGGATGCGATTTTAAAGCCGGATTTTCCAGCAGCGCATCCAAAATATCGCTTTCGGTAATTTTGCCGATGATCATTTCGTGCTGCGTAACCGGGATTTGAGAAATATTTAAAGCTTTGATCGTGTTGATCGCTTTTAAAATACTTTCTTCACTGTCAATCGTTACAATTTCCTGTCCGGCCTGCTTGCCGATGATGCTTCGTGCCGTCAGCTTTTCGTCTTTCAAAAACCCGCGTTCGCGCAGCCAGTCTTCGTTATACATTTTGCCCATGTAGCGCGAACCATGATCCGGAAAAATAATCACCACCACATCGCCTTCTTGAAAACGGTCTTTCATTTGCAGCAAACCAGCCACCGCAGAACCGGCAGAATTTCCTGCAAAAATGCCTTCTTTACGGGCAATTTCCCGCGTCATCAGCGCGGCGTCTTTATCGCTTACCTTTTCAAAATGATCGATCACATCGAAGTTGACGTTCTTCGGCAAAAAATCTTCTCCAATACCTTCAGTGATGTATGGATAAATTTCGTTCTTGTCCAAAATCCCGGTTTCCTTGTATTTTTTAAAAACGGATCCGTAAGTATCAATCCCTAAAACCTGGATGGCCGGGTTTTTCTCTTTCAAATATTTTCCCGCGCCCGAAATCGTGCCGCCTGTTCCGGCGCCAACAATTAAATGGGTTATTTTCCCTTCGGTTTGTTCCCAAATTTCCGGCCCGGTTTGCTCGTAGTTGGCTTGCGTATTGGATGGGTTATCGTACTGGTTTGGCTTCCAGGAATTCGGAACTTCGCGTTCCAAACGCGTTGAAACGGAGTAGTAAGAACGCGGATCTTCCGGGTCAACATTCGTCGGGCAAACAATCACTTCGGCACCAAAAGCCCGCAGCGCATCCACTTTTTCTTTTGATTGTTTATCCGTGGTGGTAAAAATACATTTGTAGCCTTTGATCACGGCCGCAATGGCCAAACCCATCCCGGTATTGCCCGAAGTTCCTTCAATAATCGTCCCTCCCGGTTTCAGCTTTCCGTTTTTTTCGGCATCTTCAATCATTTTCAAAGCCATCCGGTCTTTAATGGAATTACCTGGATTGGTCGTTTCGATTTTGGCCAAAACCGTTGCTTTGATGTCTTTCGGGATGACGTTCAATTTCACCAGCGGCGTGTTACCGATGGTTTCGAGGATATTATTGTACCACATATTTTTGTTATTGTTATAAACTGTTTAGGAATTAACGTAGGTGGCGTTTTTAGCACTAAAGTTCATTCGAATCACGCCAATCATATCAAAAATTTAATCTTCGGTTCAGACTTCTTTTATGTCGTCAAGATGCCGTTAATTGTAATTTAGTTTTTGTTGTATCCAAATTGTCCTCTTGTTAATAACACTTCTTTCCAATAAGATTCACGGTTAATTATGATGTTATCATCTATTCTCATAGAACGATATTCTAATAAACTAAATCTGAAATTTTGTCTTGCGTAATCAATTCCATTCTTTGAAATAATTTTTGTTAGTTCATCATTAAAACCATGTCCTGTTCCAATATAAACAGCCCATCTTGACCAAATGCCAAAATCACCGTATGCTGAACCAACATATTTTTTTCCGTTAGATTTGTCAACGATAACGTAAACACCTTTTACATTTTCCAAAGCGCCTTTCCAGTCATTTTTTTGATATTTGAAAACAGTTTCTAAATCTGGAAAGTCAAGATGTATATTTTCGTAACCAGGGAAATTAATACCGTCAAAAGGTTTTTTAAGAATTTCTGAAACAACAAAATCTTTATAATAACTTTCAAGTAAATATGAACGTCCACGCATTCCTTGATAACGGAAAAAGTCAATTACTAGTCGTCCAATTAACTCTTTATGTAAATCAACTAATTCCAGTTCATAACCAACTTTAGTGTCAGCGTAATTTTCAAGCCTTTTCACAACTCTAAAAATTCCACCAAATAACCACTTATTGGGTTCATGATAAAATTGAATTAAACTGAAAATGTATTGTCGATTGAAGTCGTTTTTATTTCGCCGCCACTCGTTCCAGCCAACCCACTTGTCCCAACCTTGCAAATACACGTTCAAAGGTTGTTCGTGTCCGCTCTTACAGGCAAGATGCAATTTGTAAAGTTGCAATTCGCCGTTATTAAGTTTTAAAATATTTTCTGTTTTAATTGTCATTCGTTACTGTCGTATTGGTATCGCCTGACTTCTAACTTTTGTATCACTTCGATGCTTCTTTTATGCACCTAAAATCAGCAAACAAATTTAGGATACTTGGCTGATGCTGTTGTAATGATTTAAGAAATAAGCGGAGTTTTTAAAAATGCAAATGCTTAACCGTAAGCCCGTGGTTAATGAGTTGTTTTAACGAATCAATGCCAACCCGCAAATGCGTTTCTACAAATTTTTCGGTTACGTTGGAATCACTTTCGGCCGTTTTTACACCTTCCGGAATCATGGGCTGATCGGAAACCAGCAACAAAGCGCCAGTTGGGATTTTATTGGCAAAACCGGTGATGAAAATAGTGGCTGTTTCCATATCAACCGCCATGGTGCGGATGCTTTTTAAATATTTTTTGAAGCTTTTATCATGTTCCCAAACCCGGCGGTTGGTGGTATAAACTGTACCGGTCCAGTAATCGCGGGAGTGGTCTCGGATGGTTGTGGAAATGGCTTTTTGTAAAGCAAATGCCGGCAAAGCTGGAACTTCCGAAGGCAGATAATCGTTGGATGTTCCTTCGCCGCGGATGGCCGCAATTGGCAAAATCAAATCGCCAACGTTGTTATTTTTTTTCAAACCGCCACATTTACCTAAAAAAATAACCGCTTTTGGGTGGATGGCCGTCAGCAAATCCATTACGGTAGCAGCCAAAGCACTGCCCATTCCAAAATTGATAATGGTGATGCCATCGGCGGTAACGCTTTGCATCGGTTTATCCAGACCCATAATGGGTGCATTGTTATGCCATTCGGAAAAAAGCTGTAAGTATTTAGAAAAATTGGTGAGGATGACGTATTCTTTAAAATCGTCCAGTGGCCGGCCGGTGTAGCGCGGCAGCCAATTTGCAACAATGGCTTCTTTTGTTTTAAGGCCTGATTTTACCGGGCTTTGAACTTCTTTTATTTTGTTGGATTGCTTTACAATTTCTGCGTCTTTCTTTACGTCTTTTTCTTCGTTCATAATGATGCTTCTTTTATCACCTAAAAATAAATGTACAAAAAAACCCCGGCTTTAAAAGGCCGGGGCTTTTGTTATGCTGCTTTCAGCTTTTTCAAATCTGATTTTTCAAATTTCTCCCTGGCGTAGTTCAGCGTAATGTCCAAGTGTTTTTGATGCTCTTTTTGCGAGGGAATTTCAAACATGGCATCAATCATAATCGCTTCACAAATGGAACGCAAACCTCTCGCACCAAGCTTAAATTCCATGGCTTTATCCACCACGTAATCCAAAACTTCCTGATCGAAATGCAGTTTCACATCTTCGTATTCAAACAGTTTGTTATATTGTTTGATGAGCGAGTTCTTAGGCTCGGTCAGGATCATCAGCATCGCTTCCCGATCCAACGGTTTCAAATAAGTGAGCACCGGCAAACGGCCAATCAGTTCCGGAATCAACCCAAAAGCTTTTAAATCCTGCGGGGAAACGTACTTGTACAAGTTCTTCAGGTCAACTTCCTGGTCTTCGGCTTTCAACTTGTAACCAACAGTTTGGGTACGCATCCGGTTGGCAATCTTTTTTTCGATGCCATCAAAAGCGCCACCGCAGATAAACAAAATGTTGCTGGTGTTTACCGTAATCATTTTTTGGTCGGGATGTTTACGGCCACCTTGCGGCGGAACGTTCACCATCGTGCCTTCCAAAATTTTAAGCAATGCTTGCTGCACACCTTCCCCGGAAACATCACGCGTGATGGAAGGGTTATCGCTTTTGCGGGCAATTTTATCTACTTCATCAATGTAAACAATGCCGCGTTCGGCCAAAGTAACATCGTAATCGGCAGCTTGCAGCAGGCGCGTTAAAATACTTTCCACGTCTTCGCCAACGTAACCGGCTTCTGTTAAAACCGTAGCATCGCAAATGCAAAAAGGCACGTTCAAAACTTTGGCAATGGTTTTGGCCAGTAAGGTTTTTCCGGTTCCGGTTTCGCCAACTAAAATAATGTTCGATTTTTCGATGTCAACTTCGTCTTTGCCTATTTTCTGGTTCAGCCTTTTGTAGTGGTTATAAACCGCAACCGATAAAACCTTTTTGGCATCGTCCTGACCGATCACATATTGATCAAGATGCGCTTTAATTTCGGCCGGTTTTAAAATAGCAGACGAAGTTTGCAACGGCGATTTTACTTTGCGCAATTTCAATTCTTCAGCCAAAATATCGTTGGCCTGGTTAACGCATTTATCGCAAATATGAGCGTCCAGTCCGGCAATTAGCATTAACGAATCCTGTTTACCGGCACCACAAAATGAACATTTGATATCTTTGCTGGTTTTGCTCATGGCTTTTCTGAGTTATTTATCGGCTTTATTACTACGCAATATTTCATCAACCATTCCAAATTCTTTGGCTTCGTCTGATGACATCCAGTAATCACGGTCTGATGATTTTTCTACCCAGTCATACGATTGCCCGGAGTGTTTAGCAATTATATCGTATAATTCTTTTTTTAGTTTCAACATTTCACGCAGGTTGATTTCCATATCCGAAGCAACACCTTGTGCGCCACCGGATGGCTGGTGGATCATGACACGAGAATGCGGCAACACGGCACGTTTGCCATTAGTACCAGCGCAAAGCAAAACGGCAGCCATGGAAGCAGCCATACCGGTACAAATGGTGGCCACATCGTTGGAAATAAATTGCATGGTATCATAAATACCTAAACCTGCATAAACGGATCCGCCAGGGGAATTAATGTAAATCTGGATATCCCTTTTTGCATCGGTAGATTGCAGGAAAAGCAATTGCGCCTGGATGATGTTGGCATTTTGATCCATTACCGCATCGCCTAAAAAGATGATCCGGTCCATCATCAAACGCGAAAACACGTCCATTTGGGCTACGTTTAGCTGGCGTTCCTCAATAATATATGGCGTCATCGCAGTTGGCAGATTGGCTTTTTCTACGCCTGCTATAAATTTATCTACATAAATGCCATTTAAACGGTGGTGTTTAACGGCATACTTTCTGAACTCATTTTTATCTATTTGCATATCTCTATAAAAAAACAATGGTTATCCAATTGCTTATAAAACCGGATAACCATTAACTTTAATATTTGTTAAAGATTATTCCAGTTTTTTAAACTGATTATTATCTATTTCTTTTTTATCTAAAGTAACAACTGTTTTTAGGTAATCAAAAACTTTCAGTGCTTTTACTTCTTCAAAAATCTTGTTGGCGTTGTCTTTGTTTTGTAAAAATTGTACGGTGTATTGGCCTAACTGCTCTTCGTCCAAAGCTTGCTGGCTGTACATTTTAAACTGTGCATCCAAGCGTTGCTTTGCGGTCTGGAACACATCTTCGTATTTAATTTCGATGTGGTGGTCTTTAACAATCTTGTTTTCGATCAGCGTCCATTTCAGGTTTTTGGCAAAATCGTTGTAGCCTTCTTCCAGTTCCTGGTCGCTCAATTTTTCGTTGGTTGCTTTCAGCCATCTTTTCAAAAACTCATTCGGCAGCTCGAAGTTTACTTTTTGTGTAACGTATTGATACAAATCGTCTTGCAGTTTGCGTTCTGCGTCCTGCTGCATCATCGCTTCCAGTTCTTCGGTGATTTTTGTCCTGAAATCTTCTTCGGAATGAACCACATTCGGCCCGAAAACTTTATCAAAAAACTCCTGGTTTAAATCAGATTCTTCCAAACGGTTTACATTTTTTACCGTTAATTGAAAGTTTGATTTTAAATCCGCTGCTGTTTCTTCGTCAATTTTCAACAAACCGGCAATTTTCGCTGTATCGTTTCCAAATGCTTTGTTTAGGTCTATCGTTACCACATCGCCTTTTTTCAGGCCAAGCAAAGAACTTTTTACTGCTTCGTCCATAATCTGGTCTAAACGAACCGAAGCCGTATTGGTTATGCCACCTTCAAAAACAGAACCATCCGGCGAAAGCTGCTTCAATTCGGAATACAACACATCATCATCTGCCGATACGTCAGGGTTTGTCATCTTTCCATAGCTTCTGCGGATATTTTTAATGCGCGATTGCAGCGTTTCGTCATCAATTTTAATGACATAATGCGGAACGTGATCGGCAGCAGAAAAATCTAAAGAAAATTCGGGCGCCAAGCCCATTTCGTAGTTAAACTCGTAATCTTCGGTAAAATCCCAGTTGAATTGCTTGTCGTCGTCCGCTTTTGGCAAGGGCTGGCCCAACACTTCCAATTGGTTTTCGGTGATGTAATTATTTAAAGAATCGGAAAGCAGATGGTTGATTTCGTCAACCAAAATACTTTTGCCATACATTTTTTTGATGTGTGCCGCCGGAACCATGCCCGGGCGAAAACCCGGCAGCTTTGCTTTTTTTGCCTGGTCTTTGATCGCTTTTTCAACGCGCGCCTGATAATCTTCCTGATTGATTTTGATGGTTAAAACAGCGTTTAGATCATCTATTTTTTCCTGGGTGATATTCATTGTTTTTTAACTGTTTTTACGTGATAAAAAAATTCCTCCGTCATGTTTTAAAACGACGGAGGAAACCTTGTGCGGAAGAAGGGACTCGAACCCCCACGCCTCGCGGCGCCAGATCCTAAGTCTGGTGCGGCTACCAATTACGCCACTTCCGCTTTTATAGAATTATTTTTTGCAAAAGTAACTTAAAAATACAAATTACAAAATGTTAGGTTGATTTACTTTTGGTTTAAATTAGCGATACCAATTTTTAGGTGGTAAAAGAAGCATTGCTGTTGTTGTAATCAAATATGTTTTAACAAAACCAGGATTGGCAAAACAACTTTATCATTTCGACCGCAGGGAGAAATCTTATTTCAAAACGCCAAATTAACTGATGCTTCTTTTATCGGGCAAAAGTTGGTGGCTTTGTTATTTCGACGGAATGGAGAAATCTTATTTCAACGATCAATACTTCTTTTACCACCTAAAAATTAGGCTTTGGGTTTGAAGAAGATCTCTCCCTGCGATCGGGATGACAAAACGATCACGATGACAACACGACCGAGATGACAACCATGCTTCTTTTACCACCTAAAAATCAGGCTGTTACTTTTGAGCGTTCGATGACTTCGCGGTAATAGTCTTCATACAAAGGCAAGATCAGGCTCAGGTCAAACTCTTTGGCGCGTTCCAAAGCGTTCTCTTTAAATTGTTTTAAGCGTTCCTCGTCTTCCAAAATATAAATACACCGTTCGGCCAAAGCTTCCACATCGCCAACAGCTGTCAAAAACCCGGTTACGCCTTCTACGTTTAATTCGGGGATGCCGCCGGTATTTGAACTTACCACTGGCACTTTGCAGGCCATCGCTTCCAGCGCAGCCAAACCAAAACTTTCGGATTCGGACGGCATTAGGAAAAGATCGGCAACGGATAAAATTTCTTCCACGGCATCCTGCTTGCCCAAAAAACGCACATTATCGCACACGTTTAAATCGCGGCAAAGCTGTTCGCACATCGAACGTTCCGGCCCGTCGCCAACCATCAATAATTTGGAAGGCAATTTTTTGTTTACGATTGCAAACAGCTTGATCACGTCTTCTGTCCGTTTTACTTTACGGAAGTTAGAAGTATGCACCAATATTTTTTCGCCCGAAGGCGCAATGGCTTTTTTAAAATGGTCTTTGGCTTTTTTGCTGAAACGTTTTAAATCAATAAAATTCGGGATGACACGGATTTCATTTTCGATATCAAAAAAATCGAGCGTGTCTTGCTTTAGGTGATGCGAAACTGCGGTAACCCCGTCGGACATGTTGATCGAAAAAGTAACAACCGGTTTAAACGTACGGTCTTTGCCAACCAGCGTAATATCCGTGCCGTGCAAAGTAGTTACAAAGGGAATGTGGATGCCGTAAGTTTTGAGGATTTGCTTGGCCAGGTAAGCAGCCGAAGCATGCGGAATGGCATAATGTACATGCAGCAAATCCAGCTTTTCAAAACGCGCCACGTCAACAATTTTGCTGGTCAAAGCAATTTCGTAAGGTGCGTAATCAAACAAAGGGTATTTGGAAACGGCAACTTCGTGGTAAAAAAGGTTCTCGGAAAAAAAATCTAACCGTGCCGGCTGGTTATAGGTTATAAAATGTACCTGATGGCCATGATCTGCTAAAGCTTTTCCTAATTCGGTGGCAACAACACCGCTGCCACCGAACGTTGGATAGCATACAATACCTATTTTCATTAATCTGATTTATACACAAATCTATATGTTTATAAATTGCAGAATCTGATCTTTATGTAATAATTAAGGCGTAGTTGTGGTACTTGTACTTTGGGCAGCCTGGCCTGATGCCGACCGTGCAGCAGTAAGTTTGGTTTGCAGTTCCTGTTGCTTTTTTTGCTTTTTAGCGATCTCTTTATTCAGGTCCTTAACCTTATTGTTTAAATCCTTTACATCAGAATTTTCGTCTTTTGCATCTGCTGATTTGTTTGCTGCACGCCTGGCTGCCTTTTGTGCTTTCCTGGTTTTGCTATAATCTGCATCGGTGGCACTTTGCGCCTGGCTGCTGCTTTGCTGTGCGGCTTGTTGCGCATCCTGGGTGGCACTTTGTGCTTTTGCCTGCTCGGTTGGCAGCTTGCTTTGTGCATCCTGCAACTTAACCTGCAAATCAGCAATATCCTTGGTTACATCTGCATATTGCTTACTCAATTTAAGGGTGTCTGTTTGACAAAAAGCCTGCGTACTAAAACCTAATACGGCAATTACTAATACTAAAATAATTTTTTTCATAGATAAGATTAATTTTTTTCGTCTCAATTACAAAAACCATGCCTTTTAGAGCTTGTTTAAATTTATATTATGAAAAACTACCATGCTTCTTTTATGCCCATAAATTTTGTATTGGGTTTTTTATCGGTAAAAAACCACAAAAAGACAATGATTTTTAGGTGGTAAAAGAAGCATGGCAAATAAACCGGATAAAATCTAAACAGCCTTTTTGTTATTGCACGCCTTTTTGTATCGCTTCGTAAACAGCATCCTGTACCCTTCTGCGGATGCCCAATGAGGATAATTTTTCGGTAACTTTTGGATTGACGCGGTTGGAAAGAAAGATATAAACCAGGTTATATTTCGGGTCAACCCAAAAACAAGTGCCCGTATAACCGGTGTGGCCATAAGTTTGATCGGAAGCCAGAACCGAAGGATATTTGGTATCGCGGTTCGGGTCCCAACGGTCAAAACCTAAACCACGGCGGCTTACGTCCGATTGTTTGGAAGTAAAAAGATCAACCGTTTCCGGCTTAAAATACTGCGTGCCGCCATAAGTTCCGCGGTTCAAAAGCATCTGGTACAAAATGGCCAAATCATTGGCGCTGGCAAACAAACCGGCATGACCGGAAACGCCGCCCAGCAAACCTGCGCCCTGATCATGCACATAACCAATCAACAACTGGTGCCGGAAACCGATGTCGTTTTCGGTAGGCACAATTTGATTTTTTGAAAAACGGTTCAACGGAAGAAAACCGGCGGTTTGCATGCCCAGCGGCGAATAGAAATTTTGCTGCACAGAAACATTAAGCGGCGTTCCGGAAATGGTTTCTACAATTTCTTTCATAAAATACATGCTCAAATCGCTGTACACATATCTGCCGCGTGTTTTGATGGGCGATTTCAACATATCCGGCCAGATCACATTTTTAAAATAATCTTTTTTGAGGTAAAAATGATCGGCAACTTTGGTTGGAAAAGTGGCGGAAGAATCTGTGCTTCGGTCTATCGCTTTTAGTTTTTCCCAAGTGATGATATCCGGAACCATGCCTGTTTGGTGCGTTAAAAACTCACGGACTTTCAAATCATCTTTGTTGGTGTTTCGGGTGGAAGCCAGATAAGTGCCGGCGGTAGAATCCAAATTCAGCTTTCCCTGATCGTACAAACGCATCGTTTCCATTGTGGTGGCCGAAACTTTGGTTACCGATGCCAGGTCAAAAATATCCGTGATTTTGTCCTTTAAAGTATCGTTGTAATTATGGCTGCCGTAAGCTTTGTTAAAAATCACTTTTCCGTTCCGGGCCACCAAAACCACCGCGCCTGGTGTTGCCTGTGCCCTAATCGCTTCGGCAACAATGGCATCAATTGCGCTATTTAAATTATTTGCGTTGATGCCAGCTTCCTCCGGGACAGAATAAGCCAAACGGGTTTGCGTGGTCGTAAACCCTGCTCCTTTTTTATACTTCGCCGAAACGTCTCCTGTTAGTTTTTGGTTTGATGCCACGCCGCCAAAAATCAATTGTGCGGTAAAATTTGCGGCAACAGGCGAATTGAAAGCCGACCAAACCAATGCTCCTTTTAGCACATCAAATTGGGTGGGCAAAATTGGCGTGCCAAAACAAACCACGATCAGGTTTTTATGCTGATCCAAGTTGGTTAAAAAAGGAATCAAAGCCGGGTTGCTCAAATCAGTTCTATTTAATGGAACAATGACGGTTTGAAAAAACTTCAAATCAAACAACAAGTTGTTCAACGTTTTGTCCGCATCGTAATTGGCCGAATTGAAAGACTGGACTTTGGTATATTTATTTAGCAAACTATCAAAAACAGAAGCGTTTTCAAAACCAAAATGTACGCTGGCAAACTTTTGCTGGTCCAGGTTTTTTATCGGCACCAACTGATTTGGGTTGTTCAGCAAAACGGTGGAAGTTTCAATGCTTCTTTTAGCAGCTAAAAATTGCTGGTTTTGCTGGTGCTGGTCTTGCGCACACGCCGAACTCAGCGCAATCATCACCCAAAAAATCCCGGCTAAACACTTTCGGTTAAGGCTTTTTATATACATTTTCTCCGTTGATATAAGTTTGAAGTACTTTCACTTTTGGCAGTTCGCTGCCTTTTACTGTCATTAAATCTTCGTCCAGAATCACAAAATCGGCAAACTTGCCCGGCTCCAAACTTCCTTTTTCATGTTCCTGGAAGTTGGCTTTTGCCGCCCAAATTGTCATTCCTTTAATCGCTTGTTGGCGTGTTAACGCATTTTCTTTTTGAAAACCACCTTCGGGCAACCCTTTTAAATCTTTTCGTTCCACAGCAGCATAAAAGGTGTAAAACGGACTGATGTTTTCAACCGGAAAATCAGTTCCCAACGGCAGCCAGCCGTTTTGCTGCAACAATTGCTGGTAAGCGTATGCTGTTTTTAGCCGTGTTTTTCCTAAACGCTGGACGGCCCAGCTCATGTCTGAAGTGGCGTGTGTGGGCTGGACAGATGGAACGATGTTGTTCTCGCCAAAATACTTAAAATCCGCCGGATCAATGATCTGGCTGTGCTCAATCCGCCAGCGGCGATCGTTTTTTCCTTTTAAAACCGAAGCATAAATCTTCAGCATCACACGGTTGGCCGAATCGCCGATAGCATGGGTACACATTTGGAAACCTTTTTTTTCTAAAAGTTCTGCTATTTCCTGAAAATGCTTTTGCGGACTACGCAAAAACCCGTTCCATTTGGGCTGATCGGAATACGGTTTTAGCAAACAAGCACCTCTGGAACCCAAAGCACCATCCGCATAAACCTTGACCGAACTGACGTTTAAACGTGGCGTTTTGATGGCACCATTCCGAAACAACGCATCTAAATTTCTTGGATTATCGGACAGCATCACGAATAGCCGCATCTTTAAATCGCCGCGGTTTTGCAATTGGCGGATGGTGTTCACCAAAGGAAAATCCAGCCCGCAATCATCAACCGTAGTTAAACCCACGGCAAAACAATTTCGCTGCGCCTGCAACAACGCGTTTTGCGATTGTTCTTCGGTTGGTTCCGGGATTTTATGCGCAACCAGATCTACTGCATTGTCCAGCAAAATCCCGGTCAGTTTGCCTTTTATCGTTTCAATTGCCCCGCCAGCAACCTTTTGGTTTGGTTTGATGCCTGCAATGTTCAACGCCGCCTGGTTTGCGATGGCCGCGTGTCCGTCAACCCGCGTTAGCACAACCGGCCTTTCGGGAAACAAACTGTCCAGCTTCAGCTTGTTTGGAAATTGCTTAGTTTTCCAACGGTTTTGGTCCCAGCCGTTGCCGATGATCCAGCCTTCGGTATTGTTTTTCGCATAACTTTTCACCGAATCAACCGCCACATTCCAGCTTGGCAAATCTTTTAAATTGACGGTTTGCAAACCCATTCCATATTCGTAAAAATGCGTATGTGCATCAATAAAACCCGGAAAAACTGCTTTGCCATGTGCATCAACTACTTCTTTTGCGGTATATTTTTTTTCGAGGTCGGCCGTTTTTCCAACTTCCAGGATTTTTCCGTCCCGCACCGCAAAAGCTTCGGCAATGGCAAAACGGTTATCAATGGTGTAAACCCGCGCATTTTTAACCAGCAGGTCGGCATTGTTTTCTTTTTTCTGATTGCAAGAAAACACCGATAAAAGAAGCATCAGGCACCATACTGTTTTTATGCCTATAAATTTGGTGAAAGGTTTTGCAGAAGTGGCCATCAAAATTTTATCATGTTGTTTAGTTCAAATTGTCGTTCTTTCATCCGAAGCTGCAAAAATATTATCAGTAAACCATCATTTTAAATTTCGCAAAGCTACATCGGCCCGGTAAAACTGCGAAGTTATGCGATCAATTTTTTAATTTAGCATCGAAATAGAATTGAGGAAGATTAATGTCTGATATTATCCATCTTTTGCCTGATGCCGTTGCCAACCAAATTGCCGCAGGTGAAGTGGTACAACGACCGGCATCGGCCGTAAAAGAACTATTGGAGAACGCGATAGATTCCGGCGCGGATAAAATTCAACTGATTGTAAAAGAGGCTGGTAAAGCGTTGATCCAGGTGATTGACAATGGTTGCGGCATGAGTTTTACCGATGCACGGATGTGTTTTGAACGACACGCCACTTCCAAAATCCGCAAAGCCGATGACCTTTTTGCCATTCGCACAATGGGTTTTCGTGGTGAGGCTATGGCTTCGATTGCCGCGATTGCGCAAGTGGAGTTGAAAACGAGGCGGCACGAAGACGAGTTGGGAACAGAAATTTGCATCGAAGCTTCCACCATAACCAGTCAGGAACCTTGTGCTACCGCTGCCGGAACTTCGGTTTGTATTAAAAACCTTTTTTACAACACGCCTGCCCGCCGCAATTTTTTGAAAGGAAACTCGATAGAAATGCGGCATATTATTGATGAGTTTCAACGCGTTGCGTTGGCTTATCCGCAGGTATTTTTTACGCTGCATCACGATGGGCAGGAGGTTTTTCATCTGCCTTCAGCTTCGCTAAAACAACGCATCGTTCATCTTTTCGGCAATAATTACAAAGAGAAATTGGTGCCGGTAAAAGAAGATACCTCGATCATCAAGTTGGATGGTTTTGTAGGAAAACCGGAATTTGCCCGTAAAACACGCGGCGAGCAGTTCTTTTTTGTGAACAACCGTTTCATCCGCGATAATTATTTAAACCACGCCGTTTCTTCGGCTTTTGAAGAATTGTTGCAGGACGACAGCTTTCCGCTTTACGTTCTTTTTATCACGATTGATCCGGCCAAGATAGACATCAACGTTCATCCAACCAAAACCGAGATCAAATACCAGGACGAAAAAGCGATTTACGCCATTATCCGTTCGGCTGTAAAACGTTCTTTGGGTCAGTACAACATCACGCCAACGCTTGATTTTAACCAGGAAACCGGTTTCGATCAGATGATTAGTCATAAACCTTTGGATCAAATCGTTCCGCCGGGCATCAACTTCAACCCGGATTACAATCCATTTTCTAACGAGGTAAAAACAGCATCGGACACTTCTGTTTTACGTCATTCTGCCGAAAGGCGCAAACCGGATTTTGTACAAAACTGGGACACACTGTACGAAATAACGCAGGGAAAAATCGCGCAGCAACACGAAATCGAGATGCAGCAGCGCGAAATTGCGGTGGATAACCAGCAGCTAACAAAATCGAGCGAGCGGCAACTGTTCCAAATCCATAACCGGTTTATTTTATCGCAAATAAAATCGGGTTTTATGCTGATTGACCAGCAGGCCGCGCATGAACGGATTTTGTACGAACGCTTTTTGGTGCAGTTGGAAAACCATACCGGCGTTAGTCAGCAAACTTTATTTCCGCAAAGCATTACGTTAAGCACTCCGGATTTTGAGCTGTTAAAAAGCTTGTTCAACGATGTGCGCGCTTTAGGTTTCGACATCCGCGAATTCGGAAAAAACACAATCATTGTAGAAGGCGTTCCGGCAGAACTGACCAATGCCATCGAAAGCGAAATGCTGGAAAAACTGTTGGAAGGTTTCAAAAACAACCAATCCGCTTTAAAACTCAGCAAACACGATAATTTAGCGCGAACGCTGGCGCGAAATGCAGCCGTGAAACCAGGAACGCGTTTTTCGCTGGAGGAAATGAACCAATTGATTGATCAACTGTTTGCTTGTCAGCTTCCCAACGTTTCTTTAAGCAGCAAACCCGTTATCATTACTTACACTTTAGAAGAGCTTTTTCAAAAATTTGATCGATAAAAGAAGCATCGTACCGCTTCTGTAAAAACCATGAATTTATTCGGACAATCGCCTTTAGCCAACCTTACGCCCGTTGTAAAAAACCTGCTGATTATCAATATCATTTTCTTTATCGCCACTTTGGTTTTTCAAAGTATGGGCATCGAACTTGCTTTTCACCTCGGTGCTTTTTACTTCAATTCGCCGCATTTTAGGGTTTGGCAAATCATCACCTACATGTTTATGCACGGTGGCTGGGCGCACATTTTCTTCAATATGTTTGCTTTGTACATGTTTGGCCCGGCAATAGAAAATTACATGGGTTCGAAGCGTTTTTTCAACTATTATTTTATTACAGGGATTGGTGCTTTAGCTTTGCAAATGCTGGTGCAGGCGATAGAAGTGCATGGCATTTTGGGCAGCTTTACTTTTGACCCGGCCATGAATTACAACATCACGCCGGAAGATGTAGGCAGGCTCCGGGCAATTTATGCCGAACCAATGGTTGGCGCTTCGGGCGCGCTGTTTGGGATTTTGGTTGCGTTTGGCGTTTTGTATGCCGAAACCAATTTGTATATTATGCTGATCCCAATTCCAGTAAAAGCAAAATACGCTGTAATTGGTTATATTGTGGTAGAATTATATTTGGGTTTAAGCCAGCACCAAGGCGATTCGGTAGCGCATTTTGCCCATTTGGGCGGTGCACTTGTTGGTTATATTTTATTAAAAATTTGGGGGATGCATCGTACAAACGATTTTTATTAATGTACCGTTATTACAATGAGGTTGTTTAATTTTTTTTGCTGATGCTTCTTTTACCCTATAAAAATTGGTGTTAGTATCAACTTAAACAAATCAAAACAAATTGTACATTGATTTTTAGGCGGTAAAAGAAGCATGGTATAAAGCACAAAGGAATAAGTTTGAACAAGTTCAATGAAAATCTTTTAAACTGATAATTTTTATGTGGGAAGAAATTCGTACACAAGTGTTTCGTTCAGGAAACCGGTTAAATATGCTGATCGGTATCAACGTGATCGTTTTTGTATTTTTAAGCCTGCTTGGCGTGGTAGAAATGCTGACGACGCGCAACGCAGTTATTTCGGCAACGATCAATGACTATTTAGCCGTTCCTTCGTACCTGCCAAAATTATTGATCCGTTTCTGGACACCTTTAACCTATATGTTTTTGCACAGCGGGTTTTTCCATATCCTGTTCAACATGTTGTGGTTTTACTGGATGGGTGGCATTTTCCAGGAATATCTGGGCGGAAAAAAGCTGGTTGACCTGTACATTATCGGAGGCTTAGCCGGCGCATTTTTATACGTACTGTTTTACAATGTCTTCCCGCTTTTTGCCGATGTAAAAACAGTATCCACCACCGTTGGTGCTTCGGCTGCGGTAATGGCCATCATCGTGGCAACCGCAACTTTACTGCCCGATTATACCATCCAACTGCTGTTTTTAGGTTCGGTAAAATTAAAATGGATCGCGTTGTTTTATGTTTTGTTTGATCTGATCAGCATTACCGGGCCAAATGCCGGCGGCGAAATTTCGCATATCGGCGGCGCAATTGCGGGCTTCTTTTACATCAAACATATACAAGGCAGTACGGCGCTCGGCCGCGCTTTCGAACGTTTTTCAAAACCTAAAACGCTGCACGTCGTATCAAAGAACTATGCTAAAAACAGCACGGTCAGGCCAAAAGAAGAAGAAATAGATTCTATATTAGACAAAATTTCGCAGTCGGGCTACGCAAGCCTCACCAAAAAAGAAAAAGAGATCCTGTTCAATGCCAGTAAAGACGAAACCAGTTAGAAAAAAGAAAACCTACTTTTTTGATTATGTGGTTTTAGTTTTTACCATTGTAGCTTCCGCTTCTATTTTATTGAGCTTATTGGCCAGTTTAATTGATCCGCGCACTTGCTGGCAGCTTGTTTTTTTTGGTTTGGCTTATCCGCCGCTTTTAATTGCCAATATTATTTTGGCTTTATATTGGCTGCTCCGTTTCAGCAGGTTTATTTTCATCCCAATTCTGAGTATTTTAATTGGCTGGAGTATTTTTGCCAAGAGTTTTAATTTTAGTGCTACTGTTCCCGACGGGCCAAAAAAATCGGCTGATTATTTAAGGCTGATGACTTACAATGTGCATAGTTTTCAAGGTGTTGGCGCCAATGCTTCAAAACCAACCCGAAAAGAAATTTTGCAACTAATTAAAACCGAGCAGCCCGATGTACTTTGCATCCAGGAATTTTTCAGCCGGAAAAAAGGGGAAGCTGCCATGGTTGATTCGATCAAAAAAGCTTTGCACACGCCTTATTTCTACCGCTTTACCGTCAACAATATTGATTACGAAGGCAATGGGATTGCTGCTTTTTCAAAATTCCCAATTATTAACAAAGGTTTGATTCCGCTTGCGGATAACAACAGCACCAACCAGTGCATTTTTATTGATATAAAAAAAGCAAGCCAAACTATTCGGGTTTACGCCGTGCATTTGCAATCCATCCAGTTTATGCCCGAAGATTACCAGGTGATTGATAGCGTTAAAAAAGCCGAAGAAACAAACCTGCATTCGTACAAACGCATTTTAAGCAAGCTAAAAAAAGCCTTTTTAAAACGCAGTGAACAGGTTTACTTAGTGAAAAACCACGCCGCTACCTCGCCTTATCCTTTTATTATTGCCGGTGATTTTAACGATACGCCTGCTTCTTTTGCCCTCAATAAAATGTCGGAAGGGTTGGTCAATGCTTTCCGGGAAAAAGGGAACGGTTTTGGCGCTACTTACAACGGCGATTTCCCCAATTACCAGATTGATTACATCCTGGCCCAGCCTAAATTTGAAGTGATCAATTACATCGTGCTCAAGAAAAAGCTTTCCGACCATTACGGCATCCGCGCCGATTTGCGTTTGAAGTAGGCAATAAACCGCCTTTTTGTCTAAATTTGCCCGATGCAGCAAAAGCTTTTTATTTACAACACTTTATCGCGCAAAAAAGAAGAATTTAAAGCCATTGACCCGCCGCTGGTTGGCATGTATGTATGTGGGCCAACCGTTTACAGCGATGTGCATTTGGGCAACTGCCGCACGTTTATTTCTTTCGACCTTATTTTTCGATACCTCACGCATTTGGGCTATAAAGTCCGCTACGTCCGCAATATTACCGATGCCGGCCATTTGGAAGGCGATACGGATGAAGGCGAAGATAAAATCTCTAAAAAAGCAAAACTGGCGCAGTTGGAGCCGATGGAAATTGTGCAGAAATATTCGGTTGATTTCCATGACGTGATGCAGATTTTCAATGTAAAACCGCCAAGCATCGAGCCAACGGCAACCGGCCACATCATCGAACAAATTGAACTGGTAAAAACAGTATTGGAAAAAGGTTTTGCTTATGAAGTAAATGGTTCGGTTTATTTTGATGTTGAAAAATACAACCAGCACCACAATTACGGCATTTTAAGCAACCGCAATTTGGAAGACATGCTGAACAACACGCGCAATTTGGGCGGCCAGGAAGAAAAACGCGGCAAGCTGGATTTTGCGTTGTGGATAAAAGCCAAGCCCGAACATTTGATGAAATGGCCTTCGCCCTGGAGCAGCGGTTTCCCCGGTTGGCATTTGGAATGTTCGGCCATGAGCAACAAGTATTTGGGCGAGCAGTTTGATATCCATGGTGGCGGAATGGATTTGGCACCAACGCATCACACCAACGAAATTGCACAAAACGAAGCTGCTTGCGGAAAAATGCCGGCCAATTATTGGATCCATACCAATATGCTGACGGTGAACGGGCAAAAAATGTCGAAGTCTTTAGGCAACAGTTTTTTGCCGCAGGAATTGTTCAGCGGCAACCATTCTTTGTTGAACAAAGGTTTTAGTCCAATGACCGTGCGCTTTTTTATGTTGCAGGCACATTACCGCAGCACGCTGGATTTTTCAAACGATGCGTTGGATGCATCCGAAAAAGGCTTTAAAAGATTGATGAACGCTTTTGCATTGGCACCAACTTTAAAAGCATCTGCCGCAGGGGAAATAGAAATAACGCCGTTGCAGCAAAGGTGTTACGAGGCGATGAACGACGATTTTAACAGCCCCGTTTTAATAGCCGAACTGTTTGAAGTTTGCCGTTTGGTTAATTCTGTTCACGATCAAAAATTGAAAATTGACCAGCCAAACTTGGAACTTTTACAGCAGTTGTTACAGCATTTTGTGATAGATGTTTTGGGTTTGAGGGACGAATCTGCCGCATCCGATGAACTGCCAAAAGTGCTGGATTTTGTCATCAACCTGCGTAGTCAAGCAAAAACCAACCAGGATTACGCCACTTCGGATAAGATCAGGAAAGGTTTGCAGGAAATTGGTTATCAGCTTAAAGACAGTAAAGAAGGCACAAGCTGGACAAAAATTTAGGTGATAAAAGAAGCATTGTTCAAAAACCACTGTTGTTCTCAAGATAATAAAGCAACGCGAATACAGTTAAACTTTAGCTGCTTCAATTTATCAAGCTTACATTGTAATTGATTATAACAGGATAAAAAACAATAACTTGCAGCCAGATTTTCCTTGTGATAAAACGGCCAGAAAAAGCGGGCACTTAAATAAAACCTTGTTCTAAATTCACAACAAAACCAAGAATACCAATGAAAAAAATATGCACTGCTTTTGTAGCTTTTTTATGCTTTAACGGACTGGCTTCGGCACAAAAAATTACACAGGTAAAAGAAGTATTGGATGCAGAAAAAGAATATAACCGTGTAACTGCCCAAAAAGGGATACGCGATGGCATGCTGGCCGTTGCAGACCCGGAAGCAATGGTGTTTAAGCCAGAGCCGGTTTTAGCTAAAACGTATTATGCCGAAAGCGGAAAAATAGCAGGCAAATTAACTTCTGTCCCTAAGATTGCCCGTATCTCTGCCAACGGCGACCTTGCTTTTACGGCCGGTCCTTACACGCTTAAAAATGGTACAGACGATGTTACTTTCGGCGAGTACCTTTCCATCTGGCGTACCGATTTATCAGGTAAGTTAAAGCTGCTTTTCAACATCAACATGGAACACCCGGAACCGAAACAGGAGCAAACGGTTGATTTTAAAGATGCTGCCACTTCGCCCCGCATTCAAAGCAAAGACCCTTTTAACGGTCGCACTATCATTACTACTACCGATAAACTGTTTAATACTTCGCTGGGTTTTTCGGCCCTTTCTGCTTACAAAGAGTTTTTAAGTTTAGATGGGCGCTATTATTTCCCGGGATTTGAACTCCTTATTGGCCAGGACAAAATCCTGCAATTTATTGGCAACCAAGCCATTTCAATCGAAGCCTTAAATACCGGCTCCGGACGTGCCGTTAGCGGTGATTTGGCTTACAGTTATGGCAAAGCAAAAATCAAGAAAGGTACTGTTACCAACAACTACAACTACATCCGTATTTGGGAACCGGACAAATCCCACAAATGGAATATTTTGGTAGAGATATTTTCGCCCATTGAAAAATAGGTGGTAAAAACAGTATCAACAATAAAGGCCGCTGGATTAAGTGGCCTTTATTGTTGATATAAAAATTCTTCTTAAAACAACTGTTCGATAATTTGGTCGGCAGATAAACCTTCTGCTTCAGCACGATAATTCCGTACAATGCGGTGGCGTAAAATGGCTTTGGCTACGGCCTGCACATCTTCTATATCCGGCGAATATTTTCCGGAAATAACGGCATGGCATTTCGCCCCTAAAACCAAAAACTGCGATGCCCGTGGCCCTGCGCCCCAGCTTAATAACTGGTTTACTTTCGGTGTAGCCAAAGCGGTATTCGGACGTGTTTTTGCTGCTAATTTTACCGCATATTCCAATACATGGTCTGTAATCGGAATGTTCCGCACCAATTGCTGGAAGTAACGTATTTGTTCGGCATTCAGCAACTTTTTAATCGTGTTGATTTGGTTGCCCGTTGTATTTTTAACAATGTTCAATTCTTCCTGCCAGGAAGGATAATCTAAAGAAATATTAAACATAAACCGGTCCAACTGCGCTTCCGGCAAAGGATAAGTCCCCTCCTGCTCAATCGGGTTTTGTGTGGCCAACACAAAAAAAGGTTTATCCAACTGGTGCGTTACACCGGCGGCAGTAACTGCTTTTTCCTGCATGGCTTCCAACAAGGCAGCTTGTGTTTTGGGCGGCGTGCGGTTAATTTCATCTGCCAAAATAATGTTAGAAAAAACCGGCCCTTTAATAAATTTAAAGTTTCGGTCTTCGCCTAAAATCTCAGAACCGATAATGTCAGAAGGCATCAGATCCGGCGTAAATTGGATGCGGTTAAAGCTTAAATCCAGTACTTGCGCCACCGTTTGCACCAGCAAAGTTTTGGCCAGCCCCGGAACGCCAACCAACAGGCAATGGCCATTGCTAAAAATAGCGATCAAAACAGATTTTACAACTTCATCCTGGCCAATGATAATTTTGCCAATCTCTGCTTTAACTTCCCGGTACGATGCAAACAAGGCATCAGCAGCTTCTACTTCCGAAGTATGATGCATATTATTTTGCCTGTGCTATGTTAACAACCCAGGATTTAAGCTGATCACAAGTTTGATACTCCGGGTCAATATTAATGTACGTTTCTTTGCGGCGTTTTTCAAACCAATTGCTTACTGTTTTATTGATTTTAGTTTCAGAGGCAGCATCCTTCAATTTCGGAAAATCTTGCGCCAGGTTGGCTTTGTGTGCATCGGTTTTTGATTTCAGGTACAATATCTTATAAACCTTGGCATTTTTTTGGGTGGTAAACAAAGCAGGTGGCGCCATGCTTCCAACTTTCATTGTATCTACCACCAAAGCAACTTGCGGGTCTAATTTATCTGTCGGGATAAAAGTTGAACGGTTTTGAACATCTTCTGCATTCAACAGCATACCGCCGTTATACTTGGTTTCGTTATCATCAGAAAATGCAGAAGCAGCCGCTGAAAAGTCAATTTTATTGGTTTTGATTACTTTGTAAATACTGTCGGCTTTAATTTTGGCGCGGTCCAAACTAGCTTGTGTTATTGCCGGTATAATCAAAATATGCCTCACGTGCACTTGTTCGCCGCGGCGTTCAATTACTTGCAAAAAGTGAAACCCAAACTCTGTTTCAAAAACCGGAGAAATTTCCCCTGCTTTTAACTTAAAGGCCATGGCCGTAAATTCTTTGGCCATCATATTTCGATCAAAAAAACCTAAATCGCCGCCTGCCGGTGCTGATCCCGGATCTTGAGAATATAAAGTTGCCAGCGTGCCAAAATCTTCTCCGTTTTTAATCCGGGTACGCAGTGCTTCTGCTTTATCGCGCGAAAGTTGTTTTTCTTCTTTCGTCAGTTTTGGGTTAAAAACAATTTGTGCAATCTCCACCTCTTTGTTGATAGAAGGCAAACTGTCTTTCGGGATCGAGTTGAAATAATTTTTTACATCCTGCGGCGTAACACTAACTTTCTCGGTAATTTTTTGCTGCATCCGTTGCGCAGTCAACAACTCTCGAATGTCCGGCCTAATTTCATCTTTGTATTGAATTATAGACTTTCCAAGAAACGCTTCCAGCTTGTCCTGCCCGCCTGCGTTTTGGATAAACCTTCGCATCCGCCGGTCTACCTCGTTGTCAACTTCGTCGTCTTTTACAATCACACTGTCTATAACGGCTTGTTGTGTCAGCAACTTTTGAGTTAATAATTGCTGCAAAACCTGACATTTTATTGTCGGGTTTGGTTGATTGCCCTGAAGTAAATAATTATCGTATTCGTGTTCAATGTCTGAATTCAAAATAATACTGTTTCCAACTACGGCCGCAACTTTATCTAACGATTTTTTTTGACCCAAAGCTGTAAACACGCTCATCACAAAACACAGGATCAAAACGGTAAATTTTCTCATATAAAAATTATTCTCTTAAAAATACACCTACTGTTTTTATCGTGCATAATTTGGTTAAATTTCGGAAAAATTATCCGTACCTGCACAAATTATACAACATAACTTAACGGCAATATTCCTTAAATTATATGGAAGCCAAAAACAGTTTAACTAATTTTAACCAAAATTGATGATGCTAACCGAAGAAGCAGCCGCCTTACAGATTTTGATGAACGAAGATTTGTACCTTACCAAAAATGATTTGGTATGGGAAGAAAAGCCCATGGAACTCATCTCGCCTGAAAAACCGGTTGCAGAATTACCAAAAAAGACAAAAACAGAATTTATTTTCATCGGAAAAAACCTAAAAAACTTTTTGATTTTGACCGATCATAAACTGAACGACAACCAGTTGAAAGCTTTGGAAAATACGCTGGCGCGAAAGCAAATGAGTTTTGATGATGTGGCGATTGTTGATTTTTCGGCTTATCCAAATATTAGTTTCGAAGAATTGCATGTTTCTTTTATGCCACTAAAATTGGTGTGTTTTGGGTTGAATCCAGAAGATTTGGGTTTGCCGCAAACAACTTTGAATGAAATCCATCAAGAGCCAAATTATCAAATTTTGTACACCTACAGTTTTACCGAAATGCTGGGCAACAAAGACAAAACCAAAGCTTTTTGGGAAGCGATGAAAATGTTATGATTATGATTATGATTAAAGAACTTGTTTTTGTAACCAACAATGCGCATAAAGTTGAAGAAGTTGCACACGCGGTTGGCAACCGTTTTAAAATATTAAGCCTGAAAGATTTGGGTTTTGAAAAAGAAATTGAAGAAACCGGAACCACTTTTAAAGAAAATGCTTCGATCAAAACACAACGGATTTATCAGCAGTACAATTTAGATTGTTTTGCTGATGACAGCGGCTTGGAAATTGCAGCTTTAAACGGCGATCCGGGTGTTTTTTCTGCGCGATATGCTGGCGAACACGGAAACCATCAGGCCAACATCGAATGTGTTTTAGAGCAAATGGAAGACATTACCGACCGAAAAGCGCAATTCAAAACCGTTATTTCTTTGATTTGGAAAGGCCGCGAACATTGGTTTGAAGGCGTGGTTACGGGTACAATACGTACAGAAATTTCCGGAAACAGTGGTTTTGGTTACGATCCGATTTTTCAGCCTGATGGTTATCCGGTAACTTTCGCCGAAATGCCTTTATCAGAGAAAAACAAAATCAGCCATCGGGGAAAAGCCATGGCGCAACTGATTACGTTTCTGCAACAACAGTAAAACGCCATGCTTCTTTTACCGACATAAAAAAAGCACTTTCGGGAAAATCCCAAAAGCGCTTTTCAATTTATAACAGTTCAAACTTATTTTACTTCTTCAAAGTCAACATCAGTTACAGAATCAGCTTCGTTGGCAGCAGTTTGTCCTGCGTTTGCGTTGCCATCGGCAGTTGGCCCACCTTGCGCACCTGCGCCTGCATCTTGCGTTGCTTTATACATTTCTTCTGATGCAGCGTTCCATGCAGTTTGCAGTTCTGTTTGGGCTGCATCCATATTTGCATAGTTTTTAGCGGCAAAAGCTTCTTTTAGCTTGGTTAAACCAGCTTCAATTGGCGCTTTTTTATCAGCAGAAATTTTATCGCCGTATTCTTTCAGTTGTTTTTCGGTAGAAAAGACCAAAGCATCGGCAGCGTTTAGTTTTTCAACCTCTTCTTTTGCTTTCTTATCGGCTTCGGCGTTTGCTTCAGCTTCGTCTTTCATTTTCTTAATATCAGCATCAGTTAAGCCGGAAGAAGCTTCGATACGGATTTTCTGCTCTTTGCCGGTTGCTTTATCTTTTGCAGATACGTTCAAGATTCCGTTTGCATCAATATCAAAAGTTACTTCAACTTGCGGAATGCCACGTGGCGCAGCAGGGATTCCATCCAAGTGGAAACGGCCGATGGTGCGGTTTTGGGCAGCCATTGGGCGTTCACCTTGCAAAATATGGATTTCTACCGATGGCTGGTTATCAGAAGCCGTAGAGAAAGTTTCTGACTTTTTAGACGGAATGGTTGTGTTTGCATCAATCAATTTCGTCATCACGCCACCCATTGTTTCGATGCCCAAAGAAAGCGGGGTAACGTCCAGCAACAATACGTCTTTTACTTCTCCGGTTAATACACCGCCTTGGATTGCAGCACCGATCGCCACCACTTCATCCGGGTTTACACCTTTTGAAGGCGCTTTTCCGAAGAATTTTTCAACAGCTTCCTGAATTGCAGGGATACGGGTCGAACCACCCACCAGGATAATTTCATCAATATCGGAAGTGCTGTAACCAGCATTTTTTAATGCTGTACGGCAAGGCTCAATCGTTCTTTTAATCAAGGGATCAGCCAATTGCTCAAACTTTGCGCGGGTCAGGGTTTTAACCAAGTGCTTTGGCATGCCATCAACAGCAGTAATATAAGGTAAGTTAATTTCGGTTTGCGTAGTACTTGATAATTCAACTTTGGCTTTTTCAGCAGCTTCTTTTAAGCGTTGCAAAGCCATTGGGTCTTTACGCAAATCTATGCCTTCGTCGCTTTTAAACTCGTCAGCAAGCCAGTCAATAATTACCTGGTCAAAGTCATCGCCACCTAAGTGTGTATCACCGTCAGTTGATTTTACTTCGAAAACGCCATCGCCTAATTCTAACACAGAAACGTCATGCGTACCACCACCGCAGTCAAAAACTACGATTTTCATGTCTTTGTGTGCTTTGTCCAAGCCATAGGCCAAAGCGGCGGCAGTTGGCTCGTTGATGATACGGCGAACTTTTAAACCAGCAATTTCGCCTGCTTCTTTCGTAGCCTGGCGTTGTGCGTCGTTAAAATATGCAGGAACGGTAATAACCGCTTCTGTTACTTCGGTCCCTAAAAAATCTTCAGCCGTTTTCTTCATTTTTTGAAGGATCATTGCTGAAATTTCCTGTGGGGTATAATTACGGTCTCCGATAACGATTCTTGGTGTGTTACCATCACCTTTAACCACTTTATACGGAACACGTTCGATTTCTTTGGTAACTTCGTTAAACTGGTTTCCCATAAAGCGCTTAATCGAAGAAATGGTTCTTGTAGGGTTTGTAATTGCCTGGCGTTTAGCAGGATCGCCTACTTTACGTTCGCCATTATCTACAAAAGCCACAACGGAAGGTGTAGTACGTTTACCTTCACTATTAGCAATAACAACAGGTTCGTTCCCTTCCATTACTGCCACGCAGGAATTTGTTGTTCCTAAGTCAATTCCAATAATTTTAGCCATAATATGATTGATTTTTATTTTGATTCTCGCTTAATAATTCAAATCTTATTCAACAAGCCATGTGCCAAGCAACATAATTATTCTTAATTAGTATTTGCTGACAGGTTTTTACTTAAATTTAACACATAAGAAGGATTTTCAGAATGACATCCTGTCATATTTATTATAACCTTTTGTTAATTACATGTTATACAATGATTTTTATGTGGTAAAAGAAGCATTTTGCCAATGCTTCTTTTACCACATAAAAAAAGCCCTGATAAAAATCAGGGCTTTTTATCCATTAATCAGGACAAATTTTATTTACAATTCTTCATCTGGTGCTAAAGGTTCACCTGCTGAAGTTGAATCCGGAATTGTGGTAGCCGGTGTGCTTTGATCTACCGGAGAATCAATACCGCCTTCTGCTGCGTTAACATTTCCGTCAGCTTTGTTGCCACGGCCAGAACCACGACGACGGGTTGATTTCTTTTCGGTTGCTGCTGCATTTCCTTTGGTATAAACAGTATTGTAATCAACCAATTCGATAATGGCCATTTCAGCATTATCGCCTAAACGGTTTTCCATTTTTACAATACGCGTGTAACCACCTGGGCGGGTAGCAATTTTCTCGGCTACTTCGCGAAATAAAACGGTTAACGTTTCTTTATCTTTTAGATAGCTAAAAACAGTACGACGGGAATGTGTGGTATCGTTTTTGGATTTTGTTAATAAAGGCTCCACATACATACGCAAAGCTTTTGCTTTTGCCAATGTTGTGGTGATGCGCTTATGCAAAATAAGCGAAGAAGCCATATTTGCCAGCATCGCTTTGCGATGGCTGTCGGTGCGGCCTAAATGGTTTACTTTTTTTCCGTGTCTCATTTTTTATTTGTTTTTTGCACGTGCATACCGTTGGGCGATGGTTCAAACCCGCGGAATTATGCCAATGAATTATCTAATCCGTTCCTTTTCAGGAACCGGTTTTATTCTTCGTCTAATTTGTATTTTGAAAGGTTCATACCAAAAGAAAGTCCTTTTGATTTCACCAAATCCTGGATCTCGGTCAGTGATTTTTTACCAAAGTTTCTAAACTTTAACATATCAGCAACATCGTAAGAAACCAATTCGGCCAAAGTGCGGATGTCTGCTGCTTTTAAGCAATTTAAAGCCCGAACAGAAAGATCCAAATCAACCAATTCCGTTTTCAGGATTTTGCGCATGTGCAAAATTTCCTCGTCAACTTCTTTGGTTTCTTCTTTGGTTTGTGCTTCCAACATCATGTTTTCATCAGAAAACAACATAAAGTGCTGGATCAAAATTTTTGCAGCTTCTTTTAAGGCATCTTCCGGGTGGATAGAACCATCGGTTGCAATATCCAAAACCAATTTTTCGTAATCGGTTTTTTGTTCAACACGATAGTTTTCGATAACGTATTTTACGTTTTTTATCGGAGTGAAAATTGAATCCACTGCAATAACACCGACAACAGCGTCTGCATTTTTGTTCTCTTCACTTGGAACATAGCCTCTGCCTTTTGCAACTGTAAACTCAATTTCTAAAGTTACAGAAGAATCCATGTTGCAAATCACTAATTCAGGATTTAAAACACTGAAATTATTGGAAAACTTTGTAATGTCTCCTGCTTTAAAAGTGTCCTGGCCGTTGATGATGACAAATATTTTTTCGTTATCGCCAGAATCCCCGGTTTTTTTAAAACGTACTTGTTTTAAGTTTAGGATAATTTCGGTAACATCTTCAACAACACCTTTCATAGTTGAAAACTCATGGGTAACCCCGGAAAAACGAACGGAGGTAATTGCATAACCTTCTAACGAAGAAAGCAAAATACGACGTAAAGCATTACCGATAGTGATACCGAAACCTGGTTCTAAAGGACGAAATTCAAACGTGCCGTCAGAATCATTTGATTTCTGCATGATCACCTTATCTGGTTTTTGAAATGCTAATATGGCCATTATATACTATTAGTTATGTTTAAATGATTAAATTGAAAACGTAAAAACCGGCTAATTGCCGGTTATATTACATGATCATAATATTATTTAGAGTATAGCTCGACAATGAGGTTTTCCTTGATATTTTCAGGAATTTCATCGCGCTGCGGATAGTTGAGGAATTTCCCCGACAGGTTGTTTGGATCCCATTCCAACCAGCTAAACTTGTTTATCCTTCTTCCGGCTACTGTATTGGTAATAGCTTCTAAAGATTTAGATTTTTCGCGAACCGCAATTACATCGCCAGCCCTTAACGAGTAAGAAGGAATATTTACTGTTTCGTTGTTTACAGTGATATGTTTATGGCTAACCAACTGGCGGGCTGCAGAACGTGTTGGCGCAATACCTAAACGAAAAACTGCGTTGTCTAAACGTGCTTCTAATAATTTCAAAAGCATTTCACCGGTAACGCCAACGCTACTTGAAGCTTTGTGAAACAGGTTTTCAAACTGGCGTTCCAATACACCGTAAGTGTATTTAACTTTTTGTTTTTCCATCAACTGTACTGCATACTCGGATTGTTTGCCTCTTCTTTTAGAGGTTCCATGCATGCCAGGAGGATAATTCTTTTTTTCTAATGCTTTGTCAGGGCCAAAAATTGGTTCTCTGAATCTTCTTGCAATTTTGGACTTGGGTCCGGTATATCTGGCCATTTTTTGTTTTTTTAAAGTATCAGTATAAAAACAGTACTGAATCTTAGCTTTAAAATCGATTAATTAAACTCTTCTTCTTTTAGACGGGCGACAGCCGTTATGCGGCATCGGTGTAATGTCGCGGATGGTAGTTACTTCAATACCAGATGTTTGCAAAGTACGAATGGCAGACTCACGCCCTGCACCTGGGCCTTTTACAAAAACCTCTACTTTGCGCAAACCTAAATCATGTGCTGTTTTGGCACAATCTGCGGCTGCTTGTCCGGCTGCGTAAGGAGTATTCTTTTTAGAACCTTTAAAGCCCATCTTTCCTGCCGAAGACCAGGAAATAGCTTGTCCGTTATTGTTGGTTAACGTAACAATAATATTATTAAAAGTAGCATTGATATGCGCTTGGCCTACCGGCTCAATCACAACAATACGCTTTTTGGTAACTTTTTTAGTTTTAGCCATTTTATTGATTGATGATTAACAGCTCGTTCAATTAAACCAAAAAGCTGTTAACAATTAATGATTACTTAGTAACTTTTTTCTTGTTAGCTACAGTCTTACGTTTTCCTTTGCGGGTACGCGAATTGTTTTTGGTACGTTGTCCCCTTAATGGTAAACCTTTACGATGACGCGTTCCTCTGTAGCAGCCAATGTCCATTAAACGTTTGATGTTCAATTGAACTTCAGAACGTAATGAACCTTCAACTTTAATTTGGTCATTGATGATTCCACGAATAGCAGTTAGCTGCTCGTCAGACCAATCCTGAACTTTCACACTAAAATCAATGCCAGCTTGGGTCAAAATATTTTGAGCGGTAGATCTGCCGATTCCAAAAATATAAGTTAAACCAATCTCGCCTCTTTTGTTTCTTGGTAAATCAATACCTGCAATCCTTGCCATATTTTATTTAATATTTAGCCTGTTAAAAGAAGTATCCTTACTATTATTTACAGGAAGTTTAATTTATCCCTGACGTTGTTTAAACTTTGGGTTTTTCTTGTTGATAACGTAAAGCTTTCCTTTACGGCGTATGATCTTGCAATCTGCGCTTCTTTTTTTAATAGACGCCCTAACGTTCATTTTATTTGTATCTATAAGTGATCCTACCTTTTGTTAAATCATAAGGGCTCATTTCCAATTTAACCCGGTCGCCCGGTAAAATTTTGATATAATGCATTCGCATTTTACCAGATATGTGAGCAATTATTTCATGTCCATTCTCTAATTCTACGCGAAACATAGCATTAGATAATGCCTCTTTTATTACACCGTCTTGTTCAATCGAGGCTTGTTTAGCCATATTTTATTGATTTCTACTTCGTTGTCTATTTTTGAAGCGGGATGCAAAATTAACAATTTTTTATTAACTATTAATTTTTTCTTTTAAAACTTCTTCAATGTGTTCAAAAGAGGTTAAAATGTCTGCTTTGCCCTTTTTTACAGCAACTGTATGCTCATAATGGGCAGATGGTTTACCATCGGAAGTAGAAATTGTCCAACCATCGTCCCAAAACCTTACACCGGCACGTCCGGCATTTATCATGGGTTCAATGGCAATTACCATTCCTTCTTCCAGCTTAATTCCCGAACCTCTTTTGCCATAATTAGGAACGTCCGGCTTTTCGTGTAGTTTGGTTCCGACACCATGGCCAACTAATTCTTTTACCACTCCAAAATGAAATTTCTCGGCGTGTTCCTGAACTGCATAACCTACATCACCTATCCGCATTCCGGGTACTGCTTTTGATATACCTAATTCCAAACATTCCATTGTAACCTGCATCAATTTCTTGATCTCTTCACGTGGCTCGCCAACTGCAAAAGTATAAGCGGAATCACCGTAATATTTATTCATTACAACACCGCAATCAATAGAAATGATGTCGCCTGGAACCAACTCATATTTCCCAGGAAAACCATGTACTACTTGATTGTTTGGAGAAATACACAAAGAAAAAGGGAAACCATTGTAGTTTAGAAATGCAGGAACGCCACCGTTGTCTCTAATGAAAGTTTCGGCTCTTTTATTAAGTTCTATCGTTTTAACTCCTGGCTCAATCAGTTTGGCAATTTCTCCAAGCGTTTTAGAAACCAATTGGCAGCTTTGTCTGATTAGCTCAATCTCTTCTGCAGTTCTGTAATTAATCTTAGGCATTATATGCAATAACCAAAATCAAATTGTGGGTGGTGTTGTTCCGGCAGCAACAGGAATAGCAGTACGCCCTTTGATCCTGCCAGTTTTCATTAAGCCATCATAATGTCGCATCAATAAATGACTTTCGATTTGTTGCAAAGTATCTAAAACCACACCAACCAAGATGATCAGAGATGTCCCACCAAAAAATCGTGAAAACTGACTATTAACACCCAATTTTGATGCAATGGCAGGAATGATGGCTACAATGGCGAGAAAAATTGATCCTGGTAAAGTTATCCTTGAAATCACTGCATCAATGTATTCTGAAGTCATTAAACCTGGTTTTACACCTGGAATAAAACCTTGGTTCTTTTTCATGTCATCAGCCATTTGGTTAGGGTTAACCGTAATGGCTGTGTAGAAATAAGTGAAAAGGATAATCAAAATGGCAAAAATAATATTGTGGGTAAAAGAAGTATAGTCAGAAACTGCCATTAAAAAGCCATTAGATGCAGCGTTCGGAAAAAACGAAGCAACCGTAGCCGGAATAAACATCAAAGCTTGCGCAAAAATAATTGGCATAACGCCTGCTGCAGTAACTTTGAGCGGAATGTATTGGCGAACCCCACCATATTGCTTGTTGCCTACAATTCGTTTTGCGTATTGTACAGCAATTTTTCGTGTTCCCTGTACGATAAGGATCGTAAACATCACTACTGCAACCAATGCCACAATTTCAATTAAAAAGGCTATTGGCCCGCCGTTTCCGCTAATGCGGGAAGTAAATTCTGACAATATACCAAAAGGAAGTTGTGCAATAATACCAACCATAATGATCAGTGAAATTCCGTTTCCAATCCCTTTATCTGTAATTTTTTCGCCCAACCACATTACAAATAATGTACCTGCTGTTAATACAAAAACCGAAGAAATGGTAAACAAAGGTTCTCCGAACAGTTTAGCTTCAGGCGGAATCTGTGACTTAACATAACCTATTGCCTGAAGTGCAGTAATAAATATAGTTAAATAACGTGTCCACTGATTGATCTTGTTTCGGCCGCTTTCCCCCTCTTTTTGCAATTTTTGGAAATAAGGAACAGCTATACCCAACAATTGCATTACGATTGATGCAGAAATATAAGGCATTACACCTAAGGCAAAAATAGAAGACCTTGAAAAAGAGCCTCCCGCAAACATATTCAATAAACCTAAAACTCCTTCTCTTGTCTTCTGTGAATCAATTGCATTAGCATCAACCCCTGGAATAGTAATAAAAGAACCGATACGGTATATTAAAAGAAATAAGAGTGTGTTGATAATACGCACTCTTAAATCATCAATTTTCCAAATATTGGAAAGTGTGTTGAAGAATTTCTTCATTGAAATTTATAACTTAACGGTAGATCCACCCGCTGATTCTATTGCTTTTTGTGCTGTCGCTGTAAAAGCGTGTGCTTTCACTTCTAACTTAGCTTTTAACTCACCACGGCCTAAAATTTTTACCAAGTCGTTTCTGGATACTAATCCATGTGTTTTTAATGCATCGAAATCAACTGCAGATAAATTAAATTTTTCTACCAGTTCTTGCAAAACATCTAAGTTGATACCTACATATTCTTTACGGTTAGGATTTTTAAATCCAACTTTCGGAACACGGCGTTGCAAAGGCATCTGTCCGCCTTCGAAACCCACTTTTGATGAAGTACCGGAACGGGAACCTGCACCTTTATGTCCGCGGGTTGAAGTTCCGCCACGGCCAGAACCTGTACCTCTACCAATACGTTTTCTTGTTTTTGTAGAGCCTGTTGCTGGTTTTAAATTACTTAAATTCATTATGTTAAATATTTTCTACGGCTACCAAATGATTTACTGTACGAACCATACCAATGATGGCATCGTTGGCTTCTACCTCAACACTTTGGCTGATTTTTCTTAAACCCAAAGCCTTCATGGTCAGTTTTTGGCGTTCGCTTCTGTCGATAACGCTTTTTACCTGTGTTATTTTTATCTTAGCCATGTTATATTAACCGTTAAAAACTTTTCCTAAATCAATTCCGCGTTGTTGTGCTACCGTGTACGCATCACGTAATTGTGATAATGCCGAAACAGTAGCTTTTACCACGTTGTGTGGGTTTGAAGAACCTTTTGATTTTGCCAAAACGTTGTGCACACCTGCTGATTCTAAAACGGCACGCATGGCACCACCGGCAATTACACCCGTACCAACAGCAGCAGGTTTGATAAACACAAAACCACCGGAAAATTTACCGATTTGCTCATGCGGAATAGTGCTGTTGATGATCGGAACTTTCACCAGGTTCTTTTTAGCATCGTCAATGCCTTTAGCAATTGCTTCGGTTACTTCTTTTGCCTTGCCTAAACCATAACCAACCACACCGTTTTCATCTCCAACCACAACAATAGCCGAAAAACTGAAAGTACGTCCACCTTTGGTTACTTTGGCAACACGTTGGATGCTTACCAAACGATCTTTTAATTCAATCTCGCTTGATTTAACTCTTTTTATATTGATAGATGACATTTTGCTAATTGAATTAAAATATTAAACCGCCTTCACGTGCACCTTCTGCCAAAGATTTGATCCTTCCGTGATATAAATAACCGTTACGGTCAAAAACTACTTCTTTAATACCGGCAGCAATTGCTTTTTCTGCAACCAATTTTCCAACAGCAACTGATTGATCTGATTTTGATCCTTCGGCTGTAAATTCTTTGGACAAAGAGGAAGCAGAAACCAAAGTTTTTCCGGACAAGTCATCAATAACTTGTGCATAAATACCCTTGTTGCTTCTAAAAACAGATAAACGCGGACGTTCTGGAGAACCAGCCAAACGTTTTCTGATGCCTTTTTTTATTCTTTCTCTTCTTGATAATTTACCTAACATAACAATTATTTTTTTGATGCAGATTTACCCGCTTTTCTTCTTAATTGCTCACCAACAAACTTGATACCTTTACCTTTATATGGTTCTGGTGCCCGCAATGAACGTATTTTCGCTGCAACCTGTCCTAATAACTGCTTGTCAATAGATTCAAGTATAATTGTAGGGTTTTTTCCTTTTTCTGCAGTTGTGGTTACTTTAATTTCTTTCGGCAATTCAAACACATAATGGTGAGAGAAACCCAAAACCAAATCCAATGTATTTCCTGTATTGGTTGCTCTGTAACCAACACCAACCAACTCTTGCTCTAACTTGTAGCCTTCGGTAACACCAATGACCATATTATTAACCAAAGAACGGTACAAACCGTGCAATGCTTTATGACGTTTTTGCTCTGAAGGTCTTTTCACAACTAATTTGTCTTCTTCCTGCTCAATCGTGATATCACTGTCAACTTGTTGGGTTAAAGATCCTTTCGGTCCTTTAACGGTAACTAAATTATCTGGTGATACAGAAACGGTAACACTACCTGGTAATGTAACGGGCGCTTTTCCTATTCTCGACATTTTTAATTCCTCCGATTAATAAATGTAACATAAAACTTCGCCACCAATATTTTGCTGCTTTGCTTCTTTATCGGTCATTACACCTTTAGAAGTTGACAATATCGCGATACCTAAACCATTCAATACACGCGGCATGTTTTCTACGCCTGCATATCTACGTAGCCCTGGTCTGCTAATACGTGATAAATTACGGATCGCAGAGATTTTGGTAACTGGATTGTATTTTAAAGCTACTTTGATAATGCCTTGTGTAGCGGTATCGTCAAATTTGTAGTTGGCAATGTAGCCTTTATCAAAAAGTACTTTGGTGATTTCTTTTTTGATGTTTGATGCCGGGATCTCAACAACACGGTGGTTTGCTTTGATCGCGTTTCTTACTCGTGTAAGATAATCTGCAATTGGATCTGTATTCATTTACTGTTATAATTCTGATAATGGTATCGGCCAAGGCCTTCCTGCCGACCTGTTATCAATTCAAATTTTTATGTGGTAAAAGAAGCATTGTGCTCATTAACTTCGTTCCGAAGAATTTATGGTCAACTACCAGCTTGCTTTTTTTACCCCCGGAATTTTTCCGGCCAATGCCATTTCCCGGAAAGAAACCCTGGAAATACCGAACTGACGCATGTAACCACGTGGGCGGCCAGTTAATTTATCCCGATTGTGCTGACGAATAGGTGAAGCATTGCGTGGCAGTTTATCTAAACCTACATAATCACCGGCAGCTTTTAAGGCAGCCCTCTTTTCAGCATATTTGGCAACAGCCTTTGCACGTTTTACATCCCGTGCTTTTACACCTTCTTTAGCCATTATTGTTGTTGGTATTTTGGTTTTTAAATGGTAACCCAAATGATTTTAAAAGTTCTAATGCTTCCACATCATTTTTTGCAGAAGTAACAAAGGTAATATCCATACCCATAATCTTGTTGATCTTATCAATATTGATTTCCGGAAAGATGATTTGCTCGGTAATACCCAAAGTGTAATTACCTTTTCCATCAAAACCTTTATCGTTAATTCCTTTAAAATCGCGGATACGTGGTAAAGCTACGGAAATTAAACGATCTAAAAACTCATACATGTGATTATCACGCAAAGTAACACGCACGCCAACGGGCATACCTTTACGCAATTTAAAGTTAGAGATATCCTTTTTTGATTTGGATGAAACCGCTTGCTGGCCGGTAATCGTGGTCAATTCTGCAATGGCAGTATCAATCAACTTCTTATCTGTAGTAGCAGCGCCAACGCCTTGGTTGATCGCAATTTTTTCCAATTTTGGAACCTGCATCACACTTTTGTATTGGAATTTATCCTTTAACGAAGTGCGGATATCGTCTTTATATTGTGATTTTAATCTTGGTACGTATGCCATTATTTAATTTCCTCCCCAGATTTTTTTGACACCCTTACCAATTTACCCTGCTCGTCTCTTTTTCTTCCTGTACGGGTAGTGTTACCGGTTTTAGGATCAACCAAAGCCAAATTTGAAATATGGATAGGTGCTTCTTTTTTAACTATTCCTCCGTTAGGGTTAGCTGCATTTGGTTTGGTATGTTTGGTAACCATATTTACACCTTCAACCAAAGCCCTGCTTTCGCTCAATATCACCTCGGTTATTTTTCCCTGAGATCCTTTTGAATCACCTGCTATTACTTTTACCAGATCACCTTTGCGGAGTTTAAATTTGATCTGGGAATTACTTTTCTTTTCCATGTTATAATACTTCTGGTGCTAATGATACAATCTTCATGAATTGTTTTTCCCGAAGTTCCCTGGCCACCGGGCCAAATATACGGGTTCCCCTTGGCTCATCCTGATTATTCAGAAGAACAGCAGCATTATCATCGAAACGAATGTAAGAACCGTCTTTTCTTCTTACTTCTTTACTGGTCCTAACCACAACTGCTTTAGAAACTGTACCTTTTTTAACGTTGCCCGATGGCAGAGCGCTTTTTACAGTTACCACAATTTTATCGCCTAAAGAAGCATATCTTTTGCCCGTGCCGCCCAATACCCGAATTACGAGTACCTCTTTGGCCCCGCTGTTATCGGCAACGTTTAATCTTGATTCCTGCTGTACCATTACTTAGCTTTTTCTACAATTTGAACTAATCTCCAATTTTTGTTCTTGCTAAGAGGGCGGGTTTCCATAATGGTAACTGTATCTCCTATACCGCAAGTGTTTGCTTCATCATGAGCCATGAATTTGGTCGTTTTCTTTACAAACTTACCGTAAATCGGGTGTTTCACCTTACGCTCAACGGAAACCACAATTGATTTATCCATCTTGTTGGATACCACCAATCCCGTTCTTGTTTTTCTTAAATTTCTTTCCATTTTAATTCGAATGATTAAATTGTTTCAGAAGTTGGAACCGATTTGCGTTTGGTAATTTCAGTATTTAAACGAGCTATATCTTTCTTGATTTTTGCAATACGGGAAGGATTTTCAATAGCAGAAACGGTGTGCGCAAATTTTAATTTAGTCAGGGTAGATTTTTCTTCTGCCAAACGGGCAGTAAGTTCTTCTGTTGACAGTTCTAAAATTTCTGAATTCTTCATCTTGTTTTTATTTCGCCCGAAGAGCCTGTGCTTTCAGGATTCGGTTTGTTAATTAATTATTCTGCTTCTACGTAATCCCGTCTTACCACAAACTTCGTTTGCACTGGTAATTTTTGTGCGGCAAGGCGCATGGCTTCTTTAGCTGTTTCAAGGGATACACCTTCTGCTTCAAAGATGATCCTTCCTGGGTTAACAACAGCCACCCAATATTCTGGCGCGCCTTTACCTTTACCCATACGTACTTCGGCTGGTTTTTTGGTTACTGGCTTATCAGGGAAAATCCGAATCCAAACCTGTCCTTCACGTTTCATAAAACGGGTAACAGCGATACGGGCAGATTCTATTTGACGACTGGTGATCCAGGCAGGCTCCAAAGACTTGATTCCGAATGAACCGAATGAAAGTTCGGCGCCACGGGTGGCCACACCTTTCATCCTGCCTTTTTGCATTTTCCTAAATTTCGTTCTTTTGGGCTGTAGCATTACTTTAAACTTTTACTGTGATACAAAACTTATCTCGTTTTGAATATAATTATCTTCTTTTTGCGCCAGGTGCACCTCCGCCGCCTCTCTGATTGGAGTTGTTACCACCGCCTCTCGGGCCGTTGTTGTTTCCTCCGCCAGATCTTCTGTCGTTGTTATTGTTGTTTCTACGATCCCCGCCGCCGCCGCCCGCATTCCTTCTGTCGCCACCACGCTCACGGTCGCCATAAGCAGCAGCACCTTCCGGACGTCCTCCTTTGGTATTCGTGTTGGTGTTAGCGCCGATGTTTGGAGATAGATCGCGTTTACCGTAAACCTCGCCTTTGCAAATCCAAACCTTAACCCCTATTTTACCATAAGTAGTCAAAGCTTCTGCCAATGCATAATCAATATCGGCACGGAAAGTATGCAAAGGGATCCTTCCTTCTTTATATTGTTCGGTACGTGCCATTTCAGCACCGCCTAAACGACCGGAACACATAATTTTGATACCTTCTGCCCCCATTCGCATGGTAGAAGCAATGGTAGTTTTCATGGCCCGACGGAAAGAAATACGTGCCTCTAATTGCTTGGCCACACCTTCTGCCACTAATTGTGCATCCAGCTCCGGACGTTTAATTTCAAAAATATTGATTTGGATGTCCTTTTTAGTCAGCTTTTTAAGCTCTTCTTTAATCTTGTCAACTTCCTGTCCGCCTTTACCAATTACGATGCCTGGACGAGCAGTGTGAATAGTAACCGTGATCCGTTTTAAAGTACGCTCGATCACTACTTTGGCTACGCCGCCTTTCGCAATACGTACAGATAAATATTTACGGATTTTTTCATCTTCCACTAATTTGTCGGAGTAATTATTGCCACCGAACCAGTTAGAATCCCATCCTCTGATGATCCCTAACCTGTTGCCTATTGGATGTGCTTTTTGTCCCATTACAAATTATATGTTATCATTTTTAGAATCTACTATTAACGTTACATGGTTAGAACGTTTTCTAATCCGGTAACCTCTGCCTTGAGGTGCCGGGCGCAATCTTTTTAACTGACGACCGCCACCCACTGAAATTTCCTTTACAAAAAGAGCACTGTCCTCAACGCGTTTGCCTTCGTTCTTTAACTCCCAATTTTTGATGGCAGACAACAAAAGTTTCTCAACCCTGATTGCTGCTTCTTTATTGGTATATTTTAAAATGTATAAAGCTTTCTCTACGTTTTCTCCTCTGATCAGGTCAACCACCAAACGCATCTTGCGCGGTGAGGTTGGACAGTTTTGTAGCTTAGCAGCAGAAGCTCCGCCTTGTTGAGCTTTTTCTTGCTCTTTGCGTTGTCTGACTAATACAGACTTTTTAATTTTTGTTGTTGCTTCCATTACCGCTTATTTTTTCTTTTCAGAGTGACCCCTGAAAGTACGTGTGGGAGAAAATTCCCCTAACTTGTGTCCAACCATATTTTCTGTTACATAAACCGGTATAAACTTGTTACCGTTATGTACCGCGAACGTATGACCAACGAAATCCGGAGAAATCATGGAACGACGCGACCAGGTTTTGACTACTGATTTTTTGTTTGAATCATTCAGGGTCAGAACTTTTCTTTCCAGGTTATGATCAATATAAGGTCCTTTTTTAATTGAACGTGCCATTATTTTTTCTTTCTTTCGACGATGTAACGATCAGATGATTTCTTTTTATCACGGGTTTTAAAGCCTTTAGCCAACAAACCTTTACGAGAGCGGGGATGGCCTCCGGAAGCCCTACCTTCACCACCACCCATCGGGTGATCTACCGGGTTCATGGCAACACCACGAACTCTTGGCCTGCGGCCTAACCAACGTTTGCGGCCGGCTTTTCCTAATACTTCGTTTGCCTTCTCAGAATTGGAAACCGTTCCAATAGTGGCTAAACAAGTAGCCAGAATCATCCGTGTTTCTCCCGAAGGCAATTTGATAATTGCATATTTACCATCCCGTGCAGATAATTGTGCATACGTTCCGGCTGACCTTGCAATGATACCGCCCTGGCCAGGGTTCATTTCGATATTGTGAATAATTGAACCTAAAGGAATGCTTTTTAAAGGTAAAGTATTGCCAACTTCTGGTGGAACTGCATCTCCTGAAAGAACAGTTTGTCCAACCTTAATGCCTTCCGGCGCCAGCATGTATCTTTTTTCTCCATCAACATAATTTAGCAAAACAATACGTGCTGATCTATTCGGGTCATATTCGATTGTAGCTACCGTAGCCGGGATATCAAATTTATTACGCTTGAAATCAATTAACCTATATGATTTTTTATGTCCGCCGCCAACATTTCTGATAGTCATTTTACCAGAGTGGTTACGACCACCTGATTTTTTATGTGAAACAACCAATGATTTTTCAGGAACATTCGTAGTAATATCCGAATAATCGCCTCCAACTCTGAATCGGGTACCAGGTGTAACCGGTTTAAATCTTTTAACTGCCATTTTCTTAATTAGATATTAGTACTGTAAAAATCAATTGTTTCGCCATCTTTCAAGGTAACAACAGCTTTTTTATACTTTGAAGGCCTGCCGGAAACAGAACCTGCTTTTGTATTGCGGCTTTTCAGTTTACCCTCGTAACGCATCGTGTTTACAGCTTCTACATTTACGCCGTACATGGCTTCAATTGCTCCTTTTATCTGTATTTTATTGGATTTAGGATCAACAATGAAAGCATAACGGTTTAACTTTTCTGTTAACTTGGTTACTTTTTCCGTAAGCAAAGGTTTCTTTAGGATTTCCATATTACTTAGCTAATGCTTCCTCCAAAGTTTTAACAGAACTCGCAGTCAACAAAAGCCTGCCTGCGTTTAACACATCATAAGTGTTTAACTGATCGGCTGTGATTACTTTTGCTTTTTTGATATTTCTGCTTGATAAATAAATGTTGTTGTTAGCTGACGGAAGAACCAGTAAAGTTTTTTCGTCAGTAAAATTTAAACCGGCAACTAAATTGATGTAGTTTTTGGTCTTGATCGAATCAAAGTTGAAATCTTCCAACACCACAATGTGGTTGTCTTGCGCTTTGTATGACAAAGCAGATTTACGGGCCAGTGATTTTAATTTCTTGTTCAGCTTAAAACTGTAATCGCGCGGCTGCGGACCAAATACACGGCCACCACCATTAAACAAAGGCGATTTGATACTACCGGCACGTGCGCCGCCGGTTCCTTTTTGTTTATGAATTTTACGGGTAGAACCTGCAATTTCGTTGCGCTGTTTAGCTTTATGTGTTCCCTGGCGTTGATTGGCCAGGTATTGTTTTACGTCTAAATAAATGGCATGATCATTAGGTTCAACGCCAAATACCGAATCAGGAAGCTGCACCCGGGCACCAGTTTCTTGTCCTGAAACATTTAATACAACTACTTCCATTATTTGTCGATAATTACAAATGAACCCTTAGCACCAGGTATTGAACCTTTTACCACCAATAAATTCTGTTCGTTATAAACCTTTAATACTTCCAGGTTTTGAACTTTCACACGGCTGTTACCGGTTTGACCCGCCATACGCATGCCTTTAAATACACGTGAAGGCCAAGAAGAAGCACCTAATGAACCAGGAGCCCTCAAACGGTTGTGCTGGCCATGCGTTTGCATACCCACACCACCAAAACCATGACGTTTTACAACCCCTTGAAAACCTTTACCTTTGGATGTTCCTACAACATCTACAAAGTCTCCGGCTGCAAATAGCTCAACAGTAATGGTATCACCTAATGATTTTTGATCCGGAAAAGTTTTGAATTCAACCAGTTTTTTCTTTGGCGTGGTTCCTGCCTTAGAAAAATGGCCTTTTAACGGCCCGGAAGTATTTTTTTCCTTCTTTTCTGCGTATGCCAACTGAACAGCAGCATATCCGTCTGTTTCTACAGACTTAACCTGTGTAACTACACAGGGGCCAGCTTCGATTACGGTACAAGGAATGTTTTTCCCTGTTTCATCGAAAATGCTGGTCATTCCTACTTTTTTACCAATAATTCCTGACATTTTCTTAATTAATTTGTTGTTGTCCATCGAAGCAGTAGGGCTTCGTTCAAGACATTCTTCCCCTTTTCGGGACGGCAAAGATAGGAATGTTTGATTAATTATCAAATAGTTACAAAAGAAATTTTTAAGGGTTTATAAACTTTTTTTAGGACGATAAAAACAGTATCAATTTTAGAGCTTTTTTAAATTTCATCCGACTTATTTTATATGCTTCTTTTATCACCTAAAAATCATTGACACAATGTACTTTTTGTACCAGGACGATATCCAAAAACAAAATTTACAGGCATAAAAGAAGCATCACAAACTTTATGACAGAATCTAAACGTGTCCTCAATCTTTCATTAACCTTTTTATCAATTCTGCACTTTGCTGGCGGCCGTGCTCCAACCTGTCTTTAAAAAAGTTTTGGGTGTGGTTGAAATGCAGTTTGTAACCATCCATGTCGCTGTAATTTACAATGGCCGACCAATCGCGCACGGCAGAATGAAACTCCAAATCATCGCCGCGGATACTTTTATCGTACAAAGCTGTTTCGATGGATTCTTCCAGCAAATCTTCATTCTTAAATAAATATTCGGCAATGCCCAAACGCAAACGAAAAGGCGGCGTTTGGCAAATTAAATTATCGTAAGGGTTTACCTGCAATTTGTTCCAGGCATCAACCATGCTTAACAAACTTAAATGGGAGTTTGGTTTCCGAAGATGGGAATTGACAGACAGCGAAAACTCTTTCATAATGCTGTCGTCCAGTAAAATGGGTGTCTGGCTTTCGTGGAAAACAAAATCGCGCGCTTTATACAAACGCTTACGCAGCTCTTTTTCATCTTCCTGGATCATCAGCTTGAATAACTCGGATTCAGAAACCGCATATTGCTTTACCTGCTGCTTGGCGTAAGGGTTTAAAATGGCTGCGCCGGCATAAACGTGTGCTTTGTAACTGAAAATACGCAGCATGATCAGGATTTTTACATTATCAATCCCGCCAATGTAAGCAGCATTTTCCCAGGGATAGAAACCTGCCGTGGCACAAGCTGTTCCCATACTTTCAAAACCAACATGGGTAACAGCTTGGGTGTCGGCAACGATTTTATCATGCTGATGGTAATCTTCCATTTCTACCAGGTTTACTTCCAAAAGCAGCAGCACATCCACCAATGTTTGATATGTTTTTTGATCACAGCGGTGCGGAATCACGACCAGCTTTTGTCCCTTTGGTATAAAACCCGGCCCATGTAGTGCGTGAATGGTAATAATTTGGGCATCTGAAGGCAAAAACTCTTCAAAAGCAGCAACCTCCGGGTGCTTTACCGATGTTTGGCCTGCTACAATTGCACCAGTTTTTGCATAAGGCGCGTAACGCGCCACCACTTCTTTGATTTTTTCTGCTTCTACAGAAAAGATCAGCAGATCGCTTTTTTGTGCGGTTTCCCTTCCGTCTATAAGCACTTCAATTTGGTGCGGGTTTAATTCTTCGCACAAACGTTCAAAATTGTGCGGCAAATCAGTTCCGCAAACTTCTAAACCCTGCTGTGCAAAAGCTTTTGCATACAATTTGCCCATATCGCCTAAACCTATAAATCCGATTACCATGCGGCTAAGTTAATTACGTTTAAGTTATTTTAATGCCGATGTTAATATTCGTTTGCATTGAATACTATATTTTTGTTATAATGGCATTGTTTAATTTGAAAATGTTTACCCAAACCAAAGCTTCTTTTATGCACTTAAAATCAGGGCTCCGTTTATTGCAGGTAATTCTGTTATCTACTATACTTTCAACTACTTACGCACAAGATTCGGCAAGGGCCAAACCAAAAGTGCCGGTGGCTGCAAAAGCGTATTTGCAAAAAACCAACCCGACAAATCCGGCACAACCTTCTGCCACTGCGCCAATAGGTGTAAGTTTGGACAAAAGTTTAAAAGGGCAATATAATTTTATTTCGGGCAAAGTTTATCGTTATCAGCAACCGATGATTGACGCTTTTTATAAAAGCGTGCAGGATAGTTTGCGCATCCAGCGCAACAGTTTAGCTGCTTTACAACACAAACTATCGGCACAAAGCAAAACTTTGAATGATTTGCAAACGGATGTAAATACTAAAGAACAAAGCCTAAACGCTACCAATGCACAAATCAACAGTATTAGTTTTTTAGGGATGCCGGTTGCCAAAACCACTTACAATACCATTATGTGGGGTTTGGTGATTGCACTTGGCGCTTTGGCGGCTACCGTCATTTTCCTTTCGGCAAGTGCAAGGCGTGAGGCACATTACCGCACCAAATTGTACAACGAACTGGAGGAAGAATACAAAGGCTATAAAACCAAAGCCAACGACAAAGAGAAAAAACTGTCGCGCGATTTGCAAACGGTTAGAAACAAACTGGAAGAAATTACCGGAAACCCGGAATATTGATGATGCTTCTTTTATCGGGTAAAAATTGGTGTTGAAACAAAAAAGATCGCCTCCTTTCGGGAACGATCTTTTTTTATGGATAAAAGAAGTATGAGATGACTTTTTAATAATTTGGTTTGAAAGAAACAATTGCTTCCTGAGAAAGAACACTTCCTGAGAAAAAACAATTGTGTATTCTTTTATTTAGAAATAGATAAGCTTTTCTTAAACTCTTCCAAAGAAACCGTTCGGCCAGCTTTGATATCTTCCTGGCCTCTTTTAATACCTTCTAAAACATGAACTGGTAAAGTATCATCTTTTTCATAGGAGATATTTAAAGATTTGAAAAAGTCCAAAACAAGTTTTTTTTGCTCTTCTGTTGGATGTACAATGTAGGTTTCCATCATAACAAATATATTAAAATCATGACACAAAGTGAATACTTCTTTTATCGGCATAAAATCAGCATAAAACAAAAAAGATCGTTTCCTTTTCGGGAACGATCTTTTTTATGGATAAAAGAAGTACTTATACTTTGATCTCTACTTCAACACCGCTTGGCAATTCTAATTTCATCAACGCATCCACTGTTTTGGAGTTGGAGCTGTAAATATCAAGCAAGCGTTTGTAAGAGCATAATTGAAATTGCTCGCGTGCTTTTTTATTCACGTGTGGCGAACGCAAAACAGTGAAAATTCTTTTTTCAGTTGGCAAAGGCAGCGGTCCGCTTACAACAGCACCGGTTGGCTTTACAGTTTTTACAATTTTCTCGGCAGATTTATCTACCAAGTTGTAATCGTAAGATTTTAATTTGATTCTGATTCTTTGGCTCATTTTTGTTTTTTTGTTTTGAATGATTTCACCGATTTAAGATGATTTCACTGATTTTATTGCCGTCCTAAGAGCTATTTATTAGGAACGGTTGTTTTGATTACTTTTAGAATTACACTGATAATCTGTGAAATCACATAAACTATCAGTGCAATCAGTTTTAATTTTTATGCGTGAACTTTTCCTTTTGATTTGGCAATAACTTCGTCTTGCACGTTGCGCGGCGCTGGTTCGTAGTGGTCAAACTCCATCGTAGAAGTTGCACGGCCGGAAGTGATGGTACGCAATTGCGTTACATAACCAAACATTTCTGAAAGCGGAACAGTTGCTTTGATAACCTGTGCACCTGCACGGGAATCCATACCTAACAGCTGGCCACGACGACGGTTCATATCACCAATTACATCACCCATGTTTTCTTCCGGAGTTAAAATTTCGATCTTCATGATCGGCTCCATCAAAACCGGTTTACATTTTGGCAATGCTTCGCGATAAGCAGAACGTGCACAAATTTCAAACGATAAAGCATCCGAATCAACTGCGTGGAAAGAACCGTCAATTAAACGGACTTTCATATCCTGCAACGGATAACCTGCCAAAACACCATTTGTCATTGCAGCAGCAAAACCTTTTTCTACGGATGGGATAAATTCACGCGGGATAGAACCGCCTGAAATTTCATTCACAAACTGTAAACCTGTTTTACCTTCATCGTTTGGAGAGATGATGATTTGTATATCAGCAAACTTACCACGGCCACCAGTTTGTTTCTTGTAAGTTTCGCGGTGCTGGGTTGTACCCGTGATCGCTTCTTTGTAAGAAACCTGCGGCGCACCTTGGTTAACTTCAACTTTAAACTCGCGTTTTAAACGGTCCATAATGATATCCAAGTGAAGCTCGCCCATTCCTGAAATAACGGTTTGGCCTGTTTCTTCATCGGTATTAACACGGAAAGTCGGATCTTCTTCGGCCAGTTTACCTAAAGCCATACCTAATTTATCTACATCGGCCTGTGTTTTAGGCTCGATAGCTAAACCGATAACCGGCTCAGGGAAGTTCATAGATTCCAGAACGATCGGGTTTTTCTCATCACAAAGTGTATCACCTGTTTTGATATCTTTAAAACCAACAACCGCAGCAATATCACCGGCACCTACGTTCGGGATTGGGTTTTGCTTGTTGGCGTGCATTTGGAAGATACGCGAAATACGCTCTTTATTTTCTGAACGTGCGTTGTACACATACGAACCTGCTTCCAGATTACCTGCGTAAACGCGGATAAAGCACAAACGGCCTACGAAAGGATCGGTTGCAATTTTAAACGCCAAAGCTGCAAAAGGCTCTTTTTCATCTGGTTTTACCAAAACTTCTGCACCTGTGTTTGGATTTGTACCTACAACACCTTTAGAGTCCAAAGGCGAAGGCAACAATTCCATCACATAATCCAGCATTGTTTGTACACCTTTATTTTTGAAAGATGAACCGCAAGTCATCGGAACAATTTTACCAGACAAAGTAGCCTGACGTAAAGCATCTAAAACTTCGCGTTCGGTAATACTTGCCGGATCATCAAAGAATTTCTCCATCAATGTATCGTCGAATTCTGCAACAGCTTCCAGTAATTTCTCTCTCCATTCGGTTGCTTCTTCTACCAAATCAGCCGGGATTGGCACTTCGGTAAAAGTCATTCCTTTATCGTGCTCGTTCCAAACAATACCACGGAAGTTGATCAAATCAACCACACCTTGGAATCCTTCTTCGGCACCAATCGGGATTTGTAAGGGAACTGCGTGGCTGCCCAACATAGTACGAACTTGCTTTACAACTTTTAAGAAGTCGGCACCGGAACGGTCCATTTTGTTAACGAAACCGATACGCGGCACATTGTAATTGTTAGCCAGGCGCCAGTTGGTTTCTGATTGCGGTTCTACACCATCAACAGCAGAAAACAAAAACACCAAACCATCCAATACGCGCAAAGAACGATTTACCTCAACGGTAAAATCTACGTGCCCCGGTGTATCAATGATGTTGATATGGTAAGTGTTGTTGCGGTATTTCCAGTTTACGGTGGTAGCTGCCGAAGTTATGGTGATACCACGCTCCTGCTCTTGTGCCATCCAGTCCATCGTTGCAGCACCTTCATGCACTTCACCGATTTTGTGGCTTACGCCCGAGTAGTACAGGATACGCTCGGTAGTAGTGGTTTTACCGGCATCAATGTGGGCGGCAATCCCAATATTTCTTGTATATTTAAGATCTCTTGACATTTTTTCTATTTGATTTCTCTGATTTTATAAAAGATTACACCGATTATTCTAAATCAAACAATCGGTGTAATCTTTTATCAATCTGTGTAATCTAATTTAATTAAAATCTGAAATGAGAGAACGCTTTGTTGGCTTCGGCCATTTTGTGCGTATCTTCTTTCTTTTTCACGGCTGCGCCTTCGCCTTTTGCAGCAGAAATGATCTCGCCGGCCAGTTTCTCCATCATCGTTTTTTCTCCGCGACGACGGGAATAGCTGATCAGCCATTTCATGCCTAAAGCAATTTTACGCTCCGGGCGAACTTCTGTAGGCACCTGGAAGTTGGCGCCACCAACACGGCGGGATTTCACTTCAACAGCAGGCATTACATTGTTCAATGCTTTTTTCCAAGTATCCAAACCGCTTTCGCTTGTCCGTTTTTCTACCAGTTCTACGGCATCATAAAAAATAGTATAAGCGGTAGATTTTTTACCGTCATACATCATGTTATTTACAAACCTGGTAACCAAAGTATCATTGAACTTTGGATCAGGAAGGATGATTCTCTTTTTTGGTTTTGACTTTCTCATTGCTTAAATCCTCCTATTCTTATTTCTTTTTCTTAGCTGGTGCACCTTTTGCCGCTACCGCTGGCTGACCTGGTTTAGGGCGTTTCGTTCCGTATTTGGAACGACGTTGGTTACGGCCTGCAACACCTGAAGTATCAAGCGCGCCACGGATAATGTGATAACGAACGCCTGGTAAATCTTTTACCCGGCCACCGCGGATCAAAACGATCGAGTGTTCCTGTAAATTGTGGCCTTCGCCGGGGATATACGCATTCACCTCTTTGCCGTTGGTTAAACGGACACGGGCAACTTTACGCATGGCTGAGTTTGGTTTTTTAGGGGTAGTGGTGTACACACGTGTGCACACACCTCTTCGCTGTGGACAGCTGTCCAACGCTGGCGACTTACTCTTGTCAACCATAGCTACTCTACCTTTTCTAACTAATTGCTGAATAGTAGGCATTTTTGCTTTTAAATGTTTACAGTATTTTCCTTATATTAAAAGGACTGCAAAAGTAGCAACTTTAATTTTGATAATCAAGCGGTTGGAGGAAAAAGATTTTTGGGTGGTAAAAGAAGTATGACGATGGCAATCCTTAAAACAATTTATAGTTCGTACTTGACTCTGATATAAATTATAAATCATCCAAGTTTCTTTTTGCATTACATCTAACCAAAAACATTTATAAAACTTCTTGTTTTCATTATAAAAACCAGCACACCAATTTTTAATGGATAAAAACAGCATTACTGATTATTCAAGTCTTTTGAGCATTATCAAACCGTTTAGCAATTTTACTTAGCCTATCCAATTGAACCCAAACTAACAATCAATTAAAGTATAAGTTAAAAGAGTTGGCTAAGACTCAAAACAGGATCAAGTATCATCTTGTTAATAATTTACAAAAGAAAAGAAGCGTTTTACCATAATGCTTCTGTTACCATACAATTTTTGCTAAACCTTATGCTAACCATAATCCCCAACAAAGAAGAATTTGTATTAGAAGTTCACCAGCGTTTATCTGAAGTTTATGGCAGTCAGATCAAATATTTTCACGATTTGGACCCGTTGAGCGAATTGGTATCGGCACTGTTATCGCACCGAACTAAAAATAAGGATTCGGCTTTGGCTTTTAACAACTTGCGCAACATTTTTGGCTCTTGGGAAAACGTACGCGATGCAGCAACCAATGAGGTACAAACTGCCATCAATCCTTGCACCTGGCCGGAGCAAAAGGCACCGCGGTTACAACAAATTTTAAGTTTGATAGCCGAACGTTGCGGTACGCTATCTTTAGATTTTTTGTCGGAAATGGATGTTGCCGCTGCCCGAAAATGGTTGGAAGAGTTGCCCGGCGTTGGCCCGAAAACCAGTGCTGCCGTGATGTCTTTCAGTAATTTGCGTGCGAAAGCTTTGCCGGTTGATTCGCACCATTTCCGTGTTGCCGTGCGTTTGGGAATTATTGATGCCAAAATTGGGGAAGCTAAAGCAAACCGCGTATTAGAAAACTTGTTGCCGCCAGGTTTTACCGCCCAGGAAATGTACGACAACCACCAGGTGATGATGCGGCACGGGCAAAAAACATGCTTCCATTTTAAACCGGATTGCAAGAATTGCGTGTTGTTGGATCTTTGCCCAACCGGACAAAGTTTGGTTCATCAATAAATTGTTTAAGCTTTTGCCATACTTCTTTTACCGGCTAAAAGTTAGTGCGTTAGCATTTAGAAAGGTTTCTATAAAATTCTTTGTAAATTTACTTATCAAATATCAATCAAAATGGATTTAAACCACAATTACACGGTAGAAGAAGTTTTAGAAATTGCACTGACTTTAAAACCAGAAGACAGGAAAAAAGTGCAAGAAGAAATTCAGAAATCGCTGTTAAATGAAAAAGAAATATTAGATAAAATTTCTCCTTTTCATCAAAAATACGAAGCAACTTATAAAACGCTTGCCTAATGCGCTTGCTTACTAAAGAAGAAATAGCTTTCTCAATAAAAACAATATTGCAAGATTTGGAGGAAATTATGTTCCTGCATACAATTATTTGCATGAAAGTTTTTTAGAATATTTGGTTGACATTGTTGATGCAGTACTGTTTGGAGAACCAATGTGCCCGGAAATACATCACAAAGCTGGCTTATATCTTTTCAATATTATATCAAACCATATATTTACAGATGGCAATAAACGCACAGGTCTTGATGCTTGCCTTTTATTTCTTGAATTTAACGGCTATCAATTAAACGATGCTGTTACCAACCAAATCCTGACCGACTTTATAATTTCTGTCGCTTCGGGAGAACATACTTTAGAAACCGTACAAACCTGGCTAATGTTAAATTCTGTTAAAAAATAATTCGGTTATAAAGCGTCAACTTCAATAACAGCTAAACGTACAAACCCTACCAGCTACACAATCAAACATTTTTGTAGTTTAGCAAGTTAAAACATCATTTTAAACACTCAAATTATTAGCCCATGAAATTTAAACGATCAATACCGGCACTGCTTTTGGTTGCCGTACTGGCCCAAAGTTGTGTCAGCACAAAAAAGTACCAGCAACTGCAAACCAGCTACAACCAATTAGACAGCAACACGCGCAACCTGAACGGCAAGTATTTATTAAGCGAACGCAATGTAGCCGTGCTGACCAACCGCGTTGCAAGTTTGGAAGAACAGTTAGCTTCTGAAAGGGCAAATTCCAAATCCCTGCAAGATGCTTTAACCAAAGCCTTAAACGCCAGCAGCCAAGGGAATGTAAACGTTTCTAAATTGGTTGATGAGATCAACAGCTCAAACAAATACATCCAGCAATTGATCAATACCAAAAACAAAAGCGATTCGCTTAATTTGGTTTTGACCAACAATTTAACACGTTCTTTAAGCCAACAGGAAATGAAAGACGTGGATGTGCAGGTGTTGAAAGGCGTGGTTTATATTTCGCTTTCGGACAATATGCTGTACAAATCCGGCAGTTATGAGATTTCGGATAAATCAGGCGAAACCTTGAGCAAGATTGCCAAGATCATTATGGACTACAACAACTATGATGTGTTGATTGAAGGCAATACCGACAATGTGCCAATTACGGCAAAAAACATCCGCAACAATTGGGACTTGAGTACTTTACGCGCTTCTTCTGTTGTGCAGGCTTTGCAAAATACTTACAACGTTGACCCAAAACGTTTGACTGCTGGCGGCCGTGGCCAATACAACCCAATTGCAGACAACAGCACCGAAGCCGGCAGGATTAAAAACAGGCGCACGCAAATTATCATCACACCAAAATTAGACCAGTTTATGGATTTGATTGGCAAAGCGCCGGAGAAAACGAAATAAATTAAACTGAAAATCATATTTTACAAAAGGCTGTTCTTAACCAATGGGCAGCCTTTTTTATAGTTTAATTTTTAGTAGGTTTACTAATCAAACTATCAAAAAATGGAATCACAACATAACTATACTGTAGAAGAAGTTTTGGAGATTGTAAACACAATGGCTCCAAAAGACAGGGAAACCATAAAGACTGCACTTTTGCTGGAAGAAGCTGAATTTGAACGTTTAGTAAAAGAAGATTTTGCTAAATACGAAGCTACTTTTAAAGCTCTCGCGTAATGCTTTATTTAAGTAAAAAGCAAATTACCACAATTAACAGGCTAACACTTTCATCTCATGGTGGCAACTTTGTTCCACCATATAATTTGTTAAACGAACCTGCTCTTGATTATTTAGTTGATGCTGTATTTGCAGAAATATTTGAGCAACCACTTTATCCTTCTATTCATGATAAAGCAGGATTATATATGTTCAATATTATTGCTAATCACATTTTTTCTGATGGAAATAAACGCACCGGCCTTGAAGCCGGTTTACTTTTTTTAAAGCTTAACGGCTATCAACTTAACAGCCAGATAAACGATGAAATTTTAACTGATTTTATTCTTTCGGTAGCTTCGGGAAACCAAGCATTGGAAACCGTGCAAAATTGGTTGAAGCTAAATTCTGTTAAAAAATAAGAAAGTTGTTTTTTCAGCTTAAACATCCGCTACAAAACCAACATTCTCACCTTCTTCAAAAACAACATACGCACGCCTCCAGGGCTCGTCGCCCAGCATTTGCCAGGTATGGCCGCTGCCTTTGGTATCCATTGCAAGCAAAACTTCGCCTGCTTTCAACACAAATTTTTTGCCGCTAAAAACAGTAAATTCTAACGAACCTGTTAAGGTAAGCACGAATTGGGTTTTGGGCGCAGGGTGCCAATCATAATATTGCCTGGCGGCAGTTTCTTTAAAATGAATGGCAATGGCTTTGCTGCTAAAGTTTTCGGCAACATGGCCAGAAACAATATGCGAATGCCCGTCTGCACCAGTTATCAATTGGTAAGCTTTGATCATGTTTTGCTGAATTTATGCCGATAAAAGAAGCATCAACTTATACCCTTTTAAAAGTCATGGTTTTACCGATGAATTTAAAGTGCCAGTAGCCGGTAACTTTCAAAACGCCTTCGTTGGTGATGCTGGCCGCCGAACTCCAGGTCCGCCCGTTTTTGGCATCGTAGATCATGCCGTTTTCCCAAGAATTGGTTTGCGGGTTGTACGCTAAATTGTCCACCACTTCCATTCCGAGCAGTTTCCGGTTTCGTAATGCGGAATTCGGGTTTTTGTAATCAATCCTGGAGTTCATCGGTTTGGATTTATCGTCCGAATCATCAAACCAAATCAATTTGGCCGCGTACTTGTCGCCATTTTTATAAACCTGCACCATTACGTTTTTTTCTTCGGACATCCATTTGCCCAAAATCCTGTCCTGTACAGCAACGCCGGTAGTTAATATTTGTGCCGAAGACTGGTTTGCCATGCCTAAACTCAGCAGCAATATAAAACAGGAAAAAACAACCGGCCGAAGTAAAATTTGCTGTGCTTCTTTTATCATATAAAATTTTGTGTTTCGCACTATAACGAGGTACAGCGTATTACCTTATCCGATATTTTTTATTGGGCAGATAAATTTTGCAGGCCACGCTTTTCGGGCGGCAAGGCCATAAATTTTTTATACGAGTCGTTGAGGTATAAAGTAAGCGAAGAACGAGGCGTTTTCTTCAAAAAAGCAAGCGTTGGGCGGTACAGCGACATAAAATTTTCCAAATCCTGGCCTTTTAGCGGCACCACGCTGCTCACATAAGCGGCATTAAAAATCGAATCTATTTGCCGTTCTTCTGTTTCCCGTTCAAAATAACGTTTCAAACGGCGTGCGTCTTTGGCCTCTTTTCCAAAAATACGCGACGGGGAAAGGGCAAATTTGCTTTTTTCGTACACATCGGGATATTCTTCGCGCGGGTTAAAAGAACGCGATGAAGTAATATTGACCGTATTTAAAGTGATGTTGCGGAACGAAAGTTCGATGTGTTTCGGGCTTAGATCAACCAGGTACAACGTATCCGAAACGTAGCCCGGCGAAGAAAAAATCAGCGTATGGTTGATCACGGTACGGATGCTGAAGTTGCCGGAATTATCGGTCAGCGCAACTTCTTTTGAATTGATGTCGCGCACAAAAACATTTGACAGTTTTCGCGAAGATTTTCCTTCGTAAACCGTTCCCCTTAAAATATTTTGGGCTTGTACGCTTCCGGTAATCACCAAAAACAGGATTAAAAATATGCGGCTGCTCATGTACCAATAACCCAAATTTTTATTAAAAGTTGTGTTAAATTTTATGGTGATAAAAGAAGCATCAACCGGGCATCAAAAAAAAGAAGCTTTGGTTTCCCAATGCTTCTTTTATCAATACTTTTTTATGCCAATTATTTTTTCCAAACGTTATTGTCTTCGTTAAAATCAGGCAAAACTTTATCAGGGTCAGAAGTTACCGATTCAATTTTTTCGGTGGACGGATAACGGAAAGTCCAAGTTGTGTTACGCATCCAAATCTCAACCGGCAGTTTGATGCGGTCGGTTTTGCCGCTTTCGGTTTTCACTTCCAAAATCATTGGCATTGGCATTTTTTCCAGGTTATCAACCGTAATTAATGCGCCTTTTGCCGGGTCGTTGTCCACATATTTTACATCGCGCACGGCCTGGTCTAAACGCCAGTTGTTTTGAAACCAGCCGCGCCAAAACCAGTTCAGGCTTTCGCCTGAAACATTTTCCATCGTCCTGAAAAAATCATCAGGCGTTGGATGTTTAAAAGCCCAGCGGTTGATGTAGGTTTGGAAAGCGCGGTCAAAACGTTCCGGCCCTAAAATCTGTTCGCGCAGCAAAACCAACCCGGCACTTGGCTTAGAATAAAGCAAAATTCCATTGTTTCTTTCTTTTATCCCGTCAACCGGGCTTAAAATTGGCTCCAAGTTTGGCGATGTAAAAATAGCGCCAATGCGGTGCATGTCCGGTGGGTTGGCCGGTTTGTACTCGCCGTTGTTAAAATTAGCGGTAGAAAGCGTGTTGATAAACGTGTTAAAACCTTCGTCCATCCAGCCGTACAAACGCTCGTTCGAGCCAACAATCATCGGGAACCAGTTGTGGCCAAACTCATGGTCGTTTACGCCCCAAAGCGAACGGCCTTTTGCTTTGTACCCGCAAAAAACAATGCCCGGATATTCCATCCCGCCAACAATACCGGCAACGGTTGTGGCCGACGGATAAGTAAACTCGTACCATTTGGCCGAGTTAAACTCGATGGATTTTTTGGTGTATTCGGTTGACCTTCCCCAGGCATCATCGCCCACGCTTTCTACCGGATAAGCAGAAATAGATAGCGCTTTACGGCCGCTTGGCAAATTCATTTTGGCCGCATCCACTATAAAAGCTGCCGAAGATGCCCAGGAAGCATCGCGTGCATTTTTGAGTTTGAAATGCCAGGTTAAGGTTTGTTTTCCGGCCAGGCGGGAGGCTTTGTTGGTTACTTCGTCTGCCGTGCGGATCATTACCGTTTTATCGCTTTTTGCGGCTGCTGCCCAGCGTTTTAACTGCTCGGCCGTATAAACCTGCTGCGGGTTTTGCAACTCGCCCGAAGAAACCACGATATGGTTTGCAGGCGCGGTAATGTTGATATCGAAATCGCCGTATTCTAAGTAAAACTCGCCCGGGCCTGTGTATGGCAGCATATTCCAACCGGAAACATCGTCGTACACATACATCCGCGGGTACCATTGCCCAATGGTATAAATTTTGCCGTTTTTGGTGTCGAGATAACCCGTCCGGTCTGAGCCATAATTGGGTTCGATAAAACTGTATTCGATCTTTAATTTTACCTGGCCGCCGCCTGCATTTAAGTTTTGCGGGAGAAAAACCTGCATCCGCGTATCGTTAATCATAAACTTAACGTCGGTTTCGGTAGCTTTTCCTTTTCCGGCAGATACTGTTTTTACCGACTTAATTTTATACCCGGCGTCAAAAACCTGGCCGCGGCCACCGTTTCGGCTACCCGTTGTCGGGATGATGGCCGAACCGCGCGAATCCTGGCGGAACAAGTTTTGGTCCAACTGCATCCACAGAAAACCCAATTTATCCGGGCTGTTGTTGGTGTAAGTCAAAATTTCCGTTCCGGTGATCTCGTTCGTTTGATCATTTAACGAAGCAGAAAGCTGATAATCAGCGCGGTTTTGCCAGTATTTTGGCCCCGGCTGCCCGCCTGCCGAACGGTATTCGTTGCCGTTTTTCGTGTAGAAAAACGGCGCAAAAGCATCGTGGTAATTGTAGTTGGTTTGGATTTGCGGCTCCTGGATGCGGTTAAAATCAGGCCGGCCGGTTCTTGCGGCAGCGGCAGGTGTTGTTGCCGGTGGCGTGGTTTGTGCCGAAGCCAGGTCAGCAAAAAACAGCAGGCTAAAAGCAAAAGCAGGTAAAAAGTTTAGTTTCATTTGATTAATGGTAATTTCTGTGCCTAAATTAAAGCATAATTCAGCATAAAAACAGAAAAGCAATGGAGAAGTAAGGTGATTGTTACCAAAACCTTGTACAGAAACGAAACCGCACTAACTTTTGCCCGATAAAAGAAGCATCCGATACCGGTCTTCCTCAAAACCCAAAACCAGTTGATGCTGAAATTCCAAAATCGGCCTTTTGATCATACTGTTTTTATCGTGCAAAAGTTGGAGTGCTTCTTTTTCGCCAGTGATGGTGGCTTTGGTTTCCGGAGTTAGTTGTTTCCAGGTTAAACCTTGTTTGTTCAGCAGTTTTTCGTAACCAACTTTGGAGCTCCATTCCTGCAATTTCTCCGCAGCAACGCCTTCCTTTTTAAAATCATGAAAAATAAATCCGATCTGGTTTTCTTTCAGCCAGTCCAATGCTTTTTTTACCGTGTTGCAATTTTTGATACCGTAAATATCCATCGGGCAAAATTAATTATTCCCGCCTGTACTTTTGCCGCCGCCTTTGGTATCATCGTTGTTGATGCTGCGCTGATTCTTTTTGATATCGCCGTTAAGCTTTCCAAACTTGTAACTCAAACTGATGCGGTAATTGCTGTACCGGTTTTGATTGTGCGAAACCTGGTAATAATCTGGCGTAGCGGTATATTGCGTAAATTGGAAACGTTCTTTAAAAGGACTATTTGCCGCAATTGCAAGCGTTAGTTTCTTCTTCAACATTTCTTTGGAAGCACTGTACGAGGTAAAAATAAAACGGCTCGATTTCCCCTGCAAAAGTACATCGCCGCTATAATAACCGGCATCAAAACCAAAACGGTAACCATTGTTTAACTTGTAACCCAAATTGGCAAAAGCATTGCCCGTAACACCTTGGTTTTTATACAATTGCCCGTTGTAACTTCCTTCGAGCCAAATCTGGTTTAGTTGGGAATTGACACTTAATGACAAGTTTTTAAAGAAAGTATAATTTGCGCTTAAATTAAGGCCCAAACTTTTATTAGAACCTAAATTTTGATACGTAGATGTGGTAACGGTATCCTGTTTACCAGCCGTATTGGTTGCCAAACTAATGTTGCTTACGTTTTGAATGGAGTTGTTGGAAAACGCATAACTTGTGCCAATATTGATGGAACCTTTTGCAAAATTACTGTACGTTAGTTCGAAAGTATGGTTCAGTTCGGGCTGCAAGTTGGGGTTGCCGGTGCTGATAAATTTGGGGTTGGATTGATCAACAAAAGGGTTCAACTGCCAAATCCCCGGCCGTTGGATACGTTCGGTAAAGCCAAAGTTTAGGCTGCTGGTTTTGAAACTCCGCAGCAAAGAAACCGACGGGATAAAGTTGTTGTAATCCTGTTTGATGGCGCTCCCGACAGAAGTAAAATCAGCATTAACTGTAGTTCGCTCCAAACGCAAACCCGCTTTGGCCGTCCATTTTATTAATTTTAATTGATAAGAATTGTAAAAGCTATAAACATTTTGCTGATAGCTAAAATCGTTGGTTTGCCGCGGGTTAACTTCGTACAAACCCGTTGTATTATTTAAGTTTTCACTGGTAAAAGCACTGTAATTATCGCGCAAGATGGCTTTTCCGCCTGCTTCAATGTTGAACTTTTTAACCGGATGTACATAATCCAACTGATACGTTTGCACATTGCTGCCCGCATTGTTATGTTGCTGATAATTGGGCAAAGGATAATTGACGGCATCGGAAATATGCACATCGTTAAACTGCGTACTTGGCGAATGGCTGTACTTGTAAGAAAAAGTAAGCAGCCGGTTTTTATCTTTTTTAAAGCCCAATTGATAGTTAAGTGCGGCATCCAAACCCGTCCAGGTGTTGTTGCCATCGTTGATAAAATGGTAAAACTGCGTTAAATCGCCCAAACCATTGCGCTGTGCCGATTGCTGGTCGGCGCCTTGCTTAAACTTGCCTTTGTTATAATCTATCGAGCCGGTAATTAGGTTCAATGTATCAATTTCGTAACTCAGTTCTGCATTCAAATAAGTGTAATTGCCGCCAAAAGTATTGGTTCCGTTTTGGGCCAAAACAGATTGGTCGCGGGTAAAAGTTTGCGTGTTATCAAAAGGGTTAACTTGCCTTTGCTGCTGGCCAATTCCCGCATAACCCGAAACGCCAAATTTGCCTTGCTTAACCGTTCCGTTTAAATTTACGCCCGGCCCCCAAACTGTATTCTCCCGCAAATTGATGCTGCCGTTGTAACCCTGGTCCACATTTTTTTTGGTGATGATGTTGATGATCCCGGCCAAACCTTCGGCATCGTATTTTGCGGGCGGCGTGGTGATGACTTCAATCCGTTCGATATTGGCGGCAGGCATCGCCTTAAAAACATCCGAAGGGTTTTTGGCAACCAGCGACGATTCTTTATTGTTGATCAAAATTTTATAATTCCCGCTGCCTTTCAGTTTGATATTGTCCTGCGCATCCACCGAAAGCATCGGCACTTTGCGCAACATATCCAACGCCGTTAAAACCGTGCTTTCCGGATCGGCCTGCACATCATAAGCAATGCGGTCAACCTCGCGTTTCACAATCGGCCGCGCCGCCACCACCGAAACCTCTTTGAGTTGGTTGCTCGATGCCGATAAAGCGATCCTCCCCGCATCGGCCGTTTCTGATGCTTCTTTTACCGGTATAATTTTAGTGTTATAACCTACGTAAGCAATATTTAACTGGTAGGCCGCAGGTTTTAAGTTGAGGACCTGGAACGAGCCGTCTTCTTTCGTCAGCGTACTTTTAACTGCTTTACCTGCTGCATCTTTTAGGACCACGGTTACAAAACTTAAAGGTGTTTTTTTGGCCGAATCCACCACCATACCTTTTATTTTGTAAGAATTAGTTTGGGCCGATGCTGTAAAATGTAAAAAAATGCCAAGCACAAAGAGTAAAAGTAGAGATGGTTTCATTGGTAGGATTTAGGTTGATGCCGCAAGTTAAAGAAGATGTTTATAAGATAAATTTTTTTAACAAATTTTAACTATTTACTTAGTTAATTCTGTTACAGTTTTCAAACTTGCTCATTTACTGTAAGATGAAAAGTTGCTGTAAATGTTACAATCATTAAAACCTTATATTTTACGGTTTGAATTTGCAGATTAATGTTTATTCAGAACCTGATTACATTTATATCAGATCCTTCAATATACTCAAGGTTAATACCAATGCTTCTTTTACCCTATAAAAATTGGTGTTGCTTCAATTTAAAATCAAATGTTTACTAAATTTTAGGTGGTAAAAGAAGCATGTAAAATAAATAGGGCAAAATTTAAACACGCTCTCAGGCTATTGTTGTAATTTTAAGAAGCATCTTCCCCACTGGCAAAATTATTTTTTGCATGTTAGTAAATACTGTTGTCCGTATTGATTTTATGGTTTGCGGAGATAGATTTTCCCGTAAGTAGAAGTAAAATTATAAGCGGGGCCTTTACCGGGTTCTGCAGTAATGGAGTTAAAGAAATCACGCTCAGTATGATCCGTTAACTTTAGGTCGAGGTTAGAATAAATTTGCCCATAACTGGTGGTTGCCTGCAGCTTTCCGGTAAGGGCTGCCGTGATGGTGGCATCAATACCTCCATAAGTAGCATCAACAGTAAGGGGTGCATGGAAATCGCTCAATTCAACAATACCGTAAACGGACTTCATATTTGTTATGGCACCACGAGGTATCTTAATATCTAAATGAATGTCTAAATCCAGCCCTTCATAACATTGCTGCATACCGCCGCTCTTTTGTGCTTCGAGGTATTGCGCTTTTGTTCTAAAGACTGTCTTTACGCCATTATGAATCACTGTATAACGTCGAGGTAATTTGTCGAAATCTTTAATTTGGTCACTAATAACCAATTCGCCATTGACCATGTGCTCCTCCATAGTAAACGCACTATCATTTTCATCGTCATTAATATTGACTTTTGCGGTGATAGCCACTTCGTTTTTGTCCCAGGTGCTAATATGAATTACCGGATAATCAAATGTAAATTGTAGCGGCTGCCCTGGTTTAACCACGTATGATTTGGTAGTCGTTGTTTGGCCATAAACGCCTACTAAAAAGCCACAGCAAATAAATATGAGGATAATTTTCATAAGAAAGGTTTAAAAAGTAAGTAAAACTGATTAAATAGGTGCTATTCCGTTTTGCGAAGGTAAATTTTGCCGTATTCGGCCGTAATTTTGAATTCTGAACCGCCTCCATTAAGTTTTCCGTTAACAACATTGCCGTAACTTATCATATCATTATCAGTATTTTTATTCATTTCTATTTTCATATCCGAGGCGGCCAGGATGGATCCATGAGAACTGCTCAGGTTAAGGTTGGCCTTGGTATCCAACGGTATGGCAACATCTACGGTAGAATAAACAGAAGCGATGGAAACTGGGCCTTTAACTGGTTTGGTAAATTTCGCATCCACAGAACCATAAATAGCCCGAACACTAACAGGGCCAGTTACGTTTTTGAGTTCAATTTGATTATAATCTGTTGAAATTTCTATTTCATTCTGCACATTGTTGAAATAAACCTTTCCCGCATTTGAAACCCGGTGGCAGGCATAGGACAAGATTATTCCTTTAGGAACCATAATTTTAATGGCCGGGTCTGAAGAAACTTGGTTGACTTCAAGGGTAGTTCCAGATTCAGTAACACTGATGCCTAGGCCCGTGTTATCAGTATAACCGGAGCCATTAATTGCCCGCAGGCCTTTAGCCCTCGGATCGATGTCTGCTTGGTTTCTTAACGAACTGAAAATAATTTCACTGCCACTATAACCTTCTACCGTTACTGAAGGTAAGTTAAGCATCAATTTTCCGCTCGTTTTTTTGACTTTGTAATCCTGCGCCCCGGCTGTACCTATAGTAGCGAGACTAATAATAAGTGTAATGACAAAATAATTTTTCATTTTTTAGATTTTAATAATAGTTATATTAAGATGAACGCAACTGATAAATGCAGGAATAAGCACAATCTTTTACTGCGCGCAGTGTTTTCTCATCATTAACCAGTTTGTCAAGTTCGTTCAGAATACTGGATTCCTTCATCCTGGTCAAAAGCTGGATCAGGACTATTTGTACAACGGGATCCTGTTGTTTTTTTAAGGAAGCTACCAGTTGTTTCCGCACATAAACTTCCTTGTAAAAATGGGCAAGGCCATCAAGTGCTGCCAGCCTAACATTGGGGCTGGGGTCGTGGTTTAATGTCGCTACCAATGCATCTACAACACTATTATCTTTGTTGTTCAATTCGACTGCATCTGATACTGCATTAACCCGGCGAGCCGGAGACTCCATGTTATTAAGTGCGGCAAACATGACCTCTTTTTTTGAATTCCACACTTTGATTTGAACAAACAATTTCTTTTTTCGTACATTTAAATCATCGTCAATTGCGCCAATGCTACGCCGTTTCTTTAAATACAACCTTGGTGTTGCAGCTATCTGTACCGCAGTATCTTGCACTGCTTTGTCAACTTGGCGATGTTTTGTATTTTTCGCTTTTAATTCAATACTATTTTGCACAGGTTTTTGCAGTAAAATGAAAACAAGTGCACAACTTATAAAAACGAGGATTGCAGCGGTCCATTGCAATACCTGAAAAGGAATAAGGATTCCCCTATGCTGTTTTTTATTTATACCGTCCATTTGTTGCAGGACCCTGTTTAAGACATCAGGATTTGGCGTATTGGTATCCAAACCCTCCAGGTTGCTGCGTATAAAGCCCTCCAAATCACTTTTCATAATATCCTTGTTCTTTTAACGTGTTCAATATTTTATGTTTTGCGCGGTGGTATTGGGTTCTTACAGTCGAATTTTCTAAGCCAAGCATTTGTGCAATCTCTGCCTGAGGTATACCTTCAACAACAAATAAGTTAAAAATCGTCCGATAGCCTTCCGGTAAAGCTCCAATTGCCCCTTTAACGGCTTCCATTGTGTATTCAAATGCTAACTCATCGATTGTTCCTTCGTCTTTCATAAACATTGCCGGCTCCATTTCTACAAACCGGATTTTTCTTTTCCTGACCCAATCAACCGATTTATTAACCGCAATCCTTTTCACCCAAGCCCTGAAACCCCCTGTATTTTGATACCCGGCAATCCCATTGAATGCCGCTACAAAACTTTCCTGCAAAATGTCTTCGGCTTCCCCTGTGTGTTCAACAAATCTTAAAATTGTATTATATACTTCCTTGGCATGTAGGGTATAAAGTTCTGTGTAAGCCATCGGTTCCCCACGCTTGCACATAGCTATTAATTCTTCTTGTGTAATCATTAAAAGAATCCCAAATGCATTGGTTATTTATTTTTATTTTATACCCTCTAATCGTAAAGACCTTGCAAATGTTACAGGTTATGTTTCCATTTTCGTGAAATAACTTATGCTAAAGGTTTTTGGTTAATTATTTAACATTAATTAAGAGCTGTTTAAATTTATATCAGAAAAAATGCCAATGCTTCTTTTACCCTGTAAAAATTGGTGTGAGTATCAATTAAAAGCCAAACGCTTTTACCATTTTTTAGGTGATAAAAGAAGCATTGGTATGCGGTAGTAAAAACAAGGTTTATTTTAATAAGGCTTTTAAACAACATAAATTTTGAGGTTGTAGCTTTAATATTTCCCAACTAAAACAAAACCTGAAATTATGGATTTTGACATTCCTTTAGCGTTTAAATCCTTAAATTTGTGCTTCCTTAAAAATAAATCCTATATGCAATATGATGTAATTGTGATCGGTTCGGGCCCTGGCGGTTATGTGGCGGCAATCCGTTGCGCACAGCTTGGTTTAAAAACGGCCTGTATCGAAAAATATTCAACTTTTGGCGGCACCTGCCTCAACGTAGGCTGCATCCCGTCCAAAGCATTGCTTGATTCTACCGAACATTTTTTTAATGCTGCCCATACTTTTGAAACGCACGGCATCCATATCGAAAACCTGAAACCGGATTTGGCGCAAATGATCAAACGTAAAAACGAAGTGGTGGAGCAAACTACAGGCGGCATTGCGTTTCTTTTCAAAAAAAATAAAATTGCTTCGTACCAGGGCGTTGGTTCGTTTGTTGATAAAAATACCATCAACGTTAAAAAAGCCGATGGTTCTGACGAGCAGATTACGGGCAAAAATATCATCATCGCTACCGGTTCCAAGCCTTCTGTTTTGCCTTTTATTAAGGTGGATAAAAAACGCATTGTAACTTCTACCGAAGCTTTAAACCTGCCCGAAATCCCGAAACATATGATTTTGATTGGTGGTGGCGTGATCGGATTGGAGTTGGGTTCGGTTTATGCACGTTTGGGCGCTAAAGTTTCGGTGGTTGAGTTTACCGATGCGATTGTGAACACGTTGGAACGTGCGCTTTCAAAAGAGTTACAAAAAGTACTGGCCAAACAAGGCATGACTTTTTATTTGAACCATAAAGTTACCGGCGCAACCGTTAACGGCGATGAGGTTACGGTTACGGCTGATAGTCCGAAAGGCGAAAAAATAGAGTTAAAAGGCGATTACTGCTTAGTTGCCGTTGGCCGCACGGCTTACACGGAAGGTTTAGGTTTGGAGAAATTAGGCATTGAGCTGCAGCCGCGCGGCAACAAAATCCCGGTGAACGAGCATTTGGAAACTGCTGTTCCGGGCGTTTATGCCATTGGTGATGCCGTAAAAGGCGCGATGCTGGCCCACAAAGCCGAAGATGAAGGCACGTATGTGGCCGAAATTATTGCCGGACAAAAACCGCACATCAACTATAATTTGATTCCGGGCGTGGTTTATACCTGGCCGGAAGTGGCCACTGTTGGTTACAGCGAAGAGCAGTTGAAAGAAAAAGGCGTGAAATACAAAGCCGGTTCGTTCCCTTTTAAAGCCAGCGGCCGTTCGCGCGCCAGTATGGACACGGATGGTTTTGCGAAAGTTTTGGCCGATGCCGAAACCGATGAAGTTTTAGGCGTACACATCATCGGCCCTCGTGCTGCCGACGTGATTGCCGAAGCGGTTGTAGCGATGGAATTTCGTGCTTCTGCGGAGGATATTGCACGGATTTCTCATGCGCACCCAACTTATACCGAAGCGGTTCGTGAGGCTGCGATGGCGGCAACGGAGAACCGGGCGATACATATCTAAATACTGTCTGAACCGGAATTTTCAGGATTCAAGAATTTTTAGAATTCTGAAAATTTATTAATCCTGAAAATTCCGGTCAAGATTTTTACCTGATAAAAGAAGCATCGGCCAAAAACTGATGCTTCTTTTATGCGTTTATTTTGATATTGATTTAACGTGATGACTGTTGTTTTTCCAATTTTGATCATCCTGCTTACCATTGCCGGTATGGAAATGATTTCCTGGGCGATGCACAAATACCTTTTCCACGGGCCGCTTTGGTTCATCCATAAAACACACCACCAGGAACGCCACGGTTTTTTCGAGCTGAACGATATTTTCAGTTTGCTTTTTGGTGCAATTGCGGTTGGTTTGATGTGGTTCGACCGGGAAACGCGCAGTTACCCTTTTTGGATCGGTGCCGGCATCAGCGTTTATGGCATCATTTACTTCATCTTCCACGATTGGTTTATCCACAACCGTTTTAAGGCGTTTAAAAGCCGTAACAAGTATCTGTCCGGCATCCGGCGTGCGCATAAAATCCATCATAAATCAACGGAGAAAAACCCTTCGGAAGAGTTTGGCTTGCTGGTGGCGAGTAGGAAGTATTTTAAGGGTTCTAAGTGATTTCAAAAACGCCTAAATCGGAATCACTTAAAAACAGCTCGATTTCTGCTTCCAAATTAAAAAGATGTAATGCAATTTCAGCCGTTGAACTGTTGCCAAATCTTAACCAAATTATTTTAGGCGGAAATCCATTTAAGCTTTGTATTTCTGTAAAATCTTCATCATAAGTTAAAATATGGTAATGGTTAGCTTTTGCAAACTTCCAAATGGCATGGTCAGAAATCCTTTGATTAGTTAAAATTTGGATTACTGGTAAAATGTCCCACTGCTTTAGATGATTTTTTATACGCCATGAGATATTTTCATCAGCAATTATTCTGATGTTAGGCAATTTTTATTTTCCTTTCTTTATCTGCAGCGTAAGCCAAACAGGCATAAATAGAATTTTCAGTTAATTGCGGAAAATCCTCAAGGATTTGCTGATAACTTAAACCAGATGCAAGCCACCCTAAAACATCAAAAACGCTAATCCGCGTACCGATTATAACAGGTTTCCCAAATCGGATATCCGGATGGATTTCGATAAATTTTTTATAATCAACTAATTCTGCCATAAATCAAATATAAGTAATTGTGGTTAGCTACCATTGGCCTAAATAAAACTTAATTTCCGAAATTCGCGCTTTAGATTTAAATCTCCATGCTCCAAATCCGCGAAAACGTTTCCCTCAAAAATTTTAACACTTTCGGCATTGATGTTTGTGCGCGTTACTTTGTTGAAATTACGCACGAAGATGAACTGACAGAACTTTTCCTCGACCCAAAATGGCTGCAAATGCCACGTTTAGTTTTAGGCGGAGGAAGCAATGTGTTGTTTACCAAAGATTTTGAAGGATTGGTAATCCGGATGAATATCCGCGGGATTGAACACCGCATCAACCATGAAGAAGTTTATGTTGAAGCTGGCGCTGGCGAAAACTGGAACGAACTGGTGAACTATTGCGTGGGCCATAATTTTGCGGGAATGGAAAACCTAAGTTTGATCCCGGGTTCTGTTGGCGCTTCTCCCGTACAAAATATTGGCGCTTATGGTGTTGAGCTGAAAGATGTGTTTGATTCGTGCCGCGCTTTTGAAATTGCGGCCCATCAAATAAAAACCTTTGTAAAAGAAGCATGTGGTTTTGACTACCGCGAAAGTGTGTTTAAAAGTGAACTGAAAAACCAATTCATCATCACTTCCGTCAAGTTTAAACTTTCGCTTCAACCAAAAGTCAATACCACATACGGCGCGATTAAAAATGAATTGCAAAACCGCGGAATCGAAAAGCCAACCATCAGTGATGTTTCAAAAGTAGTTTCGCAAATCCGGGTTTCTAAACTGCCAGACCCTTCTACCATTGGCAACGCGGGCAGCTTTTTTAAAAACCCGATCGTTGATGCTGCACAATTTAACTGGCTAAAAGAAGCATTTCCTGACATCGTTAGTTTTTCTGCGGGAGAAAACCAAATAAAATTGGCAGCCGGCTGGCTCATCGAACAATGCGGCTGGAAGGGAAAAGTGGTTGGCCAAACCGGGACTTATAAAAACCAGGCCTTGGTGCTGGTAAACCATGGCAATGCCAGCGGTGCCGAAATTTTTGCTTTATCGTCGCAAATCATAGACAGCGTGTACAATAAATTTGGCGTTGTGTTGCAAAGAGAAGTCAATGTTTTTTGATTTCTTCCTGCTTAACACAAATTTAATACAGCCCGTAATATTTAATATTGATCTAAGTACGGGTTCTGCCAGATATAGTTTTCAGGTTGATATATTAATCTGTAACTGCTTTAAACACAAGCAATTATTTCTTAAAATTAAACTTTGTAAATACTCCTTTTTACTACAACAATTTAATTTCTATTTAAAATTGGATCAAAAATTTTCACTGTAACAAGTTTTGTTTTCTATACAATCCAAAATTCGGTCTTGAAATTGTATAACTGAAAACACAAACAGTTTTTAAAACCACAGTAAAAATTTGAACAATGACAAAAATAGAATTTAACACCATGGTATTGCGTCAGGCAGGTTCTTTAAGGTCTTATGCCCTTCATTTCACCCATGATGCTGATGATGCAAACGATTTAGTACAAGATACAATGCTCAAAGCCATCACTTATTACAATAAGTTTAAAGAAGGCACCAATTTAAAAGGCTGGTTGTACACCATCATGAAAAACACTTTCATTAACAACTACCGCCGCTTTGTTAAAATGAGCACGTTTGTAACTAAATCCGAAGAAATTTCTTCTGCCAACCTGGTGTTCAGTTCAACCAAAAACCAGGGAGAATCTAAGTTTGTAATGGACGACATCAAACGTTCATTGGATAAATTGCCTGAAGAATATTATGTGCCTTTTACCATGTATTTTGAAGGACACAAATACCACGAAATTGCCGATCATTTGGCTATCCCGATCGGAACGGTAAAAACCCGCATCCATGTTGCACGCAAATTGTTAAAGAAAAACCTGAAATCGTACGACAACGGTGTTAAAAAACCAGTGTACGCAATGGAAGACTAACCATCAAATTTTACTCAACATATATTACAGAAAAAGCCCGATACGTCGGGCTTTTTTCGTTTGCAGGGATTTCTGCTAATGCTTCTTTTATCGGTACTTTTTTAGCCTCACCCCGGCCCTCTCCGCAAGAGAGGGAGTAAACACATACTTCTTTTACCGGTACTTTTTTGATGCTTCTTTTACCGCATTAATTTCATGGCTTCCTGTGCTGCAACCTGGCCGGAAATTAAAGATGGTGGCACGCCCGGACCCGGAACCGTTAACTGGCCGGTAAACAATAAATTCTTGATTTTTTTAGATTTCATGGCCGGTTTAAAAAAAGCGGTTTGGCTTAAAGTGTTGGCCAAACCATAAGCATTGCCTTTAAAAGAATGGTAATCGGTGATGAAATCATGGTGTGCGTAACTTCTTTTTAAAACGATGTTGTCTTTAATTTTTTGGCCCGTAATTTTTTCAAAACGGTTGACCATTAAGTCGAAATAATATTCGCGCGTCGTTTCCTCATCTTTTAAATTGGGCGCAACCGGCATTAAAAAAAACAAGTTCTCGTAACCTTGAGGCGCAACAGAAGCATCAGTTTTTGAAGCACAGGAAACATAAAACAAAGGCTTTTGCGGCCATTTTGGATGGGTGTAGATTTCTTCGGCGTGCAGTTCAAAATCTTCATCAAAAAATAAATTATGATGTTGGATACCTCCTACTTTTTTATTCAAACCAATATAAAACAACAAACTGGATGGCGACATGGTTCGGCTGTCCCAATATTTTCGATCATAATTCTGGCCGGTTTTGTCCAGCAAAGTCTGGTCAACATGTTCATAATCGGCACCGGCAATCACAAAATCAGCATGTACAATTCCTTGGTTGGTGATGACGTATTTTACCTTTCCGCCTTCCGTTTCAATTTTTAAAACTTCATGGTTTAGTTTAATTTCCACGCCTTGTTCCAATGCTGTTTTTACCATGGCTTTTACAATTTCGTGCATTCCGCCCATCGGATACCAGGTTCCTAAAGCCAAATCAGCATAATTCATCATGCTGTACATGGCCGGTGTGTTTTGAGGCGTGGCACCCAAAAACAAAACCGGAAATTCCAGCAGTTTAATCAGTTTCGGGTTTTTAAAATACTTGCGCACATGCTTGCTCATGCTCGTCAGCATTTGGATGCGGAAGCTTTCTTTGATCAACCTAAAATCAATAAACTCGGTGATGGAATGCGAAGGACGAAAAACGTATTCGCCCATGCCAACTTTGTATTTGTAAGCGGCCTGCTTTAAAAATTCTTGTAAGTTTTTGCTGCTTCCGGGTTCTTCCTGTTCAAAAAGCTGCTCCAAAGCTTCCATAGAAGCCGGGATTTCCATCCGGTCATCCTTTCCAAAATAAATCTGGTAGCCCGGATCCAATCTTTTCAAATCGTAAAAATCAGAAACTTTTTTCCCGAACAAGGCAAAATAATTTTCGAAAACATCCGGCATCCAATACCAGCTTGGCCCCATATCAAACTTAAAACCATCTTTTTCCCAAATCCTTGCCCGTCCGCCGGCCTGGTCGTTTTTTTCTAAAACAGTAACTTGGTAACCGCTTTTTGCCAAAACCGAAGCGGCCGATAAGCCGGCAAAACCAGAACCAATCACAATTATATGCTGATCTTTTTTCATCGCAGAGAATAAGCAGCGTTGTAACATTTTGTTTCAGCGCGGGCGCAAAGAAACAAAAGCAACAGGATATTTGTACATTTGAGTATATGCCTTTAACGCAATGAACCTCTACAACGAAACTTGTTTCGAGTGCAGTAAAATTATCACCAACAAATACAGTACTTCTTTTAGCAAAGGGATTAAAACGTTTGCCAAGCGTTTTCAATATCCCATTTATGCGGTTTATGGTTTTGTGCGTTATGCAGATGAAATTGTGGATACGTTTCACGGTTTTAACAAAGCACAACTGATCGGAGAATTTAGAACGGTAACGTTTGAAGCGATTGAACGGAAAATCAGCCTGAACCCGGTTTTGCAATCTTTCCAGGAAGTGGTCAACACATACCAAATTGATTTGCATTTGATTGATGCTTTCCTGAAATCTATGGAAATGGATTTGGAAAATACCAATTACACCAACGACGGCTACAAAGAATACATTTACGGTTCGGCGGAAGTGGTCGGTTTGATGTGTTTGCGTATTTTTTGTGAAGAAGATGAAACCTTGTACAAACATTTGGTGCCAAAAGCAAGAAGCCTGGGCGCGGCTTTCCAAAAGATTAATTTTTTAAGGGATATCAAATCGGATTTTGAAGAACGCGGCCGCACGTATTTTCCGGCGGTTGATTTTACCAAATTTAACGAACAGGAAAAGAAACTGATCGAAGCCGACATCAAAAAAGATTTTGACGATGCGCTGGAAGGGATTTTGCAATTGCCGGTTGGCGCGCAGTTGGGCGTTTACATTGCCTACGTTTATTATCTCGAACTTTTCAAAAAGATCAGGGAAACACCTGCCGAAGTGATCATGCAAAAGCGCATCCGCGTTTCAGATAGTCAAAAAATGTTCCTGTATTTTCAGGCTTATGTGCAGCAAAAATTTAAAGTGATTTCATGAAAGCCTGCTGTCTGTTTTTCCTTGCAACGATTTTGTTTATGACGAATTCTTTTTCGGCTTATAGTCAGAAAACAGATGTATTGGAAATCAGGAAAGCGATGCTGCGCGCTATCAAAAGCCCAATAGTTACCGACTCTTTATACAACGAATTACAAAAAATCAATAAAAAGCCGCCTTTAATTTTAGGTTATTTTGGTTCGTTGCAGGCTTTAAAAGCGAAAGACAGTTGGAACCCATACAAGAAAGTAAAAATGCTTACTTCATCGCACAAAACGATGGAGCAGGCAGTTAACGCGAGTCCAAATGATTTGGAGATCAGGTTTTTACGGTTTTCAATCGAGTTTTATTTACCGGGCTTTTTGGGTTTAAGCAAAGATATGGTTAGCGACAAAAACATGATCATCCATCAACTTAAACTTAAAAATTATGGTTTGGCCGATAAAGATTATTTAAAGAACATCATCAAATTTATGGTTGATTCTAAACAATGCACGGCGCAAGAAGTTGCTTTTTTACACGAACAATTGGCCGCAATAAAGTGAAATACACTTACCTGTTGATCAACTTTTTGAGTGTTGTTTTCCCGCTGCTGCTTTCATTTGATAAGCGCGTCCGGTTTTACAAAAGCTGGAAATATATTTGGCCCGGCTTGTTCATCACTGGTTTGCTTTTTTTGGTTTGGGATGTTTTTTTTACGGTAAAAGAAGTATGGTCTTTCAACCCAAATTATATTCTGGGCATCAACTTTTTCAGGCTTCCGTTGGAAGAAATTTTGTTCTTTTTAACCATTCCGTTTTCCTGCATTTTCATTTGCGCCTGTTTAAATTATTATGTAAAATGGCAAATCCCGAATCGCGTTGTCCGGATTTTAAACAACGTACTCATCCTTGCTTCGGCAGTAATCCTTGTTTTTTTTCATGACCGGCTTTACACCTTAATCAATTTCGGGACACTGTTTTTACTGTTGCTGATCTTGGTTTACGGCCTAAAAGTGCAATGGCTTAACCGTTTTTACCTGGCTTATTTTGTTTCGTTAGTTCCGTTTTATATCGTTAATGGCATCCTCACGTCGGTGCCGATTGTAAGTTATAACAATGCCGAAAATTTGGCGGTCCGGGTTGGAACGATTCCGGTGGAAGACCATTTCTACCTCTTATCGTTACTGCTGATGAACGTGGCTTTTTTTGAATATTTTAAAAAGCGGGATGCTTCTTTTATCGCCTAAAAATGAGTGAACTTCCTGAATTTACCAAAAACCAGCTTGCCTTGCGCAACGGGCAGGACAAGCCGGAGATTTGGGTGGCGTATCAAAACACAATTTATGATGTAACCGAAAGCGGCTTATGGAAAAACGGCAAGCATTACGAGCATTGGGCCGGCCAGGATTTGACCGAAGAACTGGAAGACGCGCCGCACACCTATGCTGTTTTTAGCAGGCTAAAAGTGGTGGGGACTTTAAAAGTGGTTTAAATTTGAAAACTGCTCAATTGCACAAACTCTTCTACCCTGGCCGCAATTTCTTCCTGCGTTAAATTTCTCAGTTTTTCTGTCCCGAATTTTTCTACACAAAAAGAAGCCAAGGCCGAACCGAAGATGACGGCGTTTTTCATGTTGGCGAAATTTATGGTGCCAACTTTTGCCAGGTAACCGATAAAACCGCCGGCAAAAGTATCGCCCGCGCCCGTTGGGTCAAAAACATCGGCTAAAGGTAAAGCAGGTGCCGAAAAGATTTTTCCTTCACCAAAGAGTAAAGCGCCGTGTTCGCCTTTTTTGATGATCAAATATTTTGGGCCCATTTGCAAAATTTTAGATGCTGCTTTTACTAAGGAAAATTCGCCGGATAATTGTCGCGCTTCGGCATCGTTTATCGTTAAAACATCTATGGATTTCAAGTTGAACAACAAATCATCCAAAGCAATATCCATCCAAAAATTCATCGTGTCTAAAACAATTAATTTTGGGCGATTGGTTAAGCGGTCAATAACTGTTTGCTGTACTTTTGGCGTTAAATTGCCCAGCAACAAGTATTCGCAATCCTGGTAAGAATCCGGGATGATCGGATCAAAACCGGCCAGCACATTTAATTCGGTAATCAACGTGTCGCGGCTGTTCATGTCGCTGTGGTATCTGCCCGACCAGAAAAACGACTTCTCACCTTGCTTAATTTGCAGACCTTCGGTATCAATTTTCCGGCTTTGCAGATATTGGATTTCTTCCTGCGGGAAATCATCGCCCACAACCGCCACAATTTTTACTTTATTATAAAAATAAGAAGCCGCCAGACTGGCGAAAGTAGCCGCGCCGCCAACAATTTTATCTGTTTTACCAAAAGGGGTTTCAATTGCATCAAAAGCAACCGAACCAATTACTACTAAGCTCATCAAAAAATATTTTAAAATTTTCGCACAAATATTGTGATTTTAAACCGGAAATTATACTTTTGCACCACTCTAACAAACCGTAACACTCCCGAATAGCTCAGCTGGTTAGAGCATCTGACTGTTAATCAGAGGGTCGCTGGTTCGAGCCCAGCTTCGGGAGCAAAAAGCCTTTAACGAAAGCGTTAAGGGCTTTTTCATTTTTGATTATTTTGGATGCCTTTTTTTTAATAAAAACACAATTGGTTCCTGCTTGGTAAATTGATAATTACCTTTTTAAATACTTTGAACAGACAGGCCATGTGCTTCATTTATTTGGTCATGGCTTCGGTTTCAAAACCGTGATGCTTCTTTTACCACCTAAAAATCAGTGTTTGCGTTTCTTCAATTTAAAAATAAAAAAGACACCAATTTTTAGGTGGTAAAAGAAGCATCGCTTATAAAAACCTACTGCTGCTCGGCTTTTAGAAAATGAAAACTGGAAGGATCAACCACCAATTGAAAAACATTGGAACTATCCTTAACAAACTTTACGCCAACCAAAGCCGTTGCCCTGGGTGAAACTTGGGCGTTGGAATGGTGTGTGTGAAAAACGTATTGTAGGTTTCCTTTTTTATCGGTAAACAAATCGCCGTGCCCGGTCCCGTTGATTTTTAAGAGGTTTTTGCTGATGATCGGGTTTTTATCAAATTTTTTCCACGGCCCAAAAGGCGATTTGGAAGTGGCATAACCAACTGCATAATCCGGGTTACGGAAATCATTGGCCGAATAGATCAAGTAATACAAATTCCCTTTTTTTATCACCGTTGGCCCTTCGGTAACCGGCCAATTTGTTTTGGCGGTGTTTTCCCAACCCTGCGTTGCCGTGATACATTCTTTAACTGTTTCGGGCAAAATATCCGACAGGTCGTCTTTCATGCGGGCCACAAAAATGCGGTTACCTTCCGTTAAGCGCACATGGTACAAGTAAAATTTGCCGCCATTGTCCCGAAACACAAAAGGGTCAATTTGCTTTCCAACTCCGGATAGTGCTTTGATTTCTTTTTGTTTAAAAGGCCCGAGCGGGCTGTCGCTTTGTGCAATGGCAATGTGCTCATCCGCCGTGTAGGCCATGTAATACGTTTTGCCGATTTTGAACACTTGCGGTGCCCAAAAACCTTTGCTGCCGTAAGCATCGCCTTTGGCCAATGCAAAACCATTGGCTTTTCCGGCCGGGCCGCTCCAGGTTTTTAAATCCTGGGATTTATAAACCAAAAAGCCCTGCTCGCTGCTTGTTCCGTACAAATAATAAATTCCTTTATCCAAAAAGATGGCTGGGTCTGCCAGGTAAATGGTATCGGTTTGAGGTTTGGATACTTTACCCGCTATAAAACCTTTTGAATTTGCAAAAACCTGCTGTTGAAATATTCCACAGATAAATATTAGAAAGCATATACATTTCAGTTTGATCATCATTAAAAATATTAAAAATCAATCGGATAGTTTGGGTTGGGATAAATGTAAAGATTGAAATTTAATTGGCAGGTTGGTTTAAACTTTATCCAACCTATTTTCAATGCTTCTTTTATCACCTAAAAATTCGTACATACTTGGTTTTGAGGTTTTTTCGCAGATGTAAATACCAATTTTTATAGGGTAAAAGAAGTATCAACATATTTTCTTGTAGAAATTTAACAGGCTTTAAAATTGATGGATAAATATATTTAAAAATAATTTGTAAGGTTTATAAGCGGGCTGCGACTAAGCCAGTACAATTAATCAAAAAACTAAAAAACGATCAAATGAAAAATTTAAAAGCTGTTGTATTAAAAAGTCTTGTTGCTGCTGTTGCAGTTGTTTGTTTAACTGTTAATGCACAGGCACAGGACGCAAAGATGTCTAAAATGGAACACAAAAAGATGTCAAAAATGGATCACAAAAAAGGTAAAATGAGCAAAATGTCTCATGATAAAATGGCTAAAGACTCTTCTGGTAAAATGTAATTATTCAATTTGTTTTAAGGGGAACCACACTTCCCCTTAAAGCAAATTTTAATTTTTCGCCATTTTTTATTTTTACAAACAACAAAAGCAAATTTTATAATTTGTTAATCAATCTTGTGCTTTAAAGTACAGGACAAATTCGTTTTAATCAAAATAATTTAAATAAAACAAACCATGATAAAAGTATTCACCAAAACAATGCTTGTCGCCGTTTTTAGCTTGTTCATAATTACCGGGGCAAAAGCAAACACGATAACGACAGATTCTACTGCCAAAAACCAATTGCTTGGCAACGATATACCGGCAAAGCCTACGGATATCAGCCCGCTTTTAATTGGAGAAACTATCCCTGCTGTTAATTTGCCCGATGCGGCCGGCAAAATGTTTAATTTAAACGAGGAAGTTGCCAAAAAACCAACGATCCTTATTTTTTACCGCGGCGGCTGGTGCCCCTATTGCAATAAAGAATTGGCTGGTATGCAGAGCATTGAAGGAAACCTGCGGAAAATGGGCTATCAAATTATTGCCATCAGTACAGACAGCCCAGAGAACCTGTCTAAAACTTTGGGGAAAGACCAGCTTACTTACACATTGCTTTCGGATAGCGAACTATCTGTTTCTAAACAATTCGGACTGGCTTATGTGGCACCAAAAAATTACGAAAAGCTATTGGTTACTGCTTCAAACGGCAAAAATGTGGACAAGCTGTTGCCTGTTCCTTCCGTTTTTATCCTGGATACAAAAGGTATTATCCAATTTGAATACATCAACCCGGATTATAAACAACGGATCAGTTCAAGTTTGTTGGAAGCAGTTGCTGGTGCTTTGCAAAATGAAGCCAAGGCAAAAAGTTAATTGGTTTTTATTGTATTAAAACAGTTGTTTAGGAAACGAATGGCTGTTTTATTTTATGTTATTACCAAACAAAAACCTTTTGGTTGGTTGATAATTGTAGATTGGATATAACTTCTTAACTATCCCTGGTATTCAAACCGCAGATTATATGAAACTTCAGTTCATTAAGGTAACCATCATTGTTGCTTTTCTGGCCTTTCCGATAAAAGGAATTGGCCAGAGCAAAATGGCAGCAAACAGCAAAATTAATTTTATTGAAAATTCATGGCCTGAAGCTTTAAAAAAAGCGGAAGCAGAACATAAAAATATTTTTGTAGATGCTTATGCCGTTTGGTGTGCGCCTTGCAAACAACTCAGTGCAACTACTTTTACCGACAAAAAAGTTGCGGCTTTTTTTAACAGCAACTTTGTTAACTTAAGCATTGATACCGAAAAAGGCCATGGCATTGAACTGGCAAACAAATGGGGCCTGGAATCATATCCCACATTGTATATATTTGACAGTAAGGGCAAATTGCTTTCAACAAGCGAAGGCCTGATTAATGCGGATGCTTTGATGAAATTTGGAAAAGGTGCAGTAAAATAAAATCTTTTACTTGCATAATCCCTGAGACAAATTTGTTCGGCATTTTAATTTTGATCTCCACCCAATTTTATCAATTGTTGTAATGCTTCTTTTACCGAATAAAAACCATCCAAAACTTTTGTGCGATAAAAGAAGCATCCAAAGTTATTTTAACAAAAATCAGATAATTTAAAAAGGCTACTTTTAGGTAGCTTTTTTGTGCAAGAAAAAAAAATAAATGCTTGGTTTGAACCTGCTTAGCCTTGTTCTTTCAAAAATTAAACATCGTTTATAATTTATATAATCTTTAAAAAAACCACAAGTTTATCAGCAAAACAGTAAACTTTTCAAGCTTTTTTGCCGTAAGTAAATTTCATGCAAAAACCTGTTTTTTATCTTTTCCTGATGCTGCTTTTACCGGCACATTTTTGTGTTTTTGCACAATCAAAAGCTCCAGGTAAAACTGATTTTATCCGCACTTCGCAAAATTTTTTGTATGCAGCCAAATCCGGCGAAAACACTTCAGCCTATTTAGATACGTTAAAAAATGCCGATGAAAATTCGCTTTCCAACCAGTTAAAAAACGATCAAAAACGCTTGGCTTTTTGGCTAAACTTGTACAATGGTTTTACACAAGTACTTTTAAAAAAAACCCCCGATCAATACAAAACCCGGAACAGTTTTTTCTCTTCCAAACAAATTAATATTGCCGGCGAATTAATAAGTTTGGATTTAATAGAACATGGCATTTTGCGGCATTCAAAAATAAAATGGAGCTTAGGTTATTTGGGGAAAATTTTTCCTTCGGCTTTTGAAAAGAAATTCCGGGTCGAAAAATTAGATTACCGCATCCATTTCGCTTTAAATTGTGGTGCAAAAAGTTGTCCTCCCATTGCATTTTACGATCCGAACAAAATAGACAAACAGTTAAACGTAGCGGTCAAAACTTACTTAAAAGGTGAATGCGCATACGATCAATCAAAAAATGTGATGCAAGTTCCGGCTTTAATGGGTTGGTTTCGTCATGATTTTGGCGAAAAAAAACACCTACTCGAAATCTTAAAGCAAAACCAAATCATTCCTGCCAACAGCAATCCAAAAATTCAATTTAAAAAATACGATTGGAGTTTGTACCTTAACAATTATAAAACTGAAAACAATGGCTAACCACTATTACAATGCTGAAGACTTGGCCAAATTTGGCAACATCGGCGAATACCAAAAAGAAATGGCCGATAAATTTTTTTCGTATTACGGAGAAGTTTTTAAAGACGGCGCTTTAACGGCGAAGGAAAAATTGTTGATTGCTTTGGCTGTTTCGCACGCCGTGCAATGCCCCTATTGTATTGATGCGTACAGCAGCGATGCTTACGAAAAAGGTTTTAGCGAAGCGCAAATGATGGAAGCGGTGCACGTTGCATCGGCCATAAAAGGCGGCGCAGTTTTGGTTCATGGCGTGCAAATGATGAACAAAGTAGAAGAAATAAGCATGTAATTTTCCAGCTTTCTTTTTACTTGTAATGCTTCTTTTATCACCTCAAAACCATCAGGCTTTTTAAAGTTTGTTTATGAAATCACTCAAAGTATTACAGCACCATTTAGCGGATTCTAACAACCAACTGGCTATTTTAGAAGATAAGTTAGAGCATCATCATGCTTCTTTTACGGATAAACTTTTGGGTTTAAATCTATTTCCGCTGCAAGCTTCGGGCGTTGATATTTTTCAAATTAACGTAGGCAAAATGTGCAACCAGGTTTGTAAACATTGCCATGTTGACGCCGGGCCAGACCGAAAAGAAATTATGATGCGGGAGACGATGCAATTGTGTTTGCATGTTCTGGCAAATTCGAACATTAAAATTGTTGACCTTACCGGCGGCGCCCCGGAGTTAAATCCTAATTTTAGATGGTTTGTAGAAGAGATTAAAAAGTTAGGCAAACATATTATTGTCCGTTGCAACCTCACCATTATTTTGGCCAACAAACGTTTTTATGATTTGCCCGAATTTTTCCGAAAGCATCAAATTGAAGTTGTTTCTTCTTTGCCAAGTTTTACACAAGATAGGACCGACCGGCAACGCGGCGAGGGTGTTTTTGAAGATTCGATCAAAGCTTTGCAAATGCTCAATGCTGTTGGTTACGGGCACGAAGGCAGCGGTTTGATTTTAAATTTGGTGTACAATCCTGCAGGCGCTTTTTTGCCGCCATCGCAACAAGCTTTGGAAAAAGAATACAAATTGGAGCTGGCCAAAAAGTTTAATATTGTTTTTAACAACTTGTTCGCCATTACCAATATGCCCATTAGCCGATACTTGGATTATTTGCTGCAAACCGGCAATTATGATAAATATATGGAAAAGTTGGTTTCGGCTTTTAATTCAAGTGCCGTAAAAAATGTAATGTGCCGCAATACAATTTCGGTAAGTTGGGACGGCTTTTTGTACGATTGTGATTTTAACCAAATGCTGGATCTAAAAGTTGCGCCTCCAACTTCGCAACATTTATCAAAATTTGATCTTTCATTATTGAACAACCGGAACATTGTTTTAAAGCAGCATTGCTACGGATGCACAGCCGGCGCAGGTTCCAGTTGTGGGGGCGAAGTGGCCAATTAACTTTTTATGGATGCAACAACTCCGTTAAATACGGCATTGATTATTTTTGTAAGGCACCCAAAATTGGGCCAAGTAAAGACCAGGCTGGCAAGTGTTATTGGCGATGAAAAAGCGTTAAAAGTTTATCAGCTTTTATTAGAACATACCAAAAATATCACCGCAGAATTAAACTGCCGAAAGTTTGTTTATTACAGCGAACAAGTGGAAGAGTACGACTTGTGGAACTCGCCGGGCTATACCAAAAGGCAGCAAACCGGAAATGATTTGGGCGAAAGGATGTTGAATGCTTTTAAAGAATTGTTTGAACAAGGTTTTAAAAACATCATTATTATTGGAAGCGATTGTTATCAGCTTAAAAATACAATGATAAAAGAAGCATTTGAATTGTTGGATAGTTGTGAGGTTGTGATCGGCCCAACTTTTGATGGCGGTTATTATTTGTTGGGAATGAACCATTTGATACCCAATCTTTTTTATGATAAAGCCTGGAGCACCGATCACGTTTTTGAGAAAACTCTGCAAGACTTGGAACTTTTAAACTTGCAATTTGCAAAGTTACAGCAATTGCATGATGTAGATGTTGTTGCAGACTTGGAATTGAATGGAATCGAAATTTAACACGGTTGCAGCATTTGCTTGTACCGGTCAATCATAGTTTGTTGCGATGCGCCTTTTCGATACATTTTTATAATTGTATAATTCGCAATTTGAACTTTTAGCCAACTATTGGTTTCATATTTTCGGGCAGATATCAAAACCGGCTTTTTGATGATCTTGTATTTTCCATTTTTTCTGGCGCGCGCACAAAATTCAAACTCTTCCATAATTTTCATATCGGTATTAAATCCGCCGATTTGTTGATACAATTCTTTGATTATGAATAAAGTTTGGTCGCCGCCCATTCCTGCAAAAACATCCAAACGGCTCAATGCGGCATTCAATTTTAACAACCAACTTTTACTATCATACTTGGATAAATACCTGCCCAAATCGTAGCCTTGCAGCAATGCTTCTTTTATGTCCTCAAAATAAGCAACAGGAGGTTTGGTATCTGCATGAACAAAATACAACACATTTCCTTTGGCTTGTGAAGCGGCAAAATCCATTTGTGCTGCACGGCCTTTTTGCGGCGAAAGGAGTGTTTTTGCACCGGCAGTTGCTGCAATGGCTAAAGTTGCATCCGTACTTCCTCCATCCGAAACAATAATTTCAATTGCTGTTTTGTGTTGATTTTGAGACAGGTGCTCAATTAACTTCCCGATATTCTTGGCTTCATTAAAAGTTGGAATGATAACGCTAATCATTTGCTGATTGAACTTTTGATCCGAATAAATCAACTAACTTGTACATTTAGCCAGGCCAGTGCTTTTGCAATACCTTCTTTTATCGGTGTAATTTTGTAACCCAATTCTTTTTCTGCTTTTACCGAACTGACGATCCAATGTTTGTTATATTTTCGTACAAAAGCCGGCGTGATCAATGGTTTGATACCAAAATTTTTTGCCAGTAAAAGAAGTATGTGCGAAATAAAAAGCATGACTGGCAGCGGCAGATTGTACAATTTTCGCTTTGTATTGGTTATCTCATCAACCAAATTAAAAAAATCCTGGTAATTGCTATTGGTTCCCCCAAGCAAATAACGTTCTCCGGGTTTGGCTTTTTCCATCGCCAAAATCATCCCTTCAACAACATCATCAATGTAAACATAATTACCGATGCTTTTGCCGTTGCCGGGTTTTATTTTCCATTTGTTGTTGATGTACATTTTTAGCAAACGCGTAATGCCGTTACTTTCGGTTAATAAACCCGGCCCATAGACCCGACTTGGATTAACAATGATACCGCGCACACCTTTTTGGTTGTACTGTTTCAGCAAAAGTTCGGCCTCAACTTTGCTCTTTTCGTACAAAGTTTCTAATTGCGGATTGGGGTTTGTTGTTTCGGATACAGGCCGCCCATCCAAAGAATGACCAACTACGCCGGCGGTTGAAGCAAACAACACATCTTTGATATTTTGTGCCAATGCGCAATCCAACACGTTTTGCAATCCTTTTACATTAACCGTATAAAATAAGGTTGGATTTGGATGCCAAACCGAAGCCAAAGCAGCTAAATGATAAATTTGATGGCAACCAATCATGGCAGTTTGAATACTTTCCTGATCTAAAATATCCCCTGCAAAAAAACGTATATTTTTATGTTCAATCAGTGCCCAAGCTTTTTGAGGGTTACGGACCAAAGCATGAATGCTGTGTCCGCTTTCGGCCAGTTTTAACGCCAATTTCTGGCCGATAAAACCAGTAGCACCGGTAATAAAAATCGTCATTATGCAACAATTTTAGCAGCAGCCGCCACCGTCATAAAACCAAGTAGAAGTGGAAATAAAAATATCATTTCGGTTTAAGGCAACTAAGTTTGCAGCCGTTTTATCGCATACCGCTAAAGGTTGGTTTGGAAGGAGGACGTGCCCTTTGTGATCGTCAAAATATTCCTGATCGCCGTAATAAATAGCAGCTTTGCCTGTAAAAACACAAGGCCCGTCGGCAGGCACAGCATCTTTTATCGCACAAACTTCAACACTTTCGATATAAATCAGTTCATCGGTTGCATACTGTTTTGGCGCTAAAATGCGGTAAGGCCGTTTTGCCCGAATTTCGATTGTGCCGAAACCAATGTCAGTAATGGCTTTGATATAATCTTGCAGCGAAAGCGAACCGGTAAGGCACAAAGCGCGCAAACGCTCATCATTTCGCAACGCCTCATTGATTTTTTGATTGCAAATTGGGTCTGACATTACCAAGCGGCCTCCTGGTTTCAACACCCGGTAAATTTCTTGTAATGCTGTTTTTAGGTCGCTTTCTTTAAAGATGTTGAACAAACAATTTTGCCCGGCCACATCAATCGTATTATCATCAACCGGAAGCGCCAATGCCGAACCTTTGCGCAATTCTATAAATTCTTTTTCAAACCACGGATTTACTATTTCCGCTTGTGATAAATTAGCGGCACACGTGGTTAACATTTCATCAACCACATCAACCCCAATTACACCGCCTGCATTTCTGTTAAAATAAGAAAACTGAAGTAGCTCCATGCCGCCGCCAACACCTACATACAGTATTTTAGGATTGTTTGCCAAATCCCTTGCACTTACTATCGAACCACAACCATAGTTCATCTCCTTCATGATAGCCGGGATTTCAAGGCCGGGAAGGGCACTCATCGGAGAAGTAGTGCAGCACAAACCAACATCAGGTTTTAAAGCAGCATCACGGTAAACGTTTATGGTTGTATTCAGATAGTGATCCATTTATTAAAAGTTATTGTACGGAAATATACAATAATATTAATTGCAAACAGATTATTACACGGTTTATTTTATGATGTAGAGTGAGGCTTAATGCTTCTTTTAGCCCATATTTTTTTAAGTTGAGATTAAGATAGATTTTTCAGTATTAGAAGAAGTACGTCTAATGTTTGGATTAAAGAAGATAACCACAATTTTTAAGACAACTTTTTTTACTAAGTCAATGTTTCCCTGCCCCCTCTTTAAACGCAAAAAACCCCTTGATCTTTATTAGAAGAAGGGGTATTTTGTTTAAGGTTTTGGCGCCGACCTACTCTCCCGCCTGTTACGGCAGTACCATTGGCTCTGGCGGGCTTAACTTCTCTGTT
>NZ_JBGCVY010000013.1:0-39275 GCF_041088075.1 Mucilaginibacter sp. | reverse complement strand
GCCTACTTTCATTACGCGGTCTTCAAATAAGTGGGTTTGCGGGCCGCAGTCTTCGTTCAAAGCGGCATCATCACCAATGGAAACCATATCAAACTCGGTAATGTCGGTTGTGTTCATCCAAACGCGTTTGCCCACTTTTACGCCCAAAACGCGCATACAAACGGGCAGCCAGGGCGTGCCGCGCAAATAATCCAGCAGGAAGGGGATTGACAAAGCTTCGTAGGTGGTGGTGATGGCTTCGCTGCGCCATACCTTCCAACTCCACATGGGTTTTTGCTGGGCTTTAAAACGCCCCACAAGAACGTATTTTAATAAAACTGTGGTAAAAAAAGCTGGCAAGCCCATGAAGCCAAGGTAGTACAGCGGGAAAAGCAGGATAATTTTCCACAACGGGTTTTCGGTTACTAAATCGTGGGTGTAAGCAATGAAAAAGATGGAAAAAATAATAATGGCAGTTTCTGGCAAAATAATGCGGATAAACTCGACTGTTGCGCGCGCCATAAACCTCGACCAGTGCGGCCGGGCAGTCAATTCCGCAGAAAAAGGGTTGCTTTCCTGTCGGCGTGGCAAAGCGATGGAAGGCGAGCCAAACCAGTCTTTGGCGCCACTTTGTTCCAGGTCGGTTTTTTCCGGCGGGATGGACAAAACACCAATCAGCATGTTGCTGGGCAGTTTGTAACCTTGCGGGATCAGTGCGCTGTTGCCCACAAAGCTATTGTTTTCGATTTCAGTATAATTCAAAATCAATTGTTGGCCGCGCACGTCGGATTCGCCCAGAGTAACGGCATCGGCCACAAAAGAACCACTGCCAATTTTTAACAAAGGGTGCGTAACGCTGCTGGCCGTAGAAATTTCGGTGTACTTCCCAATTTTCGCGCCCAAAGCACGGAAAAAAGCCGACACATAAACCGTGGCATAAATAGGATGGAGCACGATCAAACTGATGGACATCAACTGATCTGCAAACCATTTACGGAAGTAAAACAGGCTGTACAACGGATATTTGCCGGGCTTGATGTTGCGTTGCAGCAAGCGCGTAAGCACAATGGTTTCGAGCGCGAAAAGCAAAATGTAAACCACAGCCAGCGAAGGCACGAGAACCATATAGGTAAAATCGTAATCGTCGGCGGCGTTGTCTAATTTATTGATCGTAATGATAGCTGGCAACAACGGCAACAAAATGATAAACGGAAATATCAGCAGCGAAAATGAGAACAAAGCTTTGTATTTTGTTAAAGTTTTGCCGGATACATAAAGCGGTTGCGGAAAATCGGCAAGGTTCTTTTTCTCTTTGAACTGCGCCGGGCTGCCACGCCAAACCTCGCCGGTACGGATGGTTTTTCCTTCGGGAAGGTAACTTAAATCCTGTAATTCCGTCCAGGCTTCCATAGCAGCACCACCGGCAATGATAGAACTGGTGCCGATGTAAGCATGGGCGCCCAAAGCAATGGAACGGATCTTCAGCAAACCATCTTCAACCACGGCATTGTTCAAATTGACGTTGGAACTGATGCTGACATCGCTACCAATCGTGATCAAATCTTCGGCACCGATGGTAAAATTGCTTAATTGTGCATCGGGGGCAACTTTTACGCCCAGCATTTTTAAGTAAACCGGGTACAAAGGCGTTCCGTTTAAAAACTGAACGGTAAGCAGGCGTTGGACGGTTTTAACCAGCCACCAGCGGAAATAATAAGTTCCCCAAAGCGGGTAATCGCCTTCTTTCATCTTGCCGATCACCAGCCATTTTGTGCCGATTGAGGTGAGTGAAAAAAGGATCGGAACAAAGCAAAACATCACGAGTGCGGTGAGGATGGCGTAACCCAAATGGCCGGTTTCCTGCTCAATATAATAATAACCTAAGTAAGGCACAAAAATTTGTATGGCAAAAACAGCATAGATAAAACCTAAAGCTAACGTTTGCGCCGCCCAGCACAGGTAATAATTTAATGGTTTTACTTTGTGAAATTTGCGTTCGGGTTTTTTATCAACCGGGGTTTGCTGCTCCCAAACTTCGGCCAGTTTTTGCAATGGCCGGTGCAGGTAAATATCGCGCAAAGAAGCTTTCGGTACGCCGCCTTCGCGCCGCAGACGGGAAACCAAACCGGCAGCAAGCAAGGAATGTCCGCCCAGGTCATCAAAAAAATCCATCGAAAGGTCAATGGTTTTATTGGGAAAGGTTTTGCGCAGCATGTTGAGCAAGCGGTCGGGCAGGGGCGCGTTCAGGTCCAAATTCTCTTCTGCGTCGGAATTGGTGTTTTGCAGTAAAGATTCGGGCGTTGGCAAGGCTTTGCGGTTTACTTTTCCGCTGGGCATGCGCGGCATCTCAACCAGCCGCATAATGGTGGCCGGAACCATGTAGGATGGTAAAACCTTGGCCAGTTCCAAGCGCAGCAGGTTTTCTTCCAGTTCAATGCCGCCTTCGGTAACGATGTAACCTACCAACTGCTCCTGCCCGGCGTTGTCTTTTTTTACGGCAACAGCAGCAGCGGAAACATCCTGCAAACCGGCCAGCTTGGTTTCGATCTCGCCTAATTCAATCCGGTAACCACGCAGTTTGATCTGGTCGTCAAACCTTCCTAAAAACTCAATGCTGCCGTCTTCTTTAATCAAAGCTGCGTCTCCGGTACGGTAAATCCGGTCGCCCGGCATATCTGCAAGCGATGCTGTTTTTAGCACAAACTTTTCGGCAGTCAACTGTGGCAGCTTTACATAACCTTCAGCAACGCCGGGGCCGGAAATAACCAGTTCACCGCGTTCGCCAAATGGCAATGGGTTTAATTTTTCGTCAACAACAGCCAGGTTATAATTGGGCAAAGGATCGCCGATCGTGATCGGATCGCCGGGTTTTAATGGGGCAAAAGTAGCGCTCACGGTTGTTTCCGTCGGGCCGTAACTGTTGTAAAAAATACGGTTCGGCGTTGACCATCGGTTTAAAACCTGAACCGTACAAGCTTCGCCGCCAGCATTTACCAAACGCAATGATGGAATATTGTCTTCCATTACCGCCAGCAAACTGGGCACAGCGTGCAGCACCGTTATTTTTTCGCGGTTCAGCACATCGCTCAACTCGTCAATTGCTTTGGAGGTAGTATTATCGGCAACCCAAAGTGTGGCACCGGCAAAATAACTCACCCAGGTTTCTTCGCACCACATATCAAAAGAAACGGAAAAGCCCTGGTAAACGAGGTCGGTTTCTTGGATTTGGATCACGCTTTGCTCCGACCGTACCAAATGGCAAATTTGCCGATGCCCAATCGGGATGCCTTTTGGTTTGCCCGTACTGCCGGAAGTATATAAAACGTAAGCTAAATTATCGGGCAAAGGGCCTTCGGGAACAATAATGTTTTCATCAGCGGCAGGCATCGAGCGGATATCAAACCTTGGGAAATCCAAGTTCAGCAAATCCTCGCTAATGTATCCGTTTGCTTCTACTTCGGTAAAAATCGTTTCCACGCGTTCGGCCGGGATTTCACGGTCAACCGGAATATAAGCCGCACCGGCTTTAATAATACCGATGATGGCCGCATGCAAACACAGGCCGCGCTTGTACCAAATGCCTACTTTATCGCCCCTTTTAATGCCTCTTTCGGCCAAATCAGCGGCAATGGCATCGCTCCAACGGTCTAATTGCCGGTAGGTAAGTGTTTCATTGCCAAAGATCAATGCTGTTTTTACCCCATATATTTCTGCCGATTGCCGGAACTGATCAACTAAAGTTTCATTGCGGATAAAATCTGGGCGGAAAGCACCTTTCAGGATACTGGTTTTATTATTGAGCAGTGTAGAAGTTGACATACGGTTTGAGACAGGTAATTTTAATTTTGGTTTGTTGCCAGCAATAGAATAAGTTTTTAAACTTAACAAACAAACTTTAACTATCAGGAATTTTAATTTACAGATTAGGCTAAATTTACAACATCAACTTGTTTAATAAATTGTGCCTGTAATAAATTTCATCTTAAACCAACAATTTTATAATATGTTGGTTGTAGGGCAATACTGTTTTTATCACCCCAAAATCAGTAATTACGCTACTAAGTTTAAAAATGGAGATCGATTGTTTAGCCTCTAACCCAAACACTGCAAAATATTCGGGTGTTTTCAACCAAGCCAAAACCCCGGCAAATTCTTTGAAAATCTCTGTTGTTGTCCCGGCAAGAAATGAGGCCCGAAACCTGCGCAAAACATTGGACGCGTTGCGTTTGCAGACCGATACTTGCGGCAAACCTTTAAACCCTTTGCATTACGAAGTTTTGCTTTTGGCCAATAATTGTACTGACCAAACTTTTGAAATCGCAAAAAACTATCAGCAAAAATACCCTGATTTTGCATTGCATATGGCAGAAATCAAACTTCCGACATCCAAAGCAAACATTGGTTTTGTGCGAGGGCTTTTAATGGATGAGGCTTACCGCCGTTTAACTGCTGCCGGAAACAGCAACGGCATTATTGCTTCTACCGATGGCGATACTTTTGTGGATAACTGCTGGGTTTACCATATTTTGCAGGAAATAGAAAAAGGCTGCGATGCGGTTGGCGGCCGGATTTTGACTTACAGCAACCAGAAAAAGGCAAGGCTGTACCATTTGCGCGATGTGGCCTACCGAAGTTTACTGGCGAGGGCAGAAGCCATGCTGGACCCGGAAGAACACGACCCCTGGCCGCGGCATTATCAGTATTTTGGAGCAAGCATGGCTGTTACCTGTCTGGTTTACCACCAGGTTGGCCGTTTGCCGCAAGTGCCTTTTTTGGAAGACAACGCTTTTCACCAGGCTTTGCAACGGATGGACGTCCGCATTCGGAAAACGCCTGCCGTAAAGGCTTATACTTCAACTCGGATGTCGGGCAGGGTTAAGGTTGGGTTTTCGGAACAGTTGCGGCGATGGTCGGGCTATACGCGTTACGGCCACACGCAGGAAGTGGAGCAGGCCGAAGCCTGGATCATCAAGTTTAAAAGCAAACGCGTTTTGCGGCAATGCCGGGAAGAATACCTGAAAAATGGTTTTTATGACCAGGAAGCCTTGAAAAAAGTGGCCGGAGATTTATTGGTAAACCCCAACTGGCTGCACAATGAACTGATAACAAACCAGTATTTCGGACAGTTTTGGGAAAATGTACGCAAGAAAATTGGCCGCGGCAAATGGGGCAAAAAATGGGAACTGGTGCATATTACCGAAGCGATTGTTGCTTTAAGGCAGTTTGTGAACAATGAAATTGCTTAAACTTTTTTTCCGGCTCTCTTTTTTAAATCAATGCTTCTTTTACCACCTAAAAATCATAGCCATATAGTTTTGTAGTTTATCAAATATTTACAACACCAATTTTTACCCGGTAAAAGAAGCATTGCAAATTTCCACAATAAAAAAGCTAAACAATGCACTAAAAAGTTTGAACAACTTTAGTTTTTCTCAAACAAATCCAGCCTGAACTTTTCGTGCCGCTGGTGCAGCACCTGTTTCATATGCTTCTTTTGCTGGCATAAATTCAAGAAGTAATCGTGCACCTCGTCTCCGGTCAATGGGAATTCTGCCACCACAGGCGTCCAATGCACCAGCAACAACTGCCCGCCCGGTTGTAAATGTTCGGTCATCAAACCGGCCAGTTTCTGCAAATCTTCCCAACTTAAAAAATAACCGACCTCCGAAAGCAGGATTAAATCAAACTGTTCTTGTGGAAAATCCTGCGGCACAAACATTTTTTGCAACTGGACGTGCGCATCAGCTTTCAGCCTTTCTTTTGCTTTTTGCAAAGGCACATCTGCCGGTTCTACCGCCAATAGTTTTTTGCATTTTGGCGCCAGCATTTTTGTCAATACACCAATGGAACAGCCAATTTCAAAAGCGTTTTGGTAAATTTCGCGGGGCAAAGCAGCAAGCGTTGCCTGGTATTTGCTCCGTTCGTAAGGGCTGCTTTCAAAATGCCAGGGGTCATCGCCGTGGCTGTAAAATTCATTAAAAAAATCAGCCGATAGAGAATTGGCTTTTTCAGGATGGTCCGAAACAAAAGGTTTACTTTCGATAAAAAGTTCCTCGCCATCATCAAAATGGGCCAAAATTTCGGGTGAAAGGATAAAGCCTTCCGGGTCGTCGTCAATCAACCGTGTGGTTTGAGAGGCATGCGCTTCAACCGCTTTTTTCTTGATTTCAGCCACCGGTTTGATATTCACCTGAAACCATTTAACTGCTTCATCCTGAGAAATATCTGCTTTTTTTCCTAATTCCCAAATCCAGATTAAATATTGCAGCACGCGTGGTTGTGTTTCAAGTTGAAGTACGGCTTGATTTAGGATTTGCCAGGACGAACGGTGGTCCGCGTGCGGGTCTTTTTCCCAGGTTACCAATATGGTTTTTGGGTTGATGCCTTTTAAAATTTCCAGCATTTGTTGGACGGCGGCATCAAAATCAGGAAAATTTTGATTGGGAACGGCCGTGTCTTTTAACCGCATAAAAGAAGCATTTTCCATTGGAACGTCGAGGATTTGCAAAGCTTTTAACGCTTCCGCTTCGCGCAGTTCGCGTAGTTTTTCTGCCGGAAATTTTTTGGAGTTTGGGTGAGATTTGCTGCCGTCGCTCACAAAAACCACAAAAACCGGAACATCCATTTGCCGCAGCAAGGCAATCGTTCCGCCGCAACCTAATGATTCATCGTCTTCATGCGGCGAGATGACTACGGTTGTGCCAAATTGTTTTAAATCATTGGCTGAAATTTCGGTGGCGTGTTGCTGCCAGTTTTTGCGTTCGGTTTTGGTTACCATGATCGTAATACAGCAACAGTAAAGGCTTTGTTTTTTAAATTGCTGCGGATTTAGGCCGGGCGTTTAATTCGGTCATTGGTCAGCGGTTTGTTCATCACGAAGAAAAAAAACAGTCCGCCCAAAATGTAAAGCAGCACATCCAGCCAGTCGCCGGTGTATTTCTGCGGATCGTACTTCGGCAAAAACCACTCAAAAACCAAGGAAATATAAACCACGATAAAAATAACGTGTCCGGGCTTTAAAACGTAGATGCTTCTTTTACCGGCAAAAATTCGTTGGAACCAAAGCCCGAGGTTGGCCACCACGGGAACGGCCAGCAGATCCGTAAAATACCCGTGTAAAAACAGTATCGGATGGTGGCTGATTTTCGCCAGATAAAAAACCGCCCAAAGCACACAAAAAACTAAAAACCAAGGATTTAAAAGTGTCTTCATCATCAAGCTGAAAGGATACCGATTAACCATAAAAGCGCTGAAATGAAAACCACAAAACCGATTTGTGCATAGTAAAAAGCCGTGCGGATGGGCCGCAATCTTGTTTTGAGTTTTTTGACAAACGGGCTGTCTTCTTCCCGCACAAACAAAAAATCCGCCTCTTTTTTTACCTCGCGTTGTATTTTGGTTTCTACCGATTTGGTAAAATTTTCGACCTCCAGGAACTCGCCACAGTACAAACAGCGGTCGTCAATATGCCCTCGCCATAAAGTCCATTCATGGCAATGCGGGCATTTTATTTCCTGTTTGTTCGTCAATTCCGGTTTTCTTAAATTATACTTACTTTGCGGGAAGTATGGAGATCAAAAATAACAAAAAGGCCATCAAGGCATGGGCCATGTTTGATTGGGCAAATTCTGCTTACAATTTAGTCATCACGTCCACCATTTTCCCGGCCTATTATACGGCAATTACTACAACAAAAGAACATGGCGATAAAGTTTTATTTTTCGGAAAAAGCTTTGTCAACACGGCGCTTTCCAACTACGCGCTGGCGGTTGCTTACCTCATTATTGCTTTTTTAACGCCCATTTTAACTTCCATTGCCGATTACCGCGGGAATAAAAAAACGTACATGCAGTTTTTTACCTGGCTTGGCGCTTTGGCCTGCTGCGGTTTGTATTTTTTTAAGTTGGATACGTTGGAAATCGGCGTGATTTGTTTTGCCATTGCAGCGATTGGTTACTGCGGAGGAGCGGTTTTTTACAATTCGTATTTGCCCGAAATTGCAACAATTGACCAGCAAGATTCGGTAAGTGCGAAAGGTTTTACTTATGGTTATATCGGTAGCGTTTTGCTGCAGATCATTTGTTTTGTATTTGTATTATCGCCAAAAACTTTTGGCATTACCGATGCAACTTTTCCGGCCCGCCTAAGCTTTTTGCTGGTTGGTTTATGGTGGATCGGTTTCGCCCAAATCCCTTTTAAAGTATTGCCGAAAGGAAGTCCGAACTTTAACAAACTGAACCAGCAAAAAGTACACAACGGTTTTGAAGAACTGAAAAACGTTTGGGCGAAAGTGCAAAACATGCCTTTGCTGAAGCGTTTTTTACCGGCCTTTTTCTTTTACTCGATGGGCGTGCAAACCATCATGCTGGTGGCTGCAAACTTTGGCGAAAAGGAGCTGCATTTAGGAACTCCGGCTTTGATTTCTATTATTTTGATTATCCAATTGGTGGCCATCGGCGGTGCAACGCTGATGTCAAAAATGTCGGAAAAATTTGGCAATACACCCGTACTGATGGCCGTGGTTTTATTGTGGATTGGCGTTTGCGTTTTTGCTTATTTTATCACCACCGCTGCCGAATTTTATGGTTTGGCCGTGATTGTTGGTTTGGTGATGGGCGGTATCCAGTCGCTTTCGCGTTCTACGTATTCCAAGTTTCTGCCCGAAAATATTCCGGATACGGCTTCGTTTTTTAGTTTTTACGATGTAACCGAAAAAGTGGCCATTGTGGCCGGTTTGTTTGGTTTTGGTTTTATCGAAGAACTCACCGGAAACATGCGCAATTCGATCCTTTTCCTCACCATTTTGTTCGTCATCGGTTTCGTTTTATTGTTTTCTTTACGATCCGGCGAAAAAAACCTTAACAATAATGCCGAGTTTTACAGCCTCAAAAATCCGGGAAACTAAATGAAAGTTGAACTATTTATTCCTTGTTTTATTGATCAGCTTTATCCGGATACTGCTTTTAGCACCATAAAATTGTTAGAAAAAGTAGGTTGCGAAGTAATTTATAACCCAAACCAAACCTGCTGCGGCCAGCCTGCTTTTAACGCCGGTTTTTGGGACGATGCCAAAGCCATCGGCAACAAATTTCTGGAAGATTTTACCGATCAGCATTTTATTGTTTCGCCTTCCGCTTCATGTACCGGTATGGTCAAAAATTATTACAACGATTTGTTTACCAATACGGCCGTGCACAACAAGTGCCGTTCGATCCAAAACCATATTCACGAGCTTTCCGACTTTCTGATTAATGTGATGGAGCAGGATTATTTTGGTGCCGAACTGGAAGGAAAAGCCGTTTACCACGATAGTTGTTCTGCTTTGCGCGAATGCAAAATCAAAGCAGAACCGCGAAAATTGCTTGAAAAAGTACACGGATTGGAACTGCTGGAACTGCCCGACAGCGATACTTGCTGCGGTTTCGGCGGAACATTTGCCGTAAAGTTTGAGGCAATTTCTACGGCGATGGCGCAGCAAAAAATTGACCAGGCGTTGGCTTTGGAGGCCGATTATATTATTTCTACCGATGCTTCCTGTTTGCTGCATTTGCAGGGTTACATTGACAAAAATAATTTGCCGATAAAAACAGTACACCTGGCTGATGTTTTGGCCAGCGGCTGGGGCAATGTTTGAGGTTGATTTTTAGGCGGTAAAAGAAGTATTGATTCTTTTAAAAATGATATATTAGTAAATTAATTCCATTTGTTATGTTAGTGATCAGTAGCGAAGAATTCTCAAAAAACCAGAAAAAGTATTTTGATCTTTTGGATACAAATGTTCAAATTGTAGTTCAGCGTGATAAAGACAAAGCTTATCTGTTAACGCCGCTTTCAGATATTGATTCATTATCAACCAATCCTGAGTTAATTAAACGGATTTTGCAAGCAGAAGAAAATATCAAAAACGCTGAAATTGTAACTATTGCAGACCCTAAAGATATATGGGCAAGTATATTATCGTAGTCGAAAAAACGGCTCAAAAAGAACTTCAGGCCCTTAAAAAATCAGGCGACAAAGCTTCGATCAAAAGAGTTGAAATTATTTTTGAAGAACTGGCAGAACATCCGCAAACAGGCACTGGCAAACCTGAAAAATTAAAATTCAAATTATCGGGTTATTGGTCAAGGCAAATCAACAAAAAAAACAGGTTAATTTATAGGATTGATGAATTGGTAATCACTGTTTTTGTTGTATCTGCAATTGGGCATTACGGAGATAAGTAGTTTTTATAAACATTGAATTTACAAAACCTTGAATACGCAGAAATCCGCCGATAAAAACAGCACGTCTTGCCAATGTTTTGGATGGTGTTATGGCAATGTTTGAGGCTGATTTTAGGGTGGTAAAAGAAGTATCGGCATCAATTCAGGTATCATCGCCCACCAAAAAATTCAGCTACATTCGGGCCTTTAATTTTTTCAGCATGAACCGTAACGATATCCTTTGGAAAGCTGCCTTAGAAGATTTGTTTGACGACTTTTTGAAATTCTTTTACCCGGATGCTGAACAAATATTTGATCTCGAAAAAGGGTTTGAATACTTGGATAAGGAGTTGGAACAATTGTTCCCGCCGGAAGAAAACCAATATGCCCCGCGCTACGTGGATAAACTGGTTAAAGTATTTACGCAAAACGGGTCGGAAGAATGGATACTGGTACACGTGGAAGTACAGGGCTACACCGATCAGGGTTTCGCCAAAAGGATGTTCCAGTATTATTACCGCATCCTGGACAGGTATGATAAACCAATTACCGCATTTGCTATTTTTGCCGATACCAACAAAAAGTTCCATCCCAAATTTTATGAAAGGGAATACCTCGGGACAAAGGTACACTACAGCTATAACACTTATAAAATCCTGGACCAGGACGATGCGGTACTGGAGGCAAGCAACAACCCTTTTGCCATGGCCGTGCTATCGGCCAAACTGGTGCTTTGCCGAAAGAAACTGGAAGACCAGCAACTATTTGACCTGGCCTACGCTTTGGCCAAACGCCTGCTGATTAAACAAATGCCTAAAGACAAAATACGACAGGTAATGAACTTTTTGCGGTATTACCTGCGTTTTGAAAACCAGGAGATGTTTACTAAATTTGAACAAGAGATCGGTAGTTTAACAGAAAAAAATATAACGATGGGTATCGAAGAATTTTTATTGGACCGGGCCGAAAAGCAAGGTATTGAAAAAGGTATTGAAAAGGGCATTGAAAAAGGTATTGAAAAAGGCATTGAAAAGGGAATCGAAAAAGGCAAACATGAAGAAGCTGTTGCTATCGCCCGCGAACTAAAAAAAGAGGGGTTAGCTATTGGGTTTATTGCGAAAATCACTAAACTTACTGCTAATGAAATTGAAAAGCTTTAAACATCATAAAAGTTAAAAGCGATGGGCATCGAAGAATTTTTATTGAACAGGGCTGAAAAGGAAGGAATCGAAAAGGGCATTGAAAAAGGCAAACATGAAGAAGCTGTTGCTATCGCCCGCGAACTAAAAAAAGAGGGGTTAGCTATTGGGTTTATTGCGAAAATCACTAAACTTCCTGTTTATGAAATTGAAAAGCTCTGAACATCCTACAACGAGTTAATAATTTCATAAATTAAATTTGTAAGGATATATCGACAAGAATAATTTACCGATAAAAACAGTACACCTGGCCGATGTTTTGGCCAGTGGCTGGGGCAATGTTTGAAGTTGGTTTTAGGGTGGTGAAAGAAGTATCTCGTTGTAAATAAGTTTTTATTTTTTTTAGATAAACTTCGATAATAAAACTTGTTATTGAGTTAAAAAGCTACTATTTTTAGCAAAAAAACTTATGGAAGCTGTATCTCCAAATTTGTACGTAAAAGACCTTCAAGAAACTATTTCCTTTTATAAAATACTTGGATTTCAAGTTATAACTGAAGTTCCTGATGACGGTAATCCTGTATTTGCCTTAATGATGAATGGCAGCGTTACTTTTATGTTTCAAACCTTTGCAAGTATTGAAAATATGTTACCCATTGTATCAAGGCAAAGTGGCGGATCATTATTGTTGTATATCAAAGTTAAAAGCATTCGCCAGTTTTATCAAGATATTAAAGATAAGGTAACCATATTGCAAGGCATGGAAACCACATTTTATGGTGCAACGGAATTTTCTATTCAAGATAACAATAACTTCATGCTTACTTTTGCAGAGGATGAATAATGATGAAAAAAATTATTGACTTAGAATTAACGCAAGAGGAGAAACATCTAATTAAGTCCAAAAAAGTTTCACAAAAAGTATTAGCTAATTATGCTATTGATGAAGTGATTACAATATTGGATGCAAGTGCGGAAAGGATCAAAACTTTGAAAGCATTGTTCGAATTTCAAAGTATAGATTCCATAGGTATAAAGTTTGTAAAAGATTTAATGCTGTTAGGTTATTACAACCTTGTTTCGTTGAAAGATAAATCAGGCCCGGAATTATTAAACGCTTATGAAAAGCATATAGGAAAATGGACTGACTCTTGTGTTGAAGATCAATTTTGGTTAGTTGTGCATTATGCAAACTATCCCGACAGCAAAAAGAAATGGTGGGATTTTACTTCAGAACGAAAGGCATTTAGAAGTCAGTTTGGATATCCATCAGACAGACCAGTAAATGCCTGGTATGAAAATGCTAAAGGTGCAGTATTTTTTAAATCTAAGGAATTGCAACAATCAATATAAACATAAATTTTTGTAGTTGTTTTTACCCGTACAAATATCAAAAATATCCATAACTATTATTTAGCGATTAATTGTTTATGAATAATCGTAGCCTTGTTCATCGTTTGCTGGATTTTATACAAGCGCGTTAACATTTCAAAACGTTCTTTGTATGTCAATTTCAAATTTTTTTTCAATTGTTCAATTTTAGCGGCATCCAATCCTTGCTTAATTTCTTCCATACTTTCAAATATAAGCTTAAATCAGCATACTTCTTTTACCGGCATAAATTCTTCCTGCAAAAATTTGAACAAAAAATTCTTAAATTTGAAATATGATTTCAGTAAGCCTTTCCATTAACCAATTAATTGAAGCGATACAGCAATTAAGCGAATCTGAAAAGCAACAAGTACGCGGTGTTTTAGATGGTAAATATCTATTGTTAACAGACGAGCAGAAAGAGGAAATACTTCGTCGTGAAAGTGAATACAAGTCCGGACGGATGAAAACGTATTTTTTGGCAGAAGTAAAATCCTCCTTGAACTTTCTGGATTGATTTTTCAATTACGATAATTTTATTCGCTAAAAGAAGTATCAAATTAAAAAAAGCACCTTCAATTATCTCCTCTAAATTTTTTAATTTCCTCCAGTGCTAATACATCGATTTGATCTTTTGGCCGGTTTACTGTTTTCTTATTTGTAATTAATTGGTTAAGATGTAAAAATGGAACTTTTATTCCATCAATATCGGCAACAGAAGCCATTTCTAAACATTCATCAAAACTATAACCTTCTAAGCCTTTCATATCAATAAGTATATCCAAGATTAAGCTATTGTTTAAACGAAATTCAGTCCAACCAGGAATAAACTGCATGTATTCGATCATCGGATAATCGCCCATATCACAATTTATAAACGCGCTACGTAACTGCTTTCTATTTTCAATGGTGTCTTTTATCCAAATATCCATGTCGCCCGTATAACGTTGGTATCCATGCAAATTAGTAGCAAAACCTCCAACCATAATATATTTAACATCATGGTTTTGCAACGCTTTCCAAAATTTTAATATTTCTTCATCAAAAATATCCACAATAATTATTTACTGATAAACGGTTTATGGATGATCGTAGCCTTGTTCATTGTTTGTTGGATTTTGTACAAACGGGTCAACATCAAAAAACGTTCTTTGTACGTAAGTTTCAGGTTTTGTTTTAATTGTTCAATTTCTGCTGAATCCAATCCTTGCTTAACTTTTTCCATACTTTCAAATATAAACTTAAATCGTCATACTTCTTTTACCGGCATAAATTCTTCCTGCAAAAAATCTCACCTAAAACCTTACTTTTGCCCGAAATCACTTTGTAGGTGATGGATACTGTTTTTACCACATAAAAATTAAAATCATAGTTGTAGATGATTCACTTAACACTGCCGGACGGCTCTGTCCGCGAGTACGACAAAGGCATTACCGCCATGCAAGTCGCCCGTTCAATTTCTGAAGGTTTGGCCCGAAATGTTTTGGCTGCCGAAATTGATGGCCAGGTTTGGGACGCCAGCCGCCCAATTGAAAACGATGCCAAAATCCGTTTGCTGACTTGGAACGATACCGAAGGAAAAGCAACTTTTTGGCATTCTTCCGCGCATTTAATGGCCGAAGCTTTAGAAGCTTTGTACCCAGGCGTGAAATTGGGAATCGGGCCAGCCATCGAAACCGGTTTTTATTACGATGTTGATTTTGGCGACCAGCCTTTTTCTTCGGATGATTTTAAAAAGATCGAAGATAAAATGGCGGAACTGGCCAAAACCAAATCAGAATTTATCCGCAAACCGGTTTCTAAAGCAGATGCGATTGAATACTTTACTGAAAAAGGCGATGAATATAAACTGGATCTGATCAAGGATTTGCCGGACGGTTCGATCACTTTTTATTCGCAGGGAAATTTTATCGATTTGTGCCGCGGGCCGCATATCCCGAATACTTCTTTCATCAAGGCAATTAAGTTGATGAGCGTTGCCGGCGCTTACTGGCGCGGCGATGAAACTCGTAAGCAGTTGACCAGGATTTACGGCGTTACCTATCCAAAGCAAAGCGAGCTGACGGAATATTTACACTTCCTGGAAGAAGCCAAAAAACGCGACCACCGCAAGTTGGGCAAGGAACTGGAACTGTTTGCCTTCTCAGAAAAAGTGGGAATGGGTTTGCCTTTGTGGCTGCCAAAAGGAACAGCTTTGCGTGAGAAATTAGTTAGATTCCTGCAAAAAGCACAGGAAGAAGCTGGTTACGAGCAGGTAATTACACCGCATATCGGACATAAAAGCCTGTATGTAACTTCCGGTCATTACGAAAAATATGGCGCGGATTCTTTTCAGCCGATTAAAACGCCGCAGGAAGGCGAGGAGTTCTTTTTGAAACCGATGAATTGTCCGCACCATTGCGAAATCTATAAAACCAAACCTCGTTCTTACAAAGATCTTCCCGTTCGTTATGCAGAGTTTGGAACAGTTTACCGTTACGAGCAAAGCGGAGAATTGCATGGATTGACCCGTGTTCGTGGTTTTACCCAGGATGATGCGCATTTGTTTTGTCGCCCGGATCAGGTAAAAGAAGAGTTTAAAAAAGTGATTGACATCGTGCTTTATGTTTTTAAAGCTTTAGGGTTTGATGATTATACGGCACAAATTTCCCTTCGTGACCCGGAGAACAAAACCAAATATATCGGAAGTGATGAAAACTGGTTATTAGCCGAAGCTGCGATAATTGAAGCAGCACACGAAAAAGGTTTGCCAACGGTAACGGTTTTTGGCGAAGCTGCTTTTTATGGGCCGAAACTGGATTTTATGGTGAAAGATGCTTTGGGCCGGAAATGGCAGTTGGGAACAATCCAAGTGGATTACAATTTGCCGGAGCGTTTTGAACTGGAATACACCGGAAGCGACAACCAGAAACACCGGCCGGTAATGATCCACCGCGCGCCTTTTGGTTCGCTGGAACGATTTGTGGCTGTTTTGATTGAGCATTGTGCCGGTAATTTCCCGTTATGGTTAACACCGGAGCAATATTCAATCCTACCCATATCGGAAAAATATGAAGAATATGCAAAAAAAATTTCAGATACCTTAAAAAAACACGATATTCGCGGTCTTATTGACTTGCGGGACGAAAAGATCGGTAGAAAAATTCGGGACGCAGAAGTTAAAAAGATACCTTACATGCTTATTGTTGGCGAAAAGGAAGCGGCAGAAGGCACCGTTTCGGTAAGAAAGCATGGCGAAGGGGATTTAGGCAGTATGCCTTTAGAAGATTTTAAATCATTAATAGAAAAAGAAATAACCGTATAACTTGGCATTAAACAAACCAAATTTCAGCAGAGGGCCTCGGCCTCCTTTTAAAAAGAAAGAAGCTGAACACAATATCAACCAGTTTATCAGGGTTCCTGAAGTTCGTTTAGTTGGCGACAACGTAGAACCCGGAATTTTTAGCACCCGGGTTGCCCAGGCAATGGCGGAAGAGCAGGAATTGGACCTGGTAGAAATTTCCCCGAACGCTACACCGCCTGTTTGTAAAATTATAGACTACAACAAGTTTATTTATGAGCAGAAAAAGAAGTTGAAGGAAATCAAGAGCAATGCCAAACAAACCGTTATCAAAGAAATTCGTTTCGGCCCGAATACTGACGACCACGATTTTGAATTTAAGTTGAAACATGCGCAAAAATTCTTAGAAGCCGGCGAAAAGGTTAGGGCTTACGTCCATTTTAAAGGAAGGGCGATTGTGTACAAAGAGCAGGGCGAAATTTTACTGCTCCGTTTTGCACAAGCCGTAGAAGACGTTGGAAAAGTGGAACAATTGCCAAAATTAGAAGGCAAACGAATGTTCCTAACATTAGCACCTAAAGCAGCAAAAAAATAAAAGTTTAAAAAAACAGCTATGCCAAAAATGAAAACCAATTCCAGTGCCAAAAAGCGCTTTAAGCTTACTGGAACCGGTAAAATTGCAAGGAAAAACGCCTTTAAAAGCCACATCCTGACTAAAAAATCTACCAAACGCAAACGTAACCTTACCCACACCAGCCTGGTATCTGCCGCTGATATGGGCAACGTAAAACGGATGCTTTGCATCGGTAAATAACAAAAATGTTTAACCAGGTATTCGGGTCCCGTAAGTTTTCTTAGTTGAAACACCCACTACCAAAAATCTAAAAAAATGCCACGTTCAGTAAACGCAGTAGCGTCCCGCAGACGCAGAAAAAAAATAATGAACCTCGCCAAAGGTTATTGGGGTTCGCGCAGCAAGGTTTATACCGTTGCCAAAAATACAGTTGAAAAAGGTTTACAGTACGCTTACCGCGACCGTAAAACTAAAAAAAGAGAATTCAGAGGATTGTGGATCCAGCGGATCAACGCTGGTGCACGTCAGCATGGCATATCTTATTCTCAATTAATGGGGAAATTAAACACGGCCAAAATCACTTTAAACCGTAAAGTATTGGCTGATTTAGCAATGAACCACTCGGAAGCTTTTAAAGCTGTGGTTGATGCAGTAAAATAAATTAATTAGTCTGCTTTAGATTAAGGAAAGGGAACCCAAACAGGTTCCCTTTTTTTGTTGGATTATCGTTTTGTTATGACAGAATCCCCTACTATTTTAGTATAGTATTATTTACACTAAATTTTAACGTCATGAGTTTAAGATTAGGCGATAAAGCGCCAAACTTCCACGCCAAAACATCTCAGGGAGAAATTGATTTTTACACTTTTTTAGGTGATAGTTGGGGCGTTTTGTTTTCGCATCCGGGTGATTATACGCCGGTTTGTACCACCGAATTAGGCAAAACAGCTTCTTTAAAAGAGGAGTTTGAAAAACGCAACGTCAAAGTAATTGCGCTGAGTGTGGATTCGGTTGAGCAACATGCAGGCTGGATCAATGACATCAACGAAACGCAGGATGTAGAAGTTACGTTCCCGATCATTGCAGATGAAAGCAAAGAAATTGCCGAAGCTTATGATATGATCCACCCAAATGCTTCGGTTAATGCAACCATCCGTTCGTTGTTCATCATTGATCCGAATAAAATTGTAAAACTCATTATCAGTTATCCGGCTTCTACCGGGCGGAATTTCCAGGAGATTTTACGCGTGATTGATTCGCTTCAATTAACGGCTTATCATAGTGTTGCTACGCCTGCCGATTGGAAAGAAGGAGAGGACGTGGTGGTTTTGCCGGCCATCAAAACAGAAGATATTCCGGCCAAATTCCCAAAAGGTTTTACCGAAGTGAAACCGTATTTGCGGATGACACCTCAGCCTAATAAATAATATTTTTTACGATACTGTTTTTATGCCAGTAAAAACAGTATCGTTTTATACTTTAACAAATGTTTCATAACTTGGCCTAAAATATTAGTTATGAAGCATTTGTTTTTATTCTGTTTGATCGTTTTACTGTTTTCCCAAAACGCTTTTTGTCAATCCAAAATTGATTCGGCTTTGTACAAAAAGCTCAAGGTGATGTTTAAAGAAGACCAGAAATGGCGCCTGGAATACATGAAGCTTAACAAGCACCAGCAATCGGATTATGACGAAGCAACTATTCAAAAAAATTGGGCAAAAACAGACAGTTTGAATTTAGCAGAAGCTAAACGAATATTTCATCAGTATGGTTATCCGGGTTTTTCTTTAGTTGGAGAAAGCGGAAGCAGCAAGTTTTGGGCTATCGTTCAGCACTGTGATGACGACGTGAAATTTCAACAAGAAGTTTTAGTTCAAATGGAGAAAGAGGTTAAGCAACACAACGCTTCCGGAGAAAAGTACGCTTATTTAAAAGATCGTGTTTTAACCAACCAGGGGCATAAACAGTTATACGGAACGCAAACACGCTACAATAAAGAAACACATAAACATTTGCCTTTTCCTATCCAGGATTCGCTTAATGTTGATTTGAGAAGAAAAGCGGTTGGCTTGTCTCCATTAAGCAATTATCTTAAAGAGATTGACGCTGCTTATTGAGGAAGCAATACTGTTTTTATCAGCATAAAATCCATAATCTTTTTTTGTTTTAATTATTTGCATTTTTTAGTTTAGTTTTTTTAAATTAAACCACTAATTTAATTCTAAGAAAATGTTATGAAAACTGGAAAAGTAAAGTGGTTTAACACTCAAAAAGGTTATGGTTTTATCGTTACCGATGATGGTAAAGATCTTTTCGTGCACTTCAAAGATGTTCAAGGCGGCGTAAATGCCATCAAAGACAACGATGATGTACAGTATGATGTGGAAGAAGGCAGAAAAGGGCTGCAGGCAGTTAACGTAAAAAAAGTTTAATATATAGCAAATATATACTTAGCCGTTTACTGGAAAGCCTTTCGAGATGTTGAAAGGCTTTTTTTATGCCCTTAATTTCGGTTTGTGCCAGGATCAATCAACCGAAACAAAGCAACAGCGAGGCGGTTAAAAACACATGCGGGTTGCTTACCAGGATTTACAACATGAGTTTGAAAGGATATTGCTGAAACACAATTTTTCTGCCATAAAAGCAGCATTGTGTTCCAACATTTTTGCGCAAAACAGTATGGATGGCGTTTACTCGCACGGGCTGAACCGTTTCCCGGTTTTTATGGATTTGGTGAAAAATGGCTTGGTAAAACCGGAAGCCGAGCCGGAAGTTTTAAGCGAAAACAGCGCGCTGGCACATTGGAACGGGCATCTTGCCCCAGGAATGTACAATGCTTCTTTAGCCATGAAAGCGGCAACCGAACTTGCAAAAACAAACGGCATTGGCTGCGTCAGCATCAAAAATACCAACCATTGGATGCGTGGCGGTACTTACGGCTGGCAAGCTGCCGATGCCGGTTGTATAGGAATTTGTTTTACCAACACCATCGCCAATGTGCCGCCCTGGGGAGGAAAAGAACCGCGATTAGGAAACAATCCGCTGGTAATTGCGGTGCCAAAAGCAGGCGGACATTTGGTTTTGGATATGGCCGTTTCCCAATATTCGTACGGGAAGTTGCAGGAACACGAACTAAACCAACAACCTTTGCCTTATGCTGGCGGTTATGACGAAGCGGGAAATTTAACAACCGATGCCGCAGCCATCCGAAAAACAGAACGCGCTTTGCCAATTGGTTTGTGGAAAGGCTCGGGGCTTTCGTTGATGCTGGACGTGGTTTTGACGGCTTTAAGCGGAGGAAAATCAACGGCAGCAATTACAGCGGCAGGAAAAGAAGCTGGCGTTTCGCAAACTTTTATTGCCATTTATCAGCCTGATCTTCACCAAAACCTCATCGAACAAATCATCGATTTCACCAAAACCAGCGAACCGGTTGATCAAAACGGCAAGATTTATTATCCCGGAGAAAGAACCTTGATCACCAGAAATAAAAATACTTTGGAAGGAATTCCGGTGAACGAGGAAATCTGGAAGCAGGTTCAGGAATTATAAATTTGCTTAGATCAGACTAACTTTTTATCGATTTATTTCCAATGCTTCTTTTATCTCCTAAAAATGCTGTTTTTACAGTTTTGTCATGCCGAACTTGTTTCGGCATCCCACAGGTTTGGTTACTTATCACGAGGGATCCTGAAACAAGTTCAGGATGACAACACATGGATGATTTTTAGGTGATAAAAGAAGCATGGCAATCCAATCAAACAAAATTTAAATTAGTTTTGATATCCTTAAACTATTTTTTGCGTTCCTCATCCAATTTAAAATTGTGATGCCAAACTGCATGAAACCTTTTCAACTAAAATTCCTGTTCGTTATTCCGTTGTTTTTTTGCGTTTCTTTCGTTTGGGACGATGCTTCTTTTACCGGTAAAAATTTCAGTTTTAAAGCTGAGGTTTTGCAGCGGATCAACCAAATCAGGGCGCGGGGCTGCAATTGCGGCACCACTTATATGCCGCCGGTTGCGCCTTTGGTTTGGAACGATCAACTGGCTTCGGCTGCTGCTGCACACGCGCAAGACATGGCCAACAATAATTATTTTAGTCATGAAAGCAGGAACGGCGACCACATTCAGCAACGTTTTGAAAAAGCCGGTTACACGCCTGCCGGTTTTCAACGTTATATGATTGGCGAAAATATTGCCGCCGGGCAGCAATCTATCCAACAGGTAAACCGGGAATTGTTTAAAAGCGAAAAGCATTGCAAAAACCTGATGAACCCGGCTTTTAAAGAAGTTGGCGCCTACGTGTACAACTATTATTGGGTGGAAGATTTCGGCGGAAGGTATCCTTTTTCCGGCAATAACTTTACCTCGCGTTAGCGGAATTTAATTGATACTGTTTTTACCGGCATAAAAACAGTATCAAAGATTACCACATCAAATCCAGCAAGGCTTCGTAATCTTTGTCGGCCATTTTGTAATTGCTCACCGAGATTTTATTTTTCTGGAAGCTTTGCAAAATGTTTTGTTTTTGAGAAGGATCAATCCCGGCTTCCGAAAGCTTGACCGGAACACCAATGCAGCGGTAAAAATCCTGCAGCTTCTGCACAAAAGTATTCACCGTAAAATCCGAATCCACGTTTTCCAAACCAAAAACATGTTTCGCCAAAAACTTGATCCGGTTTAAATAGCGGTATTGGTGGTACTTCAGCCAGGCACATAAAACAATGGCCAAAGAAGCACCGTGTCCAATTCCAAAAAGCACATCCAAAGCATTGGCCAGGCAACTGATGCTTTTATCGCTATAATTTCGGCCCGAACTTAACGTATCGTTCAGTGCGATTGTAGCCATCCACATCAGGTTGGAACGCAATTGGTAATCGCCCAGGTTTTGCATCACTTCCTTGCCATATTGGATAGACAAACGGATCAAATCGCCTGTAAAATAATCAGTTAAAACAGCATCGCCGTCATTCAAAAACTGCTCGAAGGCATAAGCAATCATGGTGGAAACACCAAAAGCCGTTTGTTTTGCTGGCACCGTAACCGAATAATACGGATCCAAAAAAGCGGTTTTCGGATAAAACAAAGGCGAACTAAAATCTTTTTTGATGCCGGTTTCATAATCGCACAAAACCGAAATATTGTTCATTGCCGAACCGGTGGAAGCAATGGTTTGGATATTCAAAACCGGAAGCGCCTGCTGTGGTGCTTCTTTTAGCATATAAAAATCCCAAACGGAGTGGTTGCTGTAAAAACCTGCCGCAACCGCTTTTGCCGTATCAATTACCGAGCAGCCACCAATCGCGACAACCACTTCGGCGCCATATTCTTTGGCCAATTTTACCGCTTTATCTGCGTCCTGGTACGTTGCACTGGCCTTTACACCTTCAAAAGTAACGTGTTCCAGTCCCGCCATATTCATCAAAGAAACCACCCGCGCATACAATCCGTTCCGCTTGGCCGAGCTTTCGCCAATCACAACCAAAGCTTTTTTCCATGATATTTCTGCGGGCAACTGGTCGGTAACTTCCCGTCCAAAAATCACTTTCGTTGGATTATACTGAACAAAATTTTCCATCAGGCTAAGATAATCCGAATTTTGAATTATTACAGCAGCTTTTGAAATCCGGACAAATTGATGCTTCTTTTACCATGCTTTTTTTATTGCAAGGGCTTTTGCTTTTCATCCTTTTAAATTAAATATATTTACCAACTTTAACTTTAACCTAATTTTTTTACATGACTGCCACAGCACCTGCAAAAAACAGAAACATCCTTTTTTTAGTGATCGTTGCGGCTTTGGGCTATTTTGTTGACATCTACGACCTGGTGATTTTCTCGATTGTTCGCCTGCAAAGCTTCAAAGACATTGGCGTAAAACCCGAAAACATGCGGACAGATGGCGAATTTGTATTGAACATGCAAATGGGCGGTCTGCTTTTAGGCGGAATATTATGGGGGATTATCGGCGATAAACTGGGGCGGATAAAAGTATTGTTCGGTTCGATTTTGTTGTATTCGATTGCCAATTTTTTGAACGGTTTGGTGCATTCGATTGAAATGTATGGCATCGTCCGTTTTGCTGCCGGTATTGGTTTGGCCGGAGAACTTGGTGCTGGGATTACTTTGGTAAGCGAAACTTTAAGCAAAAAAAACCGTGGTTACGGTACGATGATGGTTGCCGTTGTAGGGTTGATGGGTGCGGCAGTTGCAGCAAAAGTTGCCGTTTACTTTAGTTGGCAAACCGCGTATTTTGTTGGCGGCGGCTTAGGTTTTTTACTGCTTCTTTTACGTGCCGGAACTTTTGAAAGCGGAATGTTTAAAGAAGCCGAACAAACAGGTGTGAGCCGTGGCAACTTTTTGATGTTGTTTACCGATCGGAAAAGGTTTTTCAAATATTTATACTGCATTTTAATTGGTGCGCCGCTTTGGTTTGTGGTCGGGATTTTGGTAACACAAGCACCCGAAATTGGAAAAGCATTGCAAGCCACAACGGTTTTAAGCGCCGGAACCGGAATTTTGTACACGTATTTTGGTATCTCAGCAGGAGATTTAGTTGCCGGATTAATGGCGCAGGCAACCCGTTCGCGCAAAATTACGATGATGCTTTTTCATATTTTGTCGTTGGTTAGCGCTTTTGTTTACCTAAATTCCGTTCATGTTACGCCGCAGCAATTTACGTGGCTGTGTTTGTTTATGGGATTTTCCTGTGGTTACTGGGCAACTTTTGTTACCATTGCTTCCGAACAATTTGGCACCAATATCCGCGCTACGGTTACCACAACGGTCCCGAATTTTGTCCGCGGATCTTTAATTCCGATCACTTATCTTTTTGAGAAATTGGTAGTCAAATACGGCATTATCAGCAGCGCGCGGATTATGATGGCGGTATTGGTGGCGATTGCTTTTTTCTCGATCAACCAATTGAAAGAAAGCTTCGGAAAAGATTTGGATTATCTGGAAGAACCACCGGCAACAAACCCGAATACTGCTTTTACCGTATAAAAAACGATAATTTTTGAGACATGATTTTAAACGAGGTGGCGATGATTACGAAAGAACAGATTGCGGAGGAATATCGCCTGATCCAGGACGAGATTTGTGCCGCATTAGAGCAACTGGACGGCGGCGCGCATTTTGAACAGGAAAACTGGCAGCGCGAAGGCGGCGGCGGCGGACGTTCCAGGGTAATCCAAAACGGAAATGTGATTGAAAAAGGCGGCGTAAATTTTTCTGCCGTTTATGGCCAGTTGCCGCACACGCTCAAAAAATCATTGGTGGTTGATCAGGACGATTTTTTTGCGACCGGCGTTTCCATCGTCATCCACCCAAAACATCCCTGGGTGCCTATCATCCACATGAACATCCGTTATTTCGAAATGCCTTCTTCTGTTTTAAGTGATAAACCTTTGCGTTGGTTTGGCGGCGGCATTGACCTGACACCGCATTATGTGATTGAAGAAGATGCGCGCTTTTTCCACCGTCAATTGAAAAACTGCTGCGATACGTTTCATCCCGAATTTTATCCGCGGTTTAAAACCTGGGCCGATGAATATTTCTGCATCAAACACCGAAAAGAAACACGCGGTATCGGCGGGATTTTCTTTGACCGTTTGGCGGCCAATGATGAACTGACCTGGACCGATATTTTTGAATTTTCTAAAAGCGTTGGCCGCACTTTTATTCCGGTTTACACCGAACTGGTTAACCGTAACCGCGACAAAACTTTCACCGAAAACGAAAAAAACTGGCAATACCAACGACGTGGCCGTTACGCCGAATTCAATTTGGTTTACGATGCCGGTACAAAATTCGGCTTGGAAACCAATGGCCGAATAGAATCTATTTTAATGAGTATGCCGCCGCAAGCCAATTGGGTTTACAATTTTCATCCGCAACCGGGAAGCGAGGAGGAAAAAACAATGGGTTTGTTGCGGAAAGGGATTGATTGGGTGGGATAAAAACCAATGCTTCTTTTATCACCTAAAAATCATTATGTTTTTGTCATGCCGAAATCTTTCAGCATCCCATCAGAAAGGTTTTAACCTTGGAAGAGGGATCCTGAAAAAATTTCAGGATGACAATTTGATGCTTCTTTTATCGCCTAAAAATCATTGTGTTTTTGTCATGCCGAAATGTTTCGGCATCCCATCAGAAAGGTTTTAACCTTGGAAGAGGGATCCTGAAAAAATTTCAGGATGACAATTTGATGCTTCTTTTATCACCTAAAAATTGGTGGTAAAAGAAGCATTTTGTTTTTTTCAAAGTACGGGTTTGTTTAAACTTTTGGCGTTGCTTGTTTTGTTTATTCAACCTGTATTAGTCAAGAACACACCCCTTGCCCCTCTCGAGAGGGGAAGTAAAGCTTGCTACCTTTCTGGCTTTAGGAAGGTATGCGCCATGTTTCCCCTCTCGAGAGGGGTCAGGGGTGTGTTCTTTTATTTTTATGCCATAAAAGAAGCATTTATCGGGGAAATTTAGTTTAAATAACTTCTACGTTTGATGGGTTTCCTGTTCCTTATGGCATCAGTATTCTTCTCAAACAAAATCTTCTCAAACCAAAACCCATGCTTCTTTTACCACCTAAAAATTGGTGGTAAAAGAAGCATTAATCTGTTATTTTCCTGTATGGTTCTCTGTTTTTCCCGCTCTTTTTATCGTTTAAATTCTTAATTTCGCGTGTTAAATCGCGGTAGCAGGCAGCGTGCCGGTTACCATTTTTTAAAAGAATTTTAGCAAGTAAAAATGGCCGAAGAAACAGGGAATGACCCGCAGCAACCGGAAGACAGGATTATTCCGATCAATATTGAAGATGAAATGCGATCCGCCTACATTGATTATTCGATGTCGGTGATCGTTTCGCGCGCACTGCCCGATGTGCGCGATGGTTTAAAGCCAGTACACCGCCGCGTGCTTTTTGGCATGTTGGATCTGGGCTTAAATGCCACCAAACCTTTTAAAAAATCTGCCCGTATTGTGGGCGAAGTGATGGGAAAATACCATCCGCACGGCGATTCATCGGTTTATGATACGATGGTTCGGATGGCGCAGGACTGGAGTTTGCGTTACCCGTTGGTGGACGGGCAAGGAAATTACGGTTCGATTGATGGCGATAGTCCGGCAGCAATGCGTTATACCGAAGCACGTTTGCGCCGGATTGCCGAAGAAATGCTGGCCGACATCAACAAAGACACGATTGATTACCAGTTAAATTTTGACGATTCGATAGAAGAACCTACGGTTTTGCCGGCTCGTATCCCAAATTTGCTGGTCAACGGTGCATCCGGAATTGCAGTGGGTATGGCCACCAACATGGCACCGCACAATTTAAGCGAAGTGATTGATGCCACGATGGCTTATATTGACAACCGCGATATTGAGATCAGTGAATTGATGCAGCATGTAAAAGCGCCCGATTTCCCGACCGGCGGTATTATTTACGGTGTGGAAGGCATCCGCGAAGCTTTGGAAACCGGCCGCGGCCGTGTGGTTTTAAGGGCAAGGGCCGAAATTGAAACTTATGGGCATGACCGCGAACGGATTATCGTCAGCGAAATCCCATACCAGGTCAACAAATCAATCATGATCAAAGCCACGGCCGATCTGATCAACGATAAAAAAATTGAAGGCATCAGCGATATCCGCGACGAATCTAACCGCGAAGGCATCCGCATCGTTTACGAGATTAAAAAAGATGCAAACGCGGCCATCGTTTTAAACAACCTTTATAAATACACCTCGCTGCAAACTTCCTTCAGCGTAAATAATATTGCGCTGGTAAAAGGCAGGCCGATGCAGTTGAACCTGAAAGACCTGATCCATCATTTTGTGGAGCACCGCCATGAAGTTGTGGTCAGGCGGACACGTTTTGAACTGGCAGATGCCCAAAAACGCGCTCACATACTCGAAGGTTTATTGATTGCGCTGGACCATTTGGATGAAGTGATCCGTTTGATCAGAAACTCAGGAACGCCAGACGAAGCACGCGAAGGTTTAATGACTTCGTTTGAACTGACAGACATCCAGGCCCGTGCCATTTTGGATATGACGTTGCGCCGCTTAACCGGACTGGAGCGCGACAAGATCAAGGCCGAATATGCCGAACTGATGAAACAGATTGATTACCTGAAATCTATTTTGGCGGATGAAAGTTTGCGGATGGAAATCATCAAAACCGAACTGCTTGAAGTAAAAGAACGTTACGGCGATAAACGCAAAACCGAAATCATGCACTCTTCTGCCGAAATGATGACGGAAGATTTCATCGAAAATGAAGATGTGGTGATCACGATTTCGCGCGAAGGCTACATTAAACGCACACCTTTGACCGAATACCGTACGCAGGGCAGAGGCGGCAAAGGTTCTATCGGCAGCAACAGCCGCGATGCAGATTTTATTGAACATTTATTAATTGCTTCCAACCACAACTACATGTTGTTTTTTACGGAAGCAGGGCGCTGTTTCTGGCTTCGTGTTTTTGAAATACCGGAAGGAACGCGCATATCTAAAGGCCGTGCTATCCAAAACATCATCAACATCCCGAAGGAAGAAAATATAAAAGCGTACATCAAGATCATCAACCTGAAAGACAGGGAATATCTGGAGAACAACTTTATTATTATGTGTACCAAAAAAGGCATCATTAAAAAAACTTCTTTGGAGGCTTATTCGCGCGTTCGTGCAAACGGTATCAACGCCATCAACATCAACGATGGCGACCAATTGCTGGAAGCCAAACTGACTAACGGCAGCAGCGAGATTTTAATGGCTTTGCGTTCCGGCCGTGCCATCCGTTTTAACGAAAAAACGGTTAGGCCGATGGGCAGGACAGCGACAGGCGTTCGCGGGATTTATTTGGATACCGAAAATGACGAAGTGGTGGGCATGATCTCGGTAAACGACCCGGAAACCACAGTTTTGGTGGTATCAGAAAAAGGTTACGGCAAACGTACCGACATTGAAGATTACCGCGTAACCAACCGTGGCGGAAAAGGCGTACGGACTTTGAACATCACCGAAAAAACCGGGTTGTTGGTGGCGATCAAAGACGTAACAGACAAAGATGACCTAATGATTATCAACCGTTCGGGCATTATTATCCGGATTGCGGTGAGCGGTTTGCGTTCAATGGGGCGCGCCACACAAGGCGTTAGGTTGATTTCCCTGAAAGAAGGAGACGCGATTGCATCCGTGGCCAGCATCGAGCGGGACGAAGAGGTTGCAGCCGAAATTGAAGAAGCAGTAGAACATTTATTAGAAGCAGAAAACCCAATGGTAAACGAAGCATCGCATCCGATTGATGAGGAGGAAGACGAGGACGACGAATTTAACGACGGCGAAGAAAATGATGACGAAGTAGCTGAGCCTGAACCAGATGAGGAAGATTTGGACGAGGACGAGGACGACCAACCTGAAAAATAAAATTTGAAGATGGCGCGCATACTTCTTTTATCGGTGTTTTTTTTGTTTGGCACATCCTCCGGCTTCGCGCAAACGGAAGTGCTGAAGGATGTGTTTAACAACCTGGCTTTTTATAATCAAAAACACGATTTGAAATATTTGGGCGAAGCAAAAAAAGCAATAGATAAAACGATACAGACCAAAAAAGATTCGGCAAACTTGTACAAAAGTGTTTACCGTGCGGTTGTTTATTCTACCATTGCTTATGCAGATTCGGCAAACACTTTGCACATGCCAGACAATTTTTTGGCCACGACCGCGGTTTATGCCGATACGCTTTTTACCCGTAAAAAAATATACAATTATTCCAGCGAGGTCAGTTACATCAAAAGAAACCTGGCCAATGAATATATCCGGAGAGGTTTTAACGATCTGCAGCACAACGATTTCCGTAGCGCCGTTAATTATTTTCAAAAGGCACAGGCTTTGGCCCCAAACACAGATCATTTGGGCATTTATATGGCTTATGCTGCAAACAAGATGGGCGAGCTGAACAAATCGGCGGCTTATTATGACCAGTTGCTGGAAAGCGGCAAGGCAGGGGCGGAGGTTATTTTAACGGCACAAAAAGTTTATAAGATCTTGGGCGATACGGCCAAAGCTTTGAAAGCCTTGAAAAACGGCCGACAACTTTACCCGGAAAACAAAAAACTGCTGTATGAAGAGGCCAACATCTACAACAACAAAAAAGATTATGCGGCGTTAAGGGGTTTGATGGACGGTTTGGTAAAAGCCAGCCCTGACGATTACGACATCAATTTTTTGGCCGGCGTGTGTTATGATCATTTAAACCAAACAAATAAGGCCGAAGCTTTTTACAAGAAAGCGATCCAGTTGAACCATACGGCTTACGACCCGGTTTTTAACTTGGGGGTTTTGTATATGAAAAAAGGACTTGCCGAACCGGAAAAATCTGCCGAAAACTTTAATTTAGCACGCCTTAATTTGGAGAAAGCCGACCAGATGAACCCAAACGACCCGGAATTTTTGCAAACCCTGAAATTACTTTACGATAAAATCGGAGACAGCACACAAGCAAATAAAATCAGTACACAACTAAACCAAATAATTAATTAAATTACCACATGAAAACAAAGTTTGTAATAGCCGGCATCTTTGCGCTTGCAGTTTCTGCAACTGCTTTTGCCCAAAAATCAGAACTGGCAAACGCCAAAACCGAATACGACAAGTTTTCGGTTGTGCGGACCGGAAAAATAGCTTCCACAAGTTTAAACACGGCTAAAGAATCAATTGATAAAGCTGCCGCAAATGATAAAACGGCACAAATGCCCCAAACTTATGCCTTAAAAGCAGCTATTTACAGTTCTTTGGCCAATGATTCTACACAAGCAAACCGAAACAATTTGGTTACCGCTGCGCAGGAAGCTTACAAAAAAGCGCAGGATGCGGACACCAAAGGCGAAAACAAAAAACTGCTGGACGATACAAAGCTGTCGCTGGCAAATTATCAATTGCAAAACGGCGTGAAAGAATACCAAAGCGGGAAATACGATTTGGCCTACACCGCTTTTGACAATTACCGCCAGTACTTCCCGGAAGATACCAATGCAATTTTATATACCGGCTTGGCCGCCGCAAATGCTAAAAACAATGATGCGGCCATCAGCAATTATAAAAAGCTGGTTACCACCAAATATTCCAAATCAATTGGTGTTTATAATGATTTGGTTACTTTGTATTTGAACAAAAAGGATACGGCATCGGCCATTAAAGTTATGGACGAAGCCACCAAAAAGTTTCCGAAAAATTCAGAACTGGCCAAGCGGGAAATTGAGCTGAACATCCAGGCCGGAAACAAAAAAGAAGTACTCCAGAAGATTGAAAGCGCCATTGCCAATGACCCGAAGAACAAAGCTTTGTATTATTATGCCGGTTTAACTTACTCTTCTTCAAAAGATTATGAAAAAGCAGCCGAATATTACAAAAAAGCCTTGGATATTGACCCGAACTATTTTGAAGCCAATTTGAACCTGGGCTATGTCATCATGAGCCCGGCCATTGATATTTACAACTCGGCCAATAAACTTCCGGCCAGCAAACAAAAAGAATACACGGCAGCGATTGCAAAATCAAATGCTTTGTTTGACAAGGCAAAACCATATATTTTGAAAGCTACAGAAGTTAACCCAACTTCGGTTGAGGCATTAAGCAATTTGAAAACGCTTTACATCGGCAAAAAAGATGATGCCAATGCGGCGGCCGTTCAAAAGAAAATTGATGCGCTGGGCAAATAACAGGCCATCAAAAATACAATCAAAAAGAGAGCTGGTTAATCAACCGGCTCTTTTTGTTTTGGCACAAATCCGTACGCGGTTTTCAAATTTGATTTTAATGTTAAAAGCCTGTTTAAATTTTTGTTAAACTGATATGCAATGCTTCTTTTATCACCTAAAAATTAGTGTCGTTTAGAGTTTTTTTTGGTTAAACATATGGGCACACCAAACTTACAGGCATAAAAGAAGCATCTTGTTTTTTGGTACGAATTTAAACGGAGCCTGAATTTTAGCCGATAAAAGAAGCATGGCTGGTTTTTGGAGCGATGCAAAACCAAAATGCAGGCCGAATTTTATTTTTCAAAAACCCTACCAACCTTATAGACTTTATAAAAAGTTTATATCTTTGCCGCTGTTTCACCAACGGTTATTTTATTTGCTTGTCCCGAAAGACAGAGGGAAAAGTTCTGCTGAAGTGTTGGCAACAAAATGCTTCTTTTATGCCCCTTATTTTATACTTAATGCAATCATCCAAACTTAATCTTGAAAATAAAACTACACCAAAATTTAGGTGATAAAAGAAGTATCGAACGGTTTTGCATAAAACTGTAACCGGGCTGCATTGATTATCTTTTCAAAAAAATACCTGTAGTTGAAACTCAATCATAAAAATCATTTTTATAAATTCAAATCATACAATTAGTTCCTATGTCAAAAAAATACCTATTTCTGTTTGTATTTCTATTGCCGTTTATTGTTCCGAAAATTACAGTAGCGCAATCTATAAAAGTAAGCGGCGTTGTGCTGGCCAAAGCTGATGGAAAGCCGCTTCCCGGTGTTAGTGTTGTGATTACAGGCACTACAACAGGTGTTCAAACAGATGTTGATGGCCGGTTTACGCTGAATGCAAAAAAAGGGGATGTGCTGCGGGTCAGTTTCATCAGTTTTACAGCGCAGGAAGTGCCGGTTACCGATAACGCATCAAACCTTAAAATTGTACTTGAAGAGGCAACCAACTCGCTGAACGAAGTGGTCGTTACCGCGCTAAACATCTCCAAAGACAAAAAATCTTTAGGTTATGCCGTACAGGGGCTAAAAGCCAAAGACATTGCCGAAGCCAAAGAAACCAACTTTGTTAACGCTTTGGCCGGAAAAATAGCAGGCGTGCAAGTAATTAACAGCCAGGGCGATATGGGCTCGTCGCGCATTGTTATTCGGGGCGAAACCTCTATTGCAGGCAACAACCAGCCTTTGTTTGTGGTTGACGGAACAATTGTGGACAACTCGCAATTTTTAGGCGCTAACGGTTCACGGGATTTTGCCAATGCCATTTCTGATTTGAACTCGGAAGATATTGAGTCTATCAGTGTACTTAAAGGGCCAAATGCAGCCGCGCTTTACGGCTACCGTGCTGCTGCCGGCGTAATTTTGATCAAAACCAAAACAGGCAAAGGCACCAAGGGCTTAGGTGTTTCAATCAATTCAAACACCACTTTTTCCAGTATCCAGACGTTGCCTAAGTATCAAAATGAATACGGGCAAGGTTCTAACGGCAGGTTTAGTTATGTGGATGGAAAAGGTGGCGGTGTAAACGATGGCGTTGATGAAAGTTGGGGGCCAGCGCTGAATGGCGCTTTAATCCCGCAGTTTTACTCAAACGGAGTGGCCGTACCTTTTGTGGCACATCCTAATAATGTGCGGGATTTTTTCAGGACCGGGTCAACATTAAATAATGGTGTTGCTTTATCAGGCAGCGGGGATAAGTTTGATTACCGGCTTTCGTACAACAACCTGCACCAAAACGGCGTGGTGCCAAACACCGAGCAGGGCAGAAATTCTTTTTTGTTGAATACCAGCTTCAGGCCAACTTCCAAATTAACGATCACGACCATTGCCAACTATATAAAAGATGATGCAGGCAATTTGCCGGGCGCGTATGGCAAGCGGGCAACAAGCACCATGTTGCAATTTACTTGGTTTGGAAGGCAGGTGGACATCAACCAGCTTAAAAACTATCGGGATGCAAACGGAAACAACATCAACTGGAACAATAATTATTACTCAAACCCATATTTCCTGGCTTACGAAAATACAGTTTCACAAAACAAAAACCGTTTGATTGGAAGCGTAGAACTAAACTACAAAATTATTGATGGCTTGTCGGCAAACTTTCGCACCGGAACAGATACTTATACAGACAGGCGCAAAATCAAAGTAGCGTACGGAACCAACGGAACGCCTTTTGGCTCGTACGAGGAAGATGCCTACAACGTAACCGAAACCAATACCGAAGCACGCCTGCAATACACCAAAAAACTGAACAAGGATTTTTCGCTGGATGTTTTTGGAGGAGGCAACATCAACAGTATTTTGAACGAGGAGAACGACCAGGTTGCACCCAAGCTTGCAGTGGCCGGTTTATATACTTTAAGCAATTCCCGTGATCCGCTGGTATCGTCAAACTATTACGGGAAGCTTGAAACTTACAGTCTTTTCGGATCGGCCCAAATCGGTTTTCGCAACTATGCTTTTTTAAATTTAACGGGTCGGAACGATTGGTCATCTACGCTTCCGGCAGCAAACCTTTCGTATTTCTATCCTTCTGCCAACGGTAGTTTAGTCCTGTCGGAAGCTTTAGATCTGAAAAGTGATTTTTTAACATATGCAAAATTAAGGGGCGGATGGTCTAAAGTAGGTAAAGCAACCACACCTTATCAGCTCATTAATACTTACAATTTCACGGCTCCGTTTGGTGCAAACCCGCAGCAAAATGCAGCAAGCATTGACCTTAATGCCCAACTTAAACCAGAAACCACAACTTCCGGGGAAGCCGGGTTTGAACTGGGCTTTTTAAAAGACCGGGTTCATTTGGATTTGAGTGTTTACAACACCAACAGCATCAACCAGATATTAAACGTTGATGTAAGCCCGACAACCGGTTACAGTCAAAAATTGATTAATGGCGGCAAAATAAACAACAAAGGGCTGGAGGTACAGCTTGGAATTACCCCTGTAAAAACAGCATCTTTCAGTTGGGAAATCACGACAAACTACTCTTTAAACCGAAGCAAAGTACTTTCTTTGGATGCCGAAGGCCGTTTACAAAGCTATGTTTTAGGTGTTAACCGAACGGTACAAGTCTTGGCTGCTATAAACCAGCCCTACGGTACGCTTTTTGGCAATGCCTATTTGCGTAATGCCGCAGGGCAGATAATTATTGGCGATAACGGAACGCCTGTTATCAATCCAACCAAACAGTATTTGGGGAAATTTACGCCAAATTGGCTGGGAAGTATCAACAACAGCTTTTATTACAAGGGAATAAATTTAAGCGTTTTAGTTGATGCACGCTTTGGCGGTTCTATTTATTCAAACACCAACCGTACAGGCACTTACACCGGTATTTTGGCTAGCACATTGCCCGGAAGAGGTGCCGAAAACGGTGGTTTAAGCTATTATTATCCGGGCAACAACAGCTCTGCCGCTGCGGTTCAGATAAGCAACGGCGCAGCAGCGCCAAAAGGCGAAACAGTTTATCAGGACGGGATGGTGTTTAACGGCGTGAAAGCTGATGGTACTGCAAACACGAAAATTTTACCGGCACAATTGTACTACAAAGGGTTTACCAATGTTGACGAAGCCTTTGTATATGATGCCTCTTATGTAAAATTACGGGAAGTAAAATTGGGTTATACATTGCCTTCGCGCTGGATAAAAGGCCTTGGTTTTCAGGGTGCAACTTTTTCTGTTGTTGGCCGCAATTTATGGATCATCCATAAAAACGTCCCGAATATTGACCCCGAAACTGCATTCAGCACAGGCAATGCCCAGGGTTTGGAGGATTTAACTTTGCCTACCGTGCGTAACATTGGTTTCAATATCAATCTTAAATTTTAATCAACATGAAAAAACTATATGTAAAAACAGTATTGGCCGGCTTGCTTTTTATCAATCTGGCTTCCTGCAAAAAAGATTTGGTGGCGGTTAACCAAAACCCAAACGCTTCACAAAATGCACAGCCCGATTATTTGCTTACGGCCGCGACCAAAGCAACGGTTGATACTTATTGGGGCACGAGCAACAACATGGATGCATCATTGCTTTTTGTGCAGCATTGGGCCAAAATTCAATACACCGATCCCGACAGGTACATTTATACAAACAGTGCTTTTCAGGAACTTTGGACGGTTGGCTATTCGAAAAGCATCGTGAATTTAAACCAAATTATTAAACAGGCAGATGCACAAAGCAACCCCAATTATAAAGGTGTTGCATTGGTGCTGCGCTCCTGGGTATTTATGCTGCTTACGGATGCTTATGGTGATATCCCTTACAAACAGGCAGCAAGCATAGACCAATATTTAACACCTGCTTATGACGCACAAAAAGATGTTTATGCAGCTTTGCTGGACGATCTAAAAACAGCACAGGTAGCATTAAACACATCAGGCAAAGCCATAGCGGGTGATATTATTTATGGCAATAATATTGCTTTATGGAAAAAATTTACGAATTCATTGCGCCTGCGTATTGCCTTGCGCATTGCTGACCGCGACCCGGACAAAGCCAAACAGATATTAACAGAAATACAGGCCGAGGGCAGTGGCTACATCAGTTCTAATAGTGAGATAGCGCAATTGGTTTATTTGGATTCGCCCAATCAAAACCCCATCAGTAACCTCTTTGATACGCGGGACGATTACCGGATCAGCAAAACAGTTACCGATAAATTAATTGCATTAAACGATCCGCGCCTGCCAATCTATGCTGCCCCAACCCAGGACGTTACACCGCAAACTTATGTTGGCATTCCAAACGGTTTATTGGTAGGTGATGCCAGCAACCTGGGCTTTACAAAAACCTCAAAACCCGGAACTTATTTTCGGGCACCACATGCACCGGCTGTAATTATGAGTTATGCTGAAGTATTGTTTGATCGGGCAGAAGCTGCGGCACGGGGTTTTACAACAGAAAGTGCATCAGATTTATATAGTCAGGCAGTTCAGGCCTCATTGAACCAATATGGCATCACAGGCAATGCTGCTGTTGCATATCTGTCAACAGCCGCTGTACAATATGATCCCACAAATTATAAAAAATCCATTGGAGAGCAAAAATGGATCGCTTTGTTTGGGCAGGGCCTGGAAGCGTTTGCAGAATGGCGCAGGCTTGACTACCCGCAATTGCAGCCCGCTGTTGCCGGGACACTGGGCGGGAAAATACCGGTACGTTTCATTTATCCCGGTACCGAACAATCCCTCAATGGCTCCAATTATCAAACTGCCGTTAGTCGCCAGGGAGCTGACCTGCTGACTACAAAGCTTTGGTTTGATGTTAATTGATTTCTTTTTCCTTTTAGGGAAACGGTTTTACAATCCCAATTTTTAGGCGATAAAAGAAGCATCGTGTAAAACACAAAAGAATAAGTTCAAACAAAACTTGTATCATAGAAATTTATCATGCTTCTTTTATGCCTATAAATTCTGTGCCTGCATATTTTAACATTACAAAACCATAAAAAGATAATGATTTTTATGTGGTAAAAGAAGCATCGGGAATATTTAAACAGACTTTAAACAGGATTTTGTTTCGTTCAGGTAAATCTGTTCTTTCCATAAATAACTTAAATACTAACCGATATAAAACCACGGTTTGGAAACAAATAACCACGGTTTGGACAAATGAGGTCATCACATTTGTTGGATTTTTGAACTGTAAAAAATTAAAAAAAAGCAAAATGCAAAAAACAATTTTCATTACAGGCGCATCGGCAGGATTAGGAAAAGCAACTGCCAAATTATTTCAATCAAAAGGTTGGAATGTTATTGCTACCATGCGAAACCCGGAAAAAGAAACAGAACTTGCACAATTGGAAAACGTTACACTTTTGCCACTCGATGTAACCAACTTAAAACAAATTAAAACTACCGTAGCCAAAGCTATTTCTTCACACAATATTGATGTGGTTTTTAATAACGCGGGTTATGGGTTGATGGGGGCGAGGGAAGCATTCAGCGACGAACAAATCTTAAAACAAATCAGCACTAATCTTTTGGGCGTGATGCGTGTTACGCAAGCCTTTATTCCATATTTTAGAGAAAAGAAAAGTGGTTTGTTTATCAGTACAACTTCGATTGGCGGGCTTTTAGGGTTTCCTTTACATTCAATTTATCAGGCAACAAAATTTGCTATTGAGGGTTGGTCAGAAAGCATGTCGTTTGAGTTAGGCTTGCACAATATTCAAATTAAAACCATTGCACCAGGCGGTATTGCAACCGATTTTACAGGAAGGTCGCTTGATAGGAATTCCCATCCTCAATACCACGAAATAGAGGACAAATTGTATTCTACTGTTGATAATATGAATGCCGCCTCAACTGCCGATCAAATTGCCGCTGTAGTTTATGAAGCTGCGACAGATGGTAAAGACCAAGTGCGGTATATTGCAGGTGAAGATGCGAAAGCAATGTATGCAAGACGTTTAGAGCTGGGCAGCGAAGAATCGAGAAAAGAAATAAGGAAGCAAATCCTTGGTTAATTATAAAACAGGCAGGGAGCAAAAATTCTTTGCTGATTAAGCTTTTGCCCTTTATCGTTCTTTCTTTAAAAATGTACTTAACATAATATTAATTATAAGACAAAACATAGTTTATAAAAAAGTAGTGTAAAAAGAGCATCGTTACGCCAATTATTATTTTTAGCCGATGTGATTTTTGGTAGTTTTTGTAAGTTGAAAAAATTGTTTTCAAATCAAAAATCAATGCTTTTAAAAAGGAAGGAAAAATCCGGGCCGTTTAATCTATTAACCTTTTATTAATAAATCATTTACAATATGATTTATTATATTTGAACTCTAAACAGCCTGATTTTAACTCCACAATAATTTGAAAAAGAAAGTTTTGATTATTGAAAACGACCGTGATATCCGTGATATTATCAGTTATGTTTTGGAAGATAATGGCTACGAAGTAATCGTCGCCGAACCCCGGCCTGTCGGTCGGCTTCATACGTATAACCCTGATTTAATTTTGCTTGACGAATGGCTGAACGAACGCGAAGGCCAACTGCTTTGTACCGAACTTAAGGACATGCACGAAACCAAACACGTTCCCGTCATCATTTTATCCACGGCAAACAACATCGAAGAAATTGCAAATATCTGTAAAGCAAAAGGTTTTGTAAACAAACCTTTTGACCTGGACGAACTGCAGCGCTGCTTTTCTGCCGAGGCAGAACAAATTTGATTGATCTGCCTGCTTAAATTTCGGATGCTTCTTTTACCACTATAATTTTAGTGTTGAAGTTACCTTGCTATAAGTTTACATCAAAGCCGAAACAATTCAAGCTCAGCCATTAAATAAGCTTCTTTTAATGCCCAGTTCTAAGCCCCGCAGTTCGGCCAAACCTTTCATCCGTCCGGTAATAGAATAGCCGGGATAAGTATCGTAATTTACATCGTCCAGTATTTTATGTCCATGGTCTGGCCGCATCGGAATGGCAATATCTGTCCGGCCCTGTCCCTGTCGTTTTTGCTGTTCTAAAATGATGTTCTTTATCACCGCATACATATCCGTGCTTCCGGCCAGATGGTCGTCTTCGTAAAAACTGCCGTCGGGTTCGCGCTTTACGTTCCTTAAATGCAAAAAATGGATATGTGAACCTAAACGCTCTACCATTCCGGGCAAATCATTGTCTGCACGCGCGCCCAAAGAACCGGTACAAAAAGTAATCCCGTTGCTTGGCGAAGGTGCCGCATTCACCAAATCGTTCAAATCCTGTTCGGTAGAAACCACACGCGGCAAACCCAAAATCGGGAACGGCGGGTCGTCCGGGTGGATGCACATTTTGATTCCCAATGCTTCCGCATCGGGTATAATGGCTTTTAAAAAATACGCCAGGTTCTCTTTTAATTTGTGGGCATCCGTTTCGGCATACTTTTTTAAATGCTCTTTAAATTGCGGGATTGTATAAACCTCTTTGGTTCCGGGCAAACCAGCCAATACGTTTTTTATCAACTGATTTTTTGCATCCGCATCCAAACTGTCCAGATACGCTTTAGCTTCCTGCTGCTGCAGCGTAAATTCCCGGAAAGCCCCTTCCCGCTCCAAAATATACAAATCAAAAGCGGTAACGGCCGGTACATCATAACGCAAAGCCGATGCATTGTTCGGCAGGCGGAAATCAAGATTGGTGCGCGTCCAATCCAGCACCGGCATAAAATTATAACAAACGGTTTTGATATTTTCTGCAGCCAGGTTTTTAAGCGAAACAATGTATTTCTCGATGTAAGCATCGCGTTCTGCCGAAGCCGTTTTAATGCTTTCATGCACGTTCACGCTTTCTACCACCGACCAGCGCAACCCTGCCGCTTCAACCGTTTCCTTTCGCTGCCTGATCTCTTCGCGGCCCCACGCCTCGCCCGCTTTAATGTGGTGCAGCGCGGTTACAATTCCGGTAGCCCCAGTTTGCCGGATAGCAGCCAGTGTAACCGGATCCGTCGGGCCAAACCAGCGAAATGTTTGTTTTAAATTTACAACCATGGTTTAGGTATTTCTAATGGACGCATAATTACTATAAATTTTTGGTGGATAAAAGAAGTATGGATAGTTTATACAGAAAAACGTATTTTAGTAACAGCAAAATTCACAGATATTGAAACAATGTTTTTTATTAATAAATAATGTGTATATATTATCTTGACCAAGCAAATCTTAATTATTTTAAAAGAGAGCATATTATTCCTGCGGGTTTAGGAGGTAGGGAAATGTTAGCGCAAGGAATTGTAAGCGATGAATTTAATCTTTCTATGGCCGGTTTAGAAAAGGACTATATGAATAATTCTTTGTATGCAGGATTTGCTCGAATACTTTTAGGACCGGGTCAACGGGGTAGCCTTTCCCCAAATAAAGAAGTTAGATCTGATGTACATGTATTAGTTAATAAAGATGACAATAGTGATGTTTCTCTTGGATATATTCAAAAAGGAAAAACATATGAATTAACGCAAATAAGAGTTAATACGTTAAATAATAAGT
>NZ_JBGCVY010000012.1:0-64306 GCF_041088075.1 Mucilaginibacter sp. | reverse complement strand
CCCAACCCGCGCAATACAGGGAAAGACAATGACGAAGACCACTATTTCGACGAAGAACTATACAAAAGAAGAACAGTTATTGAACACGCAAACGCTTGGATGGACGGCTTTAAGGGATTGGTTATCAGATATGAAGTCCTACCCAGGAACTGGATGGCGATGCACTGGATGGCATTCTGCGTATTTTTCCTCAGAAGAATTAACAAAAAAATAAAAGTTTAAACAACTTCAACTTTAAAATTTACATCAATTAGAATTAAAATTCAATAGCTAAAACTTTAGCAGAGATGTGTTGATGTATATAGATTTTAATCTAATCATTTCCTAATTATTACCATGATCATCTCAACCTCAATTCCTAAAAATATTTGGTTTACTGCGATAATTGCTTTGGCAATTGTATTTGGCGGCTTGTTTTTATTGCAGCACGTACCATTAATTAAAAGGGATGCAATTGCAACTGCATTATTAGCAGATATGGTGGTCACTTTTCCTTTGGCCTACTACTTTTTGTTGGTTCGGCCGCTGCAACTTCGAAAATGGAACATTGTATTTGTTTTTACCTGTTGTTGTGCCGTTGCCTATTTCGTTCTTCCGCCGCATCAGCAATATTATGTGCTGCAATTACGAAAGCTGTCTACGTTTCTGGAACTAAGCGTAGTTATTTATGCAATTAGCAAAATCAGGAAAATAATTGCTGCGTTTGAGAAATCTGAAGCTGTTTTTCCTGATTTCGCACATAACTTGTATCAAAGCATGACAACTGTTTTGGGCGATGTTGTTGTAATAAAACTGTTGGTTTCCGAATTGATTGTGTTGCGCTTTGGTTTGTTTTGCTGGAAAAAACCAAGCCGCCAGCCGGAAGCAATTACTCGTTTTACCGTTTATAAAGAATCCGGTTATCCGGCCATATTCGGCGTTTTACTGTTTGTTCTGTTGATTGAGGTCTTTGCGTTTCATTTACTGTTGGTTCAATATAGTAAAATTGCGGCTGTTGTTGTGAGTTTGCTTAGTGTTTACGGAATGGTCTTTATTGTAAGTGATCTTTCGGCTACCGTAAAAAGCCCGGTTTTATTGATGAAAAATCAATTATTGTTGCGGGTAGGATTACGCTGGCGAACGTCAATCCATACAAGCAACATCCTTTCTGTAGAAAAAATTAGCGATAATTATCAGCCAGATCAATTTTGTTTTAAAGGCGGCATTACTAAAAACAGCATTAACGTTTTGCTGACATTTAATCATCCGGTAACGATCGAACGTATTTACCAAAAGCCAGTAACAGCAGATAAAATAGTTATGAGTATTGACAGTGCGGATGATTTCATCAAAAGCTTAAATTCTTTGATTTAGGCTGAAAAACCAATACTGTTTTTATAGGCATAAAAACAGTATCAAAGAAAAAGTTCAATTTTTAATTCCCAGCCCCATCTGCCTTCGCCCTTTGTACCGCAAACTCGCCAACTTTTTTGCCGGTTACCAAACCCATTTCGCAATCGCTGCGGAAATGGATGGCGCCATACAAACGCGACATGGCGGCCTCTTCTGCCATATCCATAAACTTGCTGCCTCTATCCGGCAATAAATAAGTTAATAAAGTAGCCGCAGCACCACTGAAATTAGAATGCCCGGAAGTGTACGACGGAAAGTTTGGCACGCCAGTCAACGTTTTTATGCTTGGGTCAACCTGCGTTGGGCGAGGGTTAAAGTAGAAGTATTTGGCGTCCCAGCATACAATGGCGGCATCCATTTCGGCCATGTTGAGCAGGGCAAAATTGCGCGCCCACCGTACTTCGCTGTAGTTTTGTTTTACAAATTCATCGGCGGCAATGGCGTTCCAGTGTCCCGGCGGCGAGTAAGTTCCGGCACCATCGGCCCAAAAAGCTACAATCGCTTCGCGTTCGCGCGTGGCGTTTTTGCTGTAATATAAAACTTCCTCGGTTTCCTTTTTAAATTCATCCGAATGGGTAGAATAGGGCGGCGGCGGACGAAGCGCAACTACCGTCAATGTATCAAACAAAAACGGACTTACCTTGCAAAACAAGGGCAGCATCGGCGGGCGTTTCGGCGTTTCTAAACTCAACCAGCATTTTTCGCCTTTGGCTTCGGTTTGCATCGCCAGTTGGCTCCACAAAGCTTGCGTGCCGATTGCTTTTCCGGCTTTATCAGTCCGCGCACGTGCCGTAAACAAAGCGGCAACCTGTTTGCCTAATGCTTCGCCGGCATCCAATTCACTTCGCGTGTTGGCGCCGGCCATTATCCGGTACAGCTTTTGTTCGGCCGCTTTTTGCTCGATAAAAGCAATCTCCGTAGGAAACAACAATTTGAGCGTTTCAACTGCAGCGCCGGAAACCACGGCATCTTCGCTTGGGTAAGAAGGCAAATCCGTTTTCGGCACAAAAGCCTGAATGGCAGCATCGTTTTTATAAGGCGCGGCACGGTTGTATTTGGTTTTGAAATGCCAGGCCACCACCAAAGCATCGTATTGTGCCGCGCTGACATAAGCGTAAGAACGGGCAGCGTAAGGCGGATTGGAAAACGGAAACTGCGGATAAGCAAAAGGGTTGGCCGAATTTGGCGCCGGATAAGAACCGTCATCGTTTTGATAAGGCGGCAAGTTGTGGCGGGCAACGAGTTCGCGTAAAATCTCGTTCCAGCGCAAAACGGCTCCGGCGCTCCAATATTTAATGCTGGCTTTTTGTTCAGAAGTTAAATTGGCCTGGTAAGCTTTGATCTCGTTCAAATCGGCAATATAAGCCGGAGAAGTAACGGCATCAGGCGCGGCAACAGCAAAAGCATCGGTATTGGTAACCAAAACGGGCTTCCAGTTGCCGGCGTTCAAATCGCTGTTGGCTGGCGTTAATTGTGGGTAAAGATCGGTCCGCTCGATAATGCTTTTTTTGCACGATAAAAGAAGCATCGCCGAAAACAAAAAAACAAGCGCAGGATATAGTAAACCTCTTTTCATTTTCAATTTTTTATGGTGTTGTTAATTTTGTTCTTTTTGAGGTTGAACAGGTAATAAGCACCGCCATGGATCACGGTGCTTTGTCCAACATTCCTCCCGGCCACTGCATAATCGCTTCCGGCCGTAAGTTCCAATCCGTTAATGGAACTAAAGCTGTATTTAAAGTTTACGCCAACTGTGGTCATGTTCATTTTATTGCTGGGGAAAGGCATGTCGTTTTTGCGGATATCGAAACCGCCCAAAGTAGTATTGTTGTCCAAAACAGCTTCTGCGATCAATTTGCTGCTTCGGTAGCCGCCGCGAAAGTTAAAATTGGTTCCATCGGGAATGCCAACCTGATTGGTATAATGCATTTCTGTCGTGTAATAAGCAGTGCGATCAATGGTGATGTTATCACGGCGCATGTATTCCCCCGAACCGGAAAAAAACAAATGGCCCGACTGGTAATCGGCCAAAGCCCTGAACATCAAACTTCTGCTATGCAAACCAATGGCAACCGGCAAAAAATCAGCTTGATAATTGCCAATCGGAACAGAACCCATCGCAATGGCAAACAGGCGAAAAGTGCCGTAACCGGTTTTCATCACCACCGGCACCCATTTTAAAGAAACCGTCGCATCCTGAATGCCTTGCTGGTTGTGCAACGTTCCGGCTGTAACATTATTAGTAATATAAGGCAGCGAAAAAAGCACGTTCAAACGGTTGCTGATGCCGTAATTGCCCATTAGCGTTACCATGTTGGAGTTTAACGTGCCGATATTGCCGTTGCTGCGCTTAAAAGTGCCTTCCCAATAGTTGTCCCAGCGGCTGTTGCTATACATTGCACCTCCGCAAAAATAATTTTTGGGGATCATAATGGCATCCGCATCGGTTTGTGCCAAAGCAAACCCGCCACAGAAGAAACAGAGCAGTACAGCTAAAAAAGATTTTCTAAGAAGTAAAGTTAAAGCCATATTTAAATTCGGGTTAATTTATTGCAACCCCTTGTACAAAAAGCAAAACAAATTTGATAGCGGCTTAAGCATCATCAAGATTATTGTATTAAGAATTATTAAGCGTTCAATCCGTTTTAAGCAAAAAGATTATATAATTGGTTGATGTAAAAGTAAAATTTTAATTACATTTTACAAATAAACTGAATTAGAAAAAACAAAACCATCAAAAATGTGTGCAGGCGAAATTTTTTGTGCTTGTTCAAACCCTGTTCGTTTATTGCATACTTCTTTTACCGCCTAAAAATTGGTGAGCCATTTGGTTTTTGCCCTTTTTTTATTTGATACAATCACCAATTTTAATGAGGTAAAAGAAGCATCAACATTTTTGTTGTGTAAATCAAGGCCGCTCTTTAACTTTTATAAATATTATTGCCGAAGTTAACTCTGTTTAATTAAAGCAGTTTTTTAAGCTGTTCTACCCAATTACTTCCCCGGATTAAGATGCTTATCGGGCTTAAAACAGCCATACTGTTTTTATCGGTATAAAAACAGTATCCCTCATTAACAGACAGTTAAAAAAGATAAATATGTAATGTTGAAAACTTTTAGTGGGAAATTGTGGTAAAAGGTGGTAATATTTATACTTTTACTCATTAAATATTACCCAACCTAAAGTCATGTCCTATTTTTTAGGAGAATTTGATTGCAAGCTTGATGCGAAAGGCCGGATGATGATCCCGGTCAACCTCAAGAAACAGCTTCCGGAAGCTGAGCGGGAAGGGCTGTTTATCAATCGGGGCTTTGAAAAACATTTGGTGGTTTACACCCGGAAAGACTGGATGCTGATGCTGGACGAGTTGAGCAAACTAAACCAGTACGAAAAAAAGAACCGGGAATTTATCAAATATTTTACCCGTGGCGCAACAGAAATAATACTGGACACGGCCGGAAGGGTGTTGATCCCGAAATCATTATTGGATTATGCCGGTATTGATACCGACGTGGTTTTGGCCGGAAACCTGAATAAAATAGATGTTTGGTCGAAAGCCACATACGACGAACAATTGGACAACGAACCAGAAAACTTTGCCAAACTGGCCGAAGAAGTAATGGGCAACAAGGCAAACCGAATTAATGAATAGTTACCACACACCCGTGATGTTGCAGGAATGCATCGAAGCGCTGGCGATAAAGCCAGACGGCACTTACGTGGATGTAACTTTTGGCGGCGGCGGCCATTCTAAACAAATTTTAAATGCTTTGGGCGATGGCGGCCGTTTATTGGGTTTTGATCAGGATGAAGATGTCAAACAAAACGTGCCAAACGATGCGCGTTTTACTTTTGTGGAGCAGAACTTTCGGTATTTAAAAAATTACTGCCGCTTGTATGAAGCCATTCCGGTGGATGGGATTCTGGCTGATCTGGGCGTTTCTTCGCACCAGTTTGACCAGGCGGAACGTGGTTTTTCGGTTCGTTTTGATGCTGATTTAGATATGCGCATGAACAAAAGCAGCGACCTGACCGCAAAAACCATCATCAATACTTATAGCGAAGAAAATTTACACCGAATTTTTGGTATGTACGGCGAATTGCAGAACGCAAAAACACTGGCAAAAACAGTAGTTACTTCGAGGTTAAACCAATCAATCGAGACTATTGCCGAACTGAAAACTATCATTCAGAACTGCATCCCAAAAGGAAAAGAAAATAAATATTTGGCGCAGGTTTTTCAGGCTTTGCGCATCGAAGTAAACCAGGAACTGGAAGCCTTGCAGGAGTTTTTGCTGCAATCGGCAGAAGTTTTGATTTCGGGCGGAAGGCTGGTGGTGATGTCGTACCATTCCTTAGAAGACCGTTTGGTGAAGAACTTCATTGCCAAAGGAAAATTTCGCGGCGAAGTAGAAAAGGATTTTTTTGGGAACGACCAAAAGCCGTTTGATGCCGTAAGTCGTGGGGCAATTACCGCATCCGAAGAAGAAATAAAATTAAATAACCGGGCACGCAGTGCCAAATTAAGAATCGCTGTAAAAAGATGAGCAACCGTTTAAGAGCAGAAATTCTGGAAGAAGAGGAGTTGGAAAAGGAACTGATTGTGGAAGAAAAACCGCCTGCCGGTAAAATACCCGATAACTTTTTCACTTTGTTCTTTAAAAAAGGAGTGGTTTCTACCGAAGCTGCCACCCAAATGCTGCCTTTTATATTTTTTGTGGCCTTTTTGGCGATGGTTTATATTGCCAACCGCCACATGGCCGAAAACAACATCCGTGACATTGATAAACTTTCCAAGCAGGTAAAAGAATTAAGCTGGGATTATAAAACCACCAAAGCCGAATTGGCCTACAAAAGCACTTTATCGGAAGTGGCAAAAAGGACAGACACTTTAGGGTTAAAAACTTCTGTGGAGCCTCCGCAAAAACTGACCGTAACAGAAGAAGATGAGCATTAGGACCAATATACTGCTTCGCGTTTATCTGGCTTTCGGCCTGATTGTGCTGTTTGCCGTGGCAGTAATGGTGCAGCTATGCCGCGTGCAGTTTGTACAAGGCAAAAAATGGGCATCCATGCAAGACAGCCTTTCTATCCGTTATGTAAATGTAGAAGCTGCCCGCGGAAATATATTTGCACAAGATGGAAGTATGCTGGCCACTTCGGTTCCGGAGTATGAGCTGCACATGGATATGGTGGACGGCGCCATCGCAGATGACAAAATTTTTTACGAAAAAGTTGATTCTTTGGCGATGAAAATGTCGGCTTTTTTTGGCGATAAATCTGCCCGCGATTATTCGCGTTACCTACGCGATGGCCGCCGTGATAGTTCCCGTTACCTGCTTATCAAGCGTAAAGTTTCTTTTCAGGATTTAAAGCAGATCAAGAAGTTTCCCATCTTTAATATGGGCAAATATGGCGGCGGGTTGATCGTGGTTCAAAAAAACAAAAGGATTTTGCCGTACCGTTCGCTTGCTGCCCGGACGATTGGTTATAAAAATGAGAACGTAAAAAATGGTGTTGGTTTAGAAGGTGCGTATGCTTCTTTTATCAATGGAGAATCCGGCAAGCGGCTAATGCAGCGGATTGCAGGTGGCGTTTGGAAACCGATAAACGAAGACTTTGAAATCGCGCCAAAAGAAGGTGCGGATATCATGTCAACCTTGGACGTTAATTACCAGGATGTGGCGCAAAGTGCTTTGTTAAAACAGTTAATCAAAAGCGATGCCGACCACGGTACCGTTATTTTGATGGAAGTACAAACAGGCGAAGTGCGTGCCGTTGCCAATTTCACCAAAGTAGCGCCAGGAGAATATCAGGAAAAGTTTAATTATGCCATTGCCGGCAACCAGGATCCCGGTTCTACCTTTAAATTGGCTTCGTACATGGCTTTGCTGGAAGACCATAAAGTGGACACCAGCACCATGGTGAATACGGGTTTTTATCAAATACCAGGCCATATAATCAAGGATTCGCATGGCAGTATCGGTGTGGTTACGGTAAAAAAAGCATTCGAACAATCATCCAATGCTGCCGTAGCTTTTTTGGTGAACAATGCTTATCACAATAACCAATCGCAATTTACCGACCATTTGTACGATTGGCATCTGAACGAAAAATTAAAATTAGAAATCCCGGGAGAAGCACAGCCAGTCATTAAAAACCCCGAAAACAAAAGCTGGAACAAAAACATGACCTTGCCGCAAATGGCTTACGGTTACGAAATGCAGTTGACGCCTTTAAAAATGCTTTCCTTTTATAGTGCGGTTGCCAACAATGGTAAATACATTGCGCCGATTTTTGTAAAAGAGATCAGAAGGCTGGGCAACCCGATTGAGCAATTCCAGGCCAGGGTAATCAAGGAGAAAATTTGCTCGGATATAACTTTAAGAAAAATAAAAAATATGCTGGAAGGTGTAGTTCTTGAAGGTAGTGGTAAAAAATTTGTTTATAATCCACTATATAAAATAGCTGGTAAAACGGGTACTGCACAAGTTGCAGATGCAAATAAAGGCTACAGAGGCAAGCGCCAATATCAAGCTTCTTTTGTAGGCTATTTTCCGGCAGATAAGCCTAAATATTCGATGATTGTTGTTATTAATGATCCTAAAGGAGATTATTACGGTGCTTCGGTTTCAGGCCCGGTTTTTAGGGAAATTGCAGACCGGGTTTATTCCAGTGATATGGATTTAAACCAGACTTCTTCCATCCGCGTAGCAAACAATACACAAGCGCCACAGGCAAAAGCCGGTCAGCCAAAAGCTTTGCAAGAAGTTTATACAAAGCTTAAATTGAAACCGCAAACTGGCAAAATTAACCCATCAGCCATTGATACCAACGAAGGTGTTTCTACAGAAACACCGGCCAAAAAAGGCGTGCCATCAACCGTTGGGATGGGTTTGCGCGATGCTTTGTTTATCATGGGAAATTCAGGCTACAAAACAGCCGTAGTCGGCAGCGGAACGGTGGTGCGGCAATCGGTTGGGCCAGGCAGCATTATACCAAAAGGATCTAAAATAGTATTGGAACTCGAATGAAGTTATTGACAGAAATATGCGCAGGGATTACTGATCTGACTGGTTTAAACAAACCGGACCGGGAAATTACTGCGCTTGTTTTTGATTCAAGAAAAGTGGTTCCCGGAAGTTTGTTTTTTGCCGTTCGCGGGACTTTGGTTGATGGACATCGTTTTATCGAACAAGCCATTGCTTCCGGCGCTGTTGCTGTGGTTTGTGAGGAAATCCCGCAGAACCAAAATCCTGATACTGTTTTTATCAGGGTAAAAGAAGCATCCGAAGCTTTGGGTTTTGCGGCGGCCAACTTTTACGATCATCCTTCCCAAAAATTAAAATTGGTTGGCGTAACCGGAACAAATGGCAAAACGACCATTGCAACCTTGTTGTTTCAACTTTTTAGGGAATTGGGTTATAAATGCGGGATGCTTTCTACCGTCGAAAACCGGATTAACGATGCAATTATTCCTGCAACACATACCACGCCTGATCCGATTGCTTTGAATGAACTATTGCTCGAAATGGTTCAGCACGGTTGCGATTACGCTTTTATGGAAGTGAGTTCGCATTCGGTTGTGCAACATCGGATCACAGGCTTACATTTTGCGGGCGGCATTTTTTCAAACCTCACCCACGATCACCTCGATTTCCACAAAACTTTTGATAACTATTTAAAAGCCAAAAAAGGCTTTTTTGATGGTTTGCCCAATACTGCTTTTGCCCTGATAAATTTGGACGACCGCAACGGCAAAGTAATGCTTCAAAATACCAAAGCCAGTAAAAAAACCTATGCTTTAAAAAGTATGGCCGATTTTAAAGCCAAGATTTTGGAGAACCAGTTTGGCGGCCTGCTTTTAAACATTGACGGGCAGGAAGTTTGGTTTAAAATGGTGGGCAGTTTTAACGCTTATAATTTGCTGGCGGTTTATGGTTCAGCTATTTTGCTTGATCAGGATAAAGAAAAAGTTTTAACCGCTTTAAGCCGGTTAGACGGAGCGGTAGGCCGGTTTGATTATTTTATTTCCGCAAATAAAGTCATTGGGATTGTGGATTACGCGCACACGCCGGATGCCGTTCAAAATGTATTAAGCACGATCAAAGACATCCGCAAAGGAAACGAACAGGTAATTACGGTAATTGGTTGCGGCGGAGATCGGGACAAAACAAAACGGCCGGTGATGGCTACGGTGGCTTGCGATTGGAGCGATAAAGTGATTTTAACTTCGGATAACCCGCGTTCCGAAGAACCGGATCAGATCATTCGTGATATGCAAAGCGGCATCACGCCAGACCAGCAACGGAAAGCATTTGCCATTGCCGACAGAAAAGAGGCGATAAAAGCAGCATGTCATTTGGCACAGCCCAACGACATCATTCTACTGGCTGGCAAAGGCCACGAAAAATACCAAGAAATAAAAGGCGTGAAATACCCTTTTGACGATAAACAGATTTTGGCAGAACAATTTAAACTGATGAGCTGATGCTGTATTACCTGTTTACCTATCTCTATAAAAACCACAATATCCCGGGCGTTGGTGTATTCCAGTACATTTCGTTCCGCACAGCCATGTCGGTTATCCTTTCGCTTATTATTACGACTGTTTTTGGCGGAAAAATCATCAAATACCTCCGTAGAAAGCAAGTTGGAGAAACCGTAAGAAATTTAGGTTTGGAAGGCCAGATGCAAAAACAAGGAACGCCAACGATGGGCGGCATCATGATTTTGATGGGGATTTTGATCCCAACTTTATTGCTGTCCAAGCTGGACAACATCTACATTATATTGATGATCATCACCACGATTTGGATGGGAACAGTTGGTTTTCTGGACGATTACATCAAGGTTTTCAAAAAGAACAAAGAGGGTTTGGCCGGCCGTTTTAAAATTATTGGCCAGGTTGGCTTGTCCATTATTATTGGCTGGACGATGTATTTCAGTCCCGAAATTGTCATCCGCCAAACCGTAACGCTGCCGGTAAAAGCCGATGTTCCGGTGGAAGTCCATCAGGTTGGCAACAAATACATTTACACGCAGGACATCAAATCCACCAAAACCAACGTGCCTTTTTACAAGCACAACGAGTTTGATTATGCCAAAGTAATCAAGTTTATTGGTCCCGGTTACGAGCATTATTCGCTCATTGTGTTTATGTTGTTCACCATTTTTATCATCACTGCGGTTTCCAACGGTGCAAATATCACGGATGGAATTGATGGTTTGGCGACGGGGACTTCGGCCATCATTGGAATAACGCTTGCCGTGCTTGCTTACGTTTCGGGCAATACAGTTATTGCCGAATATCTGAACATTGTTTACATCCCAAATTCGGGCGAGCTGGTAATTTTTGCTGGTGCTTTTGTAGGTGCTTGTGTTGGCTTTTTGTGGTACAATTCGTACCCGGCGCAAATATTTATGGGCGATACGGGAAGCCTGGCCATTGGCGGAATTATCGCGGCTTTTGCGATAATGATCCGTAAAGAACTGCTGATACCTCTTTTATGCGGTATTTTTCTGATCGAACTGGTTTCGGTGATTTTGCAGGTAAGCTGGTTCAAATTCACCAAAAAAAAATATGGCGAAGGCCGAAGGATTTTCCTGATGTCGCCGCTGCACCATCATTTTCAGAAAAAAGGTTACCACGAATCCAAGATCGTTACGCGGTTTTGGATCGTCGGCATTTTTCTGGCCATCGTAACCATTGTTACACTAAAATTAAGGTAGTAAAAGAAGCATCATCTTAAAAACAAATAACGAATTGGAAACGGGAGGAAATCAAACAGCAGCAACGGCTACCGGAAACGGAAAGTTCCTGTGCATTTTGGGCGCTGGCGAAAGTGGCGTTGGTGCAGCTTTTTTGGCTCGGAAGCAGGGCTTTAAAGTTTTTGTTTCTGATTTTGGGAAGATGGACGAAAAATACAAACTGCAACTGCAAGACTGGAACATTGATTTTGAAGAAGGAAAGCATTCCGAAGAAACGATTTTGCAGGCTGATGAAGTGGTGAAAAGTCCGGGCATTCCCGAAAAAGCGCCGATCATCAAAAAACTGCGGGAAAAAGGAATCCCGGTAATTTCGGAAATTGAGTTTGCGGGAAGATATACCAACGCGAAAATGATCTGCATCACCGGATCAAACGGAAAAACCACGACCACAAGCCTCACTTATCACCTGCTTAAAAAAGCAGGTTTAAATGTGGGTTTGGCGGGCAACATTGGTAAAAGTTTTGCCTACCAGGTGGCTGCCGAAAAGTACGACCATTACGTGCTGGAGATCAGCAGTTTTATGCTCGACGATATGTACCAGTTTAAAGCGGATATTGCTGTGTTGCTGAATATTACGCCCGATCATTTAGACCGGTACGAATATAAAATGGAAAATTATGCCGATTCTAAATTTCGGATCATCCAGAACCAAACTGGTGCGGATTATCTGATTTATTGTGCCGATGACGAAGAAACGATGAAAGGTATCGCCAAAAGGGAAATTTTGGCCAAACAACTTCCTTTTTCCATTCAAAAAAAGGTGGATCAAGGCGCGTACCTTAGCGAAGATGAGATTTTTATTTTAACGGATAAAGGAGATTTGAACATGAATATCAGGGAGTTGGCCTTGCAGGGAAAGCACAATATTTATAACAGCATGGCATCGGGCATTACGGCAAAAGTTTTAGAACTGCGCAACGAAACCATCCGCGAAAGTATGGGCGATTTTAAAAATATTGAGCATCGGTTGGAGTTTGCAGGCATGATTGCGGGCATCAAATTCATTAACGATTCTAAAGCCACCAACGTTAATTCGGTTTGGTTTGCCCTGGAAAGTATGAACACGGATGTCGTTTTGATCTTGGGCGGCGTGGACAAAGGCAACGATTACACGATGCTGAAGGAGTTGGTGAAGCAAAAAGTGAAAGCGATTGTGTGTTTGGGAAAAGACAACAAACGCATTCACGAAGCTTTTGAAGAAGACGTGGACATGATTGTGAACGCATTCTCAGCACAGGAAGCGGTACAAATGGCTTATCACTTAGCAAAAAAAGGCGATACGGTTTTGCTGTCTCCCGCTTGCGCCAGTTTTGATTTATTTAAAAATTATGAAGACCGCGGCCAGCAATTTAAAGCGGCGGTGAAGGAGTTGTAGAAGGAAGCCGATAGGTAATAGTTGATAGTTCATGGCAGATGGACGCGCGGCTATGAACTATTAACCATAAACTATTAACAAAAACTGAATGAAAAACACCATACAAGCAATTCTTGGCCAAACAAAAGGCGATCGCTGGATCTGGCTGATCGTGATCTTGTTGTCGGTCATTTCGGCATTGGCGGTTTACAGTTCAACCGGAACGCTGGCTTACAAACGCGGTGTGGGTGCAGAATCTATCTTGGTAAAGCACTTGGCCATGATTTTTGGTGGCATTGCATTGATGTATATTTCGCACAAATTAGATTACCGGTATTATTCGGGCATTTCAAAAATCCTGATGATGGTAACCATTCCGCTGCTGCTTTATACGCTGCTTTTTGGAAACCATGTGAATGATGCCAGTCGTTGGATTGCCATTCCCGGAACCGGCTTAACTTTCCAGACTTCGGATTTGGCCAAGCTTTCCTTAATTACTTTTTTAGCCCGCAGTTTATCGCGCAAGCAGGAGAATATTAAAGATGTAAAAGAATCTTTCTTGCCAATTATGGGTTCGGTTTGCGTGGTTTTTATCCTGATCGCATTGGCCAATTTATCAACGGCGTTAATGCTTTTTGGCGTGAGCGTTTTGTTGTTGATTATCGGTCGTATTAGCATCAAACAAATTGCGGTGGTTTGTTTGGCAGGCGCTGTTTTGCTGGCCGGCGTTATCTTTTTAGGGCCGAGAAGAAAAACATATGCTTCGCGGATTCAAACTTTTATGCACCCAAGCAAAGTTGACCGCGATAAATCTTTCCAATCCGATCATGCAAAAATTGCCATTGCAACCGGCGGTATTTTCGGAAAAGGGCCTGGAAACAGTACGGAGCGCAATTACCTGCCTCACCCATATTCTGATTTTATTTATGCAACTATTATCGAAGAATATGGCCTGATTGGTGGTTTCGCACTCGTCGTCATCTATCTTTTCCTGTTGTACCGCTGCATCAAAATAGTAACCAAAGCGCCAAAAGCGTTCGGCGCGCTGCTGGCTGCAGGTTTAAGTTTCAGTTTAACCATTCAGGCTTTTGCCAACATGGCGGTTGCCGTTGGTTTGGGTCCGGTTACGGGCGTGCCGCTGCCTTTGGTGAGTATGGGCGGAACCTCAATATTGTTTACCAGCGTGGCTTTCGGGATTATTTTATCCGTAAGCCGGCACATTGACGAGTACGAAGACAACCGCAAAGTGGTGGTCGGCGAGATCAGGGAAAAAGAAGTTGCAGCCTAATTTTAGGCAGATAAAAGAAGCATAGACAGTTATCAATTTTAGGCAGATAAAAGAAGCATGGCAAAAAGGATTATCATTAGCGGCGGCGGTACAGGAGGACATATCTTCCCGGCTATTGCCATTGCTGATGCGCTGAAAAAGCTGCATCCGGAAACGGAGATTCTTTTTGTTGGTGCGAATGGGCGGATGGAAATGGATAAAGTTCCGGCTGCCGGTTACCAGATTATTGGGTTGGATATTGCAGGTTATCAGCGCGGTTCTATCTTGAAGAATCTGTCGTTGCCGTTTAAAGTTTTAAGTAGTGTGAGCAAAGCAAAATCCATCATCAAAAACTTCAAACCTGATGCGGTGGTTGGCGTTGGCGGTTATGCTTCCGGCCCGTTGTTGTACGCAGCTTCCACCAAAAACTTACCGATTTTAATTCAGGAACAAAACTCTTACGCGGGCATCACCAATAAATGGCTGGCAAAAAAAGCAAAGCAAATTTGTGTGGCTTTTGACGGGATGGAACAGTTTTTTCCAGTGGATCGGATTATCAAAACTGGAAATCCAATCCGCAGGACATCAGTGGAAATTAAAGGCAAAAGGGAAGAAGCTTTCGAGTCGTTCAACCTCAATCCAAATAAAAAAACAATTTTGGTTACCGGCGGAAGTCTGGGCGCCGGCACTTTAAATAAATGTATGCTGGCCGGTTTGCAGCAATTGATAGATGCGGATGTGCAGCTAATCTGGCAAACCGGGAAGTATTATTATCAAAATGTAAAAGAACAGCTTGGCGAAAATAACCATCCGAATATTTGTGTTTTAGAATTTTTAAACCGGATGGATTTGGCTTATGCTGCTGCGGATGTCATCATCTCACGTGCAGGGGCCGGAACCATTGCCGAATTATGTATGGTAAAAAAAGCAGTGGTTTTGGTGCCTTCGCCCAATGTGGCCGAAGACCATCAAACTAAAAACGCTTTGGCTTTGGTTGAAAAGGGTGCAGCAATTTTGGTGAAAGACGCGGACGCTGAAAAAACACTGGTAAAAACAGTATTGGATTTATTGCAGGATGAAAACCAACAACAAAAACTAAGCACACAAATTGGCAAACTGGCCATGCCGGATGCCGATATAAACATTGCAAAAGAAGTATTAAAAATTACAGAAAATAAAACTGATGCTGTTTTTACGGCATAAAAAACAATGGAACTGAACAGCATACAACGTGTTTTTTTGATTGGTATCGGCGGGATCGGCATGAGCGGTTTGGCGCGGTACTTTCAGCATCGCGGCTGTTTAATTGCCGGTTACGATAAAACGCAAACTGCTTTAACCACGGCGTTGGAGCAGGAAAATATCGAAATTGCGTATCACGACGAGATTGATTATATCCCTTTTGATTTTAACGAACCGGAAGAAGGAACGCTGGTGATTTATACGCCGGCCATTCCTGCAAATTCTTTGATTTTAAGTTTCTTTCAGGATAAAAACTTCAGTTTAAAAAAACGGTCGGAAGTTTTGGGCATCATCAGCAAAGGTATGTTTACGATTGCCGTTGCCGGAACGCATGGCAAAACCACCACTTCCAGCATGATTGCGCATATTTTACGCGCTTCAGGAAATGATTGTTCGGCTTTTTTGGGCGGCATTGCAACCAATTATCAAACCAATGTTTTGTTTGGCAGCAACGAAATGTTGGTGGTTGAGGCCGATGAATACGATCGTTCTTTCCTCACTTTGCATCCTGATATTGCGGTGGTTACTTCCATGGATGCCGACCATTTGGATATTTATGGTGATAAAAACAGCATGGTCGAAGCTTTTCAGCAATTTGCTTCTCAACTTAAAGTAGACGGAAAATTGATCTATAAAAAAAGCTTGCCTTTAAAAAACGGTTTGACTTATACTGTTGATGGAAATGCTGATGCTTCGGCAGAAAATATCAACATCAAAAACGGCAGCTATTATTTTGATTTCAGAAATTCTCAAACCAAAATTGAAAATATTCAGTTAGGAATTGCCGGAATTCATAATGTAGAAAATGCAGTTGCAGCGATACAAACGGCTTTGTTTTTAGAGATTGATCCGCAGGAAATAAAGGCAGCTTTAAAATCTTTTTTGGGAATAAAACGTCGGTTTGAATACATTATCAACACAGATCAAACGGTTTACATTGATGATTATGCCCATCACCCGGAAGAGCTTCGGGCGGCAATTACTTCGGTAAAAGAATTGTATCCAGACAAAGAATTAACTGTGATTTTCCAGCCGCATTTATTCACAAGGACGCGGGATTTTGCAGATGAGTTTGCCGAAGTTTTGAATAAAGCCGATCATCTGCTTTTGCTGGATATTTATCCGGCAAGGGAACTGCCGGTTGAAGGCGTAAATGCAGAAATGATTTTAGCGCGGATGCAGCCTTCATTACACACCAAAAAATATACGGTAAAAGAAGCATTGGATTATGTGCAACAACAAAAGCCGGAACTGCTGCTGACCGTCGGCGCAGGCGATATTGACAAAATGGTTGAACCTTTAAAAGCAGCTTTGCAAGATGTTTAAAAAGCGGGTTTGGATGCCCATTTTATACGCTTCCATCTGGGCAGTTTGTTTGGGCGGTTTGTTTGTGCTGATGAGTTTTATCGGCATAAAAAAAGCATCGTTGCTGTGCCGCGAAGTAAAGGTTTATATTCCGGGCAACCAGTATTTTGTGGACCGGCAGGAAATCAATTCGATTTTGCATGTGGGCAATAATTCGTTGGTTGGCAAAAAGCTGGACGAGATCAACATCCATCAACTCGAAAAAACGTTGCAGGCAAATCCTTTTATCGAGTTTGCCAAAGTTTATGCGGATATGGACGGCGTGATCAATGTAGAAGTACGGCAACGGCAACCCATTTTGCGCGTGATGAACCGTTTTGAGCAGGATTTTTATGTAGATCAGTACGGGTTAAAGATTCCGCTTTCTTCAAATTTTACGGCCCCGGTTTTGGTTGCTACGGGAAATATTGATGAAATTTTTATCAACCGGATAGATACGCTGCACACCGAAATGGCCAGGCAATTGTTCAAAACGGCTGATTTTATCCGCCGTGATTCTTTATGGGACGCGCAGATCGAACAAATTAACGTAAATGCAAACCATGAAATTGAATTAATTCCACGGGTAGGAAACCAGCGGATTTTGCTGGGCAATGCCGATTCGTTGGATAAAAAATTTAAAAATCTTTTAATTTTTTATCAGCAGGCGATACCCAAAGTTGGTTGGGGCGCGTATAAAGTTATTAACATTAAGTTTGCCAATCAGATCGTTGCTATTAAAAGCGACTCACTGCTAAAACTGGAAGCGCTAAAACCAAAGCCAAAAGCAGAACAAACAACAACACCAGCAATTAACCAAATTAATCAAGACACAATTCAAAATATACATTAGAAATGGAAAAGGTTTCTATCAGTTATGACAAAAGCTCGCCCATAGTAGTTGGGCTGGATATTGGTACAACAAAAATATGCGCCATTGTAGGCCGCAGAAGTAAAGACCATACGGTAGAAATACTGGGCATTGGAAAGGCAGAATCGGCAGGCGTAACGCGCGGTGTGGTATCAAATATTGATAAAACGGTACAAGGGATTACGCAAGCCATCGAAATAGCGGCAGCACAATCAAACGTGGAAATCCGCGTGGTAAACGTAGGAATTGCGGGCCAGCACATCAAAAGTTTGCAGCACCGCGGTTTAATTACCCGCCGGGATTTGAACCGGGAAATCAACCGCAAGGACATCGAAAAGTTGATCGAAGACATGTACAATTTGGTGATGCCTCCGGGAGAAGAAATTATCCATGTATTGCCGCAAGAATTTACGGTGGACAACGAGCCGGGCATTAAAGACCCGATCGGAATGGCTGGCGTTCGTTTGGAAGCAAATTTCCACATCATTTCCGGTCAGGTTACGGCGGTTAAAAACATTGTAAAATGTGTTACCAAAGCAGGTTTGGAAAGCCATGAATTGATCCTGGAACCGTTGGCATCATCAGAAGCGGTTTTAACCGAAGAAGAAAAAGAAGCAGGCGTGGTTTTGGTGGATATTGGCGGCGGTACAACTGATCTGGCTATTTTTCATGAAGGGATTATACGCCACACGGCTGTTATTCCGTTTGGAGGAAACAGCGTTACCGAAGATATCCGCGAGGGATGCTCGGTGATGCGCAACATTGCAGAGATGTTAAAAACGCGTTTTGGTTCGGCTTTGGCAGAAGAAAACAAGGACAACGAGATTGTTTGTGTGCCAGGTTTACGCGGAAGGGAATCGAAGGAAATATCTGTAAAAAACCTGGCTTACGTAATCCAGGCACGGATGGAAGAAATTATCGAGCATGTTTATTACGAGATCAAAACTTCCGGCTACGAGAAAAGAATGATTGGCGGAATTGTAATTACCGGCGGTGGCGCTGATTTAAAACATTTGCCGCAACTGGTAGAATATGTAACCGGTTTGGATTGCCGTATTGGTTATCCGAGCGAACATTTGGCTAAAAACGAGGTTTTACAAAAAAACATCTTTGACGATTTGCAAAGTCCGATGTATGCAACCGGTATCGGTTTGCTGATCAAAGGGATCCAAAAAATGGAGGATACCGATGTGCCGCAGGTTTCGGAAGTAAAAACGCAGGCGAAACCGGCACATGCACCGGCCGAAAAGAAACACGGGTTATTGTCGAGGATGTTGGAGAAAGGAAAGATATTTATTAAGGATGACATTAAGGATGAGGACTTTCTAAAATAATTAAATAAAAATCAAATTTAATTTCATTGGGGTAAAAAACGTAATATTACGTTTATTAAAAAAAGAGTCGTCAATACAGCTATATAGTTTAAGATCAGGTATTATGCAATTTGAAATGTTAAAAGAAAAGTCGTCCATCATCAAAGTAATTGGTGTTGGCGGCGGCGGCGGCAACGCAGTTAACCATATGTACAAGCAGGGTATTACCGGTGTTGATTTTATCATCTGCAATACCGATGCCCAGGCTTTGGAGTTAAGCCCGATCCCGAACAAGGTACAGTTGGGCGCCAGTTTAACCGAAGGAATGGGCGCAGGCTCGATACCGGAAGTTGGAAAAAACTCAGCAATAGAAAATATTGACGATATTAAACAAATGCTGGGCTCCAACACCAAAATGCTGTTCATTACCGCCGGAATGGGCGGCGGAACAGGAACCGGTGCCAGCCCGATCATTGCACAGGCAGCCCGCGAACTGGATATTTTAACCGTTGGCATCATCACCACGCCGTTTTCTTTTGAAGGCAAACGCCGGAAAATGCAGGCCGAAGAAGGCATGGAAGAACTGCGCAAATATGTAGATTCTTTCCTGGTGATCTCTAACGACCGTTTGCGTCAGATTTTTGGGAACCTGACTTTAGGCGCTGCTTTTGCACAGGCCGATGATATTTTAACCACTGCCGCAAAAGGTATTGCAGAAATCATCACTTTGCCGGGCTACATCAACGTTGACTTTAAAGATGTACGCACGGTGATGAAAGACAGCGGCGTTTCTATCATGGGAAGTTATTCTGCCGCTGGCGAAAACCGGGCTTACGAAGCGGTGCGTGGTGCTTTGGCTTCTCCGTTGTTAAAAGACAACGAGATTGAAGGCGCGCGTTACATTTTGCTTAATATCAGTTCGGGCGATAAAGAAGTAACGATGGACGAAGTGAGCATCATTACGGATTATATCCAGGAAGAAGCGGGTTTGATGGCCGACTTAATTTGGGGCAATTGCAAAGATGAAAACCTGGGCGAAAAAATTTCGGTAACGATTATCGCAACCGGATTTCAAACCAAAGATGAACGCGAAAAGGTTCAAAGCTCTAAAAAAGTTGTTTCTCATCTAATCACAGACAACCAGCCTTTGGTTAAACCTGTAAACGAGTTTACGGTTACCAACAATAGGGATGCAAACTTTCAGGAACCGTTTTTGAAGGTGAAAGCCGACGAAAACCAGGGTTTGGTAAACAATGGTTTCCAAAGAAGAGAGGATGGTTACCGCGATGAACAGACCGGAACAATCCGTTATAAGCTGAACGATGACGACAACAAGCAGGAAAACGAACGCGATCCTTCCGGGTTTACCATAAAAACGGTGGAGCCTTTAAGTTTTGACAAACCAGCGGAAACACCTGTAGCACAGCCAGCCAAACCAGAACCAGCCAAACCGGAAATGCAACCTGTTGCCGCAGGTGCAGACGATCAGAAAACTGACGAATCTATCGAAGAGCAATTAAGAAATTCGAGAGAGCGGATTAAACGTTTAAAAGATTTGAGCATGAAATTAAGGAGCGGCAGCATCCAGGAACTGGAAAACGTACCTGCTTACAAACGCAAAGAAGTTGCGTTGCAGCAAAACACGCATTCTTCCGAATCGCAGGTTTCCAGGTTTTCTTTGCTGGCCGATGAAGATGGCAAAACAGAAATCCGCCCCAACAATTCTTTTCTGCATGATAATGTAGATTAACTTTTGGGTCTGTTTTTCTTTGTGCAAGAAAAAGTTGCCATGCTTCTTTTATCCCCTAAAAATTGGTCTTCGAATTAATTCTACTGTGATACTGAACTTGTTTCAGGATATCTCAGGACAAAATAACAAGAGAACCTTGTGGGATACCGAAACAATTTCGGCATGACAAAAGCATAACATAATGATTTTTAGGTGGTAAAAGAAGCATTAACACCTTGAGCAAATTTTAAACAGCCTCGTAAATAAATACTTCAAAAAGGCTCTTGCTTAAACAAGGGCCTTTTTTGTTGGTTTTAGGTAAGAGTTTGGTGCTTCTTTTGCTGATAAAAAATTATCAGTTAATTTTGGCTATATTTATTAAAAGTAAACTACATTGGATTTATTCGACAAAATACAAAAAAACATGGGCCCGTTAGGCCAGCACCAAAGCTGGTCGCACGGCTATTTTTCATTTCCGAAATTAGAAGGCGAAATAGATGCCCACATGAATTTTAGGGGAAAAGAACATTTAGTTTGGAGTTTGAACAATTATTTAGGCCTGGCCAACCATCCGGAGGTACGAAAAGCAGATGCCGATGCTGCGGCTGCTTACGGAATGGCTTACCCGATGGGCGCGCGCATGATGTCAGGAAACTCAAACCAACATGAAGCTTTAGAAAAAGACCTGGCCGCTTTTGTAGGCAAAGAAGACGCTTTTTTGCTCAATTATGGTTACCAAGGCATGGTTTCTATTATTGACAGTTTGGTGGACAGGAACGATGTGATTGTTTATGATGCAGAATCTCATGCCTGTATCATTGATGGTGTACGGTTGCATATGGGCAAACGCTACGTTTATCAGCATAACGATATGGCGAGTTTGGAAAAACAATTGGAACGCGCTTCCAAGTTGGCAGAACAAACCGGTGGCGGTGTTTTGGTAATTACCGAAGGCGTTTTCGGCATGTCGGGCGCACAAGGGAAAATAAAAGAAATCGTAGCTTTAAAAGACCAATACAAATTCCGTTTGCTGATTGATGACGCCCATGGTTTTGGTACGATGGGAAAAACCGGTGCAGGTACACATGAAGCACAAAATTGTATTGATGGCGTTGATGTTTACTTCGGCACTTTTGCCAAATCAATGGCTGGTATTGGCGCATTTGTGGCTTCAACCAAAACCATTGTCAATTTTATGCGCTACAACATGCGCTCCCAAACTTTTGCCAAAGCATTGCCTATGCCGATGGTAATTGGTTTAAGAAAACGTTTGGAACTATTGATCAACCGCCCCGAACTACGCGAAAAATTATGGACAATTGCCTTGGCTTTGCAGGAAGGTTTACGTGCGCGCGGTTTTGATTTGGGCGTTACCAATACCATGGTTACACCAGTATTTTTAAAGGGTGAATTGGACGAAGCAACAAGTTTGACAATGGATTTGCGCGAGAATTATGCCATATTCTGTTCCATCGTATTGTACCCGGTTATCCCGAGAGGTTTAATTGTACTGCGGATCATCCCAACGGCCACACATAGCTTAGAAGATGTGCAACGTACTTTGGATGCTTACAGCGAAGTGGCTGAAAAGTTAAAAGCCGGCTATTACAAAGTAAATAAGTTTGCTTTGGCAGAGGGCTAAAAAAAATATTGACTTAATTTAAAAGCACCGGGTTTAAAAAATTTGGTGCTTTTTTTATCAGGGAAAGTTTGATGAAAAATTGATCTGGTTTTTAGTGCTTTTTTAATGGATATTGATTAGGCAAAACACAACTTAAAAAAACTTACCATTGCTATTCCGTTAAAAACCATATATATTAGCTACCACAATTAAATTTAAAGCCAAACCGAAATTAACCCAATGAAAAAATTTGAAGAACTTAAAAAACTGATTGAAAGTCTGGAAGCCGATGCCGACAAGTTTTATAACAAAGGCAATAGTGCTGCCGGTACACGCATCAGAAAAGGGATGCAGGATATAAAAAACATGGCCCAAGCTATCCGTTTGGAAATTCAGGACACCAAAAATTCGGAATCTGAAAAAAAGTAATACTTCTTTTAGCACCTAAAAATCCGGTTATTGCTGACCGGATTTTTTATGCGTTCAACTTTTGCAGTTCCTCCTTGATCAAATTGGAAATTTGAGGGTTTACCGGAACCAAAGGCAAACGCAAGGTATTTTCGCAAATGCCTACAAATTGCAAGGCTTCTTTTACGCCTGCCGGGTTGCCATCTACGAACATTAAACGTGTAAATTCAATCAGCTTAAAGTGTAAATTCCGGGCCGCTTCCCATTTCTCCTCCAAACAAAGCCGGACCATATCAGAAAACAGTTGCGGGATGGCATTGCCGATAACCGAAATCACACCAACAGCGCCCAAAGCAATCATGGGCAAAGTAACCGGGTCATCACCAGAGATCAGCATAAAGTCTGCAGGTTTATCGCGCATGATCTGGTTAAACTGCTCGAAATTTCCCGATGCTTCTTTTATCGCTATAATTTTGTCAACCTCATGCGCCAGCCTTACCGTTGTTGCTGCGGAGATATTGCTTCCTGTCCGGCCCGGAACATTGTATAAAATCAATGGCAAATCGGAAGCGGCGGCAACCGCTTTGTAATGCTGATAAATGCCTTCCTGAGTAGGTTTGTTGTAGTACGGGCTAACCGAAAGGATGGCATCAAAACCTTGTTTGTCAAAGTTTTTAATATTTTCGATGATGGCTCGCGTATCGTTGCCGCCAATGCCAGCAACCAAAGGAACGCGGCCTGCAACCGTTTGCGCCGTAAATTGCCAGATATCCTTTTTTTCTAAAGCACTTAAGGTAGCGCTTTCGCCGGTTGTGCCCAGCGAAACCAAATAATCAATACCGTTGGCAATCAGGTTTTCGATGAGTTTTTCCAATGCAGGAAAATCAACAGAACCATCCGTTTGAAAAGGAGTGATGATGGCAACTCCGGTACCATAAAATTTGTTCATTTTAGATTTGAAAGCTACGAAGTTAATATTTTGAGGTTTTACGGCAGCAGTCGTTAAGGAATTATTATCAAAAAAATAAAAGCTCGAATTGTCAATTATTCATTGCCACGGCCTTTAGGCCGTGGATAAAAAGGAAACAAATTGGCTTTAGCCAAAACTATAACACATCAAAATTTTATGGCATAAAAGAAGCATTGAAAAACAGGCCGGATAAAAATCAAGCATTAATCAGTTCCAGCAGTTCCTGTTCCGAGATCATCAAAATATTCAGTTTCTGTGCTTTTTCTAATTTGGAAGGCCCCATGTTTTCGCCCGCAACCAAATAATCGAGTTTGGGAGAAATGCTGCCGAGGATTTTTCCGCCGTTTTGTTCGATCATCTGCTTCAGTTCTTCGCGCGAAAACTGTTCAAAAACACCGGAAATGATAAAGCTTTTGCCCGAAAGCTTTTCGCTTTGCAATTCGTTCACTTCTTCTTTTAGGGTGAATTGAAGTCCTGCTTTTTTTAGCTTTTCAATCTGTTCCAAATGCTGCGGAACGGTAAAATATTCAATCAAACTTTCGGCAATGCGGTCGCCAATTTCATCCACCAAAATTAGGTCGGTAAAAGAAGCATGTTGCAAAGCATCAATGGATTTGAAATGCCGGGCCAGTTTTCGCGCCACGGTTTCGCCCACAAAACGGATTCCTAATCCGAACAACACTTTTTCAAAAGGCATTTCTTTCGATTTTTCAATGCCGCTGATCATGTTGGTGATGGATTTCTCGCCGAATCGTTCCAGTTTGCGCAGTTCATCGCTGTACTGCTTCAGTTCGTACAAATCGCTGATGTGGTGCAGCAAGCCTTTTTTGTAAAAGTTCTCGATCGTTTCATCGCCCAAACCATCAATATTCATGGCTTTCCGGCTGATAAAATGCTGGATTTTCCCCACAATTTGAGGCGGACAACCTTCATCGTTCGGACAATAGAAAGCAGCTTCCCCTTCTTTTCGTTCCAGCAAAGTTCCGCAGCGCGGGCAATGGGTTGCATATTCAACCGGTTTGGCCCCCGGTTTTCGTTCTGCTTCGTTTACGCCTGTTATTTTGGGGATGATTTCGCCGCCTTTTTCTACGTAAACTGTATCGCCTTCGTGCAAATCCAAGCGTAAAATTTCATTGGCGTTGTGCAATGTGGCGCGTTTTACCGTTGTTCCGGCCAGCAAAACCGGTTTTAAATGTGCAACTGGCGTTACGGCTCCCGTTCGGCCAACCTGGTAGCCCACGCTTTCTAAAATGGTTTGTGCCGAAGCCGCTTTGTATTTGTAGGAAATGGCCCAGCGCGGTGATTTTGCCGTGAAGCCTAATTCTTCCTGCTGCGCAAAACTGTTTACTTTTAAAACAATGCCGTCAATATCATAGCTCAATTTAAAACGCGCGGTTTCCCAGGTTTTGATAAAGGCCAAAACTTCCTGGATGTTGCTGCAAAGCGCGGTATGTTCGCAAACCGGGAAACCCCAGCTTTTTACCGTTTGCAAACTTTCCCAATGGGTTTTAAACTGGTTTTTATGGGCATAAAAGAAGTATAGGAAACAATCCAGCGGACGTTTGGCAACCTCGGCAGAATCCTGTAGTTTTACCGTTCCGGAAGCAAAGTTGCGCGGGTTGGCATACGTTACTTCGCCATTGTCCAAACGTTCCTGGTTCAATCGTTCAAAAGCTTTTTTGTGCATGAAAACTTCACCGCGGATTTCAAATTGATCAGGATAATTTCCTGGTTTTAAATGATGCGGAATGGCATGGATGGTTTTGATATTATTGGTTACTTCATCGCCTTGCGTGCCATCGCCGCGCGTAACGGCGCGGATGAGTTTGCCGTTTTCATAAGCCAAACTGATGGACAAACCGTCGAACTTTAATTCAACTACATATTCAAAATTGCTGCCTATGGCTTTTTGGATGCGCTGGTCGAAATCCAGTAAATCCTGCTCGTTGTAGGTGTTGCCCAAAGAAAGCATCGGCCACTGGTGCTTGACAGTTTGAAACTCTTTCGTGATTTCCCCGCCCACTTTTTGTGTGGGCGAATTGGGGTCGAGCAGCTCCGGAAATTGCTTTTCCAGCGAAGCCAGTTCGGCCAGTTTCCGGTCAAAATCCTGATCCGAAATGCTGGGCTGCGCCAGCACGTAATAGTTGTAATTGTGTTGTTTCAGTTCGGCAGATAAAGCTTCAACCTGCGCTTTGGCTTCTGTAAAAGTCATGGCACGAAGATAGGAAATAGGGAGGAGGTACGAGGTGCGGGCAATCGGTAATTGACCGGTTTTAGGTTTTGCCCGGCCTGTTTCTTCATGCTTCTTTTACCACCTAAAAATTGGTGGCTACAGATAAAATGAAATAACACACTGATTTTATGGTGGTAAAAGAAGCATCTATACAATTTGGGTTTCTGTAAAAACCTTTGACCCTATTTGCTGCAATATGGCTATCAGTTTTTCGATTTTGATGGGTTTGGAAATATAATCGTCCATCCCGGCCTTAAAGCATTCTTCACGGTCTTCGGCCATTGCGTTTGCCGTAAGCGCCACAATGGCTGGTTGCCGGGCATGGTGTTTTCTGATGTACCGCGTTGCTTCCAGGCCGTCCATTTCCGGCATTTGCATATCCATCAAAATCACATCATGGTATTGCTGATTGAGCAAATTTAGCACTTCTTTGCCTGTTTCTGCCAGGGTGGCCGTGTACCCAAGCCGCTCCAGTACTTTCAAAATCAGTTTCTGGTTGATCTGGTTGTCCTCGGCCACCATAATTTTTAACGGATAAGTTGTGGCGAAATTTTTGTTAAGGAGGCTGTCCGGCTTGCGGTCTGCTTCGGCCTGCTTCGGCTGGTGCTGCAATGCCGACAAGATCACGCGGCTTAAATGTTGCTGCTTCACCGGTTTCGTTAAAACGGAAGTAAACAGGTCGGGATATTTGTTCCGTGTCTCATCGCCCACAGAACTAAGCAGGATAACCGGCAACGTTTTGTGTTTTTTCTTGATCAACTGGGTCAGTTCTACGCCGTCCATTTCCGGCATTTGCATATCAGAAATCACCAAGTCAAAATCAGGGCAACTGCTTAATGTTTCCAGCGCATTTTTGCCCGAATGCGCCATTACCGGTTTCAGCTTCCAGTTTTCCAACTGCAATTGCAAAATGCGCCGGTTGGTGGCGTTGTCATCTACCACCAGCACCTTGCAGCCTTCCACTTCGGCCATATTGATCAGGGTGAAAGATTTTTTATTTTCCTGGCTTACCTTGCATTTTATGTTGAAACTAAAAGTTGTGCCAGCTCCCAAAACACTGCTTACCGTAATGTCGCCGCCCATCAGGTTGATCAACCGTTCGCAAATCACCAGGCCAAGCCCGGTACCGCCATAATTTCGGGTAGTAGAAGAATCAACCTGGGAAAAAGCCTTGAACAGCTTGTCCAATTTTCCTTCGGGGATGCCGATACCGGTATCTTTTACTTCAAAATTAAGTTGCAGTCCGTCTCCGGATGTTTCTGCGGCCATCGTCAATCCTAAAAACACTTCGCCTTTTGGTGTAAATTTTAAAGCGTTTCCCAAAAGGTTGATCAGTACCTGGCGCAAACGCATGCTGTCGCCAATTAATTGGGTTGGCAGCTTGTGGTCAATCTGGTACATCAAATCTATCCCTGCCTGTGCCGCCCTTCCTGCCAGCAGGTCCAGTACTTCTTCAACACAGGTACGAATATCAAACGAATGCGGGTCGAGCTCCATCTTGCCCGATTCGATTTTGGAAAAGTCGAGGATATCGTTGATCACGTTTAGCAAAGCTTCGCCGCTGTGCAATATCGTTTGCGCAAATTCATACTGTTCCGGGTCGAGCTTCGTTTCGTTCAGCAAAGAGGCCATCCCCAATACACCGTTCATCGGCGTACGGATTTCGTGGCTCATGGTGGCCAGGAAAATACTTTTGGCCTGGTTGGCCTTTTCTGCTTCCCGTGTCTGGCTTACTAATTCTTTGTTGAGCAGGGCCATTTCTTCAGATTTTGCCAATAAATCCTTGTTCAGCACTTTCAGGTCTCCGGCCTGTTTGTCCACTTCTGTAGTGCGTTCGATCACCTGTTTCTCCAACAAAGCTTTTTGCCCCTGGATAAAACGGATGCGGCTTTTGTACCAGGTGTAAACACTGAAAACAACAACACCTAAAGCAATGACCCTAAACCACCAGGTGGCCCAAAAAGGCGGAAGGATGATAATTTGCAAACCGGAAGTGGCAGGCGACCAGATACCGGCGCTGTTTTTATATTTGATTTTAAAAACATAGTTGCCCGGGGCCAAATTGGTGTACGATGCCATCGTTCGCCTGCCTACATAGTTCCAGTCTTTTTCAAAACCTTCTAATTTGTAAGCATATTCTTTTTTGTCTGCGGAAGCATAGTCAAGGGCTGCATATTCCAGCGAGATAAAAGACTGGCTGTAGGAGAGGGTAATGGATTTGGTGTAAGAAATATTTTGTTTTAAAGGCGATGGGTCGGCATTGTTTTTTGCAATGGCCAAAGGTTTATTAAACAACTGAAAATTTGTGATGACCACCGGGGAAAAGCCTTTTTCCTTGGCTATTTTTGCCGGGTCAAAAGCATTAAAACCATTGACACCGCCAAAATACATCATGCCGGTGCGACTTTTTAAAGCAGAATGGGCTTTAAATTCCGAGCCTTGCAGGCCGTCTTCAGTGGTATAGTTTTCGAATTTGTTGCTTTCAGGGCTGTACATCGAAATGCCCGCGTTTGTACTGATCCACATCCTGCCTTTATTGTCTTCGCGAGCCGCATAAATCAGGTCGCTTGGCAAGCCTTCGGTTTTACTAAAGACCCTGAATTTACGGGTTTGCGGGTCAAATAAATTTAAGCCCGAAAACGTGCTGATCCAGATATTCCCTTTACGGTCTTCAAACAAATCTGTAATGGCGTTACTGCTGATGCTGTTTGTTTTCTCCTGGTGCTGGAAATGGGTAAACGTATTTGTTTTACGGTCCAGTAAATCCAAACCAGCATCATAAGTGGCCACCCAGAGGTTATTATGCCGGTCTTCCAACAAAGCATAAATCCGGTCGCTGCTGATACTTTTCGGGTTGTTGGCATCAAAGCGGTACCGTACAAAAGTTTTTGTTTTGCTGTCGTAAACACTCAGGCCGTCGTTAAAAGTGCTGATCCAGGTTTTTTTGTCCCGTGTATGGATAATCGAATAGATGTTATTGCCGCTTAAGCTATTCGGATTGGCAGGGTCGTGTTTATAATTAGTGATCCGGTTGGTAGCCTCGTTCAGCACGCTTACACCGCTTGCCCACATCCCGATCCACAAATTTCGGCTACTGTCTTCGGCAATGTCAATCACATAATTACCTGCAATGCCTTTACCGTTTTGTTGCTGTTTTAAGGCAGTAAAAGTGCCTTTTTGAGGGTCAAATTTATTAATGCCGCCGCCATCTGTGCCAACCCAAATGTTTCCTTTTGCATCTTCTGCCAGGTCAAGCACAAAATTATTGGACAAACTATTTGCCAAAGTATTGTGCCTGTAATGCACAAAATTATTCGTGCTTTTTTTAAAAAAGTTGATACCTGCACTAAATGCGCCAAGCCACATATTCCCCAGCTTGTCTCTGCAAATGGCGTTAATAGAATTTCCGCTTAAACTGTTGTTGTCAATATCATCATGGGCATAATTGTCAAAATGGCTGGCGCCTTTTCGCAATATGCTGATGCCTCCGTTTTCTGCGGATACCCATAAATTGCCGTTGCTGTCCTGGTTGATACTGAACACATGGTTGCCCACTAAACTTGCAGGGTCGTTTTTATCATGCAAAAACTTGCGGAAGGCCTTGCTTTTTTCATCAAGTAAGTTAAGCCCTTTTTCTTGTGTGCCGATCCAGAGCTTGTGTCCGTCATCTTCAAAAATACTGGTTATGCCATTGCCAGACAACGTGGCCGGGTTGCTGTCGTTATGAAGAAATTTGGTAAAGCTTTGTGTTTTTTTATCAAACAGGTTTAGGCCGTTGGTGTAGGTGCCTACCCATAACTGGTGTTTAGAATCTTCCAAAAGTGCGGTAATGCTATTATCGCCCACACTTTTTAAATCGCTGGCAACGTGCAGGTAATGCTTAAAATAATCCTTTTTGGTATCGTAATAATTTAAGCCCCCGTTTTGCGTGGCAATCCACAGGTTATCTTCATGGTCGAACATAATTTTGTTTACCTCATTGCTCGAAATGCTGTTGGCGTTACGTTCGTTGTGCAAAAACCGGGTAAACCGTTCTTTTCTAACATCAAATTTATTGATGCCGCCAACTTGTGTCGCGATCCAGATGTTGCCGCTTTTATCCTCGGTAATGTCCTGGATAAAATTATTGCTAATGGTATTGTTATTTTTTGGGTCGTACCTGTAAACCGTGAAATTATAGCCGTCGTAGCGGTTCAGGCCGTCCCTCGTGCCAAACCACATAAACCCGCGGCTGTCCTGAAAAATGCAAGTGATGTTGATTTGCGAAATACCTTCGGCAATGCCAATATGCTCAAACTTGATTGTTTTGTGCTGGCTAAAGGCAGTTGTTTTGAAAGTAAGGAAAAAAACAACACAACAAATGATTGTTTTTTTAAAAGGAACGGCTAAGGGCATGGCTATTATTTAAACCATTAGAATTAGTTTATATAAATAGCCTTGTTATACGCACACAATTTTTATTCGTTCCCTTTTTGTTATTAAATCGTTTATAATAAATCAATTGCAAACAAAAGGCACTTAAATATTTGTATTGCAATTGCGAAATTGTCCAACTTATATTGAAGCTGATGAAACGGTTTTTCCGCCCTCTTTTTTTGGGTTGATGCTTCTTTTACCGCCCAAAAAATGTTGGCCGTTGGTTGTTAGGTTTATTAAATACAGCCACCAATTTTTACCCGGTAAAAGAAGCATGCCATAATTTCTAAGATTATCGAAAGGTTTAGTGCAAATTTAAACGTGGCCTAAAAGCTTAAACAAATTACAGCAGCAAATAAAAAAGTTTAGCTTGATCACGATGCTTCTTTTAGGCATATAAATTTGGTGTTTAAGCTTCGCCCCAAAATCTTTCTGTTAAAATTGGTTTGTAAAAAATTAGGAAGGCCCAATGATTTTTAGGTGATAAAAGAAGCATCGGAAAAAAATGGACAGAAGTTAGTTGCACCAACTTTCAACCGCCAACACCGCTCAGCATACTGAACGCAATGATGCCCAAAACGATCAGCGTAATTATGACATACTGATAGTCTTTTTCCAGCAAAAAACTAAAAACAGAAAGCAGCACGCGGGCAATGGGCGTGGCAATCAGCAATAAAATACCCGTTTGGATAATTGCCCGGCCTTTTATGGCCGCAACGCCTTGTAGAATGCCCGGGATGTTTTTTAAAAAAGCAGGTTCGCCGATAAACTGATGGTAAGAAGCTTTCTCCAGGCCGTGCCGGTAAAGGTAAACCAGCCCTCCGATAAAAACCACCGACATGGAAACGATAACGCCCCAGCGCAGTAAAGAACCGATCATCAACTGAACATCTGCATCCTTAAATATCTTTTTTTCGCTGCTCATATTTTTCCGCTTAAACCTTTGTAGATCATTTGGATGCCGATAACCGAAATGACAATGGCAAAAATAATTTTCAGCGATTTGGTGTTTGCCTTCACCAGGATTTTTGAACCCGTAACTGCGCCCAAAACCACGCCCAACACTACCGGCATGGAAAGGCCGGGATCAATATAACCGCGCTGCAAATAAACCACGGCACTTGCGGCTGCGGTTACGCCGATCATGAAATTACTGGTGGTGGTAGAAACTTTAAAAGGGATGCGCATAATGTTGTCCATCGCAACCACTTTTAAAGAGCCCGAACCAATGCCCAGCAAGCCCGAAATCATCCCGGCAAAGCTCATCAAACCAAATCCTCCAAAAATATTGCGCACGCCGTATTGGATTTGCTTGCCTTCATCGGGGAACGAACTGCCCAACTTCAACCAGGTTGCAGGTTTGCTGGAAACCGGATCGGCCAGTGTGTTTTTCTTGACAAAAGACATGATGGCCGAGAAAAGCAAGATCAGGCCAAAAAGAATAGCAATAAAGGTTGCGGGGATATAGCTGGCCAAATACGCGCCTAAAACCGCACCGGTGGTTGTTGCAATTTCCAAAAACATGCCCAGCCGCATGTTCGTGATCCCTTCTTTTACATACGCTGCCGCCGAGCCGGAAGAAGTGGCAATCACCGAAACTAAGGAAGCACCGATGGCATAATGGATATCAATGCCAAGCACCAAAGTAAGCAGCGGGATGATGACGACGCCTCCGCCCAAACCGGTTAACGAACCGATTAAACCGGCAAAATAAGCACCAATTAAAATATATAGGGTTAAAAGAAGTATCGTCATTTGTTGATGTGCTTTTGCAATAATACTTCTTTTAGCACTGTTTTTTCAGGAAGTTAAGCTAAGCGGCAAATTAAAGCGTGGCGATTTTTTGGTTGCAGGTGCAGAACGCATTTTTTTGAAAGCGGAATGTTGTTTTTGATAAGCCAAACGCGGGTTCCCTTTTCCGAAAAGTTGGAAATTGTTGATCAACTTTAAAAAATAAATAGTGGAATTTGGTGCCTGCTGCGGCGGAAGCGCCAACAGATCGGCCACATCATCGCCTATCAGATAACGCATCAGTTGCATGGTTTCTTTTTGCGGGAAAGTTGCATCAACAGTAGAAAAATATTTGATTAAAGAGCGGGTAAGCGATTGGCCGTGTTCCGAAGTTTTAAAGTTTCGGATGCGGATGGATTCTTCCAGCAGCAGCGCTTCTTTTCCGGTTTCGGGCAGCAAACGTTCGTCCACGCCCAGCAAAAAACCGATCACGTTCCACAAGTGCATAAAAGCTTGTTGTTGGGGATATTCAACCGTCAACCCAAATTTGCGCAGGCCACGAACCACGATAAGCGAGAACGAAAGGTTGGTTCCGGCCATGTCTTCCTGGTTCACCGGCAAGCCCCAATCCTGGTTCCATTTGCCGCTTTTTTGTGTGTAAAAACGAATGGCCGCGTGCAGCAAACGCACTTTTAAAATGCTGACAAAACCTTTTCCTTCGGGTTCAAAAGCGTTTGGTGCCATCACGTCCCAAATAAAATCGGCGGTTTCGCCCAAACGGTGTTCGGGTTTATTTCGGATGCGTTCGGACAAATCCAAAACTTTTGCGCCATCCGCCGCAGCGTAACAATAAGGAAGCGAAAGCAAGCCCAGCAAATTCATGATGGCCGTAGCGTGAACTGCAAAAAAAGCGGTGCCTTGCTGCATCAACTTTTGGTCGGCCCAATCCGGTAATTTTTTTGCGTTGAGGAATGCTTCTTTTACCGCATAAAAATCATCAAGCCTGTTAAGCTGATGGTTGTAGGTGAGGGAATCCAAAAACGAGCGGAAATTTGCTTTTTGGGTTTCATCTGCAAAAACTTCTGAAATTAGGTTATCCGCAGGAAAATCCCCACAATGGCGCATCGAAGAAAGGAATTCATTACTAAACATAGCGGCTGACTTCATTTTAGAGGTTTATTATAGAATGAAAACCAGTAGGAATAGTTTGATTTAGAGAAAAAGAGAAGTTAAACGAACTACTTAAAAACTGTTTAAGCTGATTTCCAAGATACTATACAATTTCATTGCCGTTGGCTTTAGCCAACGGAACAACAGGCATTTGGAGGGCTTTAGCCAAAATTAAGAATAAATGGTTTGGCTAAAGCCAGTATTCTGATTTGCAAAAACCGTTGGCTAAAGCCAACGGCAATTAAAAACGTATTCAAGATTTTTTTAAACAGCTACCTAAGTGGTGTAGCCCAAAATCTTTAACACCTGCTTGCTATTTTGCTCTTCGCCAAAAACATCAAAATTAAAGGTTTCGTCACGGTTTCTGCGGATGATGACATGCTTTGGCGAAGGCAGCAAACAATGGTGGATGCCGCCGTATCCGCTTAAAACTTCCTGATAAGCACCGGTGTTGAAGAAACCCAAATACTGCACTTTACGCGTTTTGGGCATGTAAACACTGTTCATGTGCGCTTCCTGATTGTAATAATCCTGGCCGTCGCACGTGATGCCGCCCAGGTTTACACGCTCGTATTCGGCATCCCAATTGTTGATCGGCAGCAAAACATATTTCTGGTTCAAAGCCCAAACATCAGGTAAATTGGTGATGAAAGAACCATCCAGCATCAGCCATTTTTCGCGGTCGTTTTGCTGTTTGCGGCCCAACACTTTGTACAAAATCCCCGAAGCTTCGGCAACCGTGTATTTGCCAAACTCGGTGATGATATCCGGTTCAATCGTATCGTTTTCGGCACAAATTTCTTTGATCCGGCTTACAATTTCGTTCACCATGTATTCGTAATCGAAATCAAAAACCAGCGAATCTTTAAACGGCATGCCGCCGCCGATATCCAACGTGTCCAAATCCGGGTTGATCTTTTTAAACTTGCAATACAACGTAACGTAGCGCTCCAGCTCGTTCCAATAATAAGGCGTATCCGAAATCCCGGAATTGATAAAAAAGTGCAGCAACTTCACTTTAAAATAAGGGTTGCCTACAATTTTGCTGTTGTAAAAATCAATCACGTCTTCCATCCGCACGCCCAAACGCGAGGTGTAAAACTGCGAGTCCGGCTGCTCTTCCGAAGCAATACGGATGCCGAGGTTGCAAGGCGTATCCAGTTCAACTTCATCATCGTACAGGTTAAACTCTTCCTTATTATCCAAAACCGGGATGATGTTTTTAAAGCCATCGTGCAGCATATCAATAATATACTGTTTGTACTGGTAGGTTTTAAAGCCGTTGCAGATCACGGTCATGTCTTTGCTCAACGAGCCTTTTTTCTCCAACGCATCAATCATCGGCATATCAAAAGCCGAGGAAGTTTCCAAGTGGATGTCGTTTTTTAAAGCCTCTTCCACAATGTGGCGGAAGTGCGAGCTTTTGGTGCAATAACAATATTTATACGAACCGCGGTAATTGTTTTTTACAATGGCCGACTGGAACAACAACTTAGCCTGCTGTATTTTTTTACTGATTATCGGCAGGTACGTAAAACGCAGCGGCGTGCCGTACGTTTCGATCATTTCCATCAGGTTTAAATCGTGGAAATACAATTCATCATCAATAATTTCAAAACCTTCCTGCGGGAAACCCACGCTCAGGTCGAGGAATTCTTCGTAACTCTGCATCTATTAAAATTTTGGCAAATGTGAAGTTTTATACGGAAATTTTAACCATCCGGCCGTAATATTTCTGATTGATTTTTAGCCTTGTTGCGATGCTGTTTTTACCGGCAAAAAAACCTCGGCCATCATGCAGCGCGCACTGCCGCCGCCGTTGCTTTCGATGGTGTTTAAAGGCGAATGAATGAGTTTGCAATAGCGTTCCAAAGTTTCGATCTGTACTTTTGTTAAGGACGAAAAAGCCGTTCGGGACATCACCAATAAACTTTCTCCGGCTTTGGATTGAAGCTGAAGCATGTTGCCCGCAAAAGCGTTCATCTGCGCAAAAGAAATCTCGACCACTTCTTTTCCCGATTGCTGCAATGCTTCTTTTACCGCCTCTTTTTCGGTGTCGTCTGCAATAGAATCCAAACAAATAACCGCAAACCGATCACCGATGCACATCAGAACATTGGTATGATAAATGGCTTTTCCGGCTTCATCTTTGGCATGAAACAAAACGGATTGGTAGCCGGAAATTTTGCAGAACTCATCAATTACTTCAATAGCTGTTCTCGGCGAAATGCAGGCGTAAGCGAGTTTGTTTTCGCGGTCTAAAACCATGCTGCCGGTTCCTTCCAGAAACTTGTCCTGATCTTCAAAATAACTCAAATCGTAAACCTGTTTTGTTTCAAATGCTTCTTTTATCGCATAAAAAACCTTGCGTTCCAGCCTTCGGTTTTCGGCCTGCATCGGGTATAAAAAAACAGAGCCATCTTCGTGAAAAGAAACCCAGTTATTCGGGAAGATGGAATCCGGCGTGTGCGGTTCGGGCGTATCATTTAAAACGGTAACATCCACGCCGTTTTCGCGCAAAACTTCCACAAAAACATCAAACTCCTGCAAGGCTTTTTGCTGAACTTCGGTTTGTTCGCTTAGCTTTTGGAAAGCATTGCTTGCCGCCGTTTGCTCGTTAAAAGCAAAGTTTATTGGCCGAACCATGAGGATGTGTGCTGTCATTATTTTTTCGTTGATGGTAATAAAGTTTTCTTTTTAGTGTTTAACTTGTGCAAACAGACTACTATGCTGTTTACGTGCCTTGAAAATGTGAAAAAGATATTGCCGGATTAAAACCTGGCAAAAAGCAGAACGAAAATGACCAAAATTATTATCCAACCGGGAAAATACCGTGGTTTGTACCAGATCATCCTTTTACAATGCCGCCGTTTTTTTGTTGTGCAATGGTGGAAAGCCGTTAGCATTACAGAACACCACGAAGAAGAAGCGGTTTCAAAACTGTGCGAACTAATTAAAAAGTACCAGGTAGAACCCTGCGCCATTTATGATTGGAGCATTGACGAATATTACCGCGAAACCATCAAAAAAACGGTGAAGGAAACCATCAAAAAACCGTTTGCAAATTTTGCAGAACCAATAACAGGCAATTTACAGCTCGGCACGGAATAACGGCATACTCATACAATGAAAACCGCCGCGCGCACGCGAAAGTTCGGCAGAAGGAAAAGTGATGATGGTGTTGCTGATGTTTTCGGTCTGTAGTTCTCCGCGTTCCAGTTTTTTAAGCAAATCTGCTGCTTTGATTACGATAAAACCTTGTTGTTTAAACGCTTGCAAGGTTTTATCGTTTCGGTCGTAAGCCAAAACCACGCCTTCTTTTAGCGCCAATAAATTGCAGCCGTCGGTCCATTGCTCGCGCGAATCGTGCGGGAAAATGTTGTTGCCCGAATAAATAAACTGGGTTTTTTCCTTAAAGCCCAATTCTTTTTCGCTAATTTCAGAAAGTAAATCTTCCAAACGTTCATATCGTTTTGGCGTTTCGATCCTTCCATTTTCAAACTGGATAATTTCCGGCCGGTCTGGTTTTTTAATGTCCATCAAATGCGTTAAAGGCAGTTGCTGCGGATTATTTTGTTCGGGATTAAAAAGCGAAGAAAGCAAAACCCATAACCCTTTTTTTATCTGGGTAAAAACAGTATCCAGGTGCATAAAATCGCGTTTGTGCGGAATTTTAATCACCGTTACTTTTTGAACCACGTTTTTCTCAAACAACAATTTAATCACGTTGCTTGCGGCCAAAGGCGTTGTCCGTTCGCCGCAACCAATCAATAAATGGTTTTTGCTCACCATCATCACGTCGCCGCCTTCCAGCGTATTTTGCTGGTCAATTTCTCCTTCGGGGATTAAAAAATGTTCTTCGGTTTGCGGCACTTCAATGATATTTTGCCGGTAAGCTTCAAAAAAAGGATGGTTAAAAAAGATGTATTTGCACAACAACGCCTCACGCGAACGTGCTTTACGGGCTGGTTTGTTCAATAAAATATAGTTGTTAATGGTTGTGCCCAAATCGCGCGTAAAAATCAAATTGGGCAAAGGCGCGAAAAAAATCTTTCCGTCGGGCAACGTTCCCGAAATAAAAAGCGTGGCCAAATCCGCCGAAGGCAAATCCATTAAAGTTTGCTGTTGCTGGTAATTGCAGTTTTCTGTCGCACAAACGGCAGCGATCAATTGCTGCCTAACGGTTTGTCCGTCCAAAATTTCTTTCAGCAAAATTTCCAGTTCGATTACTTTTTCGGAAGCATAAAAACCGGTTTTGTTGGGTTTGTAAAAATTACGCGTGCTGTTTTTAGCATCTATTTCCTGGATTTTACCTTGAATTAAAGCCGGATCCAGAAAGTAAAGCAAAACCTTGACATACAAATCGTACTCTTTTTTGCGGATAGTTTCGAGGTGAACGATGTCTTCAAAAAGCCAGTCCTGCGCTTTGGAAGGGATTACTTTTCCTAATCCTTTGTCCGGGCTGTGAATTAAAATCCGGTGTAAATCGCCAATTTCAGAACTGACTTGTATTTGAAAAGTGTCTTTTTGAAGCATATAAGTTTTAAGTGGACAAGCAAATCTACCAGAATATTTAGAAACGGTTTCGATGCTGTTTTTATCCACCTAAAATTAGTGTTCCGCAAAAATTCTCAATTGTGTAAATTCGCGCTATGGATTTTATTTTAGAAGCTGCCGTTCGTGCCGTAAAAACTTTGTTTGCAACTGATATTGCTGCCGAAAATTTAAGCTTGCAGCAAACCCGAAAAGAGTTTGAAGGCGATGTAACGCTGGTTGTTTTTCCGCTGACAAAATTTTCAAAAAAATCACCCGAACAAACCGGAACTGCCATCGGCGAATTTTTGGTGAACGAAGTAGAAGCGATCGAGTCGTTCAACGTGATCAAAGGCTTCTTAAATTTGTCCCTTAAAAACAGCTATTGGCTGGCTATTTTTTATCAGCAAATTAACCAGCCAAACTTTGGTACTTTTCCTGCCAACGGAAAAAAAGTAATGGTAGAATATTCTTCGCCAAACACCAATAAACCGTTGCATTTGGGCCATGTGCGTAATAATTTGTTGGGATATTCGGTTGCCGAAATTTTAAAAGCAAATGGTTATGAAGTGATCAAAGCCAATTTGGTGAACGATCGCGGCATCCACATCTGTAAATCAATGCTGGCCTGGGAAAAATTTGGGAACGGGGAAACGCCTGAAACTTCGGGTTTAAAAGGCGATCATTTGGTAGGAAAGTATTATGTGATCTTCGATAAAGAATATAAAAAACAGATTGAAGAATTAAAAAACCAGGGCGAAACGGAAGACGAAGCCAAAAAGAATGCATCGTTGATCCGCGAAGCGCAGGAAATGCTGCAACAATGGGAGCAGGGCAACCCGCAGGTAATTGCTTTGTGGAAGGAAATGAACGGCTGGGTTTACGCTGGTTTTGAGGAAACGTACAAAAAATTGGGCGTTGATTTTGACCAGTATTATTACGAATCGAATACGTATTTATCTGGAAAAGACATTGTTGAAGAAGGTTTGGAAAAAGGTGTTTTTTTTAAAAAGCCGGATGGTTCGGTTTGGATTGATTTAACGGCCGATGGTTTGGACGAAAAATTGGTTTTGCGTGCCGACGGGACTTCGGTTTACATGACGCAGGATTTGGGAACCGCGCAGTTAAAATACGATGAATACCAAACCGACAAAGCCATCAACGTGGTGGGCAACGAGCAGGATTACCATTTTAAAGTACTGTATTTGATCCTGAAAAAGTTAGGCCGAAGCTGGGCCGGAGGTTTATACCATTTATCGTACGGGATGGTGGATTTGCCTTCCGGGAAAATGAAATCGCGCGAAGGAACAGTGGTGGATGCCGATGATTTGATTGCAGAAATGGAAGCCACTGCCAAAGAACAAACAGATATTTTAGGAAAAGCAGCCGATTTCCCGGAAGCAGAAAAACAGGAATTGTACCATGCGATTGGCATGGGCGCGCTCAAATATTTCCTGTTAAAAGTAGAACCTAAAAAACGTTTGTTGTTCGACCCGAACGAATCCGTGGATTTTCAGGGAAATACCGGACCTTTTATCCAATATACTTATGCGCGAATCCGATCGGTTTTAACTAAAGGCGGTTTCAAAACGGATACTGTTTTTATGCCGGTAAAAACAGTATCGCCGGTAGAAAAGGATTTGATCGTACAGTTGGAGCAATATCCGACTGTTTTAACGGAAGCTGCTAACACTTACAGTCCCGCTGTGGTTGCCAACTACGTTTACGAACTGGCCAAGCTGTACAATAAATTTTACCATGAAGAAAGTATTTTAAAAGCAGAGGAAGAGGCGGTAAAACAGTTTCGGTTAGCTTTATCTGGAGTTTCGGCGAAAATAATCAGTGCCGCCATGCTTTTGTTAGGAATAAAAGTTCCTGAAAGGATGTGATTTTTGTAAAAAACAAGGAATCGCAGGTTGATTTTATTTATTCTGATGCTTTTTCTTCATAAATCTCTTCTTTAATAGAGTGTGGATGTTTAAAGCTTCATTAAAAATTTATTCCGGTAATAAAAGCTGCTTTTCCTTGCAACAATAATTACTAATTAATTAGTTCGGTATAAATTTGTGATTTTTTTATTTATTTTATTACAAATTCTTCACTTAATAAATTTTTTTATATTTTCGGAGATTACTTTAACTAAATAAAATAAAGCATGAAGCAAAAATTACTTATTTTTTTTCTTTTCGGGTTATTTGCATTGAGCAGTGCATTTGCGCAGAACAGAAAAATTTCGGGAAGAGTGACTGGGGCTGATGATGGGCAGCCGTTGCCAGGAGTGTCGGTTATGGTGGAAGGAACTAAAATTGGATCGATTACTGGTAGTGATGGTGAATTTTCTCTATCTGTTCCTAATGATGCCAGAAGATTGGTATTTACTTTTATAGGTTTTATAAAAAAAGATGTTCCAATTCCTGTGTCAGGAAGAGTTGGTGTAAAATTAGCCAGCGACAATCAACAATTAAATGAGGTAGTAGTTGTAGGTTATGGTACTGGTACAAAGGCATCTAATGTTGTTGGCCAGGTTGCAACAGTAAGTGCAAGAGATATTGAGAATAAACCAACAGCAAATACTTTTGATGCCTTACAAGGTAAAGTAGCTGGTTTGCAAATCTTTACTTCTTCTGGTGAGCCTTCCGCAGTATCTTCAGTAAGGATAAATGGTTCAGGTTCTTTAAGTGCAAGTTCCACTCCCTTATATGTACTGGATGGAATTCCTGTTGATCAAAACTCAATTCTAAGCTTAAATCCTAATGATTTTGAAAATATTTCTGTTTTAAAAGATGCCTCTGCCACTTCGATTTATGGTGCACGTGCAGCTAATGGTGTAATTTACTTAACTACTAAGAAAGGTAACGCAAACGCACCTGCACAGATTGATATAACCAGCCAATATGGTATATCAAAACTTGCAAACCTCGATTTCTTTACCCGTTTCATGAATTCACAGCAGTTTTTAGATTTTCGTTTAGCTAGTGGTCAATTAACCCAAACACAAGTTAATACTATAAAAACTACTTATCCCTATAATACTCAGTGGTATAAAACATATTATAGAAATAATCAGCCAACCTTTCAGTCAACAGCAACAGTGTCCGGTGGCGGTGGTAAAACAAGTTACTATGTGTCAGCCGGATATTTTAACCAAGAAGGTTTAGCGTACCGTTCTAAATACGAACGCTATACTTTACGTTCAAATGTAACTTCAGTAGTGAACGATTGGTTGCAATTTGGTTTAAATATGGCAATAGGTAGTGATCAAAGACAAACTAACCCTTACACAAGTAACAGTACTAATCGTGGTTTAGCTTTACTAGCAGCACCATATTATTCACCAGTTGATGCTAATGGTAATAAATATACTTATATTCCTGGTTGGAACCGGTACAATCCGGAGTACTTAGCAAACGAAACCCCAAGTCCAACCAATCAAATAACATTTAACCCAACTGGATACATTCAACTTACTCCAATAAAAGGTTTAACTATCAAAAGTCAAGCTGGTTTAGATGCTTATGATCAAAGAATAACTACTTCAAGATTGCCTTCATACTTAGGGTCATTGAACAACGGTTCTCTTGGTGAAGGTTTTATAAGAAGTATAACCAGAACGATTACCAATACTGGTGAATATAAATTTAATATTCGTACCAAAAATCATGTAACACTTCTTGCTGGTCAGGAATCTATTGATAATACTTATACAGCTTTTTCGGGTTCTTCAACTGGTCAAACCGATGATCGTTTGTTATTGCTTAATAACGGACCTACTAGTATAGCGGTAAGTTCCGGCAAAACAGAATATGCATATCATTCTCTTTTTGGGAGAGTAAGTTACGACTTCAATTCCCGTTACTTTGTTGATGCATCTATTCGTCAGGATAAATCTTCACGTTTTGGTGTTAATAATCGTTCAGCTACTTTTTGGTCTGTAGGTGGCTTATATAAAATCAGTCAAGAAAACTTTTTGAAAAACGTTACTTGGTTAGATGATTTATCATTAAGAGCAAGCACTGGTAGTACCGGTAACTCTGATTTTGGTGTAACCAATCAAAACTATTTAAGTTATCAAACAGCAAGTACCAACACTTATAATGGTGGCACAGGATTTAGTATTAGTACACCTGGTAATCCTAATTTAACTTGGGAAAAGCAACAAAATACCACTTTTGGTTTTTCAGCATCTTTTTTCGATAGAATCAGACTAGACATTGCACATTATAAACGTGTTACTACCAATATGTTAGTTAGCGTACCATATCAATATGTTGTGGGTTTTTCAAGCGTTTATAACAATGTAGGTAAATATCAAAACACTGGCTGGGACGTTACCCTGGATTTTGATGTTTATAAAAATAGATCTAAAAGAGCATACATTACTCCTTATCTTAATTTCACCTCAAATAAGGATAAAGTTCTTAGTTTATTTCAAGGTAAAGATTATTGGGTTCAGTCAGGTACTGGTGTAGCTTGGGTAATCGGACAACCAGTATCTTTTGTGTACCCAATATTTAAAGATATAAATTCGCAAACTGGTTTGCCAGAATGGTATTTACCAAATGCTACCAGTCCTGGTATGACAAGGAAAGATGGTAGTGCAATAACTTCAACATTTAGTACTGCTGCACTACAGCAAAATACAGGTATTCGTCTTAATCCTAAAATGACCGGTGGTTTTGGTTTGAACGCTGGCTATCAAGGGTTCACATTGTTAGCCCAATTTAGTTACGCACTTGGTAAAAACTTAATCAATAACGATAGGTACTTTTTTGAAAACCCTAACCAGTTTGTAGGATACAACCAATGGGCTACCATATTGGATTATTGGAAACAGCCCGGCGATGTAACTACATTTCCTAAATATGGTGTACAGTTCACTCAATTCGATTCCAGATTGATTGAAAATGCAAATTTCATGAGGTTGAAAGTACTTACTTTAGGTTATAATGTTCCTGCATCAATCCTTAAAAAAACTAATGTAATTAAGGGTATTAATATTTTCTTAACTGGCCGTAATGTATTTACCGTTACCAAATACACAGGCCCAGATCCGGAAGTTGATTCTAACTTAGCTTTAGGTACCAATCCTAACACAAAACAATATACGGTAGGTTTAGGTCTCAAATTCTAATAAATGTTGGTATTAAAAATATGACAATGAAAAACATAAAAAAAAGTTTAATTGCCACTGCAATTTCTTTAACAGTACTTTCATCCTGCAAAAAACTTGATCTATATCCGTATGATTCTATCGAGGTTAGCACCTCATTTAAAACAATAAAAGATGCGCAATCTTGGGATGCTGGACTTTATGGTATATTAAGAAGTACGGCATATGGACCATATGTAGTTAGCCAGGATGTACAAGCAGATCAATTAAATGCATCATTAGATTACGGAAATAGAAATGGTTCTCCACATAGATGGGGAGATTCTTTTTTGGCTGATGACGGTGCAATTGTTACTGCATGGTCGGGGTATTATTTTGCAATTGCAAACATAAACACTGCTTTAGCCGGATTTGATAACATATCTACCACCGGTACAGCTGATGCTGCCACATTAGACAAATATAGAGGTGATGCTTATTTAGCAAGAGCTTATTATTATCATAACTTGATCATAAGATTTGCAAAACCTTATGAATCAGCAACCGCAGCTACAGATTTAGGTGTGCCAGTCCTAACCAAGTACGATTTAAACGCATTACCTGTTCGTGCAACAGTTAAACAGGTATACGATCAAATTATTTCTGATATAACTAAGGCCAAAACCCTTTTAGCAAATACAACGGGTACACAAGGCTCAAAAACTTTTACCCTTGATGCAGTTTTAGCTTTAGAAGCAAGAGTAAGATTACACATGCAAGACTGGGCCGGAGCTTATACTGCTGCTAATACCATAATTACTAGTAATAAATATCCTTTGATATTAAATGCAACTACATTTAAATCTTATTGGGCTACAGACGGTACTGTAGAAGATATTTTACAGTTAAATGCAAATAATACAACCGAGGCTGCAAATACTAATAATATTTATTTAGGATATCTTCCTGGAAACGGGCTTTTTGATCCTGATTTTATTCCATCTAAATGGGTAATTGATTTTTACTCAAGTTCAGATATTCGTAAATCTGTGTATTTTGATACTAAAACAGTATCCATATCTGGTAATACAGTTTCGGGTATCATACTAGTGAATAAGTTCCCCGGTAACCCAACTTTATTTACCGGGGCTAGTACCAACTATGCTCAGGCACCTAAAGTATTCCGTGTTGGTGAAATCTATTTAATTGCTGCTGAAGCTGCTGCTAAAGCTGGTAATGCCGCAAATGCATTGGCTGCACTTAATTCTTTGCGTGTAGCACGTGGTATAGGTTCAGTTTCATCATCAGGTACATCCTTAATTCAAGACATTAAAGACGAGAGATTTCGTGAGCTAGCCTTTGAAGGCTTCCGTTTATTTGACCTAAAGCGTTATCATGAAGGATTTACAAGGCATGATCCTCAAAATCTTAACATCATTAACATAGGTGCTAACTATAATACTTTATCAGTACCTGCTGACGCTGCTAAGTTTACATGGGGTTTACCAACTAATGATCTTATTATTAATAAGAATTTGGTACAGAACCCAGGATGGTAGTATTAAGGTTTTTCAAATAGTGTAAGAGACTGTTTCAAAAGAACAGCCCCTTTTTGTTTAAGTAAATCTGCTATTTGTAATTTACGAAATATGGAAAATAGAAGTTAATTATTGAAGTCGTTTAAACTTTTTTCCGACCATCCTTTTTAGGTTGATGCTTCTTTTACCCTATAAAAAATTGGTGCCTGTAACAGCCTAAATAAGTTAAAAACTAGGTAATACCAATTTTTATAGGGTAAAAGAAGCATGGTAAATAAATATAAATTGAATAAAATTTAAACAGGCTCTTAATGCTATAGAAAAAGTTAACTTTGATAAAAAACCGGCTTTTTCGTTTCATTCTTAATAGCCTTATCTGCTCACCGCTTCAATCTTTTGCAACAATTTCTTCCTGTTTTTCCATTTTTGTGTTTTAGCTACGGTAAAAGAAGCATATCCACCAAAAATAAACGACACTTATCCTACCGCGTCGTTTCATCCGTTTTCCGATAAGCCCAGCCAAAAATCAGCGGGAAAACCCATAAACTAAATACCATGGCACAAAGGATGCCGCCAATAACAACCCGGGCCAAAGGCCGGGAGCTTTCGGAGCCAATGCCATGCGAAACGGCGGCCGGAAATAAACCAATGGCGGCCATTAGGGCAGTCATCATCACCGGCCTGATCCTGGAATTTACGCCTAATTTGAGGGAGGTGTACAAAGATTGGTGCTGGCCTTTAAACCTGTCAATATTCTGCTTAAACACGGTGATGAGCAGCACGCCATCCTGGATACAAATGCCAAACAAGGCAATAAAACCAATACCGGCAGAGATACTGAAATTGGTGCCGGTGATCAGCAAAGCCAGGATGCCGCCTACAATGGCAAAAGGCACATTCAGGAACACCAGTGCGGCATCTTTAATATCGCCAAACATAATGTAAAGCAGTAAAAAAATTAGGGCCAGGCTGATGGGGACTACCTGGGTCAGCCGCTTTTCTGCCCGTTGCTGGTTTTCAAAATCACCTTGCCAAGCCAGGTGGTAGCCACGTTTTACTTTAACCTTAGCGGCTACTTTTTGTTGCGCTTCGGCAATGGTACTGCCCATGTCCCGGCCGCGTACAGAAAATTTGAGGGTAGCATAGCGTTCGTTCGCGTCCCTAAAAATTAAACAAGGGCCTGTTTTCTGGCTGATTTCCGCTATTTCTTTAACCGGCACTTTTGTCCCGCTTTGGGTAGGCACCAGCAGGTTTCCTATGTCTGTAGGTGTTTTTCTGTAGGCTTCGGGGATACGGATGCGAATATCAAACGTCCGTACGCCTTCGTATAAAGTAGAGGCTGCAGTGCCACCGATAGCCATGGATATGACTGAATTGGCATCAGCGGCAGACACGCCGTACTGGGCCATTTTTTGCTGGTCGAGTTTAATGTCCAGTTCGGGCAACCCGATGCTTTTTAATACGCCCAAATCTGCAATACCTTTAACCCCTTTTAGCACATTATAAACTTCGGTAACTTTTCCTTCTGCATAGTTTAAGGAATCACCGTAAACTTTTACCACGATAGAACCCTTTACGCCGGAAACCGCTTCTTCCACATTATCGCTTATGGGCTGGGAAAAGTTAAGGTCGGCACCGGGAAGTACGGCCAACTTAGCGTTCATCTGCTCGATCAGTTCTTCTTTCGTAATTTTAGGCTTCCAATCATCTTCCGGGTACATCACCACATCAAACTCGTTGTTATAAAATCCGGCTACATCCGTACCATTATCTGGCCGGCCGGTTTGGGATACGGCATATTGCACCTGCGGAAAAGACATCAATATTTTGCGTACCTGTTTTGATGTTTCTACGGATTTATCCAGCGAGATGCTATAAGGCAACTGGACCCTCAGCCATATTGAACCTTCATTCAGCTCCGGCAAGAACTCGCTGCCTAAAAAACTGAACGAGAATAAGCCTACTACCATAGCAATTAGCGATGTGAAAACTACCAATGTTTTAAACCTAAAAGAAGTAGTAAACCCGAAAAGCATAAACTTTGTAAGGTTATGTACAAAAGGGTTGTGCTTTTCGTGTACGTTTTTATTAAGAAGCAGGCTGATCAGGACAGGTACTAAAGTAAGCGTGGTGATTAATGCACCCAGCAAAGCAAAGCCTAATGTAAAAGCAAGCGGCGAAAAAAGTTTGCCTTCTACTTTTTGAAAGGCAAATACGGGCAACAGGCCAGTGATGATGATCAGCTTGGCAAAAAATATTGCCTTGCCCAGGTTGGCGCTATTGTTTTTGATCAGGCCGAGTTTGATCTTTTTGTTAAACCGGTCCATTCCCATCGTTGCGGCTTCATGGTCTAAGATTACAAACATACCTTCCGTCATTACAACGGCGCCATCTATGATAATCCCAAAATCTACTGCGCCAAGCGAAAGCAAATTTGCCGACATGCCCATCAGGTGCAGGCAAATAAATGCAAACAACAGTGCCATAGGGATAATGATAGAAACGATAAGCGTAGTGCGCCAGTTAAACATAAAGATGGATACCAGAAAGGTTACCAGCAATATGCCTTCGATCAGGTTGTGCAGCACGGTGTGAGTTGCAAAACCGATAAGGTTTGAGCGGTCGTAATAGGGCACAATTTTGGTATCTGCCGGCAAAACTTCATTGTTGATCTTGTTGATCTCGGTTTTGAGGGCGGCCAAAACTTCGGTCGGGTTTTGGCCTTTTCTCATCACGATAATTGCCTCTACTGCGTCTGCATCGTCAATTACCTTTCTTTTGCCGTTTTTATCAATTACCGCATCGCTTCGGCCTACCCATCCGAGCCGAGGCACATTTGATATGGATACGGTTGCCACATCGTTCACAATTACAGGCACGCCGTTGTTGTTGCTTACCACAACATTCCCGATCTGGTTAATATCCTGCAACAACCCTAAACCCCTTACCGCAAAAGCTTGGTTGTTCTGCACGATCATGTCGCCGCCAACGTTGATATTTGTTTTCTGGATAGCCGTAAACACATCCAAAGGGGTGATGCCGAGTGTGGTCAGTTTGCCCGGGTCAACCGTTATTTCATAAGCTTTTGTTTTGCCGCCAAAACTGTTGATGTCGCCAATGCCCTGGATAGCCCTTAAACGGCGGTCTATCACCCAATCCTGTATGGTTTTTAACTCCCTTACATCTCTTACAGAACTTTTCAGCGTGTACCTGAATATTTCGCCGGTTGGGCCTACCGGTGGCTGTACGGATGGGCTAATGCCGGTGGGCAAAGCAGCATTGGTCAATAAATTGTACACTTGCTGCCGGGCTTCCTGGTCTGTTACGTTGTCTTCAAAAATCACCTTGACATAGCTTAGGCCGAAAATGGTGGAAGAACGAAGGCTGGTTTTCTTTTGTACCGCGTTTAGGGCAATCTCTATCGGGATGGTTACCAGTTTTTCAACCTCTTCTGCGCTTTGGCCCGGCCATTGGGTAATAATGTCAACCTCGGTATTGGTAACATCCGGGAAAGCTTCAATCGGCATTTGCATAAATGTAACGATGCCTGTAATTACCAACGCAGCTGCAAGAAATAGGATAAGGTATTTGTTTTTTAACGAAAAGCCAATGATACCTCTGAGGACTTTTATCATTTCTGTTTGTTTGAGGATGAAAAATTAGCTGTTCAACGAGCCGTAAATAAGGATGGCATTTGATGTGATTACCCTTTCGCCGGGCGCCAGGCCGCTTTTGATGTAGGCCGTGTTTCCATTCGTGCTGATCAAATCTACCGGCCTGATCTGTACATCTTTTTCACCTTTTATCACAATAACATAATACTGGCTGTGGTCAAAAACAAGGGCATGGCTCGAAACAGAGATGGATTGTTTGTTTTCATTATTGTTCACACTTACCGTGGTAAACATTTGGGGCTTTAGCAGGTAGCCCGGGTTGTTTAAAACCACCCTCATTTTCATCACTTTGGTGGTCGGGTCAATCACGTTCATGATCTCGTTTATACGGCCCTTAAAAACCTTGTCGGGATAGGAAATTGTAGTTACATCAACAGGGTCGCCCTGGTGCACCTTGCCGATATTTTCTTCGTAAACGTTGGCTTGTACCCATACATTTTTCAGATCGGAAATGGTAAAAAGGCCTGTACCGTTGTCCGTGCGGATGGCCATGCCGTTCGTTACGTTTTTTTGCACGATAAAACCCTCGATCGGTGCTTTAATTACATATTCGCCGTTCGGGTTGTTGCCGTTGATGCTTAATATCTTTTGCGCTGCAGTTCTGGCCGCCACTGCTTGCTGGTACGCAGATTCTGCATTGGTTATGTCCACCTGCGATGCCAGGCCGCTGTTGTACAAGTCTTTTTGCTGTGATAATTGCCTGGCTGTCAAACGCACAGAAGCTTGGGCATCAACCAGTGCAGAGTTGTAGTTGGCAACCTCCGCACTTTTGATAATGCCCAGGGTTTGGCCTGCGTGTACATAATCCCCCGGCATTACATTTACGTTTTGCACGTTCCCGCTAACTAAAGGAAAAACATTAACTACATTGTTGGTATTAAAATCTACAATGCCGTTAAATTTTAAAACGTCAACAATGTTGGAGGTTTTTACAGTATCAATGGCGAGTGTCCGCAGCAAAGAATCAGGGATCACATAAGGTGCCCTTGCATCACTGGCGGTATCGTTTGATTTACAGGAAAACAAGTTTAATAATACAAAGCAGATAGCTGCCGTATGGATGCTGTTTTTAAGGGTACTTTTTTTCATGAAAATATATTAGAAAAAATAGTTGCTATTGATTGAAGAAAGGTGTGCCGGTAACAAAATTGAGCTGCTCTAACGAGGTAACACGGCTAAGCCCGATGTTATTTAATTGCAGCGTGTTGGTTTTGTAGGAATCATAAAAATCCAGGAACTCGAGCAGGCTGATGTTCCTTTTCTCGTAATTTTTAAACACTTCCTCAATCAGATGGGTAAAATCACCTTTAAACCTGGGGTCAAAACTGTTGTAAACCGTTTCGTACCGAAGCGCCACTTTGTAATTGGTGGCCACATCGTTCTCTACCAGGTTTTGCTGGTTTTGCAACTGAAATTTACTTTGGTCTATCGCTATTTTGGCTTGTTTAATGGCGCCCTGGTTTCGGTTAAAAAACGGCAGATTAAACTCAATCCCGCCACCCAGATAATTATTGCCATAGGAGCCAAGCCGGTCAAAATTAAGCGACAGTGAAAAATCAGGCACGGCAATGGCTTTCTGCAAGCTCAAATTAGTGCTGTTATAGGCTACTGTTGTTCTTGCCAGTTTAAGGTCGTACCGGTTTACATAGGCCGAATCCAACAATTGCATGTAGGGTACACTGGCTACAATGGTTTTGCCGCTATACATACTTTCATCAACCGAAGGAACGATATATACAGCCGGGGAAGCCCGTATCAGCATTTTAAATTCGCTTTGCGTAGTATCAATGTTAACCTGTAGGTTATTGTATTCTACTTGTAACGAGTACAATTGCGACTGGATGCGCAACACTTCCTTTTCGGCAATGTTGCCTTTTGCGTACTGCTCCCGAAAAGCGGTTAAGAGTTTTGACAGTGAATTTATTTCCTGGTTATAAACCAAGGAAGACTGTTCCTGAAAATAAATACTGTAAAAATCATTTCTTAAAGTAAATTTAAGGGTGCGCAGGAAATCAAAAAACTGGTACCGCGCTTGCTCCACGCCAATTTTTGCCAACTGTATATTTTTGTTCCGCTTGCCGACGGTTGTAAAAAGCTGCGAAAAATTAAAAGAATTTTCTTTAAAGGCCGGCCCCTGGCTAATATCCGTGGCATAGATGCCGTTTGAATAATTGAAATCAGGGTTAGGAAATAATTTTGCAGTGATAATTGCAGCGCTGGCATTGTCAATGTTATAACGCTGGGCAATCAATTGAAGGTTGTTTTTTAAAAACTGGTCCTCCGCCTGTTTCACCGTTAATTTTAAAGTATCGGTAATTGGCAGCGGTGATTGGGCAGCGGCAGGTTTTACGGCAGCTATCAACCCAAACAAACATAAAAAAATAGCTGCTATTGATTTTCTATGCATCTTCAGTATATTTTCGACAAAATTACGGGCCAAAAAGAAGCGCAAGATTAAACCGGGATTAGAATTTCAACCAGTTGTGCAGATAGAAGACGGCCTGTTTCCGGTTAACTTATGTATGATGCTTCTTTTATGCCCATAAATTCGGTGGCCGAAATTATACCGGTACAAAAACCACACTGATTTTTATATGGTAAAAGAAGCATGGTAAATATTGAAGGCAAAACTTAAAGCGGCTTACAAATCAGGCACCAATTTTATGGCATAAAAGAAGCATCGGGTTGATCAAACAAAATTTAAACAGGCCGAAAGCTTGTTAAAATGTGATGGTAAAAACCGTGCCCGCACCTACAACAGAATTAAAGCTGATCTTTCCGTTGAACAAGCGCACCACTTTATCGGCAATGTACAGCCCGATGCCGCTGCCTAAAAAGCCATAAGCATTTTCGGCCCGGTAAAAAGGGTTAAAAACATGGTTGCGGTTTGCTTCCGGGATGCCAATCCCCTGGTCTTTTACTTGTATTTGCATCCCTTTTTCATCGGCGGCCAGCGTAAGCTGCACCGGTTTATGGCCCGAAAACTTAAAAGCATTGCCGATGATATTGTTGAGGGCAATAACCAGCAACTGGCGGTTTACCGATAAATGAAGGTAGGTTTCGTCTTCCGGCAGTTTTTGCATCAAAACGTTCAGCATGTTTTTGCCATACTTTTCGTTCCAGTAATTTTGCAGCTCCCAAATTAAATCATCCACCCGGATAGTTGATTGCTCGGCAATGGTATAATCTGCATCCACCTGGGCCAGCTCCATCAAACTGCTGATGGTTTCTTTTAAATTCTCTGAATGGGAGAGTACAGACCTGAGCAGCGTTTTGTATTCTTCTTCGCTTCGGGGATGGTACAAGGCAACCTCAATCTCCCCGATAATGCTGGTAACCGGTGTCCGCAGTTCGTGCGAGGCATTGGCAATATAAGTTTTTTGCATTTCAAAAGCGTTTTCCAAATGCTCCAGCAACTGGTTAAAGCTAAATGCCAGCTCGCCGATCTCGTCCTTGCTGTTCCCTTCTTTTACCCGCAGGTTTAAGTTGGTCGCCTTGATGCGCTGCATTTGCTTCACTACTTTTTTAAGCGGAAGCAAAGCCTCCTGTGCAAACCACCTGCTGATCAAAAACAAACCGATGCCAACCGAGATAAACAGAAAAAACATGATTTCCCGCATCTGTTTCAGCCGGTGCAGGCCTTCCAAATCTTTTGCCGATACCAGGATCACAAAATTGCCCTGGTTGTCTTTGTAATAAATGCCTACGGTTTGCCTGTCGCCTTCCACAAACTGCATGTAGTTGTTTTTTCGTACCTGGTTGATGATGCCCGAAGCCCAGTACTGCAGTTTATCCTGGATAAAAGCAGCATTGTTGTCGCTGTTGTAAATCCTGACAACCTCGCCCGGCAGTTCGTTAAGGTAAAGCACTCGCACTTTGTTAAGCGAATCTGTAGAAATTTCGTCGGCTTCTAAATAAAGCCTGGCCGTAACCGTTGCCCTTTCCTTTAAATGGTTATAAAAATCATTGCGGAAAAACACAACAAAAGAAAGATAGATGGCAATAAAAACAGCCAGCAATACCCCGGAACTGATGAGGGTAAAATAAAGCGAGAGGCGGTTTTTGATCTTCATTGCCGGTAATTTTATTTAAAAATATAGCCTTTGCCAATTACCGTATGGATCAGTTTCCGGTCGTAGTCTTTTTCTATTTTTTTGCGGAGGTAGTTCACGTAAACATCAATCATGTTGGTGCCGGTATCAAAATCAATCCCCCAAACCTCTTTTGCAATTAACTGCCTGGCTAGTATTTTATTTTTATTTCTGATGAAAAACACCAACAGGTCAAACTCTTTTACGGTTAAGGCAACCGGGCGGCCGCCCCTTTTTGCTTCGTAGTTTAAAGTGTTCAGTTCGATGTCTTCAAACCCGAGCAAATGGGTGTCGTTTTGCTTTTTTCTTCGCAGCAAAGCTTCCATGCGCGCCAGCAGTTCGCTAAAATGAAAAGGTTTAAGCAGGTAGTCATCGGCACCGGCCTTTAGCCCTTTCACTTTATCGTCAACCGTTCCTAAAGCGGTCAGCATCAGGATCGGAACCTGTTCGTTTTTAACACGCAACTGTTTGCATATTTCAACACCGTTAACATAAGGCAGCATTATATCTAAAATAATCAGGCCATATTCTTTGTTCAGCCCAAACTTTAATGCCGCCGCGCCATCTTTTGCCAGTTCAACCGTGTATTGGTTTTCTTCTAAGCCTTTTTTGATAAATGAAGCCACGCGGTCGTCATCTTCAACTAAAAGTATACTGACCATCCGTTTTTTAATGCAAATAGTAAAAGCCTGTTTAAATTTTATCCGGTCTGTTTTTCATACTTCTTTTATACCATTAAAATTTGGCATCTTTTAGTTTTGGCTAAAGCCATTTTTGTTTCCTTTTGTCCACGGCCTAAAGGCCGTGGCAATGAACAGCAAATCAATGCAAATCTGCTGTCAAAATGTACAAAAAAAACCGTAAAACAAGGCGGCTTAATTGCCACGGCCTTCAGACCGTGGGATAGGTAAAATGCAGCTTGGCTTTAGCCAAAACACTAATGAACAAAATTTAAACAGGCGCTAACAGTTTTTTGAAAAAAGATTGTTTTTTTATGAACGAATGCCAATACTTCTTTTACCACCTTAAATTTAGTGTTAACTGTTTTACTGCGGATACAAAATAAAAAGGCATAAAAGAAGCATCGGGATAACCCACGTTTGGGTTGTTTTTCAGGCTGATTTAAACTAAACCTTTCCTGTTAAACCTACCGGCCAATGCTTCTTTTATGCCATAAAAAACAATGTTTTACAATTACCCACTCACCGCACCAATCTTCTGCAGCAGCTTCCGGTTTTCCCGTTTGTGCATAAAACTGTACACCATCTTATAAATAATAGGTAAAATAAGCAGTGTTAAAATGGTGGAAGTAACCAAACCGCCAATTACCACAATGGCCAAAGGTTTTTGCGTTTCGGAGCCAATGCCGGTAGAAATAGCAGCAGGCATCAAACCGATAGCAGCCATTAAAGCTGTCATTACCACCGGGCGGACGCGCGACAGAACGCCGGTCAAAATGGCTTCATCTATCTGAACGCCTTCCAATAGGTTTTTACGGAAAACAGAGATCAGGATCACGCCGTTTTGGATACAAACACCAAACAAAGCAATAAAACCGATACCTGCCGAAATACTAAAATTGGTATTGGTAATGTGCAAAGCCAAAATACCGCCAATCAAAGCAAAAGGCACGTTTAGGATAACCAATACGGCATCTTTTACATTGCCAAAAGTGGTGAACAGGATCAGGAAGATCACCAACAAACAGATCGGTACAACGTTGGACAAAGTATGTGATGCACGAATCTGGTTTTCAAACTCACCGTTCCAGGTGGTGGTATAGCCCTGGTCAAATTTTACCGCCTGGTTTACTTTCTGCTGTGCTTCGGCGATGGTACTTCCCAAATCGCGGCCACGGACAGAAAATTTTACAGCGATGTAACGCATGTTGTTGTCGCGGTAAATAAAGGCCGGGCCGGTGAGTTTGGTGATTTGGGCAATTTCTTTGATGGCAATTTTAGAACCGTTCAAAGTTGGCACCATCAGGTTCTCAATCTTTTCTTCGGTATCGCGGTAGTCTTTTTGGTAACGGATCCGGATGTCGAACTTCCTTTCGCCCTGGTACAACGTAGTGGCTGCTTTTCCGCCAATCGCCATCTCGATAACAGCGTTTGCATCGGCCGTAGAAACGCCGTACAAAGCCATTTTGCTTTGATCCAGTTCAATCCGAAACTCCGGCTGGCCTAAATTTCGCAAAATCCCTAAATCTTCCACACCCTGGACTTTGCTTAAAACCCGCATCACTTCGTCGGCCTTACTATCTAAAACTTTGAAATCAGTTCCGAAAATTTTAACCGCCATCGAAGCCGGAACACCTGCGACAGCCTCGGCTACGTTATCAATAATAGGTTGCGAATAGTTAAAGATGATGCCCGGGAACTGGCTCAGCTTTTTGTCCATCTGCGCGATCAGCTCTTCCTGGGTGATGTTTCGTTTCCACTCGTCTTTTGGTATTAGGTCAACCTGGATTTGTACATTGAAAAAACCTTTCGGGTCAGTTCCGTCGTTCGTCCTGCCCACTTGCGAAAGGGTTTGTCGCACTTCCGGGAACGAACCCAAAATACTGCGCATTTTATTGGTGGTGCTGACCGAACTTTCCAGCGATGTGCTCATTGGCAATTGTGCTGTAACCCAAAGCGCGCCTTCGTTCAATTGCGGCAAAAACTCCGTCCCCAGCAATTTGGCCGAAGCAAAAGTTAAAGCCATAAAAACCAAGGCTACAATCAAACTTAACTTTTGGTTTTTATAAGTGAAATTGAACATTCTGTGAATACCATTTTCAAAGAAAAGTACAATCGGATTGTGTTTTTCGCGGACGTTTTTGCGGAGTAAAATGCTCGACAATGCCGGAACAAAAGTCAACGTAAAAATTAAAGCGCCCAGCAAAGCAAAACTTAATGTATAAGCCAGCGGCGAAAACATTTTGCCTTCTACTTTTTGGAAAGCGAAAATCGGCATTAAGCAGGTGAGGATGATCAGCTTAGAAAAGAAAATAGCTTTCCCCATTTCTGTACCTACATTTTTAAATATGCCCAGCTTGGCCAGCTTGTTAAACTTCTCCATGCCAACTTCTTTGGCCTTGTGGTCCAGTGCAACATAAATCCCCTCGACCATTACCACGGCCCCGTCTATAATTATCCCAAAATCAACCGCACCCATGGAAAGCAGGTTGGCGCTCATGCCTTTCAACCTTAAGCAGATAAAGGCAAAAAGCAATGCTAAAGGAATAATGATGGCCACGGTTAAAGTAGTTCGCCAGTCTGCCATAAATAAAAACACAATCACGGTTACCAGCACAATTCCTTCAATCAGGTTATGGATAACGGTATGGGTCGCAAAATCCATCAAAGTTGTACGGTCATAAAAAACATCAATTTTGGTGTCTTTCGGCAGGATATGGGCGTTCAGGTCTTTTACTTTATCCTTGATCCGTACCAAAACTTCAGAGGGGTTTTCGCCTTTCCGCATCACCACAATACCTTCAATGGCATCGTTGTCTTTATCACGGCCAACCTGGCCTAAACGGGGCAGGCCGCTTTCGTGGATATCAGCTACGTTACGCGCCAAAATAGGTACGTTGTTTACGTTTTTGATGATGATGTTTTGGATCTCGTTAATATTATTAATTACACCAATCCCCCTAACCACATAAGCCTGATTATTTTTCTCGATCACATCACCGCCCACATTGATATTACTGCGGTTAATGGCGGTATAAACATCCAGCGAGGTTAAGCCATATTTTTGAAGCAAAGAAGGGTTAACGCTTACTTCAAAATCCTTTTCTTCCCCGCCAAAGCTGTTTACGTCGGCAACACCGGGAATTGCTTTAAACTGACGGTCTAAAACCCAATCCTGTATCTCGGTCAGGTCGTGTATGCTTCTGATCTTGCTTCTCAGCGTGTAACGAAAAATTTCACCGGTTGGGCCGTATGGCGGTTCCACTTCCGGTTTTACGCCATCGGGTAAATCTGCATTTAACAAGCGGCTTAAAACCTGCTGGCGGGCAAAAGCGTCATCCACATCGTCATCAAAAATAATGCGGACGTAAGACAAACCAAAAGAAGAGGTAGTACGCAAATTGGATTTTTTCTGGACTGAATTCAGTACCGTTTCCATCGGGATGGTGATCATCCTTTCCACCTCTTCTGCACTGTGGCCAGGCCATTGTGCAATAATGATGATCTGGGTGTTGGTTACATCCGGAAAGGTTTCAATAGGTGTGTTTAAATAGCTCCAAACACCAAGGGCAGCAAGTACGCCCGTTAAAAAAAACACCAGGTAGCGGTGCCTTAACGAGAAGTATATGATATTTTTAATGAAACTGTTCATTGTTGGTTATGAGTTAAAATCGTTCTCTTTTTTGAAAATGGTTTCATTGCAACTTGTCTTGCAATTACTTGGAACTGGTTAAATTTTGTCCTGTTTGTTTGCGATGCTTCTTTTATCACCTAAATTTTGATGCTTCTTTTAGCACCTAAAATTTTGAAAAGCCAATGTTTTTCTATCTGTATTATCAACAAAAACCAATTTTATAGGCATAAAAGAAGCATGTTGATTTTTGGCAAAAATTTAAACAAACCCTTGCTAAAACGTTTATTCTTCGGTCAGCGCATCGTACAACAACAATTGGTTTTTAGAAACCAGCATTTCGCCGGCCTTTAATCCTGACGACAGGTAGCTTACATTATCTACTGTTTTTATCACATTAACTTCACGCACCTCTAATTCGCACTTGCTTTTGTAAACCACCACAAAATTTTTGCTGTCATTAAAAATAATGGAAGAAGCCGGTACAGTTACCGATTGCGTTTGCTCGCTGTTGGTGATGACAACCGAGGTAAACATTTCCGGTTTCAGCAGCATGTTTGGGTTGGGCAGCGTGATCTTAACTTTCATCACTTTGTTGTCCGGGTCCAGCACCGAGCTTACCTCGTTTACCTTGCCTGGAAAAACTTTGCCCGGGTAAGCCAACGTTGATACTTTGGCGGCATAACCTTGTTTTACTTTAGAAATATCGCTCTCAAAAACGTTGGCCCAAATCCAAACATCTTTCATATCCGAAATGGTGAACATGCTTGCCGCATTGTCCTGCCGGATAAAACTGCCGGGCGTAACGGCTTTTTCTACAATGTACCCGCTTTCTGATGCTTTGATTACGTATTGGCCGCTGGCGCTGGTGTTGCCATGGCCATTGATAGAAAGCTGCTCCTGGATTTTTGTATTGGCGGCCTGCGCTTTGTTGTAGTTTTCTTTGGCTTCGGTATAATCGCGCTCGCTGGAAATGCCGTTTTTGTACAAATATTCTGTTTGTGCCAGTTGGCGTTTGGCAATAGAAAGATCGGCGTTTGTAGCTGAGAGATCGGTGTAACTGCCTGCCACGTCAGCACTTCGCATCACGGCCAAAACCTGGCCTTTGCTTACTTTATCGCCCAAAGAAACCCTGACGTCCGTAACTTGGCCGCTGGAAAAAGGATAAACTTTGACCACGCGGTTTTCATCAAAAGAAACCTCTCCGGACAGTGTCAGCTCGTCCTGCATATTGGTTGTTTTAACCGTATCAATACTGATGATCTTGGCCAAAGAATCGGTGATGCAAACCGCTTTTTTTTGCGCCACTTCTTCTTTTTTATGTTCGCAGGAAGTCAAAAACACCAATACGGAGAAACCGGCTATTAATTCTCTTTTCATTTTTTTATAGAATGGGGTTATTTTTTAAGGGTTGATTACGGTAGAGCCAACATTAAAGTTAAGGTCGGCAATGGCTTTTTGCAGGTTGTATTCCTGCTGGATCACTTTTAGTTTGGTGTCTTTGTACGATTCAAAAAAATCAACAAACTCAACCAAACCCATTTGTCTCGAACGGTAAGCCTGAACCACATTTCCAAACAACTTATCGTAAGTGTTATAAAACTCCAAATTGTTTTTTGAGAACAATTGCAGGCTCAAATTATATTGTTCTACAGCCGTTACCACATCGTTCCGTACTTGCAGGTCACTGTTTTTAAGCACGTTTTCCTGGTTTTGGATGTTAAATTTTGCCGATTTGATATTGCCCTGGTTCCGGTTGAAAAACGGCAGCGGCAGGCTGATGGCCAAACCATAATAGTTGGGCACGTAGTTACTGGCGCGGTCATAATCCACACCGATAGAAACATCAGGCACGGCAAGTGCTTTTTGGTACGACAAATTATGGCCGGCCTGCGCCAAAGCATATTTGCTGGCCTGGTAATCGCCGCGGTTTGCCCTGGCCGTATCAATCAAAGCATTGATATTTAGCGGAACAGGGTTGGTGGTTGGCGTGCCGATGTCCGGTACGATAAACGTGGTTTCCTTAACCACCAGCAAGGTTTTTAAGTCGTTTTCCAGTTCGTTGATCTGGCGCACATTCTCCACCAAATCATTTTCCAAACCAAAAGCAACAGCCTGAAGGCGAACCACATCCCGCAAAGAGGAATTGCCAACACTATATTGTGTACTGATGGCTTTAACCAAATTGTTGGAAGAAGCGATCTCGTACTGAAAAATCCGGTTTTGTTCGATCAGGTTGTGCAATTGGGCAAAATCAACCTGCATATTATAACGCAGGTTGCGCAGCAAATCGTTAAACTGGGCTTGCTGGATGCTGGCATCGTCTTGCGCCACTTTTATTTGTTTGCCCCTTTTGCCGGCCGTTAAAAATACCTGGCTGATTTGTGCAAATAGCTGTCCGTTGCCGTTGGAATGGTTAAAAAACCCCAGTCCACGGGAATACAAGTTTTGATCGGTGCTTAAAGCAGGGTTGTCCCAAAGCCGGGCCTGCTGGATCAGCGCTTTGCTGGCATCCACATTGTACCGTTGCGCAATCAGGCTGAAGTTGTTTACCAGAAACCTTTTTTCGGCGTCTTGAAATTTCAGGGTCAGGGTATCAGTTTGGTTTTGGGCATAAAGTGCTGCAGATAGTGCCATAGCGGCAATTAAACTAACAGCAAATTTTAGTTTGAACATAGGTAGTAACTCAGATTTTTTTTAATGAACTGCTTAGATTGATGTTCTTTCTACGTAAAAAGGAGGCAGTTGCCTTGTTATTAATGTAAAATAACAGTTTGCAATAGCATATTGCCCGGATGCTTCTTTTAGCGGCATAAATTAGCAATTACAGTTTTGTGTATTATTACGGGCGAAAGTAGATATTATTCTAATTCTCGTTTGCAACTTTATTGTTATTAACCTGTTAAAAATATCATCCGATTGTAAGCAATTTAAAGCAGTAGTTTTGCAGTCAGATTGATAGCTTTATCCCGATATTAAAACAAAAATACTATGGCCAAAAAAGGAGTTTCCGCAACAGGTGAAGCAGTAAACAAAGATACTTTGCCCAAAGAAAAAAAAGTACCGGCCACCAAAAAAGGTGCGGTAAAAGAAGCATCGGCAGGCACCAAAAAAAATAAGAAACCAGCAACTGTTTCCCCCGAAACGGGCGTTGCCGAAACAGAAAACACTCAAACCATCAGCTTAAGCCCGGTTGAAGTTTACAGCCGTTTTACCGATTTTGATATTGGTTTGTTTAAAGGCGGCAAGCATTACCGTTTGTACGAACTGTTTGGTTCGCATACATTAGAATACAAAGGCGTAACCGGGACTTATTTTGCCGTTTGGGCGCCAAATGCAGAAACGGTTTCTGTAACCGGCGATTTTAATGGTTGGAACCGGAACAGCCACCAGCTTTTTGTGCGCTGGGACGGTTCCGGGATTTGGGAAGGCTTTGTTCCGCATGTTGGCGATGGCGCAGTTTATAAATATGCCATCCGTTCTTTTTACGGTGAAGAATTGGAAAAAGGCGATCCTTTTGCGCTGCGCTGGGAAGAACCGCCTCGCACCGCTTCCATCGTAACGCATACTTATTTTGAATGGAAAGATGCCGACTGGATGAAAACGCGCCATCAACATAATGCCTTAACCAGCCCGTACTCCGTTTATGAGGTACATTTTGGTTCCTGGGCACGTAGTCCCGAAAACCCTGAAAAGTTTCTCGGCTACCGCGAAATGGCCGACGTGATGGTGAAATACGTAAAAGACATGGGTTTCACGCACGTGGAGTTTATGCCGCTGGCCGAACATCCCTATTATCCAAGCTGGGGCTATCAAATTACCGGTTATTTTGCGGCCAGCACGCGTTACGGTTCCCCGCAGGATTTAATGTTTTTAATTGATCAATTTCACGAAGCCGGGATTGGGGTGATTATGGATTGGGTGCCTTCGCATTTTCCTGGCGATGCACACGGCCTTTTCCGCTTTGATGGCACCAGTTTGTACGAGCATGAAGATATGCGCAAAGGCTTTCATCCCGACTGGAAATCCTACATTTTTAATTACGGCCGCAACGAAGTCAAGGCTTTTTTGATCAGCAACGCTTTGTTTTGGCTGGACCGTTACCACGTTGACGGTTTGCGGGTTGATGCCGTTGCTTCGATGCTGTATTTGGATTATTCGCGGGAGGCAGGAGAGTGGGAACCAAACATTTACGGCGGCAACGAAAACCTGGAAGCCATTCAGTTTTTGCGCGAATTTAACGAAGCGGTTTATGGCAATTATGCCGATGTGCAAACCATTGCCGAAGAATCCACTTCGTTTCCCGGCGTAAGCAAACCAACTTATTTGGGCGGTTTGGGTTTTGGCATGAAGTGGATGATGGGCTGGATGCACGATACGATCAAGTATTTTCAGGAAGACCCGATCAACCGGAAATACCATCACCAGCAAATCACTTTCAGCTTGCTGTATGCTTTTACCGAAAACTTTATGCTGCCGCTTTCGCACGATGAAGTTGTGTACGGCAAACATTCCATGATCAACAAAATGCCGGGCGACGAATGGCAAAAATATGCCAATTTGCGCGCTTTGTACAGCTATATGTTTACGCATCCGGGAACCAAATTACTGTTTATGGGCGATGAGTTTGCGCAATCGGAAGAATGGGCTTTTGGCAAATCGTTGGATTGGCATTTGCTGCAATACCGGCCGCACAAAGGCATGCAGAATTTGGTGAAAGCGTTGAACCAACTGTACAAAACCGAACCGGCTTTGTATGAGGAGGCATTTACAGGAAAAGGTTTTGAATGGATTGACGACGGCAACGCTACGGATTCCGTTTTGCTTTACCTCCGAAAAGGGACCGACCCAAAAGATGATTTGGTGGTGGCTTTAAACTTAACGCCGGTTGTCCGTACTGGTTTTCGTATCGGCGTGCCTACCGCCGGAACCTGGAAAGAAATATTTAATTCTGATGATTTGCATTATTGGGGAAGCGGGATCCTCAATCCGGAACCTTTAGAATCAGAGGAAATTGCCTGGAATTATCGAAACCAATCTGTGCAATTAACTTTGCCGCCGTTAAGCGTTTCGGTATTGAAAAAGGTGTGATAAAAACAGTATCCACTTAAATTTACAAAAGCCGGTTCAGCAAGCCGGCTTTTTGCTGATGCTTCTTTTATCGGGTAAAAAAAGGTGGAAAGGTAAAAGGTTGAAAGGTATCAAACAAAAGTATCACACCTCCATAATCCCTTTTTTAATCGCATAAATCACCAGACCCACAATATTTTTTGAGCCTGTTTTTTCAAACAATTTGGTGCGGTAACCTTCCACAGTGCGAACGCTTAAAAACAGTTTATCGGCAATTTCGGTGTTTTGTTTTTCCTGGCAAATCAGCTTTAAAACTTCGATTTCGCGTTCGTTCAGTTCGGTTTCTTCTTTGCCTTTTCCGCGCAGCGTGCTTTTTTCCATAAACTGCTTGACCAGCGAAATAGAAAGGTGCTCGTTGAAATAATAGCCTTTTTTATGCACGGTAAAAACAGCATCAATAATTTCCTGCGGCTCGGCGTTTTTTAATAAATAGCCGCAGGCACCGGCCTTCATCATGTCCAGAATGTATTTGTCTTCGTTGAACATGGACAAGGCCAGCACTTTCACATGGCTAAAATTTTGCTGAATGTGGGTCGTAGCCTGCATCCCGTCCATTTCCGGCATTTTGATGTCCATCAAAACCACGTCGGGGTTTTTAAAGGCCAATTGTTTAACCAGTTCAATCCCGTTTCCGGCTTCAAACAAAATGTTCAGATCGGCACAATCTTCCAGCGTGGCTTTTAAACCTTCCCTGAAAATTTTATGGTCATCGGCGATAGCTAAGTTTATGACTGGCATGATGCTTTTTTTATCGCTAAAATTAATATTATCGCTTGAGAATCAAGTAACTAAATTAATTTTTATTTCTGCCGACATGCCTTCGCCCGGTTTTGATTTGATTTCGATCTGCCCTTTGATAAAATCCGTCCGGCTTTGCATGTTTTTCAGGCCCGAACCATTTTTATAAGCAGCCAGATCAAAACCTGAGCCATTGTCCTGATAAGTCAAAACCAACATTTCGTGGCCCGACACCAAATTTATGCCGATAAAAGAAGCATGTGCATGTTTGATAGAATTGCCGAAAAGTTCCTGCACGATTCGGTAAAGCGTAACTTCAACTTCGGGCGAAAAGCGGTTTTGTAAAGTTTCGTGCTTAAAACCAACTTCGATGCCCGTGTTTTGCTGTATCTTTTTGCAAAAGTCGGCCAAAGCTTCAACCAAACCAAAATCGGTCAGCAGCGGCGGCCGCACGTTTTGGATGATGCTGCGGATTTCCTGGATGCACTCGTCAACCAGGTTTCGGGTACTGCTTAACAGCGGAACGGCTTGTTCATCGGCCGCACACGTTTTATTTAACCGGTGCAAATTGAGTTTGATGGCCGAAAGCACCTGGCCAACGCTGTCGTGCAAGTCTTCGGCCAGCCTTTTGCGCTCGCTTTCCTGCGTTTCCAAAATGGTGCGCAGCAAATCGTTCTGTTTTTCGATCTGTAAATTCCGCTTTTCTTCCTGGTTCGCAATCATTCTGCGTTGGTAAATAATCACGAAGAGGAACAAAAAAACAATCAACAAAACTACGACGAGCGTGCCAATAATTAATATGGTTGTTAAGCTACTTTCCGTGGTTGGCAAAATAATCCGATGGTAAAAAACAGGTTAGCAATGATGTTGGTAACTAAATGGATGACGTATAAATCGCCGGGAAATTTAAACTTCGTAAAAAGCATGTAAAGAAATATGTTGAAAGATGCGTAGATAAGGACCCCAGAATTGAACCAGAAAAAAGGCTGCTCTTCGATGTGTAAAAATTCTTGCCGGTTAAATAACTGATGGAAATACAACAGGCAAATAGTAATCATAAAGAAACTTAACGCCGTGTTTCCCCAGGTTGGGTAATTCCAAATACTGTTTTTAACGATGAAAAATAAGCACATCAGTAAGCTTAAGATTCCGGCGTAGAGCGTAAATCTTTTTAGATAAATGTTGTAGAACGAATTAAAATATATCCAAGTGTAAAATATAAAACTTGATATAATGGATAAATACAAGATTGGATAATTATTTTTTACAAATGGAAAATTATTTTTTATGGAAATATGCATGAGAAAATAAACCCATTCCATAGAATCAATTATAAAAGTAATTGCAAGGAAAGCGGCAATCAGTTTTAAAACCTGGTTTAGGTTTTTAAAATTTATGATTGCCGCTATCAGGGGAAGTAAACCTGATGTAAAACTTAAATAACTTAATATTGGCATTTTTATAAAACCCGTTGTTTGCCTGTTTAACTATGCAATAAATCAAGAACAGCCTTGTGTGCCGGGACAAGGCCATGACTGGTCATAAAAACTGAATTCGCCAGTTCCGTTGGCACTTGCCTCGGCCATAATTGTATGAGGCTGTCCATCTTCCTTTAAGCTATTGTTTGTATGGTTGGGCAATTGGTCTTTTCCATGTTCGTCCACACCGGATAAAATCAATTGCCTGTGGCCTTTGTCGTCCAGCGCATAGTGCATTCGGATACCGACACAGCCTCTTTGCTTTAGTAATTTCACAATTACTTCCCTGCCAAAAAAGTGGGACGTGGTAATTGTTTTGTCGTTGATCTTTCGGTAATTGCTTGTCCAAAGCCTTACTTTTTCTAAAGAAATTGGCCCTCCAACATGTTCAAGTTTTCCTCTCCTGAAATCGTTTTCTTCATTTACTGATTTTTCTGTTTCCATGGTTTTTTGGTTTTTGTTTAGGATAAATTTAAAACAAAAGCTTTGATAATTTATATTGAAGGCTTAATTGCAAAGCAAAAATTATTGGTGCAAAAATTGATAAATGCCTAAAAATGAGGTGGTAAAAGAAGCATCGGTTTTAACCCAACCAAAAGATTGCGTGGCAGCACGATGATGATTGCGTAGTTTTACGTATCAAAAAAAGAGGTTAAAAAAGGGTTTTTGTTTGGAAATTGGTTTTCTCAAAACCGTGTAAAACAAAAGAAGCCGGTTAAAAAACCAGCTTCTTTTGTTTATGGTGTCCCATCCTGAAATAAGTTGACCCTAAATCAACTTAAAGATGAAAAAGCAGGAAAAACCAGCCATTAAGCGCACACAACGGGATTACAGCATGGCCTTTAAAATACAGGTTATCGGCGAAGTAGAAAGAGGGGAATTAAACCAGGA
>NZ_JBGCVY010000011.1:0-13821 GCF_041088075.1 Mucilaginibacter sp. | reverse complement strand
TCTTAAAACTTAATTACTTTCAGTATTACACTAAAATTGATTATTAATTATCTTTTAAAACCTCTTCTAAATCAAGTACAAAACCAGGAAGTATTGGCGTGGTTACTTCTTCTTCGGCAGATAGTAACCTGGAAGCTACATAAATCCCTTCCTGGTTTAAAACATATTTTAAAAAGGTTTTTTGTTGTGGAGAAACAATCCAATATTCGGGTACCCCATTTTCTTCGTAAACATTATATTTATTTTGTAACTCTGTTTTGTTATTTCCCAGAGAAAGAATTTCGACCACAATATCTGGAGCACCGATACAACCTGCTTTATCAATTTTTCTTCGGTCGCAAACCACACAAATATCAGGCTGAACTACTGTAGTTATAGCTTCGTTCAGCAATGATTTTTTTGTAAGGCGAACATCAAATGGGGCAGGATACACTTTACACATTTTCCCTTTTAAATAATTTGCAAAAACTCTGGTTATCTCTGCAGCTATCTCCTGATGATAAGAACTTGGTGCCGGACTCATTTTAAAAATCCGACCTTTTATTAATTCTACTCTTTCATCAAATTTCCATTGCAAATAATCGGCATAAGTATAAGTTTTTGAAAGATCGAGATCAGATAATTGCATAATTTCCTGGGTTTCCATAAACATACTGTTTTTATCCATATAAATTTCGGCATTCCTCAACCAAAAAGCAACTGAAAAACTTCTTCAATCCTACTCACCGCTTTTACTTCAATATTGTATCTTGAAAAATCCAAGGCTTTTTTGTTTTTTCCGGCGGCGGGAAGGTTGTAGCGCGAAATAACAATTTGCTCGAAACCTAACTTCTGGGCTTCGGCAATGCGTTGTTCCACACGGTTAACGGCGCGGATTTCTCCGGATAAACCCAATTCGCCGGCAAAACAGGTTTTAAAAGAAACCGGAATATCTTCGTGCGAAGAAATAATGGCAGCGGCCAAACCCAAATCAATTGCTGGATCTTCTACCCGGATCCCGCCCGTAATGTTCAGGAAAACATCTTTGGCACTCAACCTGAAACCGCAGCGTTTTTCCAACACGGCCAGCAGCATGTTCATCCGTTTGTTATCAAAACCGGTGGCCGAACGTTGCGGCGTTCCGTAAGGCGAAGCGCTGACCAAAGCCTGCGTTTCGATCAGCATCGGGCGCATTCCTTCCAGCGTTGCCGAAATGGTGATGCCGCTTAAAGCTTCATCCCGTTGCGACAACAAGATTTCGGACGGATTGGAAACTTCGCGCAAACCTTCGCCCTGCATTTCATAAATCCCCAACTCGGAAGAAGAGCCAAAACGGTTTTTAATCGTGCGCAAAATACGGTAAACATGGTGCTGGTCGCCCTCAAACTGCAAAACGGTATCTACCATGTGTTCCAAAATCTTTGGACCGGCAATGGCGCCGTCTTTGGTGATGTGGCCAATCAGAAAAACGGGCGTGGAAGTTTCTTTGGCAAAACGCATCAGTTCAGCGGTGCATTCGCGCACTTGCGAAACGCTTCCCGGCGTAGATTCGATATGTGCCGAATGCAAGGTTTGGATCGAATCAATGATGACCAGATCCGGCTCAATGGCTTCAATCTGTTTAAAAATATTTTGGGTTGAAGTTTCTACTAGCACAAACGGGTTGTTAATTTTACCGGTAAAAGAAGCACTGATGCGCTCGGAACGCATTTTGATTTGCCGCTCGCTCTCTTCCCCAGAAACGTAAAGCACTTTTAAGCCCGGAATAATCAAAGCCAATTGCAGCATTAAGGTTGATTTTCCGATGCCCGGTTCTCCTCCCAATAAAATTAACGAGCCGCCCACAATCCCTCCGCCTAAAACACGGTTTAGTTCTTTATCGGGCGTAATCAAACGGTCTTCTTCGGTAAAGGCAATTTCTGAAACCGGGACAGGTTTGTTCGCACGTTGCAAACTTGTAGAGGCTGGTTTCCATTCCGGAACAGCCGTGTTTGCTTTTTCGATCACTTCTTCTACAAACGTGTTCCATTGCCCGCATTGCGGACATTTGCCCAGCCATTTGGGCGCTTCAAAGCCGCAGCTTTGGCAAAAATAGGCACTTTTAGTTTTAGCCAATTGATATTAGGATTACAGGGTTTTTAAAAATGATTACAGGGTTAAGGGCTTGTTTAAATTAATGAAGTTGTTTAAAATTAATTCCGGATGCTTCTTTTAGGGCATAAAAATAAGGGACACACCCCTTGCCCCTCTCGAGAGGGGAACCTGCAAACGTCGCCTTTCCAAACGTTAGAAAGGTGGCAAACTATGCTTCCCCTCTCGAGAGGGGTTAGGGGTGTGTCCTTTATTAATACATGAAAATAAAATAGAATACGTAACACCAAAAGTTTAAACAACTTCAATAATAGAAATAATACAATGCTTTTTTTACCTTACAAAAATTGGTGTTTGCAGAATTTGAATAAAATCAAAAACCAAATGTTTGCCAATTTTTAGGTGGTAAAAGAAGCATGGCCAATAAATTGAACAAAACTTAAACACGCCTTAAATAAAACAGCGTTTAAATTTAAGCTGATTCAGGAATACAATTTACGGAATTTCCACCAAAAAAACACCGGTAAAAACAGCATCAACAAAAAAGGTTTACAGTTTTACAATGTTGGTACATTTTGTAAAACCGTAAACCTTGTAAGTTTTTCTCGGAATGCTAAAGCTTGATTTCTTCGTCTTTGGAAGACAGGAAATGAAACTCATTCATGGTATAATTAGGCATACTTTTCACCTTAATCCATTGGTGGTAACGCAAATACCATTTCATCTGACGGTTAAAAAGGCCTCGTTTGATGTAGGCTTCAATATAAGGATGCACACACAACGTAATGCCTTTTTCGTTCTGTTCCTGCAACACGTAGTTGAGGTTGTTCTCGATATCGTCCAGCAACAAAATGCTCGGGCGGACAGTGCCGGTTCCGTTGCAAGTCGGACAAATTTCGGAAGTAACAATGTTCATTTCCGGGCGAACGCGCTGCCTGGTCAGTTGGATCAAGCCAAATTTTGATGGCGGCAAAACAGTGTGCTTTGCCCGGTCGAGCCGCATTTCATCGCGCATAAACTCAAACAAATCTTTGCGGTTGTTGGGCAAGTGCATATCAATAAAATCAATCACCACGATGCCGCCCATATCGCGCAGACGCAACTGTCGCGCAATTTCCTTTGCCGCTTCTTTGTTCACCTGGAAAGCGTTTTCCTCCTGGTTTTCTTTGCTGGCTGTCCGGTTTCCGCTGTTTACATCAATCACGTGCAAAGCTTCGGTATGTTCGATGACCAGATAAGCGCCGCCGGGAAGGTTTACCGTTTTGCCAAAAGCCGATTTGATTTGCTTTTCGATGCCCAAATGCTCAAAAACAGGAACACTGTTTTTATGCAGCTTCACTATCTTTTCCAGATCAGGCGAAATTTCTTTGACATACGATCGTACTTCTTCAAAAATAGATTGATCATTAACGGTGATGCTTTGGAAATCGGCATTCAGCAAATCGCGCAGCAAAGTAGAAGTGCGGTCAATCTCGCCCAAAATCTTTTTTGCCGGTTCTGTTGCAGGCAAACGCGTGGTAAAAGATTCCCATTTGGCAATCAAATCCAACAGGTCTTTCTGCAGCTCGTCCACGCCTTTTTCTTCGGAAACGGTACGGATAATCACCCCAAAGTTTTTAGGCTTGATGCTTTCCACGATCTTACGCAACCGGTTGCGTTCGGTATTGCTTTTGATCTTTTTGGAGATAGAAATAGCATCCGAAAAAGGCACCAACACCACGTAACGGCCTGCAATAGACAGATCGGAACTAAGCCTGGGGCCTTTGGTAGAAATCGGTTCTTTAGCGATCTGAACCGGTATCAACTGGTTTTTGCTTAAAATATCAGAGATTTTGCCCGATTTGGCAATATCCTTTTCAAGCGTAAAATGATCCAGTAGTTTTGATTTATAACTTCCGCCACGGACTGTTTTAGTCAGTTTTAACAAAGACTGTACCTGCGCACCCAGATCAAGGTAATGCAGGAAAGCATCTTTTTCGTAGCCTACATCCACAAAAGCAGCATTTAAGCTGGGCATGATTTTTTTTATCCTGCCCAAATAAATATCACCAACGGTATAATTGTTGTTGGTTTGCTCTTTGTGAAGTTCTACAAGCTGCTTGTTTTGCAACAAAGCAATAGTTGCGCCAGCCGGGGAAGCATCGATAACTAATTCTTTTATCAATTACTTACTCCTTATTAACGGAAAATAACGACCGTTATATTAAAAAAATTAAGAAAATTTATCAAAAAAACAAGAAAAGGCGCTCTGTATTACAGAGTGCCCTTAAATGGGAAAAGCGTAAATTATTTCTTTTTATGCCTGTTTTTTCTAAGGCGTTTTTTCCGTTTGTGGGTGGCCATTTTATGGCGTTTTCTTTTTTTACCGCTTGGCATAACTTCTTTAATTTAGATTATTTAATTTTTAATTTTTTAATTCTTTGATGTACTCGTCCATCTTTTGGTTAAAAGCGGCATCAACAACCATTTCTTTGCATTTTTGGTAAGCGGCAATCGCTTCGAGTTTCATGCCCAACTGTTTGTAGCTTTCGGCCAGGTAAAAGTAGGGCTCTACTTCCGGTTTCTGTTCTACCACGGTTTTAAAACGCTGTACCGCTTTTTCAAACTGGCCGGATTTCATGGAAAACAAACCTAAGTTTAAGTTCGCTTTCAAATTTTTCGGGTCTTTGGCAACTACGCCCAACAACAAACCAATACCTGTCATCGGGCTTGGCGCGCCGCCGTTTACATCTGCAATACCCAAACCGGTTTGCGCTTCCAGGTTATCCGGCGCTATTTGCAATGCTTTTTTGAAAGATTCGACCGCATTAACCAGAAACGTTGGCTGCGCTAAGGTGTCCTGGGTCAGTTTATAAGCGTCGTTAAAACGGTTGCCGGCATTTAACCAATTTTCTGCCGTATTTTCTTTTCTTGCTATAGATAGGTAATAAAAGGCAGCCGGTGCAGGCACGTTCAAATCGTCCCAGGTATGGGCCAGGTCTTTTGCAATCGTTAGTTGTTCCTTGTCGGAAGTTGCGCTTTTAAGCCGGGCTTCTTTGTCCGAAATTTCTGCTGCCATTTGCGGCGTTAGCAATTTTTTGGCGGCAATCGCCACATAATCTTCATCAATCCGGTTGGTAGGCTGCTCTTCATGTTGCATGGCACCACCGGTTGCGCCCGGCCTGGTACGTTCTTCTTTCGGCCTGATCAGCCCTTTAACCGGCAAAGAAATTAAATAGGCCATCATTGCAACAACGATTACAACTACACCTATTTGCTTCTTTTTCATGCTAAAATTATTTATCCGATTTGGTTTTGTTGCCCGTGCGCACTTTTTCTACAAAAGTTTTTGCTGGTTTAAAGCTGGGGATAAAATGCTCGGGAATAATAATTGCCGTGTTTTTAGAGATATTTCTCGCTGTTTTTTCAGCCCTTTTTTTAACAATAAAACTACCAAAGCCACGTACATAAACATTTTCCCCGGTAACCATTGCCCCTTTTACCACCTTAAAAAAGGCTTCCACTGTTTCCTGCACATCCACTTTTTCTATCCCTGTTTTGGTAGAAATTTCAGCTATTATCTCCGCTTTAGTCATTTGCTGTTTGCTCTTATTTATTTGTAACCCTATTGCTGTTTTGGGGTTGCAAAAGTATTGCTTTAAAACGAAACACCGAAAATAATTCCGTTTTTTTTATTTACACATCTGCCTAACAATGATTTGGTTAAGCTTTTGGCTGCGTATTTTTGCCGGATGAATTGGAGCGCGGAAATACAAAACTGGTACCTGCAACACAAACGCGACCTGCCCTGGCGCAACACCACCGATGCCTATACCATCTGGCTTTCCGAAGTGATTTTACAACAAACGCGGGTAGAACAAGGCATGCCTTATTTCTACCGTTTTTTGGAAAAATATCCTGATGTTACAGCTTTTGCCCACGCCTCCGAAGATGAAATTTTAAAGCTTTGGCAAGGTTTAGGATATTATTCCCGTGGAAGAAATATGCTGACAACAGCGCGCCAAATCCTCGAAAAAAAGCAGGGGATTTTTCCAACAAGTTACGAAGAATTGATCCAGTTAAAAGGCATTGGCGAATATACGGCCGCCGCCATTTCTTCTTTTGCTACCGATGAAGCAAAAGCCGTGGTTGATGGCAACGTGTACCGGGTTTTGGCGCGATGGTTTGGCGTGGAAGAACCCACCAATTCAACCAACGGGAAAAAAATTTTCCAGCAATTGGCCAACGAGGTTTTAGACCGAAAACATCCCGGACAACACAACCAGGCCATAATGGAATTTGGCGCGATGCTGTGCAAACCTAAAAAGCCGGATTGCCATATTTGTCCGGTTCGTGAAGCTTGCAATGCTTATCAAACCAACCGCATCAGCCAGTTGCCGGTAAAACTAAAGAACCTGAAAATCAAGGAACGCTATTTCAACTATTTTTTGCTGGCCAATGAACACCAAATTTTGCTCAATAAAAGAAGCATTAACGATATTTGGGCGAATTTATACGATTTGCCTTTGATCGAAACGTCCGCATTTGTAGCTGTGGAAGAAGTGGTTGCGCTGCCAGATTTTAATCGTTTTTTTGGAAATCAGGCTGTTATTATTTCTACTTCTTCTATTCAAAAACACGTTTTAACGCACCAACGGGTTTTTGCACGGTTTATCCATCTACAAGTAAACCAAACAGATGTCAACTTGCAGCCTTCCTGGTTTTACACTTCGGTTGCTTCGTTGGAAAAACTGGCGATGCCAAAGATTATCCACCGGTTTTTGGACCAGTTTTACCACGAACCGGCCCGGCAAACGGAAATGCTTTTTTTAAAGTAATGAATTTGGGGCGGTAAAAGAAGCATCAGAACTTTTATCAAGAATGCTTCTTTTATCGCCTAAAAATTAAGCCTGATGCCATTTGTTCTGTCATTTCGACCGGAGGGAGAAATCTTCTTTCGATTAGTTAAGTCCGCAATGCTTCTTTTATCGGCATAAAATCTTGTTCTGTTTAAAAGAAAATTTCTCCCTGCGGTCGAAATGACAAAATGCTTCTTTTACCACCTAAAAATCAGCGTCCCCCCGGCGGGCAATGCTCCTTTAAAAACTGCGTATAAGTAGTTGCCAAATGCCGGCTCGTGCCTTCGCCTTCAGATATAGAATGTGTCCGGTTCGGGTAACTCATCAACTGGAAAACCTTGTTGTTTTTGATTAATGCGTTAATCATCTGCTCGGCATTATTATAATGTACGTTGTCATCGCCGGTCCCATGAACGATCAGCAAATTACCGCGCAGGTTTTGCGCATGTGCCAAGGGAGAATTATCCACAAAAAAATGCCTGTCTTCCGGCAATAAACCCATGTAACGCTCCTGGTAAATGTTATCGTAATTGAGTTGGTTATCAACCGCAGCAATCGAAATCCCGGTTTTATAAATCTCCGGATATTGGAACATCAGGTTTAAAGTGGAAGAGCCGCCGCCGCTCCAGCCCCAAACCGCAACCCGGCTGGTATCAACATACGGCCGTTTCAAAATCTCTTTCGCCGCCATCGCCTGGTCGCGGATGTTGATAGAACCGATGTTGTGATAAATCGCTTTCCGCCATTCGCGGCCTTTTGGTGCCGGCGAGCCACGGTTTTCTACCGAAACATAAATGTAACCATCATTCGCCATATTGCCCACATACAAACGGTTGGAGCTGACGCCGTACGAATCTTTAACGGTTTGGCTGGCCGGTTCGCCGTAAACATAAAACACAATTGGGTATTTTTTAGTCGAATCGAAATTGGCCGGTTTTACCATCCAGCCGTCCATCGTTACGCCATCTACTGTTTTTACCTTGAAAAATTCAGTCTTGTTGGCAGAAGCGTTACGGCTGCGGCCGGAAGCTGGCCTTGTTGTTAACTGTTGATGGGCAGGCAGCGAAACCACATCAAACACTGGCGCAGTAGAACTATTAGAAAAATAATGCAGTGCCACTTTTCCGTTTGGCGAAATATCATAACTATGGGTTCCGGGCAAAGTTGCAGGGGTTACGCGTTCTGCTTTTCCGCTGCCGTCCAGGTTCACCTTATATAAATAGGTTTGCGTGGCGTTTTCCGGAGAAGCCATAAAATAAATCAAATTGCCCTTTTCGTCAATGCGTTCCAAACTGATCACATCATAATCGCCTTGCGTTAAAAGCTTTTCCTGTCCGTTTCGGTTGATGTTGTAGATATGCCGCCAGCCGTCTTTCTCGCTCAGCCAGATAAAACTTTTGCCCTGGTTCAGCCAATCCCAGCCTACAGGTTCTGCTTTGGCATCCACCCAGGCTTTGTCGGTTTCGGCATGAATGGTTTTTGCTTCGCCCGAAACCGCATTGCACAACATAATTTTACTTTCGTTTTGCCTGCGGTTGAGTTGCTGGATGATCAGTTCTGATGAATTAGCTGCCCATTCCATTCGTGGGATATAATGCTGTACGGCATCTCCCGGAACTTTTATCCAAGTCGTTTTCCCGCTGCTTACATTAACGACGCCAATTTTGCAACGGCTTGGATCTTCGCCAACAACCGGATATTCAACCGAAACCGTAAAAGGATAAAGTGAATCCGTGGTGTTCAGCATCAGGTAGTTTCGGATTTTGTTGGCGTCCAACTGCCAGTAAGCGATGGATTTTCCGTCCGGCGACCAGCGGAAACCATCACGGCAATCCAGTTCTTCTTCGTAAACCCAATCAAATGTGCCGTTGATCAGCCTTTTGGTTCCGTCGGTCGTCAGCTTTTTTACGGCGCCGGTTTTTAAATCCTCGGTGTAGATATTGTGTTCGCTCACGTAACCAACCTTGCTTGCATCAGGCGAAAACTTGGCAAACATTAACGAAGAAACCGGGCGGGCGCTGCCCACCTGTTTCAAAGTTTTGGCAACGAGATCAGCAACCCAATAATCGCCTCGGGTATCATAACGCCATACTTTTTTAGAATTGGTATAGATAAGCACCTTTTTGCCGTCGTCAGAAAAAGTAAAACTGCGTACGGCAAGCGGCGCTGATTTTCCTTTCGGCGTAAGCAATGCTTCGTTTACCAGTATAATTTCTTTGCTCGGGTCGCTTACGTCCGTTTGCACGATAGAGCCATTTTGCTGGTGCATATAACTTTGGCCGTCTTTGGTCCATTGCGTGCCAAAACTACCTTGTGCAAAAGCGGCAAAAAAATTAAAAAAAAGAACCGAAAGCGTAAAAAAAAGTGGTTTTATAAATTTTTGAAATAGCATTTGGGAAGAAAGTTTAGCTTTTTAAGATGGACAAAAAATAGGTGGTAAAAGAAGTATGCCGTTTATTTTAATTTTAATACAATCTATTAACTATAAATTAACAATAAATTTTGGCGCAAATGTAAAATTATTGTTACTTAAGAGAGCAGTTTTTGCCGTAGCAAAAACTCTAACTGCCCGTTGCTAACAGCCAGTTTATCGTTCATTTCTTTGATGTTTTGGCCTTCTTCGTAAATGGCGTACGCCCGTTTTAGCGTCCGGTCCATCTCGTCTTCGTTCCAGGGCTTGGTGAGGTAATGAAAAATTTTTCCTTTGTTAACTGCCTCAATTACAGCATCCATATCCGAAAAACCGGTCAGTAGCATACGTACTGTGGTTGGGAATTTTTCCACCACTTTTTGCAAAAATTCGCTTCCGTTCAGCTTGGGCATCCGCTGGTCGGCAATCACGATCTCGACCGGGTTTTGCTCCAAAATCTGCATCGCTTCGTCTGTATCCAGGGTGGTATAAACCTGGTATCTCATCCGGAAAACCGCCCTGAAAGAGATTAGGTTGTTTATCTCATCATCAACGTATAGAATGTTAATTTTTTTTTCAGCCATACAATTAAAAAGATTGATACCTTGTAAATAAATTTAAATTTAAGCTAAAAGAATTTAAATTTAAAGGATGGTATAACCTCTTTAAATTTATATCGTAAAAAATTTCAGTACTGCTTTTGGTCATACAAGTTAAGGGTTTTGTGTAGTGAACGAATAGGTAGAAAAAGTATGGTAACATAATCATTTTTATGCGATAAAAGAAGCATGGAAAATAAAACGGATAACATTTACAAAGGCTTTAATATAATTTAAACTTTCAGGATCATTGTTAGAAACAAACTTAAAATATGACAAACTTTTGTCTGCGCCTATTATCTGCTAAACTTTGACTGCTATTTTAAAAGTCTACTTTTTACGTATTGGTCCTATTAAAATGTTAGCTTATCTTTTAATATTTTTTATATAGAAATTAAACCGACTAATAAGTTCATTAAGATGATTATGCTTTATAGTAAAACCCAATCGAGGTATTAAAAGCAAATTTAAATATGAACGAATTTAAATTTAATATAAAAGCATTTAAGGCTGTTGATGATATAGACACTTGCTATAAATATGTTGAAGGCCATGTAAACGTTTTAAAAAGTTTTGGCATTACAATGATTACTTCAGCAAATACAGAATGGTTTAATGACCCTAAAACATACGTAATTACAATACAAACAGAAGATCAAGACATTGTATGCGGTGGTGCCCGCGTACAAGTTGTAAGCGATACATATCAGCTTCCGATTGAAAAGGCACTTACAAAATTTGACCCTAAAATTCATGATTTAGTAAACAAACTAGCTACGAACGGAACAGGAGAGCTATGTGGATTATGGAATTCAAGAGAAGTAGCCGGCTTAGGGCTTGGGGCCAGGTATCTTGGATGGATAGGAATAGCGATATCAACACAATTAAATTTAAATACATTGTTTGCTTTGTGTGCGCCTGCAACAGTAAAAAGCTGTATTAAAATGGGGTTTTTGATCGAAACTTCCTTAGGCAACAACGGAACGTTTTATTATCCAAAAGAAGACTTAATTGCAACAGCGGCATTGGTAAATGATGTGGTCGAACTATCTACCGCTGGAACAGAAGAAAGAAACAGGATATTTGATCTAAGAAAAAACCCTATTCAAATTAAACATGAAATAGGCCCAAGAGGACAAAATATGGAAATTGATTACAGTTTAATAATTCCGAATTTATAAATTTAAACTACAATGAACTAATCCAATATATTTTTTTAAATCTAATCATTTACTACTACTTTATGGAAAATTCTTATAACAAAGCTGAATTACATTACAAGCCTCAATTTTTTGATATAAATATAGCAGAAGACAAAGAACGCTATAACTTATTACTGAAAACTAACCCTTTCATTCAAGTATATAATGAAATAGAAGGACAATTAAGGGAATTTATAAAAGTAAAAAATCCTACCAAAAGAATTAAACCGACAGAGTACCCTGCATTAATTCAAGATTATCTCAACGGCAAAGATATATATGATTACGGTATTTGGGTTTATTATCATTGGAGCAATAGGTTAGTCCATGTTTTACCTAAAAATGAATTTATAGAGTTGCGTACTGCCGCAAATAGAAATAAAATTACAAAGCAAGAACAAGATATTTTAAACACAAAAAAGGTAGGCATAATAGGGCTTTCAGTTGGCCAATCCGTAGCAGTAACAATGGCATTAGAACGTGCATGTAGTGAGTTGCGATTAGCTGATTTTGATACCTTAGAATTAAATAATTTGAATAGAATAAGAACGGGTATTCATAATTTAGGCTTGCTAAAAGCTTATTCGGTTGCAAGGGAAATTGCAGAAATAGATCCTTTTATAAACACTATTTGTTACACAGAGGGCATTACCGAAAACAACATAAATGATTTTTTAACAAACGGAGGAAAATTAGATGCTGTAATTGACGAATGCGACGGAATAGATATTAAGATCCTATGCCGTATCAAAGCAAAAGAATTACAAATACCAGTAATAATGGAAGCAAGCGACAGGGGAACTGTAGATGTTGAACGTTTTGATCTTGAACCAGAAAGACCAATAATGCACGGATGGTTAGAACATCTTAATATTGATTTCAATGTTTTAAAAAACTTGAAAACAAGTGAAGAAAAAATTCCTTATATGTTGCCCATTTCAGGCTTTGATACGCTTACTTTACGTATGAAAGCTTCTATGACTGAAATAGAAAGCACCATAACAACATGGCCACAATTAGCAAGTGCTGTAACATTAGGAGGAGGTATTGCTACCGATGTTTGCAGAAGGGTTTTTTTAAATGAGTTTAACGAATCTGGCCGATACTTTGTAGACTTAGAAGTATTGATAGCAAATAAAAAAGTAATTGAGAAGCAGCCTCACCTATCAGAGCGTGCAAAAAACATACAGGAAAACGAAATGCAAGCTTTAATAGTAAAAGCTGATGTAAAACTAACAGAAGAACAGTTAAACCTTGATCAAAAAACTATTGAAGAAGTAGTTGGCGCAGCAATTGCCGCACCAACTGGGGGTAATGCACAACCTTGGAAATGGAAATACCAGAATAAAAACCTTTATCTTTTTTACAATTCAGAATATAAGGTACAATTAATTGATTCTGATAAAACTGCTTCTTTTATTGGTTTCGGAACGGCTACAGAAAACCTGGTACTAAAGGCCCATGAACTAAATTTAGAAGTAAAAAGTACATTGTTTCCATTAGGTGTAGAAAGCGATTTAATAGCTGCATATAGTTTTTTTAGCAGTAAAAACAACAACATAATTGAAAACTTAGAACCACATTTAGTTGATGAACTTGCTAAAGCAATACCACTAAGAGTAGCAAACAGAAAGCTTACTTCAAGAATTGAGATTGAAGAAGAGCGTTTAATTAAAATTAGTGATTATGTAAAAACAGTACCGGGTGCAGAGTTAAAGCTAATTACAGATTCTGAATATTTAGATAAAGTTGGCGAAATAATTGCCAAAGCAGAACGAATAAGGCTTATGAACAAAGGAGGACACATTGACTTTTTATCTGAAACAATGTGGACGGATGAAGAAGCTGAAATAACAAAACGTGGAGTGGCCGTTACTTCTTTAGATTTAACACCTTCAGAACAAGTTGGTTTAAAAATCATCTCAGATTGGGAAGTTGTAAAACATTTAAATAATTGGGAGGCTGGTAGAGGGCTTGAAAAACTTTCAAAAAAATCTACTTTATCTGCGTCGGCAATAGGACTAATAACAATGCCAGAACAAAGTATGCTAAACTTTCTTCAAGGAGGAAGGGCTGTGGAAAGAGCGTGGCTTGCAGCAACAAACGAAAAAATTGCATTTCAACCATTAAGTATTTCAATATTTTTATTTAACAGACTTAATTCCTTTGACAACTTGTTTTCAAAAAAAGAAGTTGCCGAATTGCTACAAATGAAAACTGACTTTGAAAACCTTTTTTCTATAGAGGAAAAAGAAGGAAAAATATTCCTTTTTAGGTTATTTATAACAGACACAACACCAAAGCCATCGTTAAGAGTACCGATAAAGGAAGTCCTTTCTTTATCATAATATTTTTACAGAAGATTCTAAAAAAACCCTTAAAGCCAAATTAAAGTTTGTGCAAAATATTTTAAATACTTTCTTTTATCATCTTAAATCCTGTATTTGTCTTTTAAATAAACCAAAAAAATTAAAGGTATAAAATAAGAGCCTGTTTAAATTTTGTTCATTTATTTTTTTATGCTTCTTTTATCACCTAAAAACTTGTAAAAATTTGGTTTTTGATTTATTTAAATTGTTTCAAACACCAAGTTTTATGTGGTAAAAGAAGCATTAATAATTTTTTCTTGTATAAATTTAAACAGGCTATAAGTATTAATATTTTATTCGAATTATAAAAGCTTTATCAATGAAACAAATTAT
>NZ_JBGCVY010000010.1:0-6617 GCF_041088075.1 Mucilaginibacter sp. | reverse complement strand
TATAAAGTCATTTAATTGTCTTTTAAACCTGTCATCTTTGTAACGATATTTTTCTTTGTTAAGTAAATCATTTGCTGAATCACGTCCCATAATTAAATAAGTAGAGAAAGCTAAATTTTCTAAAACGCCAACTTTAGGGTTCTCAAAATATTGTTTTTCAAGGAGCTGATGTGCTATTTTAAAATTTTTCTCAGCATTTACTTTATCACCAAGTTTATAAAGTATTAATCCTCGCGTCTCAATTACTGTAGGAAGGTTCTTTGATATTTTAAATAATATCTCATTTTGCTTCAACGCTTCTTTAAATCTCCCTGAATAATTTAAATACTTTACCTTGTTTGAATACAATACAGGATCTCTTTTCTCAATTGTGGTTGCGCTATCAAGTAGTCTAATAGCTAATGCTAAACTTTCTTTTGAACGCGCTCCCTTAAAAACAACATTTACAGCACTATCATTTAATTTAATTGCCGCTTTATTATAATTATTTTTAATTATAGTATTTTGTGAAAAGCCAATATTTCCTGAAAACAATAAAAAATATATCAAAACATATTTAGGCATAATTAAATAAATTTTTATCAAATATATACATTTGAGAACAATACCATAAATTTATCAAGAGGAGGGTGCAAGTAAGTTTTCAAATCTCCAATTCCAAACCATCATAAGCCAATCGGATATTCTCCGGAAGTTCTGCCGAAACGTCTTCATATCTTCCTAAACGATGGCTGATATGTGTAAAATAAGTCATCTCCGCTCCTATTTTTTCGGCAAAAACAATGGCTTCACTCAACGTAAAATGCGAAATGTGTTTTTCCTTTTGCAGCGCATTGATTACCAAGATCTTGCTGCCTTTTATTTTTTCGGTTTCTTTTTCGGATACTGTTTTTGCATCGGTAATATAAGTGAAATCATGGATGCGAAAACCTAAAATAGGCAGCTTGTAGTGCATCACCTCAATCGGGATAAACGGTATGCCGGCAGCCGTAAAAGGTTCCAAGCCAATGGTATTCAGGTTGATTTGCGGGATCCCGGGATATTGGTAATCACTAAAAATATAAGAAAACTCGCGCTTTAAAGCGGCCTGAACACGCAAATCAGCATACACATCAACCGCCGAATTTTGGAAATAATTGAACGCGCGGATGTCGTCCAAACCGGCAATATGGTCTTTGTGTTCGTGCGTAAAAACTACGGCTTCCAAATGTTTTACTTCGGCGCGTAGCATTTGATAACGAAAATCAGGGCCGGAATCAATTACCACATTTTTGCCGTTTTCTTCAATTAAAATAGACGAACGCAAACGTTTATCGTGTGCATCCGGCGATGTACAAACCGCACATCCGCAAGCAATCATAGGTACGCCTTGTGATGTTCCGGTTCCTAAAAAAGTAATGCGCACGTTAGAATTTTAAAAAGTGTTATTTTAATTTTGATAAAAATGATCCGCAGCAATTAACAATTCAGCTTTGCTTTCACCAAATTTATGCCGGTAAAAGAAGCATTGCCCCCGGTTAAATATAAAGCCTTTTAGCGCAAATCCACCACTTCTACGCCCGGATAATTTTTTTTGTTGAAACCAAAAATGGTGTCCGTTCCTTTATAATCTGTTGCCGGGGAATTTAACAAGTAAGTGTAACGGCTTCCGTTTTTATCAAAAATGACGGCACTGTAAATGCTGGATTTCGCTTTATTGATCAACAACCTGATCTTAAAAAAAGGCTTTTTGCTATCGGTTGGCGTCAATTCAATTTGCTGATAAATAACGCCTTGCTGTTTCACTTCGCCGGTAAAAATATACTTGTAGCCTTTTTCGTAAATCGTAAAAATTTGCGCCGGGTTTAGCGTTTGCGATTTGTTGTCCACATCGTTGATTTGCACTTCGTTGTCTTTTTTAGCATACGTCCACTGCGTTTTGCCGTCGCTGATGATTTCCTGGCCAATGCTTCTTTTACCACCCAAAAGTTCGTAAATGGTTATCCTGAATTTATTGGTTTTGGGGTTGGCGATGATCGTCCCGCTTTGTTTAAAGCTTTTGATGTTTTCCTGCGGATTATCTAAAACGTAACTAAAATCTGATTTGATCGCCGAAAATTGTTGGTACTTTTTGCTTACCGCACTTAAAATTGCTTTGGCCTTTGGGTCTGTTTGTGCTTTGGAAACCGAAATTACCGTTAGCAAAACCAGCAAACAAAGGCATACTCTTTTTAACCTCATTAATTTATTTTGAATTGATGTTTGTAATAAACTGCTCCAGCGCATAGTCGTCGGGCAGTAAAACTTCACGAGCTTTGCTGCCTTCAAACGGGCCAACAACGCCTGCCGCTTCCAACTGATCAATAATCCTGCCTGCCCTGTTATAACCCAATTTTAATTTTCGTTGGATTAAAGAAGTAGAGCCTTGCTGGTGCATCACAATCAACCGCGCAGCTTCTTCAAACAGCGGATCACGGTCGCTGGCATCAAACTCTTTGGCTGTACTTTCGCCGCCTTCGCCTACAAATTCGGGCAGCATAAACGCCGAAGGATAGCCGCGCTGGTTGCCGATAAAATCAGAAACCCTTTCTACTTCCGGCGTATCTACAAAAGCACATTGCAAACGGATCAAGTCATTTCCTGTTGACAAAAGCATATCGCCGCGACCTATTAACTGATCAGCGCCGCCCGCATCCAAAATCGTCCTCGAATCAATTTTTGACAAAACCCGGAAAGCCAAACGCGCCGGAAAATTTGCTTTGATCGTTCCGGTAATGATATTGACCGAAGGTCGCTGCGTGGCAATCACCAAATGGATGCCAACGGCACGCGCCAACTGAGCCAAACGGGCAATTGGCGTTTCCACTTCTTTGCCGGCCGTCATCATCAAATCGGCAAACTCATCCACAATCAAAACGATAAATGGCAGAAAACGATGCCCGTCGGTCGGCACCAATTTGCGGTTGATAAATTTTAAATTGTATTCTTTCAAGTTCCGAACTTGTGCATCTTTCAACAGATCATAACGCTGGTCCATTTCAATACAAAGCGAATTCAACGTGTTGATTACTTTTTTTGTATCGGTAATGATGGCGTCGGCTTCATCCGGCAATTTGGCCAAAAAGTGGCGTTCGATTTTTTTGAACAACGTCAACTCCACTTTCTTCGGATCAACCAACACAAATTTTAATTGCGAAGGATGTTTGCTGTACAAAAGCGAAACCAGGATGGAATTGATGCCGACCGATTTTCCCTGTCCGGTTGCCCCAGCCACCAGCAAATGCGGCATTTTTGCGAGATCGGCAATGTAAACTTCGTTAGAAATGGTTTTGCCCAAAGCAATAGGCAAATCCATGGTGGTATTTTGAAATTTTTCTGTTGCCAGAATCGAACGCATCGAAACCATTTCCGGATGCAAGTTTGGCACTTCAATTCCAATCGTTCCTTTGCCCGGCATCGGCGCAATGATACGGATGCCCAAAGCGGCCAAACTCAACGCAATATCATCTTCCAGGTTTTTGATTTTGGAGATACGAACGCCGGGCGCCGGAATAATTTCATATAAAGTTACGGTTGGGCCAACGGTTGCTTTGATCTTATCTATTTCAATATTGTAATGGTTCAGCGTTTCAACAATTTTGTCTTTGTTGGCTTCCAGTTCTTCATTGTTGATCTGGATTTTGTTCGGCCCGTAATTTTCCAGCAGTTCTAAAGTTGGTTTTTTGTAAGAAGACAAATCCAATTCCGGGTCGTACAAACCAAATTCTTCTACCAATTTATTCGCTGTTGTTTCTACCGTTGGTTTTGCAACCGTAAAAACAGGTTCGGCATTTAATTCTTCTTCGGGTTCTTCCAGTTCACCTTCAATCTCCAAAACCGGTTCGGGCGTTAATACAACCGGTTTAAAAACTTCCGTCAGCGGGATGATTTTTGGCACGTTTACAGCTTCCGGCCGTTTTGGGGCGATGTTAAATTCAACGCTGTCGTTTGGTTCGGGTTCCGGCAATACTGTTTTTACCGGGTAATTTTGGGCGTACTTGGCTGGCGGCGCAACAGGTTCATCATCCGGAACAATATTGAGCGGACTGACTGGCGCGTTATGTGCAAAGTGCGAAGCAGGAATAACCGGCTCTTCCGCCGCTTCCTTTTCTGCCAAAGCTGCTTTCAGTTTTCTTTCAGGAAGTTTAAAATCAATATTGTAAACAACGATGAGAAAAGTGAGCGCGGCAAAAACCAGCAAACCGGCAACACCTGCGGCACCGATCTGCACTTCCAGCAAGCGGTTCGTCCAAAAGCCAAACTCGCCTTCCAAAAAATGCGGGTAATCGTTCACCATCCCATGAAAAAAACCAATGGCAACCGAGAAAAAAAGGATGCTAAAAAAAGCATAGCCCAAGGTTTTGCTGATCGAAAACAGGCGGACTTTGAACAACAAACGGTAACCAATCACCAAAAAAACTGCGATAAAAATAAAGGATGCAATGCCAAACCATTCGTAAATAAACTGGTGCGAAAGTAAGGCACCCAACTTGCCCAGCCAGTTTTGCACCACTGGGTTCGTTATGCCGCTGTCCATCAGTTCCTGCGGCGTTTTCCAAAAATTGCCCCAGCCGCCGTTTGATTCGAGCACGTAGCTTTGGTCGTCCTGCCAGGTAAATAGATACGAGGTAAAGGCAATCAGAAAATACAGGCAGATAATCAGAAAAAACAGGCCCACAATTTTGATGATCCGGCCGTCGCGCAAATCAAACGAAGGCAGTTCGGCCTTGGCCTTTTTAGTTTTGGGGAACATAAAAGGTGCCCCGGACTTATTTTCTTCCTTGATTTGGTTAGACTTGAACTGATTTCCTTTTGGCGGCATTTAGTTAATAATGTTGATGTGCAAAGATAAAGAATACATTTATGGTTAATTCTTTAAAAAACGGATACGAAGGAAATAAAAAAACTGTTCTGTTTTTGAACACTTTTTTGCAACGTGAAATTAATAATTAAATTTTGAAAGCTTTTTAACAAACCTTAAAAGCCTTAGAAGAAATGGTCAAACGTTATGCTATAAAACTATTATCGAACAAAATTGAAACAGACTCTTATTATGTTTGATTTGTTCCTTGTACAATTTATCGCGGAAATGTTTGTCCCGGCTATTATGCTCACTAAAAAACTTTTAAACATATACTTATGCAATAGCTAAATCAGTTCTATCAACAATCAAAAACATATTATCTTCACATCCTTTCCGCAGTTTGAGCATAAGTAATTCTAATAAAGCCTCTTTTTCCTGCGTATAATCTTCGGGTTCAAAATAGTTTTTGAGGTCTTCCAAAAGAGTGGCTATAGGTTTCACTTCTTTTAATAGCTCCATTATCAAACTATCCAACTCGTCTATTTCCCTTTTCTTAAATTTCATTTCCAAGCTACAAGGAACCATGCAATTTGCAGGCAGCGCATCTGTGGTTTCCGGATAGACCAAATTATTGGTTACAAAATTAGTTTCAAGAAATTCGGAGCTATTGCCAAATGCCTGATCGTACAAATGATACTGTTCATGTTGTTCCTGATAGATTTTGTTCCAATCATAAGAATTCACCTGATCTTGGATAGAAGGAATGTCCGGGTTTTCATTATAAGAAGGATAGTACATTTTCAATCCCTGTTTCTTCAATACATTCAACAAAAAATAATAGTGATCCGGGTAATCCGTCCGAAGCCTTTTGGCCAACATTTTACAAGCTTCCTCGCTTTTTTTGTAAGTGCCCAACATATGGATAAATTTAGTTTTGTGCGGAATGTCCAGAAAATTGATAATCCCGGGATAGGTCATATCGCTGATCTCGTCTTCCAAAACATATTTAATAGCCTTGTTTCTTTGCTCGGCCAGGCGATAAAAGAAAAGCTGCTCAAAAACTATGTTTACGTCTTTGTGGGTTACTTCATTTAATTTTTCCTGGTATTGTGCAACAAATGTTGTGGCCAATTGGGTATATTCTTTAAAAAAAGCAAGGTCAGAACCACCAAGCACACCTGCATTGCAAGACCGTATAACCTTGTTTGCATTTGATATTTCGGCAACAGGTTCCGGCAGTACAATTTCCCGGGTTTGATATTCTTTCAATATTGTCTGGTAAAACCCGTCATTAACTTCTACATTTTGGGCTATTAATCCCGCTGATTGGGTTTGTCCCCCTAATTCTTTCCATAAAAACACATCCCCGTCTACATGTAAAAACGGTTCTTGTTGTAAAGAATAAGTATGGATTTTGTTCATTGCCCAAAGCTTTGCAGGATAATTGTTTTGGGTTATAACTACCTTGCTATAAGGAAGTTTAAGTTGTTTGATCAACACTTCGTTTCCCAATTCATTGGTATAGAGCGTAACTGAATGATAGAGTTTTATAATCTGCAAACAACTTAAACACCAGCTCATCCAATGGAACTCGGGCGATAAAAAACCAAGCGGTTGTGTAATTGGTTCTGATCCGTTTGGAAACAAGTAAAAGCTTTGTACTACATTTAATTTTTTCATGGCTCGGTTATGTAGAATAAATACTGCTGATCTTCCTGTTATTTCAAAGTTCGTAAACTGTTTCCATCTTTATGTCATCCCTCTAACTTCCTTTAAAGGGGGAAGCCTAAAGCAT
>NZ_JBGCVY010000009.1:0-44817 GCF_041088075.1 Mucilaginibacter sp. | reverse complement strand
AATGTGGCAAAATTAATTCCCCTATCGTACCTTTATCCACGGTTCCCAATCTTGATCTGACCTTTTATGATTTGCACCACAAAAATCAGCTTTTATTGGGAACCTTGTTTTACCCTCTAAATAAGTTTAAACAACTTCATTAACAATAAAATAACATGAAAAAAAAATATTTTTACATTCTTCCGTTTGCGGCTTTGTTTCTGCTGCATACTTCTTTTACCGGCATAAATTTAAAAAACGGCATCTGGCTGGCCAAACTAAAAACCACTTCCGGCCAATACATCCCGTTTAATTTTGAGTTGAAAGACAGTGCCGGGAAAAAACTGATGACGATCATCAACGGGAAAGAGCGGTTTAAAGTAACTGATGTGAACTTAAAAGGCGATTCGTTGCTCATCAAAATGCCTTTGTTTGACAGTGAAATCCGTACAGCTTTAAACGGAAATACACTGACCGGAAACTGGGTACGGCATTTAGGGAACCGCGATGTGCTGATCCCGTTTTCTGCCGAAGCAAATACTTCCTGGCGGTTTTTTGCTGCTTCCGAGAAAGCAAAATATGATATTTCCGGCCGTTGGTCTGCTGTTTTTACCGATGAAGATTTGCAGAACAAAGACGTAACCGTTGGCGAGTTCAAACAAAACGGCAACGACATTACCGGCACTTTTTTAACTACCACCGGCGATTACCGCTTTTTGCAAGGCACGGTTTCGGGCGATGAATTGTACCTGTCGTGCTTTGATGGCGGCCACGCTTTTTTATTTACCGGCAAGATCAGCAACGATAAAACCATCACCAACGGAAAGTTTTATTCCGGCGCTTCTTCCGTTCAATTGTGGAATGCGGTGAAAGATGCAAACGCCAAACTGCCCGATGCGTATTCGCTTACGGTTTTAAAACCGGGCTACAAAAAAATTGATTTTACTTTTCCTGATTTGGATAGAAAACCGGTTTCTCTATCTGCCAATCAGTTTAAAAACAAAGTGGTTATTTTACAGATTTTAGGTTCCTGGTGCCCAAACTGCATGGACGAAACGGCGTACATGGTCAATTTCTACAAAAAACACCATCCAAAAGGCGTGGATGTTTTGGGTTTGGCCTACGAGCGCACCACTGATTTTGCCACTTCCAAAAAAAATCTGGAGCAGTTAAAAAAGCGTTTCAATATTCCTTATGATTTGCTGGTTACCGGCTATACCAACAATAAAGGCGAACCGGCCAAAAGTTTACCGGCACTGGCCAATTTTGTTGCTTTTCCAACTACCATTATCATTGATAAAAAAGGCGAGGTGCGAAAAATACACACGGGTTTTAGCGGACCGGGAACTGGGGATTATTATACCGAATTTACGCACGAATTTGAAACTTTGATCCAGCAGTTGTTGGCTGAAAAATAAGTATCGAGCTGGTTTAAATTTATTTTTGCCAGCCGATGATGCTTCTTTTATGCCAATAAATTTAGGGTCTTATAGTTTAAGTTTTTTGGCTAAAGCCAATTGCTCGTTTCTTTTATCCACGGCCTAAAGGCCGTGGCAATTCTAAAGTTCCAACTTGAAATTTCTTCAATTCAATTGCCACGGCCTTTAGGCCGTGGTTTCATAAAGTATAGGTTTGGCTTTAGCCAAAATATTTAAGCGCGTGTTTAAATTTGTTCAGTTTATTTTCCATGCTTCTTTTACCCTATAAAAATTGGCAAACATTTGGTTTTTGGTTTATAAAAATTGATACCGGCACCAATTTTTATAGGGTAAAAGAAGCATTGGCATTTATTATTATCCAAATTTGAACAGGAACTAATAATAAAATTCAACAGGCCACTTATTCAAAAGCCCTGAAAACCATTTTTAGTACAGCCAAAACAATGGCAAACAAAGCGGCCGGTAAAAAGCCGTCAACTTTAAACCCGTTCAGCAACCTGGAAACCAGCAAAACCATGCAAACGGTAATGATAAACGAAAAAAGCCCAAGCGTTAAAATGGTGATCGGGAAAGTCAATATCCGCAGGATAAAACCAATCGTGGCGTTAACCAAAGCCAGGACAATCCCCGTAATCACAGCTTCAAAAAAGCCGCTGACATGAACGCCCGGAATCACGTTTGCCGCGATAAAAACAGCTAAACCGGTCAGTAAAATTTCTAAAATAAACCTCATCGTACCTGCAATTACAATTTTATCCGTTATAAAGTTTTAATACTGATTTTTATGTGGTAAAAACAGTATGGATTGTTCGGCCTGAAGCAGAAAATACGGCTGCAAATTATATTAAAAGCTTGACTGTTAAATATTTTATATATATTTGCAACAATAATTGAAAGAGGGGACAATGTTCCCTCTTTTCTTTTAACCGTTAATTTTTAAAGATGACTATTGAAGAGCGGGTAAAAAACTTGGTGGAAGAGAAGGTCAGCGACCGGCCCGATTTGTTTTTGGTGGATGTAAAAATGCACATCAACGGAAACCTGATTGTGTTGGTGGATGGTGATCAGGGAATCGGGATTGCAGATTGTGCGGCCATCAGCCGTTTTGTGGGTTTTCATTTGGAAGAAGACAACGTGATCGAGCAGGCTTACAACTTGGAAGTTTCTTCGCCCGGCGTGGATTTTCCTTTAAAATCGTTGCGGCAGTTTCAAAAAAATATCGGCCGTAACTTACAACTCAAACTAGCCGACGGCAGTAAAAAAGAAGGCAAATTGCTGGCTGCGGATGAAGAAGGCATTTCGATAGAAGAAAAAATAACGGCAAAAGGCAAAAAAGCAACGTTTGCAGAAGCACGCTTAACTTACGGTCAAATCGCAGAGGCAATCGTTTTGGTGTCTTTTAAATAGAAATTTACATACTGTTTTTACCACCTAAAAATTGGTGAAAACAAGATAAAAAGGAATAAAAAAGCTGAATTAAAAAATGAGCAACTTAAATTTAATTGATTCTTTTCAGGAATTTAAAGATTTCAAAAACATTGACCGGCCAACGATGATGAGCGTGATGGAAGATGTGCTGCGCAGCATGATCAGAAAAAAATACGGCACCGATGAAAATTGCGACATTATCGTGAATACGGATAACGGCGATTTGGAAATTTGGCGCACGCGGATGGTGATGGAAGACGGTTTTTCGGAAGATGACGATTTGGAAATCGAACTGGCGGAAGCAAAATTGCTCGATCCGGATTTGGAAGTTGGCGAAGAACATATCGAACTGGTTACACTGGAGAGTTTTGGCCGACGTGCCATTCTGGCCGCCCGCCAAACTTTGGTTTCCAAGGTTTTAGAGTTGGAGAAAGATGAGATCTACAAAAAATATAAAGACCGCGTTGGCGAAATTGTAACCGGCGAAGTTTATCAGGTTTGGAAAAAAGAAGCCTTGATCTTGGACGACGAAGGCAACGAATTGCTGCTGCCCAAAACAGAGCAAATCCCGGCGGATTATTTTAAAAAAGGCGATTCGGTACGTGCCGTGATCCATAAAGTGGACATGATGAACAGCAACCCGAAAATTATTATTTCGCGTACCGCGCCAGAATTTTTACAGCGTTTGTTTGAAATGGAAGTCCCGGAAATTTTCGACGGGCTGATCACGATCAAAAAAATTGTGCGCGAACCGGGCGAAAGGGCCAAAGTAGCGGTAGAATCCTATGATGACCGTATTGACCCGGTTGGGGCCTGCGTTGGGATGAAAGGTTCGCGCATCCACGGCATTGTGCGCGAGTTGAAGAACGAAAACATTGACGTGATCAACTACACCAACAATTTATCCTTATATGTGCAACGTGCTTTGTCTCCCGCAAAAATCACTTCTATTAAGTTGGACGATGACAAAAAGACAGCGGCCGTTTATTTAAAGCCCGATCAGGTTTCATTGGCCATTGGCCGTGGCGGCCATAATATAAAACTGGCAGGTAAATTGACGGGTTACGAAATAGACGTTTACCGTGAAGTGGACGAGCGCGAAGAAGACGTTGATATCGAAGAATTTTCTGACGAAATTGATGGCTGGATTTTGGATGAATTCAAGCGCATCGGTTTAGATACCGCAAAATCAATCCTAAACTTGAGTGTTGACGAATTGGTTAAACGTACTGACCTTGAAGAAGAAACAGTGAAAGAAGTTTTGTCAATTTTACAATCAGAATTTGAATAAAATGTAATAACAAATTAAAAAAATGTACTTTTGTAATAAAGCGCAGAAAACAATAATAAATGTCAGAAGACAAATCCACAAAATTATTTAAAGCAGCAAAAGAACTGAATATAGGCACCGGTACTATAGTTGGTTTTCTTGGTGGCAAAGGTTTCAAGATAGAAAACAAGCCCACAACCCAGTTAAGTGCCGATATGTATGAAGCGCTGTTGAAAGAATTTCAGGGCGATAAAAATATAAAAGAAGAAGCCAAGCAGATCAGCATTGGCAAGATCAGAAAAGAAGAGGCCGTGCCAGTGGCCGAAAAACCGGTTGCTTTCCATGGCAGGGACAATGGGCAGGATACGTTGACCAAGAGTTCCGGTAATTCCCACGATAATTCAAGGTCTTCTGCCCAGGCACAAAGCAACAATACAGATGGCCATTTGCCAGGTGTAAAAGTTGTAGGCAAAATTAATTTAAATGACCTGAACGGCAGGGGCCATCAGGAAAAACCTGTTGTAAAAGAAGCACCGAAACCGGAAGTAAAACCGGTTGAAGCAAAAGCACCGGAAGCGCCAAAACCTGTTTCCCAGCCAGAACCGGTTGTGCAAAAACAACCTGAGCCTGTTGTACCAACACCAACTCCGGTGGTTGCAAAACAACCGGAAGCCACCGAAAAAGAGGTGGTAAAAGAAGCACCAAAAGCAGAGGTTCCTAAACCGGCACCAATAGTTGAGGCACAGGTTGCCGCCAAAGCACCGGAAGTTAAAACACCGGTTGCTGTTGTTCCGCCGGCAGTTCCTGCTCCTGTTGCACAAGCTGCGCCGACAGAAGAAGCACCAGCAGAATCAGAAGTGATCAGGGCACGTGCAGACCGGTTGACCGGCCCGAATGTAGTTGGCCGGATTACTTTGCCGGTTAATCCGCCTAAACGCGGCAATCAACCGGTAGCATCTTCTTCAAACACGGCAAACAATAGCAGTGCCGCCGATCAAAAAAGGAAGCGCAAACGTAAAGAGAATGCCCCTGGGCAGCCACCACATAGCGGTCAGGCTCCAAATACGCAGGGTTCTCATGCACCTGGTCAAAATAACAATAACAATGGCCAGCGGCCGCCGCAAGGCCAGGGAAACCGTCCGCCGTTCAACAGAAACAACAACAATAACGGGCGTCCTGATAACCGGAATGCGCACGGCAACAATCGTCCTGCTCCTGCAACCGGGCCAAAAGAAGAACCAACAGAAAAGGAAATTCAGGATCAGATCAAAGCTACTTTAGCACGTTTAAGCGGTGCCGGGAAATCTGGTAAATTTGCCCAGCGTTCTAAATTGCGCCGCCAGAAACGGGATGATTATGCATCTTCGGCAGAAGAGGCGGCAATGGAGCAGCAACTGCAATCCAAAGTTTTAAAAGTTACCGAGTTTGTTACGGCAAACGAGCTGGCTTCGATGATGGACGTTTCTGTAACTCAAATCATTTCCACTTGTATGAGTTTGGGCATGTTCGTTTCTATCAACCAGCGTTTAGATGCAGAAACTTTAACCATTGTGGCCGATGAATTTGGTTACGAAGTGGAATTTGTTAAACCGCAGGATGAAGAAAGCAGTTTGGATGAAGCAGATGCGGCCGATACTTTAGTGCCGCGTGCGCCGATCGTAACTATTATGGGCCACGTAGATCATGGTAAAACTTCTTTGCTGGATTTTATCCGTAAAACCAACGTGATTGCCGGTGAAGCAGGCGGCATTACCCAACACATTGGTGCTTATGAAGTTACCTTAGAAAATAAAAAGAAAATCACGTTTTTGGATACACCGGGACACGAAGCTTTTACAGCGATGCGTGCCCGTGGTGCCCAGGTAACGGATATTGTCATCATTGTGATTGCTGCAGATGACAGCATCATGCCGCAAACGCGTGAAGCCATTAACCATGCGCAGGCAGCCGGTGCGCCGATAATTTTTGCTTTTAACAAAATTGATCGTCCGGGAGCAAACGCTAACAAGATACGCGAGCAGTTGGCCGCCATGAATATTTTGGTGGAAGACTGGGGCGGAAAATACCAGGCACAGGAAATTTCAGCCAAAACCGGTTTGAATATTGACCTGTTGTTGGAAAAAATATTGCTGGAAGCAGAATTATTGGAACTGACTGCCAACCCAAATAAACGTGCCGTAGGAACCGTAATTGAAGCTGCTTTGGATAAAGGCCGCGGTATTGTAACCACCGTTTTGGTTCAATCCGGAAAGTTGCGTGTGGGCGATCCGATCTTAGCTGGTTGTTACAGCGGACGTGTAAAAGCATTGACCAACGAGCGCGGACAACGCGTGGAAGAAGCTGGGCCATCAACACCGGTACAAGTGTTGGGTATGCAAGGTGCGCCAACCGCGGGTGATAAATTTAACGCGATGGAAAGCGAAGTGGAAGCGCGCGAAATTGCAAACAAACGCTTGCAGTTACAGCGCGAACAGGGCTTACGCACGCAGAAACACATTACGTTGGATGAAATTGGCCGTCGTTTAGCCATCGGAAACTTTAAAGAATTGAACATTATTGTAAAAGGTGATGTGGACGGTTCTATCGAAGCACTTTCTGATTCGTTATTGAAACTTTCGACCGAGCAAATCCAGGTAAATATCATTGGCAAAGCAGTGGGGCAAATTTCAGAATCGGATGTATTGCTGGCTTCTGCTTCGGATGCGATCATCATTGGTTTCCAGGTCCGCCCTTCCGCCAGTGCGCGTAAATTGGCCGAGCAGGAGCAGATTGACATCCGTTTATACTCCATCATTTACGATGCCATCAACGAAATTAAAGCAGCCATGGAAGGTATGCTGGCACCAACTTTTGAAGAGAAGATTGTGGCCAATGTAGAAATCCGCGAAACCTTTAAGATCAGCAAAGTGGGTACGATTGCCGGTTGTATGGTATTAGACGGGAAGATCAGCCGCAACAGCAAAATACGGATTGTGCGCGATGGTGTGGTAGTTTATACCGGGGAACTGGCTTCTTTAAAACGTTATAAAGATGATGTAAAAGAAGTAGCAACCGGTTACGAATGCGGTTTAAACATCAACAATTTCAACAACATTGAAGTTGGCGACATTGTAGAAGCTTACGAAAACGTTGAGGTGAAAAGAAAGTTGGCTTAAACATTTAGCAGTAAAAATATTGTAAAACTTAAGCTTTTGTTAACAGCAAAAGCTTTTATGCTATCTGGACAGTATATTTTCTAAGACTGGGTATTTTAGCAATGGTAAAACAAACACCGTTTAACATAGAAATTGACAAACTAACACATTCGATTGAGAATACGGTTACAGGCGACAAATTTAAAACAGAAGTTATAGAAATAACCCCAACAGATGTTAAATCTTTAAAGAAATCAGATTGGCTTTTTGATTGGAAAGCAGAATCAAAACAATTAGATAAAAAAATTTATAAACTTGTTATTGTTGACAATCCTTCAATCATTCAAGGACTTATTGAATTACAAGACCGATCAGACCATATTTTTATGTTACTTATCGAAAGTAGTAAGTTTAACAAAGGTGCAAAGAAAGTTTATTATGGCGTGCCGGGAAACCTTGTAGCTTTTGCTTGCAAGCTTTCTTTTAGCAAAGGTTATGGCGGTTATGTTTCATTTGAAAGTAAAACAAAATTGATTGAACACTATAAAAAGTCGTTAGGCGCCCACATACTTTTTGGTAATATCATGGCGATTAACACAATAGCAGCAAATAAATTAATTGAACAATATTTTCCTAAAAAGCTGTAACTTTAAATTATGATTAGAGAAGAAAAAGATATTGATTTTTATACTACTGGCAGACAACCTTCTAAACTGGAATTTGCAAAAATTAGTGAATGGATTAAAAACGACACAGCAAAGCAAAATTTAAACAGCAAAAAGGCACAGCAAAGAAAAAATAATCCGGCCAACATAAGTACTGTTGCGAGCGCACTTGATTTGGTACAGCATTAGCAGTAGTAACATTGGTTAGCTTTAAAGTGGGCGATATTGTATAAGCTTACGAGAATTTGGAAGTGAAACGGAAACTAGCTTAGCAGGAAAGCTTAATTACGAAATATACCGGGCCTTACTATTTTTATAATAGCAAGGCCCTTTTTTTGTGATGCTTCTTTTACCGGGTTAAATAGGATGTTTTTTAAATAAACTTAATGGTTAACGGGCCTGTTTAAATTGCCATCATAAAAATCAACCATGCTTCTTTTATGCCCATAAATTCTGTTTGTGGATTTTATATTGGTACAGAACAACAATGATTTTTAGGTGGTAAAAGAAGCATCGAAAATAAATCGGATCAGCTTTAAACAAGCACTTAAAGTTATTAGATATAAATATTTTTAATCCTTAAATCGTATAAGTCAATCTATATGGATCAATCTGTTCGTGCTAAAAAACCTTCCGGTACTGTAAATTATAGTTTTGTTGATACCATCCGTTGTATTTCCATGATGGGCATCGTGTTCCTGCATTGTTCTGTTTTTTGGTGGGTAAAATATACAAATTTCTCAGAAACACTGATTGAAACGGCAGTCATGCAAATTTTAAAGTTTTCTACCATTGCGTTTTTTTTAATTGGCGGGTTTTTGATCAACCATAAATTTAACGAATACAGTGCCGGGCAGTATTTAAAAAACAGGTTCAATAATACAGTCAAACCCTGGTTGTTTTGGGTAGTTGTGTTCTTCGTTTTAGATGTTGTTGGCCAGTTGACTATTTACTTTCGATATGGCAGTAACGATGCTTTTGATAATTTACCGGCATTTTTGCTTGGAGAGACCGGGCATATTTTGTTTTATACTTCTTATTGGTTTATTCCCAATTTTTTAATTTGTATTTCTTTGCTTTTGATCTTCAAAAAGTACTTGTACAATAGGTGGTTAGGTGTATTTTTGGGGGCTTTGTCTGTTTTTTATAGTATAAATTTATATGGCGCCTGGGTTCCTACCGAGCATTCTACCGCTTTGTTCGGGTTTGTGTTTTATTTGTGGCTTGGTGTAATGCTAAACAAACATTTCGAAAAAGTAATGGCCTTTATCAATAAAACAGCCTGGAGCACACTGATCCTGATAAATATCATCTTCTTTGTTTTGAGCGTGGCAGAAGGGGTTTACTTAAACCGGTTGGGTTCGGGGGATTCGTTTGATACATTAAAGTTTACAAATATTCTTTATTCTTTAAGCATGTTTGCTGCTTTGTTAAAAATAGGGGGCATAAACATCATACAAAAAAAATTAAACCCAAGGCAAACAACTTTTGGGATTTACCTGGTTCATCAGGTATTGATTGTCAATGTACTGCCGTTGATTTTTACCCCTTTAAAAATCAAAAACACAACGTTTGATTTAAGCGGCAGTATCATTTATACACTGGTACGTTTTGTAATAGTTTATGTGTTAAGCTTTTTGTTAACTGTAGGCATCGGCAAAACCAGGATGAAATGGGTGGTAGGGCAGTAGCAGTTATTGGACGTTTGGCAGTGTACAGAATAGCATTTTAGAAACTTGTTTAAATTATACAGGTAAAAATGGCCATGCTTCTTTTACCATATAAAAATTGGTGTCTGCATCAATTTAAATAAATCAAAAACTACCTGTTTGCTATTTTTAGTGGATAAAAGAAGCATGGAAAATAATTCGGGAAAAATTTAAACAGGCTCTATTTAAATGAACGAGGAAAAGTTAACGATAGCAGTATTGGTTTCTACCTACAACTGGCCCGAAGCATTAGATTTGGTACTGCTCAGTTTATTAAAGCAAACCCGTTTGCCCGACGAAATACTAATTGCCGACGATGGCTCCGGGCCGGATACCAAAGCATTGATAGACCATTACCGAAGTTTGTTTCCTGTCCCTGTGAAACACGCCTGGCAGGAGGACAAAGGTTTTAGAAAATGCCTCATTTTAAACAAAGCGGTTAAATTATCAGAAGCAAGCTACATCATTGAAATTGACGGCGATATTATTGTAAACCCTAAATTTATTGCTGATCATGCGCGCGCTGCATCAAAAGGTTATTTTGTGCAAGGAAGCCGGGTGATGCTTACCGAGGCAAAAACCCAAGAGATATTAAAAACCGGACAAATCAACTTTCATTCGCTGTCTAAAGGCTTATCAGGTAGGTTTAATGCTATCCGACTACCTTTATTGTCTGTATTCTTTAATCCCGATCCGCAAAGTTCATGGAATATAAAAGCATGTAACCTGGCTTTCTGGCGTGATGATTATATCCGGGTGAATGGTTATTATAATAATTTTGAAGGCTGGGGCTGGGAAGATTACGAGTTTGCCGCCCGACTAATAAACGCTGGTATCCTGAAAAAACGCTTAAAAATGGCTGCCATCAGTTACCATATTTTTCATAAAGTACATCATCGCGAAAACTTTTTACCTAATGAGTTGATCTATCGCCGGACAATAGCAGAGAAGCTTACTTACTGTAGCAGCGGTTATCAAGAAGTTTAAAAAACAGCCGCGATATTATTATGGCGGTATAAAGTAGTAGCTTATGGTTTTATACCTGTTAAGCCAGAAAAATTTAGATTTAGCTTCATTATCCAAAAATATTATTTAGTTTCCGTGATCGTTATAAAATAATACAAATTCATCTTTTTAAATTTATTACTGTTGATCTCTGTAAGTATTGATGTTGTTATTCCTTCTTATCGTGTTGATGAGCAATATTTATTGCCGATACTTCAATTAAATGTGCCCGACAACGCTGTTGTAAAGTTTTATTTGGTAATTGATAATCCAAATGTTACAATCCCTCCGGATATTCTATCCATAGTTGATAATGAAAGTATCTTTTTGATCATTAATGAACGAAACATTGGCGCAGCATCAACTCGTAATGCGGGTATCAACGCAGGTAAAAGCGACTGGATATTATTTTTAGACGATGACATTGTAATTGAACCTAACCTGCTCAGCGTTTATCGCGATGCAATACTTAAACACTCAACTGAGATTGGTTTTATAGGCTTGGTGAACTTTAATGAGCCTGCAAACAGTTTTGATAAGGCGGTTCAGGCCAGTGGTTCGATAGATATTTTTAGCGTTGCTGCCCGTAGGCCGTCCTTTGCATGGGGGGCAACTGCAAATATGATTGTAAACCGAGCCGCCATGGGCCATATCCGGTTCGACAAAATTTTTCCAAAAAACGGAGGTGCTGAGGATATAGATTTCTTTCTAACCGTGCGGCAGCAAAACCAGTTTAAAAACTACCTTAGTTTACCTCAAGCAGCCGTTACACACCCATGGTGGGGTTTGGGCAAGCCAAATTTTAAAAGATCATTCAGGTATGGCAGGGGAAGCGGTGTGCTTTACAAAAAAAAACCGGCATATACTTATTATGACTTTTTAAATACGGCCGAAATCTTATTTATAATACTGACAGTTTTATTGATTAGTGCTATAATACCTAAATTTTCTGTTACATCAATTTTGTTATTTACCGTCGGTTTATTAATAATAGAATTTATAGCTAATGCCATACAATCGTTAAAAAGAAAATCAGGTTTAAATTTATTGACCGTGTTTTATTTAATGCTGTTGCGGTTATCCTACCAATTTGGGCTGTTATTTCAAAACCTGTCCTACATTAGAATAACCGCTATTGGTCTGCGTTTTAATGATGACGGCAGTATGAAAAAAACGCGGTTCTATCGTGCCAACAGTTATAAAATTGTTAAATGGGTTTTATACCCAGTACTTATTTATCTTTTAATCAGGCTTAAACCTGATTAAAATATTGAGGATAGGGCTGGGAAGATTACGAGTTTGCCGCCCGCCTGATCAATGCCGGCATCTTAAAAAACGCTTAAAAATGGCAGCCATCAGCTACCATATTTTTCATCCGCAGCACCACCGTGAAAACTTTTTGCCCAACGAACTGATCTACCGGAAAACAATAGCAGAAAATTTGTCGTATTGCAGCAGCGGCTATCAGGAGGTTTAAAAAAGCAGTAGGGATATTATGATGGCGGTGTACAGTATCAGTTTGATAATTTTATACCGGTTAAACCTGAAAATCTTAGATTTGGTAACATTGCCTAAATAGTTAAAGCGTTCTCCGATACCGGCCAGCCTAAAACGGGACAGATTGCCTGTCAAAATTCCAAACTCGTATATATTTCGCAAAAGCATTACATTAAATGCTGTAACCAATTTTATTTTTCGGGTTTTGCGTTGTACCCTTACTATGTTCACGATATATTCAATGCCTACCGTAGCTAAGGCAAAGAACGCTATATATTGGCTGAGCAGAAGGTTTATGGGCAATGCTATAATGGCTGCCAGTATGGAAAATAGTAATGTTTCTGATGTGTTTAAAAAATCATACCATTTATACTGTGAAATGCGCTCGCCAAGATGGCTATTGCCGATACCATAGCGATAAAAGCGGTCGTAGTCTGTTTGCCCGTTTTTCCACCAGGGGTGTTCTACGTATGCTGCGGGCAAACATTTATAATTTTTAGACCCGTTGAGCTGCCTCACCCTTAAAAAGAAATCAACCTCTTCGCCTCCGCCTTTTTTGGGATAAGCAGATGAAAAGCGGACATCGCCTACCACGCTGCGTTTGATCATGATATTGGCAGTGGCACCCCAGGGGTAAGATTCGTAGTTGCGCGCCGCACTGAAAATACTCATAGCGCCATCAGCATCAACGGCTTTGGCAAAGGAAGTTGGCGGCGGCGGCATATCTACCAAACCGATAAAACCTATTTCGTCCGGGTATTTTTCGGCAGCCTGGGCATAAGTAAGTAAAATATCAGGCGTAACTTCTATATCATCATCTAAAAACAAAATCCAATAGCTATGTCCGGCTTCTATGCCCCGGTTGCGGGTAGCCGAAGCACCCATATTTTGTTTGTTGATTAACAAAGAAACAGTTTGGTTATCTACCAAGTTTTGTATAGAACGATCAATAACGATGTCCGGGTTATCGGCAATAAGATAAAAACGGATGGTTGCATTGGCCGGTTTTTGAAGCTTGAGGATAGGCAACAGGGTTTCCGGAATTAAACGAAACGAAGGAATAATGACATCAATACTGGTAGGCATGCGCTGTGTTTCTACAAAAATAAATAATTACATCCTTCATGTTCGGGCCCGTTTAAAATTTACTTATCCAAGTCCCGATGCTTCTTTTATCACCTAAAAATTGGTGTGTGCAAAGTTTTTATTTTTTTTAGGTTGAGACAAACTCCAATTTTTATAGGGTAAAAGAAGCATCAATATTTTCTTCTTGTATAAATTTAAACCAGCTTTTAAACGTGCCAATAATAAATACTTGCACCAATTTTATGGCTGTTTGTCTTTCTTTTTGTAAGCACTCCAAATGGCCGACGATAAAATAGTTATCGTATTGGTTTTTTTTGAAAGCGGATGGCTTAACAAAGCGGCAATTGTATTTTTATTATTACGGTCAATAGAATTTCTCACCATCCAATATTGCTTGTATTGCTTTTTAAATGCCTTGGTATAGATCACGTCATCAATTAAATTTTCCCTGTACATCCAATTGATGATGTTCAGTTCTTCTATAAAATTTAACCCGCTTTTATAAGCATTGCCGCTTACGTCTCGATCGTGTTTCCTGAAATAGCTCAAAACTTTTCCACTGATATGGGTCTTACCTTGCTTTGCGATTTGGATCCAAAAAAGACGGTCGCCGGAAAATTTGTAGGTTGTAAATTCCGGCGATACATGTTTAAATGTTTCTCTTTTAAAAATAGCCATACTTGCATTGTAAATGGCCACTTTTATAGCCAGATAATCCTGGATAAAAGCTTTGCTTTCTACCATTTCGGCCAAACAACGATGGGTTGATTGCCATTTTATATCATTATAACCATTGATGCAAGACATTTGGCAATAACTGATCACGCACTGGTCGTCCTTCCTCACGCCTTCAACCAAAGTTTCTAAAAGAGAAGGTTCGCACCAGTCATCACTTTCGGCAATCCAAACATACTTTCCTTTTGCAAGGTTAATGCCTTTTTCCCATTGCAAAAACGGGCTTCCGCTATTTGCATCGTTGAACACAATATGGCTGATCTTTGGGTTTTCGGTGTAAAATTCTATTATTTCTTTGCTGTTGTCCGAAGAACAATCATCTAAAATAATCAACTCAAAATCCTGGAAAGTTTGATTGAGCACCGTGTCTATCCTTTGTCTCAAAAACGGGGCATGGTTGTAATTGGGGATGATAACAGAGACTTCTATCACTTGGATTAAGGTTGATTGTAATTATCTAAATATATAATGATGATAAGCCCTTTTTGCAATGCTTTTGTTGTAAAAAAGTTGTGCCATCTGTTTGCTTTTCATCTTACTTATCAAAAGTTTGCATATCAATCAGCCTTTTGTACAAACCATTTTTATCAATCAAAGCCTGATGGTTGCCTTGTTCCACAATTTGCCCGTTTTCTAAAACTACAATCTCATCTGCATTTTGAATGGTGCTTAAACGGTGTGCAATAATCAACGAAGTGCGGTTTTTGGTGAGGTTGTTTAAGGCATCCTGCACCAATTTTTCCGATTCGGTATCCAAGGCCGAAGTTGCTTCGTCCAGCAGCATGATTGGCGGGTTGCTTAAAACGGCGCGGGCAATACTGATGCGTTGTTTTTGTCCGCCCGAAAGTTTGGAGCCACGGTCGCCAATGTTGGTTTGGTAGCCGTTTTCGGTGTTCAAAATAAACTCGTGCGCGTTGGCAATTTTGGCGGCCGCTTCAACCTGCGCCTCTGTAGCATTTGGTTTGGCAAAGGCAATGTTGTTGAAAATGGTATCGTTAAATAAAATGGATTCCTGGTTTACAACGCCCATCAAAGCACGTAACGAATCCGTTTGGATATGTTGGATGTCTTTGCCATCTATCAAAATCCTTCCTTTGGTTGGTTCGATAAACCGCGGCAACAAGTCCATCAATGTAGATTTCCCGCCGCCGGAAGGGCCAACCAGCGCAATGTTCTTTCCTTTTTGTATGGTCAGCGATACTTCTTTTAGCACCTGTTTTTCATTGTAGGCGAAGGAGACATTTTCCAACCGGATGCTGTCTGAAAAAGTACCGATAAAAACAGCATCGGGCGCATCGTTGATTTTTGGCTTTTCATCAATCAAATCCAAAACACGTTCGCCGGCAGAAATACCAGAATGGATATTGCTAAAAGCATCAGAAATGGCTTTGGCCGGGCGCATCACCTGCGAAAACAGGATGATGTACAAAATAAAAGCTTCTGGGGTAAGCGCATTGGATTGATGGTTGATGATGAGCGAGCCGCCATACAAAACCACGCCCGCTACCATCGAAACGCCCAAAAATTCGGACATGGGCGAAGCCATTTGCTGCCGTTTGGCCATGGAGCGGATGATACGCGAATAGCTGTTGTTTTCGTTGCTGAACTTTTGCTTGATAAAAGCAGTAGCGTTAAAGGCTTTGATGATTTTGATCCCTGACAAAGCTTCGTCCAGATAACTGATCATGGTGCCGTAAGATTGCTGCGATGCCGAAGCCTGTTGCTTCAAACTTTTTACGATGCGCGAAATTACAAAAGCCGAAACCGGAATCACCAATAAGGAAAACAAAGTGAGTTTGAAGCTGATTAAAAACAGCATCACGATGTAGGCAATCAATTGGAACGGTTCTTTAAAAACAACTTGCAGCGTCCCGGTAACCGAAAATTGAACAACTTGAACATCGGAAGCAATTTTAGAAATGATATCGCCTTTGCGCTCGTTGCTGAAGTAGCCCAAATGCAGGTTCATCACGTTGTCAAAAACGGCTTTGCGCAGGTTAAGCAGTGTATGGATGCGCAGGTTTTCCATAATGCGCTGCGAAATATACCGAAAAAGGTTGCCCAAAAAAGTAGCAACGATAATGGCAATGCAAACAAATTTCAGGGCATTTAAAAGGCCATAATGAAGGTTGGCATATTGCACATAATAAGTAAAGGTATCTACAATAGACCAGAGGGTTTTAGGCTTTGCGATCAATGTTGCCGTTCTGTTTTTGGCAAACAACGTGGTTAAAAGCGGAGCAACTAAAGTTAAGTTAAGCGTATTAAAAATAACCGATAAAATGGTAGCGATAACATAAGGAATAGCAAATTTTTCGATCGGTTTGGCAAAAGAAAGCAGGCGGAAATAGGTTTTCATTCAAAACGTTAAGCCTGCAAAATTAAGAAAATATTGGAGGTTGGCAGAAAACCGCTTTAGCTTCACGATCAATCCGTTAGTTTAATATCATCTTTTCGAATGCTTCTTTTACCGGCATAAATTAAGGGTTCATCAACTCCTCGATATGCCCGGCTTCCAACGGAATATCAGCCATCAAGTCCACCGTGCCGTTTTCGGTGATCAGGATATTGTTTTCCAAGCGGATGCCCAAACCTTCGGCCGGGATATAAATACCGGGTTCAACGGTCAATACATTTCCGGCAGCAAAAGGCGTGTACCTTCCGGCAAAATCATGCACATCCAAACCCAAATGGTGCGAAGTGCCGTGCATAAAATATTGCTTGTACAAAGGCATGGCCGGGTTTTGTTTTTCCACGTCGTGCCTGTTTAGCAAACCTAATTTAATCAGTTCCGAAGTCATAATCTTGCCCACTTCTTCGTGATAGGTATTCCAAACCGTTCCGGGCTTTAAAAGCTGTGTGGCTTCTTTCATCACCGTTAATACCGATTGGTAAACGTCTTTTTGCCTTGCGGAAAACCGACCGCTTACCGGAATTGAGCGGGTGCAATCGGCATTGTAGTTGGCGTATTCGGCACCAAAATCCATCAAAATCACATCGCCCGAACGGCACAAGTGGTTGTTGTCGTTGTAATGAAGGACAGTTGCATTGATGCCGGAAGCGATGATCGGGTTGTAAGCATGGCCACTGCTGCGCTGCCGGATAAATTCATGGATGATTTCGGCTTCGATCTCGTATTCTGCCACGCCGGGCTTCACAAATTTTAACACCCTAAAAAAAGCATCGCGCGTAATCTGGCAGGCTTTGCCGATCAGTTCAACTTCGGCCTGGGATTTTACCGCACGCAGTTCCCTAAAAATTGGTGCCGCACGATAATACTGGTGCAGGGGGAACTGCTCCTTTATTTTTTGGATGAAACGCAAGTCGCGGTAAGGCACTTCATGCTGGTAGCGGTCGTTTTCATTGGTGTTGAGGTAGATGTTTTCTGCATAAAAAACAACGGAGGCAAAAATCTGGTCAAATTCGTGCAGCCAGAAAACCGTTTTGATACCGGATGCTTTTTCGGCCTCTTCTTTGGTGTATTTATGGCCTTCCCAAACGGCAATCAGTTCGTTGGTCTGTCTTAAAAAAAGTACTTCTTTGTATAGTGGATTGGGACAGTCGGGGAAAAGCAGCAAAATGCTCTGTTCCTGGTCTATCCCGGTTAAATAAAACAGGTCGGCGTTCTGTTTAAAACTATGATTTTGGTCGCCGCTGCGCGGAAATTCGTCGTTGGAATTGAGCAGGATTAATGAATTTGGTTTTAATTTAGAACAAAAACGCTTTCTGTTCGTATAAAAGACATCATTAATTATAGGTTCATATTTCATTGAAAAACAAAAGTTTATGTTAGGAATAGGTATCTTATATGTTAATTTAAAAAATTAAATATAAAATGGAACGGAGTTTGGTACAACGAATCAAACTTAATAACTATTTTTGGAAAAAAAATCACAATTAAAATCGTTAATCTTAAAACTATGAATTATTCTACATTAAAGAAAACAGTCGTGTTGTCGATTGCGTCTTTGATGGGAGTTGTTGCAGCCCATGCACAAACCTCTTCAGATTCGACTACAACCGTCGCCCCCGGTTCAGCAAAGGTATTTGGTGGAAAGGCTCAGTACAGGACATTTAGTATCGGTGCAAACGCTGGTGTTTTATCGCCAACGCTTTTTTTCGGTTCTAATGATTTTACCAAAAACAATTATGAATTGGGTTACGGTATTTCATTAAGAGAGCAATTGGCCCATGCTTTTGGCTTGGAATTGAATGTAATGCGTGGCACCATCTCCGGCGACAACAGCAGGAATATTTCTGGTGCACAGAATGGCAGCCGCGATGGTTTTAGTGCTTTCAAAACAGAATTGGCTTACTATGCCAACTTGATGGGCAAAGTTAATGTAGGTAATATCAACTACCTTCATAGAAAAAATGTAATAAACTTCTTCGTTACGGCTGGTGCCGGTTATGCAGGTTATGCCCCTAAAGTTACCCTTGCCAACGGTACTGTAGTTGATTATAAAGACCATGCAGCAGACGGACACAAATACATCCACGAATTAGTTATCCCGGTTGGTGCCGGTGTAAAATTCAAACTGTCTGACGGTATTGCTTTAAACTTAGGCTACACAGCCAATTTTGTTGATGGCGACAACCTGGACGGTGCTTCCGTTAGATATCCTACAAAAGATAAATTTTCTTATGGCTACGGTGGTTTAGAGTTTACTTTAGGCAACCCGGCAAAACCAAACTTAGATTGGGTAAACCCTGTTGCCCTGATGTATGACGAGTTGAAAGACCCGACATTGCGCCAGGAAGTAGAAGCTTTAAAAGGCCGTGTATCCAATGTTGAAAAATCAGTGGACGACCTGAAAAAAGATTCTGACGGCGATGGTGTTTCTGATCAGTTTGACAAATGTCCTGGTACACCAGCTGGTACTATTGTTGATGGTTCTGGTTGCGAAATCAAATTCCCTAAACCGGATACTACTGCTGCTGCCACTCCGGGCACTTATTCTAATATTCAGTTTGAGTTTGACAGTTCTGTATTGCGGACTTCTGCTTACCCAACTTTAGATAAAGTTTCTGCTGATTTGAGAAGCAATACAACCATGACGATCGAGTTAGACGGTTATGCTTCTTCTGAAGGTTCTGCCGCACACAACATGCGCTTATCTAAAGACAGGGCAAATTCAGTTAAAACTTACTTAGTTAACTCTGGTGTGGATGCTAAACGCTTGAAAATTAAAGCTTATGGCGAAACCAACCCAATCTCTGATAACTCAACCGAACAAGGACGTGTACTAAACCGTCGTGTTGAATTTAAATCAGCAATGTCTGGTATGTAATTAATCAATTAATTCTTATAAAGGGGTTCAGATTTTTCTGAACCCCTTTTTTTATATTTGTACAATGTATTTTTTCAGAAAAAAGGATAAAAACAGGCCCGATAATTTTAACCTCAGGGCAATGCACTTCATTAATAAAATGGCCATCATTATATTTTTGCTGGGCATTATCTGGAAACTGATTGATTGGTTTATATTGAAAAGAAAATGAAAACAATTATCAATACCAAAGAAGCACCGCAGCCCATTGGCCCGTACAACCAGGCTGTTGCTGCCGGTGGTTTCCTGTTTATTTCCGGCCAAATTGCGATTGATCCAAATTCCGGGCAATTAGTTACTGAGGATATTACCACAGAAACCCACACCGTTCTTAAAAGCCTGAAAGCTATTTTAGCCGAAGCTGGTTTAAGTTTTGACCACATCGTTAAAACCACCATTTTTCTTTCGGACATGAATAATTTTGCTTTGGTGAACGAAATTTACGGTTCGTATTTCTCCGGGAATTTTCCGGCGCGGGAAACGGTCGAAGTATCGGTGCTGCCAAAAAATGTGAATGTAGAAATTTCGGCTATCGCAATTAAATCTTCCTAAAACTGTTGATACTGTTTTTACCGGCATAAAAACAGTATGTAATAATTCAATTTTTTTTGAACGAATTTTTTGAAACCCCAATTGAATATTTAAAAGGCGTTGGCGTAGCACGGGCAACGGCTTTAAAAAAAGAATTGGGAATAGCCTCGTATGGCGATTTGCTGCAATATTTCCCCTTCAAATACATTGACCGTACCCGTTTTTATAAGGTAAAAGAAGCATCGGCAGAAATGCCTTACGTTCAAATTATTGCCCGCCTCACCCAAAAAGAAATTATTGGCGAAAAAGCTGCCCGCCGTTTGGTTGCTGCTGCGCAAGACGATACCGGCCAGATCGAACTGGTTTGGTTCCAAGGAATTGCCCGCGTTTTTGATAATTTGATGGTTGGCAAAGCTTATGTTTTTTTTGGCAAACCAACTTTCTTCAACAATAAACTCCAGATCGCGCACCCGGAAACAGAACTTTACAGTGCAAACCCAACCAAAAGCAGTGGGAGCCAGGCTTTGCAACCAGCTTATAATTCAACCGAAAAGCTAAAAAAGTTTTTGTTAGATTCTAAAGGAATTCAAAAATTAGTTGCGGTTTTGCTGGAACAGTATGGCAGAAACATCAACGAGAATTTGCCCGATTATTTGCTGGAAAAACACCGTTTGATTGACCGTGCAAAAGCGTTTCAGCAAATTCATTTTCCTGCTGATTTTGGGCAGCTAAAAGAAGCATCCAAACGCCTGAAGTTTGAAGAGCTTTTTTTCCTTCAGCTTAAATTACTTAAAAACAAAATTTTTAAGACGCAGCAATTTAAAGGAAACATTTTTGGCAATGTCGGCAATTTCTTCAACGAGTTCTACAATCACAAATTGCCGTTCGCATTAACTTCGGCACAAAAAAGAACGCTGAAAGAAATCCGTTTTGATACGCAAAAAGGCGTGCAGATGAACCGTTTGCTGCAAGGCGACGTTGGCAGCGGCAAAACAGTTGTTGCATTAATGAGTATTTTGCTAGCGATTGATAACGGTTTCCAGGCTTGTATGATGGCGCCGACGGAAATTTTGGCCAGTCAGCATTACCAATCGTTAAAACAATTGTTGGGAGAAGGTTTTGTTGAATTTGCTTTGCTGACCGGATCAACATCAAAAAAAGAAAGGCGCATAATCCATGAAAACCTGGAAAGCGGCAAACTGCATATCTTGGTTGGCACACATGCTTTGATCGAAGATAAAGTGCAGTTTAAAAACCTCGGATTTGTAGTGATTGATGAGCAGCACCGTTTTGGCGTAGAGCAACGCGCAAAATTATGGCGTAAAAACAGTATCCCGCCGCATATTTTGGTAATGACGGCAACGCCAATTCCGCGCACTTTGGCCATGACTTTGTATGGCGATTTGGACGTTTCGGTAATTGATGAATTGCCGGCCGGACGAAAACCTATCGAAACCAAACATTTTTATGAAAGCAGCCGCCTGCGTGTTTTTGGTTTTATGAAGCAGGAAATTGCCAAAGGAAGGCAGGTTTACGTAGTTTATCCGCTGATTAAGGAAAGCGAAAAGCTGGATTTAAAGAATCTGATGGATGGGATCGAAGTGATGTCGCGCGAGTTTCCATTGCCCGATTATCGCATCAGCATTGTTCACGGCCAGCTTGCGGCAGCAGACAAAGCGTTTGAAATGCAGCGTTTTGTAAAAGGCGAAACGCAGATTATGGTGGCCACAACGGTGATTGAAGTTGGCGTAAATGTGCCCAATGCTTCGGTGATGATTATTGAAAATGCAGAACGTTTTGGTTTGTCGCAATTGCACCAGCTACGCGGAAGGGTTGGCCGCGGTGCCGAGCAATCGTATTGTATTTTGATGAGCAGCCAGAAGCTATCCAAAGATGGCCGGACGCGGTTGGAAACGATGGTGCAAACGAACGATGGTTTTGAAATTGCCGAAATAGATTTGCAACTGCGTGGCCCGGGCAATATTGAAGGCAAGCAGCAAAGCGGCGTTTTGGATTTGAAAATAGCCAATTTGGTGGAAGACCAGCCGATACTGCTCAAAGCGCGGCAAGCCGTTGAAGCGATTTTTGAGGAAGACCCGCAATTGCTGCTCCCCAAAAACCAATTGCTGCAACAACATTTTGCAGAAAAAACGCAAGGTTTAAGCTGGAACAAAATCTCATAAAGATTTTCGCAATTCGGCACAAATTTTAACTTTGCTGACAAAGCCCTTTTCATGAAGTTTAAATTTCTACTTTCTATTTTTATCGGCAGTTCTTTAGTTGCATCGGCTCAAAACCCGGATTCGGTTTATCTCAGAAAAATTTTTGATGAAGAATTGGTCAACGGTCAGCCTTACCAAAACTTGCACTATTTGTGCAAGCAGATCGGGCCGCGTTTAAGCGGATCAGCAAATGCGCAAAAAGCAGTGGATTGGACGAAAAAGCTGATGCAGCAATATGGTTTCGACCGTGTTTTTTTGCAGGAAGTAATGGTGCCACATTGGGTTCGCGGCGAAAAAGAGCAAGCAAAAATAGTATCGGGCAACCAGCAAATTTCGGTTCCGGTTGTCGCGCTTGGCGGTTCGGTAGCAACAGCAAAAAATGGTTTAAAAGCTGAAGTGGTTGAAGTGCAAGGCATTCAGGAACTAAAAACTTTGGGCGAAAAAGCAATCAAAGGTAAAATTGTATTTTATAACCGTCCGTTCGATCCGCGTTTTATCGAAACCGGCGCAGCTTACGGTGCAGCAAGCGACCAGCGTTTTCGCGGCCCGGCAGAAGCAGCCAAATATGGTGCAGTTGGCGTGATTGTAAGATCAATGACAGAAATTATAGATGATTATCCGCATACCGGCGCAACAGCTTACGAAGAAGGCGGAAACAAAATCCCGGCGGCGGCCATTTCTACCAAAAGCGCAAATTTGCTGAGTTCAATATTGAAGCAGCAAAAAGGCGTTCAATTCTACCTCAAACAAAACTGCCAGACTTTGCCCGATGTGCTTTCTTACAACGTCGTCGGCGAAATAAAAGGGACTGAAAACCCAAACGAGTTTATCACCGTTGGCGGCCATTTGGATTCCTGGGATTTGGCCGAAGGTGCGCACGATGACGGAACCGGCGTTATGCAATCGGTAGAAGTACTGCGGATTTTTAAAGCGTTAGGTTACCGGCCTAAACATTCTATCCGCGCCGTGCTGTTTATGAACGAAGAAAACGGGCACAAAGGCGGTTTAAAATATGCCGAGCTGGCGCAAAAAAACAACGAAAAACATTTGGCCGCCATCGAAACAGATGAAGGCGGGTTTACGCCGCGCGGGTTTTCTTTCAGCGATGTGCAGCCAGCCGTTTTGCAGGGAATGATCAAAAACTGGAAACCGTTGCTGGAGCCTTATGAAGTAGAACGCCTAACCAAAGGCGGTGCCGGAACAGACATCGAACCGTTAAAAGAAACGATGCCAAACGTAATTTTGATTGGCTTCCGCCCGGATTCGCAGCGTTATTTTGATATACATCATACCGCAAAAGACGTTTTTGAGAACGTGAACAAACGCGAACTCGAATTGGGCGCAGCCTCCATCGCTGCTTTAATCTACCTGATTGACCAGCATGGTTTAACATTTTAAAAAACAAAAACGAAGCTGCAATGCTTCTTTTATCACCTAAAAATTAGTATTTGTGCCCGACGAAGATTCGAAACCTCTCATCAAACCCGACCCTTTTGCCGCGCTCCGTTTCAAGGAGTTCCGTTCCTACCTGGCCATGCGTTTCTTTTTAACGTTTGCTTACCAAATGCAGGCCGTTATCGTTGGCTATTATATTTACCAATTAACAAAAAGCGCTTTGGCGTTAGGCATGATCGGTTTGGCCGAAGCTATTCCTTCCATCGGTATCGCTTTGTACGGCGGTTATGTGGCCGATAAATCAGAAAAAAAAGGATTGCTGTTGATGATTTTCTCCGTGATGTGGGTTTGCTCCGGCATCATGCTGCTCGTAACGTTGCCAACAGCACGCACTTATTTGAATACGCAACACATTGTGGTTATCATTTACGCCATGATCTTTTTTATCGGCCTGGCGCGCGGCTTTTACGGGCCAACCGCTTTTTCTGTGATGACGAGGATTATCCCGCGCGAACTTTATCCAAACTCTTCTACCTGGAACAGTTCCACTTATCAAACTGCTTCCGTTTTAGGCCCGCTGGCTGGTGGTTTGCTGTTCGATCATTTGGGTATTTCCGTTACTTTTTCTTTTGTGGTCGTTTTTATCACCACGGCCATCATCGCCATCCTCACTTTAAACCGGCACGAACCGGAATTTGTGCCGAAAGAAAGCATTTACAAAAGTCTGTCCGAAGGCATCAGTTTTGTTTTTGGCAACAGGATGTTGCTGGGCGCGTTAAGCTTGGATTTGTTCTCCGTGTTTTTTGGCGGGGCCGTGGCTTTGCTGCCGATTTTTGCCAACGATATTTTGAAAGTTGGCGCAGAAGGTTTTGGGTTGATGCGCGCCGCCGATTCTGTTGGCGCCGTATTGACCATGCTGGCCATGACACGCCTTTCTCCCATGGGAAAACCCTGGCGAAATTTGCTGGTTGCCGTAACCGGTTTTGGGATTTCTATTATTTGCTTCGGTTTATCGAAGAACTTTTACCTTTCGCTTTTCTGTTTGTTTATGTTGGGCGCGTTTGATAGCGTAAGCGTTTTGATCCGTTCCACCATTATGCAATTGCTCACGCCCGACCAAATGCGCGGCCGTGTTTCCGCAGTAAATTCCATGTTTATTGGTTCTTCCAACGAGATTGGCGCTTTTGAATCTGGTGTTACGGCGCGCTTGATGGGCACGGTAACTTCGGTTATTTTTGGCGGAACGATGACACTGGTTGTTGTTTTGACTACTTTTTTCAGGACCAAAAAATTAGTGCCGATGCAATTGAGCGAAATTAATGCACCGGAAGTGGCAAAAGCGTAACTATCAAAGTTTTAAGGTACTTTTTAAATTTTAATAACGGAATTATCAATGCTTCTTTTATCACCTAAAAAATGGGCGAATATTTGGTTTTGTTTGGATTGATGCAACACCAATTTTTATAGGGTAAAAGAAGCATTGGCAATTTTTTTGTATAAATCTAAACAGGCTCTTATCCTATCAGATTTTGTTTGTCAAGCTGGGCTTGTCGAAGTCTCCTTGCCACATTCATTATACTGTAATGCTTCTTTTACCGCCTAAAAATCAATACAACAACCTAAACTTGATCGTATGCTCAATCGCTTTCAATTCTGTTAAAACCTGCGGATCGTAACCGGCATTTACATCGGTAATTACATAGCCAATGCGCGGGTTGGTTACCAAAAATTCGCCAACTATATTGATTTGATGAAGTGCAAAAATAGCATTGATCTTGGCCAAAATTCCGGGAACATTTTTGTGAATATGGATCAACCGGTGTGCGTTGTTCACACGCGGCGGCTGTAAATCCGGGAAGTTGGCACTGGTGTGCGTTTTGCCTTCGTTCATAAAATCCATCACCCGTTTCGGGATGAAATCGCTGTTGCGCGGGTTGTGCTTGATGTCGTCAAAAATGATGATGCCTTTTTCGCAGGCAAAATCGCAAATGCTGCGGTGTGCTTTGCCAAAGCAACCGATTACTTTCAGGCGTCCGGCTTTTTCCAACTGCTGTTCCGTTGGCTGCGTGTCTTCATCACAAAACAAGATGCCGGCTTCCTGCAAATACTTATCTTCAATTTTTGCACGAATGCGGATGTTGTAACCTTCTTTTCCCAACTGGATCACGGCTTCATCGGCAACATCGCCAACCACCAAACATTTAATGCGGTTTTTGGGATAAGAAATGGCGCGCGAAAACTTGTTGATGTACAAAAACTCGTCGAAACTGGGCGTAACGTAATCGGCTTTTTCGACAATGGTTTTTCGTTCGATGTTCTCCGTAAAGGCAAAAAACTTTTTGATCAGCCCAAATTCTTTCAATTGGAAATCCGAATGCCCGTCGCCGATGCCAAACAGTTCGCCTTGCAAATCCAGTTGGCGCAGCAATTTTACTTTGCCGCCTTCCTGCGAAAGCGGGTTTTCGGGATCGTAGCCAATAATGTTTCCGTGTTCATCAAACACAAAAGTATTGGCATAAATATTTTCGGTTTTGATGAAATATTTGGTTACCACCGGCGTAATAAATTCTTTAAAACCGCCCGAAACGATCAAAACCTCATCGCTGTGTTCTTTAAAAAAGTTGCGGTTGCGCGAAAAAGAAGCCGAAACTTTTTTGCGCAAATGCTTCACCAATAAATCCAAATGGCTGCGGTTAGCCTGCAATAACTTCACCCGGCCGGCCAGACTTTCGGAAAACGACAGGTGGCCTTCCATCGCTGCATTGGTCAAATCTTCAATCTGTTTGTATATTTTTTTCCGGTCGGGATGGTCTTTTAGCGAAATACGGGCAAGTTCGTCAAGCGCTTCAACTTGTGTAAAAGTACTGTCGAAATCAATGATGAAATACTGGGGCATAAGGTAGGAGGTTTGGGGTTTGGAAATTAGGTATCAGGTATCAGCTTCTGCCTTAAACTATAAACTATCGGCAATGAACCATGAACCATCAACAATGAACGATCAGCCATCATGCTTCTTTTATCAGCCTAAAATTGGTGTCGGTTTTTTGTTTTCATCAACGGCAACAAAGGTAAACTCGCCGTGGATGGCGCGGTAACGCACATCTTCGTACATCTGCTCGACAAAAATTTCCACCATTACTTTCATGCTCGTCCGGCCAACATAGATCACGCGGCCAACCAGTTCCATAATCGTTCCGGCCGGAATTGGCACGGTGAAGTTGATCTTATCCGAAGAAACCGTAACCAACCGTTTGCGGCTGAAACGCGTGGCCGTTATAAAAGCCACCTCGTCCATCATCATCATGGCCGTGCCGCCAAAAAGCGTATCGTAATGGTTGGTGGTGTTGGGGAATACGGTTTTAAAAACACGCGTTACAGAATTTTCGATGCGTTCGTCCAAAGTCATCCGCAAAAGTAAATTTAATAGTTGAGTTTGTATTTTTCTGTGGATCGATCATTTAAAAAACACCATATAAATAAGTAACCAGATTTTTTTAATGCTTCTTTTATGCCTATATTTTTTAGGTTTGTTTTTTTAAAAGGTACAAAGTATAGAAACCTTGCTGTTTTTTAGGGCGTAAAAGAAGTATGCAAACCACATCGAATAAAATTTGAAGAAGCACCGAGACGTTGTTAAAAAATATTATTATTGTATGGTTTTTTAAATGCCCGGTCTTTATTGCCCTAATTGTAGCTGTTTCTTAACCGATTACATTTGTTAATATTATTATTGTTGATAATATTATAATATATTTTTTAATTGTTGCCAACGATACCTGTTTTGCAAAACGTACTATGAATGATCGGATTCCTGACGCCCCACCTATAATATTGCCGGTAACTGCTATTGATGAGTCAGCGCGTCCGCAATGGTCAGTCATGATACCAACTTATAATTGTATTGCATTTTTAGGCGATACGATAAAAAGTGTACTTGCTCAAGACCCCGGCGAGGCGAAAATGCAGATAGAGGTGGTGGACGATTGCAGCACCGACGGCAATGTGGCTGCTTTGGTTGAAGCATTGGGCAAGGGGAGGATAAAGTATTATAAGCAAAAACAAAACAGGGGCAGTTTGCGGAATTTTGAAACCTGTTTAAACCGGGCAAACGGACATTGGGTGCATCTGCTGCATGGGGACGACAATGTGGAACAGGGCTTTTATCAGGAAATAGAAAGCTTGTTTTTGGCAAATCCGGAGGCTGGCGCTGCTTTTACCAACTTCTCTTTTATTGACGGCCAAAACAATAAGTTAAATATTGATACACCTATTTTGTCAAAAAAGCCGGGCGTTATTAAAGATTTCCTGTTTGAAATAGCAGGCCGTCAGTTAATCCAGCCACCGGCAATTGTAGTAAAAAGAAGTGTTTACGAAACTATTGGCAGTTTTTATGCGGTGCATTACGGCGAAGATTGGGAAATGTGGGCCAGGATTGCTTCCCGTTTTCCGGTGGCCTACTCGCCCAAAAAATTGGCTTATTATCGGGTTGCTTATAATTCAGGAATAAGCCATAGCTCGTTTTTAAGCGGTCAAAATACCCATGATATTATTAAGGTTGTTGATATCATCCAAGGTTACCTCCCGGTTTCACACCAAGGAAAACTTAAAAAAGAAGCGCTCGTATATTATGCCGTATTTTGTATCAAAGTGGCAAACACTCTATTGCTGACCAATAAAGAGGCTGCTTTTTTGCAGGCAGAAGGAGCTTTTAAGATGCATAAAAACTTAAGGACGTATTTTTGGATGTACCGCTTTTACCTGATGCATTTATTAAAGTTTAAGCAGGTACAAAAAATGGTTAAGTCAAATTTATAAATCTATTACCGGCAGTTATAAAGTATTTATTCATAATCTTAAATAGCACTAAGCAATACTACCTTTTACTCATTTAAACATAAAGCTCATCATCTTAGGTTAAAACATGTCTACAGTTATTAAAGTTGAGAACCTTTCAAAAGTTTACCGTTTGGGTGAAGTTGGAACCGGTACGATTTCAAGAGACTTGGAACGATGGCTGGCTAAGGTGCGCGGCAAGGAAGACCCTTTTTTAACTGTTGGGGAAGTAAATGACAGGACCAAAAAAGGAAGCAGCGATGTAGTTTGGAGTTTAAAAGATGTCAGTTTTGATATTAAACATGGCGAAGCAGTTGGGATTATTGGTGGCAATGGTGCCGGGAAAAGCACTCTATTAAAATTATTAAGCAGGGTAACAGCACCAACTTCGGGCACTATAAAAGTAAAAGGTAAAATTGCAAGTTTGCTGGAAGTGGGTACAGGTTTTAACCCGGAACTAACCGGCAGGGAAAACATCTATTTAAACGGAGCCATTTTGGGCATGCGGAAAAAAGATATTGCAAGGCATTTTGATGAAATTGTAGATTTTTCAGGCGTAGAACGTTATATAGACACGCCGGTAAAACGCTATTCGTCAGGCATGTATGTCCGTTTGGCGTTTGCTGTGGCTGCGCACTTGGAAACTGATATTATGATCATTGACGAAGTTTTGGCTGTGGGTGATGCCGAGTTTCAAAAAAAATGTATGGGCAAGATGAGTGAGGTTTCATCTGAGCAAGGCCGTACAATTTTATTTGTCAGCCATAATATTAACGCTATAAAAAAACTTTGCTCTAAAGCCATCTGGCTTGATAAAGGCCGGGTTTATGCAGATGGAAATGTAAACGTAGTAGCCAATCAGTACATGGGCGCCATCCAGCAAAAAGCGCCAAAACAAAAATTTTATACGATAAAAGAAGCACCGGGAAATGATTTGATAAAAGTTCTTTCAGTTGAACTTGTTCCATATCTGCCAAATCCTGCTGCCGCCATTGATATTCGGACTGCCCTTACCATAAAATTCAGGTTTTACAATTTTAGCAATCAAGTGATGTTATCAACCGACCTGATGCTTTACACTTTATTAGGGGAATGTATTTTTAGTATCCCGTCTCAGCCTATGGTTTTTAATGAAGGAATGTTAGAAGGGGAATGTACTATCCCCGGAAATTTGCTTAATGACGGCTCTTATTTTATAACCATTCTTTTTGTAAAAGACACTTCTGTTTATTTGTATAAGCATGAGTCATGCCTTTTTTTCGATGTTGCTGATTACCGTGAAAATGAAAACAGGATTGATAAATGGCCCGGGTTTGTTCGTCCTGCTTTACCGTTAGTGTTAAAACCATCTGAAACAAATGATGAACTTTAAACCATCATTTTAAAACTACAACCAATTAATTAAATTTTGCAAAGGATACCAGATACACCGCCCAAAATTGCACCACTTGGGGCAAATATTAAACGGCCTTTTTGGTCTGTGATGATACCTGCCTACAATTGTTCTGTTTTTTTGCCTGATGCAATCCAAAGTGTGTTGGCGCAGGATATGGGAGAAGACATGATGCAAATAGAAGTCGTTGACGATTGCAGCACGGACGCGGATGTGGAAGCATTGGTAAAAAGGGTTGGAAAAGGAAGGGTTTTATATTACAGGCAGGAAAAGAACGTGGGCAGCCTCCGCAACTTTGAAACTTGCATCAACCGTGCCCTGGGCTATCACATTCATTTATTGCATGGGGATGATCGCGTAAAGCCGGGATACTATCAACATATCCAATCGCTATTTATAAAGTACCCAAAAGCTGGTGCTGCGTTTTGTGCCTGGAACAATATTGATGAAGAAAATAATATTTTGCGCCGTTCTGCTATCGAAGTTGGAAAGCCGGACCTTTTGGTAGGATGGTTACCTAAATTAGCTGAACATACACATATCCAATATGTTGCAATCACTGTAAAGCGGGAAACTTATGAAAAATTAGGCAGCTTTTATGGTGTTACTTATGGCGAAGATTGGGAAATGTGGGCAAGGGTTGCAAGGGAATATCCGATAGCTTATACGCCCGAAATACTTGCCGAATACCGCGAACATAAAAGTTCAATTTCAAGCCATAGTTTTCTTACCGGTAAAAACATTAGTGATATTGCTAAAGTAATTAACACAATTAAAGGTTATCTGCCAAAAAAAAGCCAGAAGAGAATTAGTCGTTTGGCAAAAAAAAACTATATGCATTGGGCGTTTTATTATACGCAAGATTTATGGGTACAAACAAGAAATTTGAAGCTCGTTTATAATCAAATGAAAGAGATCCTCAAAGTTTATATTGATTTAAAGCTTGTAATAATGCTGTTCATATTTGGATTAATGATTTTAATAGATTTATTTTTTAGGGTTCCAAAAAAGCTATACCATTTGATACGATAACGCATCCTACTTGTATTATAATCCTAAAGCTTTTTTAAATTAATATTGAAAAAACAATGCTTCTTTTACCCTATTAAAATTGGTATTTATGTTTTTTCCTTCAAAAAAGAACAAAAAGTTTAATGTTTTTTATAGGATAAAAGAAGCATAAAAAATAGCTGAACAATATTTAAACCGGACTTAATTAAAAAATTAAACGATAACAATTTTGCAAAGGATACCAGACACACCACCCAAAATTGCGCCGCTTGCGGCAGGTATTAAACGGCCTTTTTGGTCTGTGATGATACCTGCCTACAACTGTTCTGTTTTTTTGCCGGATGCCATCCAAAGTGTGCTGGAGCAGGACCCGGGCGAAGAAACGATGCAAATAGAAGTTGTGGACGATTGCAGCACGGACGACGATGTTGAGGCATTGGTAAAAGAGCTTGGAAAAGGAAGGGTTTTATATTACAGGCAGGAAAAAAACGTGGGTAGCCTCCGCAACTTTGAAACTTGCATCAACCGTGCCCAGGGTCATCATATTCATTTGTTGCATGGAGATGATCGTGTAAAGCCGGGGTTTTACAGCAGTTTGAAAAGATTGTTTGACAATTTCCCTGATGCCGGGGCTGCTTATTGTGCATGGAATTATATTGATAACCAAGGCAATGTTTTGCGGCCGTCAAGGATAGAAGCAGAGGCAGAATGTGTAATAGAAAATTGTTTGTCCTTATTGGCTGAGCAGCAATTGCTCCAATACGTTTGTATTGCGGTTAAGCGGGAAGTTTATGAAAAATTAGGCAGCTTTTATGGTGTAACCTATGGCGAAGACTGGATCATGTGGGCAAGGGTTGCAAAAGAATATCCGATAGCTTACGTGCCTAAAATACTTGCTGAGTACCGGGAACACGAAAGCTCTATTTCTAACACCAGTTTTATTACGGGCAAAAATATAAGGGACATTAGCAAAGTTTTTAGTATCATTAATAGTTACCTTCCAAAAGAAAAACAAAAAAAAGCAAGTTTAGCAGCCAGAAAAACCTACGTTTATTGGGCGTTGGGCATAACTTGCGATATTTGGCACACAACTAAAAACAGGGAGATTGTTTCCAACCAATTAAAAGAAATACTTAAACTATACAAAGACCCAAAAGTTCTCAGGATCACGGCGCGTTTAATTTTTTCAATGAGGATTAAAACTTATGCCAAAGACCTGAAAAAAGTTTTAAATTTTAATTTAAAAAATGAGTAAAATATTACCAGCCAATATTGAGCATGTACAGCTTGACGGTTTAGCTTTTAAACCAAAACAAAAAGGCTATTGTTATTTAGTGTTTTGGTGGTATAGTATCCCTTTGGGTGATTTGTATATCGAATTTGATGGACAGGAACCCAACAATAGTAAATTAAACAAGGCAATTATTAATGCCATTGCCCCTACAATTGATTTTTATGCAGCTAAATATAAACCAAAAGGTAATTACCAAAAGGAATTTATAAGTGGTAATTACGATGTTTTTAAAAAAATTATGGCCGAAATTTTTTCTGCCTGTCTGCCGGTTGATATTCCAAGTAAAGTGGGTGTTTCTGTTGTTATTTGTACCCGGAACAGAAGCCAGGACTTAAAGTTGTGCATAGAAAGCCTGTTAAAGCAAACGTGCCTGCCTGAAGAAATTATTGTAGTTGATAATGCACCAACAGATAACAGTACACAACTTATTGCAGAACAATATAAAGATGTTACGTATTGCAAAGAGGAGCGCCCCGGGCTTGATATTGCAAGGAATAGTGGGGCTTTAAAGGCTAAAAATCAGATTGTTGCATATACAGATGATGATGTTCAGGTACATCCATTATGGACTTACCGGGTTTGGGAAACGTTTTTAAAAGAAGATGTCCATGCCATGACTGGTTTGGTGCTTGCTTCATCTCTTGATACAGAAAGCCAGCAAATATTTGAAAAGCATTGGGCTTTTAACAAAGGATATCTTTATAAAGTATATAACAATCAGTTTATAAAAGAAAATTTAAAAGTTGGGCCAAAAGTTTGGGACATTGGCGCTGGTGCAAATATGGCTTTCAGAAAACAGGTATTGGCAAAAGTAAACTGGTTTGATGAAAGGTTGGATGTTGGGGCTGCTGGTTGCAGTGGCGACTCTGAAATTTGGTTTAGGGTTTTAGAAAATAATTTCAACATTCAATATAACCCACAAGCTGTTGTGTACCATGAACATCGAAAAGAACTTGGTAAATTGCATAAACAGCTTTTTAATTACATGCGTGGTTTTGCTGCAGCGGCTTTAATACAGCATGACCAAAATAAACATGCAGGCTATCGCAAACATCTGTTTTACAAACTTCCGCAATACTATTTTTATTTGTTGGTTAAGGGTTTTCCGTCTTATAAATTTAACCACAGAACGGTTTTTAGTGAGATACATGGTTTACTTTCTGGAATAAAATTTTATTATCAGAACAGAAAAAAACCTGCTATCCGTTCTGGTATTAACAAAGTTTAGCCATGCAAAAGCAGCTTGTCTCTGTAATTATACCATGCTACAATCAAGGAATATATCTTGAAAAAGCTATAGAAAGTATCCTTTCACAATCTTACCGAAACTTTGAAATTATTGTTGTGGATGATGGTTCAACCGATCAAACAAAAGAAGTTGCACAAAAGTATCCGTTGGTAAAATATGTTTATCAATCCAACCAAGGTGTTTCTGCTGCACGTAACATTGGGATAAAAAACAGTACTGGAGAATTAGTTGTATTTCTAGATGCGGATGACTGGCTTTTGCCTGATGCTCTTTTTATCAACATAAATTACTTAATACAAAATCCTGAAGCTGCTTTTGTATCTGGTGCCCACGAGCTATTTTATCAACCTGAAAACAAAAGCTGGCTCATTCAAAAAGAAGTAACCGAAAACCATTATTGCAATTTGTTGCAAGGAAATTATATGGGACTGCCTGCGGTAGGGATGTACCAAAGATGGGTTTTAAATGAATTTCAATTTGATACAAACCTGCACTATTGCGAAGACTATGATCTGTGTTTGCAAATTGTACGCAAGTATCCGGTTGTTCATCATACCGCGCCGGTTGCAGTTTACAATTTCCATGAAGATAGTGTTTCCTCAAACCATGTAGAAATGTTAAAATATGCTTTATTGGTATTGAATAAACAGAAAAGCATTGTTTTAAATGAACCAGAAGAAGCATGTTTGCAAAAGGGTTTGAACAATTGGAAAGTTTATTATTCTGAAAAAATTTATAATAAGTTGCTTTATCAATTGTACGATTTAAACTTGCAAGTTGATAAAGAAGGGCTTGAAGCATTAAAGGAAAACGACCAAGAACTGTATTTTAAATTTATTGCCGAAAACAAGTTTAACGATAATGTAGATATTATTACAGGAGCATAACTTACAAATAGAGAACGTATAAATAACTTGTTATATCAGGGCCTGTTTAAATTTATACAAGAAAAAATTGCCAATGCTTCTTTTACCGTATAAAAATTGGTGCCGCATTGATTTATATAAATTCAAAATCAAACATTTGCCCATTTTATAGCTGATAAAAGAAGCATTGATGTCCTGTTGAATAAATTTTAAAACATACTTTCAATATAAACAACTTTTTAAAATTGGATAATTTTACAACAAAAATTTATAACAAAAAGGAATTGCTAATTGCTGAAAATATTAAAGAAAACAACTTTGATATTTTAAGATTGTTTTTAGCTGTAATCGTAATATACAGCCATTGCTTTGTACTTTGCTACGCAAAAGTAATTGATACAGAACCAGGAATGGTTTTTACAAGAAACCAGATGGATTTAGGAGGCGTTGCAGTAGATTTCTTTTTTGTAACAAGTGGTTTTTTAATATTTAGAAGTTATGAATACAGCGGTACATTCGCATCATATTTGAAAAAAAGAATACGCAGGATTTGCCCTGCTTTTTTTATTGCCTTTATTTTAAGTGTTTTGTTTTTTGGGATGTTGGGCGCAACTGATCGTCATCATATAATCGGATCCTGGACTGGATATTTTTTAAACTTGCAACATAAAAAGCAAACTATTGTAAATCTTTTAACACTGCGAAAACCTCCCTTGCAGAATTCCTTCACCCTAAATCCTTTACCAGGGATGATTAATGAACCGTTATGGTCTATTCAATATGAGTTTGCTTGCTATTTGATTGTACCCTTAGCAGCCATCATGGGCGTTTTTAAAAAGAAAAGGACAGCCTTATTTTTATTCTTGTTAAGTTATATTGTATTCTTTTTACAATTGAAATATCCCGCGTTTTCCTTACGGTTTTATACAAGCATATTCTACCGTTATCCAATTGATTTTCTTTCTGAAATTCTTGATTCTTATATTTTGCCCAGGCTTTTTGTTTACTTTTTTTCTGGTGCTTGTTTTTATCTGTATCGGAATTATATCCTTCGAAAAAAGGTATTTGTTGTTTTGTCCCTGGTAGCTATTGTTGTTTCTTGCATTGGTGTGCCTTGCATCAATTTAACATTGCCAATTGCCGGAAGTTACTTGTTTTTTTATATCGCTTATCATCCCAATATTCGCTTTCAAAACTTTGCCAAAAACGGGGATTTTTCTTATGGCATGTACCTTTATGCCTGGCCTGTACAGCAGTTGTTTTTGTATTTTTTAGGAAGGCATTTAAATCCTTACAGCTTATTTTTTAGTGTTTTGCCTGTAGTTTATTTTACGGCGTTTTTAAGTTGGCATTGTATTGAAAAATACTTTTTAAAACCGAGAGAAAAAAACAGTTATCCAAAAACTGTTTTGAGTAGTTAATTTAATCTTTCACTGCTTCACAAATCTCCCGAACCGTTTCCTTCACCGGCTTAAACACAAAACCAATTGCTGCTTTTACCTTGCCATTATCATAATCCTGGATCCGGCTGGCCGATTGTGCCGAGATTTTATCCACGCCCAATTTTTTGCCGGTAAAAACAGTACCCAAAGCCGAGGCGCGCCAGGCCAGTTCCAGCATCCAGGGCTTGGCTTCAAAAGCTGGCGGTTTGATGCCAAAACAATTGGCAGTTTCCTCAAACAAAGTTTTATAGCCCCAGTTTTCGGCGTTGATGATAAAACGCTGGTTGCTGATCTTACTTTCCATCAACAAAATCATTGTTTTGGCCACATCTTCCACATCCACCAAACCGCAACTGCCGGAAGTGTAAAATTTTAAGCCTTTGCGTACGGTTTCAAAAATTTGCCCGGTGCCTGCTGTGCCTGCATTTTTTCCGATGATTAAAGACGGGTTTACAATTACGGCATCCAAACCTTCGGCCATCCCGCGCCAAACTTCCATCTCACTTTCGTATTTAGACATAGCGTAGGCGTTGTCTTTCGGCGTTTCTTCCAAATGATGGTTTTCGTTGATCAGTTCGCCGGGTTTCCCTTCGCCAACGGCCGCAATCGAGCTGACATGTAAAAGCCGGATCCTTTTTTCAACACAAAGATTAACCAAATTGGCCGTGCCTTCTACATTGTTTTGGATCAATTTCTTTTTCAAGGAAGGATCAAAGGAAACCAAAGCCGCGCAATGATAAACTTGCGTAACACCTTGCAATGCTTCGTTTAGCGCATCAATTTCAAGCAAATCTGCTTCAACCCAATCAATTTTTTTTTGATAAGGAAGCAGGATTTCGGGAACCACAGAACTTGCCCTTTTGATACAACGGATACTGTTTTTACCGGCTAAAATTAGTTGTCGGCATAATTCTGAACCTAAAAAACCTGTTGCACCGGTAACTAAAACCATCAGCTTTTAAAAAAATAATCCTGTAAAATTAATTATTTGGGTTTGATTAAAGAGGAAAGTCGGCATTATTTGCTTGAACTGGTTTGTGGAAAACTACAAATCATAAAAGTTCATACAAAATATGATCAAAAAGAAGGTTCATCTGTATTATCCTTATTTTTACCCAATGCCGCTACCCAAAAAAGTCCTTTCCCGGAAAGACGAAATTACTGCTGATTTTTTAAGATTGTTTGATCAGTATGTAGATGATTTGCTTCACCAACGGGCAACTGTGCGGTTTCATACCAGTCATTTTGCCGCAATGTTGTTTATCCACCCGATACATTTAACCAATACAATTAAGCTAACGACAGGAAAATCGCCTTGCGAAATTATGGAAGAACGCTTACTGGAAGAAGCACAAAAAATGCTGCGCCAAACAGAAATGTCTGTGGCGGATATCTCCTACAAACTGGCTTATGGCGAACCGACCAACTTTATAAAATTTTATAAATCAATGACCGGGACAACGCCCTTACGCTACCGGAAAGCCTTAAAAATTGCTGCTTTGGTTTGATAAAATACTGAAGAGTACACCATTTTTTCCAGGCATATATTGTTCAGCTTTGTACCACAAAAACAAATATGGACAATATGAAAACGAACAACAAAATTGCTTTGGTAACCGGCGGCAGCCGCGGTTTGGGCAAAGACATGGCCTTTAGCCTTGCAAAAAAAGGGATTGGCGTGATCCTGACTTACAACAGCAAAAAAGAAGAAGCGCTTGCCGTGGCAGACGAAATAGAACAGGCCGGGCAAAAAGCCGCAGCCTTGCAATTAGACACAGCCGATGTAAAAAGTTTCGATGCTTTTTTTAGGCAGGTAAAAACAGTATTGCAAGATACTTTTGAAACCGATCGTTTTGATTTCCTAATCAACAATGCAGGCATCGGTGTCCACGCTTCTTTTGCCGAAACAACAGAAGAACAGTTTGACCTTTTGCTGAACGTTCACTTTAAAGGTGTGTTTTTCCTCACCCAAAAAGCGTTGCCTTTAATCGCTGATGGCGGCCGCATCATCAACCTTTCTACCGGTTTGGCCCGCTTTAGCAACCCCGGTTATGCTGCCTACGCATCTATGAAAGGCGCTATCGAAACGCTAACCAAATACCAGGCAAAAGAACTCGGTTCACGCGGGATTGCTGTCAATATAGTGGCCCCGGGAGCTATCGAAACTGATTTTGGCGGTGGTGTGGTACGAGACAACCCCGATATAAACAAATACATTGCAGCTACAACAGCTTTAGGTCGTGTAGGCCGCCCGGACGATATCGGAAGCGTGGTGGCTTTTTTATGTACCGATGAGGCTAAATGGATCAATGCACAGCGTATTGAAGTTTCGGGCGGCGTGAATTTGTAGGGTTTTTTTGCCTGTTTTAATTTTGATAAGTATTTTTTTCAAAATTGGTTTTCATTAAAAGGGCTAAGGTTTAGCGTCAGTTCTTTGCCTACGCATGCCATACGATGGTTGACCGTCCGCGCCTGCGCCTGCCATCCCTGTTGCCAGCCCAACGCCTTTCGACTTGCGGCCTTCCCCTTTCGGCAGGGCAACATGGCAACGCGAACGGAAAGCATGCGAAGCGCCTGGCTTGTGCCCTTGCGCCAAAGCCAAACGTTCTTCAATAGTTGATTTTGGTGTATTTGCACGGCCCGTAATGCAAAATGAAATAATATAAACTAATTTAGGTTGAACACTTAGTACCGATGGTTTAACAGTTTTTAGTGTGGTTTTATAAAAGGCATACGAAATTTTTCTGTGGGATGTTTTAAGCGGCGATTTTGACCCGGATATTTCTCCGCAGCAATGTTGCCAAAATGTGGTGGATAAAAGCAGTAACGGTTCGATTGTAGTTTTTCATGACAGTTTAAAAGCCTGGCCGCGGTTGGAATATGTGCTGCCGAAAGCATTGGCTTTTTGGCAGGATAAAAGGTATGTTTTTAAAAGTTTGTGAGGGATTTGCAACTTCTAAATAAGCTATATTTGTAATTATGAACCTTCAATATATTTCTGACAATATAGGAAAAACCACCGGCGTATTCATCCCGATTTCTGAGTGGAACGAACTCAAAAGTAAATACAAGGGTATTGAACAGGAGCATACGGACATACCTGTTTGGCAGATGGAAGAAGTGGAAAAGCGCCTTCAGGATTACAGGAACGAACCGGAGCAGGCATTGGATTTTGATGCTGCGATGGACGATATTGAAAAAGGTCTTTAGATGTACCGCGCCGTTATATTTTGCACAACAATTTTTTGCCGGTAAAAGAAGCATCGGTATTTGTAAATAGGGGATTTGAAATCTAAAGTTTCAAGGTTGGGGTTACAAACCCGCAACCAGCAGACCTAACCGGTTTATATATCCCGACCAATAAGGATGTTATATAGAATCTTAGTTAACAATAAGATAAAAAAAGCATTTTCGATACAATAAATTTCCTCGCTTAAAGATTATGATTTAAAGTCCGCGGCAGTAAAAGATCCAATAATTGTTTTAAATAATGTTTGTGAATGACTAAAATGAATACAATTACAATAGTTGCTTTAGTTTTAATTTTTGGAGGAGGCATTGGGGCGATACTCTTGACAGTTGGACAATCAATTAGCTCTTCAAAAGATAAAAGTGATATCATTAATACAACAAAACAGGAGAATATTGCATTGAAAAATGACATTAAGGAACTTAGGAAGGAAAGAAATGAACTTAATAATGAATTAGTAAAACGAGACAATAAGTTACAGAAGAGAAATGATAAGATAATTGAACTAAGTCAAAGGCTCTCCGACAAATCTGAATATATTCAAAATTATTTAACAGGAGGTAATGGTTATCCTGTTGTTGACATTGAAAAATTTGCTACAGATAATTACAATGAAAATAAAGGGCTGTTTAAACTGAGAATTGTATCTAAATTTCCTATTTATAATTTAACTATTAATGTTTACGATTATGACATGTTACTTAATAGCTTTCATGAAAAGCCATTTACAAAAAACCCAGTTGTTACCTTAACGGATTTCAATAAGGCTAAAATTATAGCATTTAAACTTGACGAGCTAACACCTATTCAGACTCAGTATCTTGACAAGAAAATTAAATTAGGTTCAGCAAGGTTCTATATTCAAATCAGGGCAAGGAATAATGTTTATATCGAAAAAATTGCCACCATTATTTACGATAATACAATATATTTTGGCTATCAAGTATTTATTTTAGACGGCAAACTTATGGAGCAGGGCTTTACGAATAATATATCTGAAGAGATACAAGCAAAACTGATTAGAAAACTAAATTCAATTTCTATGAAAAATAATTTTGATTTAGCTGAATAAAAGGGAGTGTAAATTGAAGTGTGTCAGTTTTGCTTTTAAGCATTTTGTAATTGCAGTTTAATTCTATCCTAAAACATAATTGTATAGTTGAGATAAAGTCAAGTTCTAGTTGTGCGGCGGCATTGTCCATTTCTCGGCTACCCTGCTGGTCCCTACTGTTCGGGGTGCAACCCCGTCTTTCGAGCTTGAAATTTCTAATCCCGCTTAAACCTACACCATCGCCTATCATACAACAAATCTACCTATAAGCCACCGTAAAAACCCAACCTTTCCCCATTCCACACCAATCAAAAATCCAAAACCGATACTTCTTTTACCTGTTAATTTTGTAGATTCGCACCCGTACTTCGCCCGTTTAATTATTAATCACCCAAATAAAAATCAATAAAATGGCTTTTGATTTAAATATGATTCAGCAGGTTTACAATCGCTACGGCAGCCGTATCGAGGCTGCCCGTAAAGCAGTTGGTAAACCGCTCACCCTCACCGAAAAAATCCTGTATTCCCATCTTTCTGAAGGCGACCCGACCCGGGAGCTTTTACGCGGGGTGGATTATGTTGATTTTGCACCCGACCGTGTGGCCATGCAGGATGCAACCGCGCAAATGGCGCTTTTGCAGTTTATGCAGGCGGGCAGGCCGCAGGTTGCCGTGCCTTCCACGGTGCATTGCGATCACTTAATCCAGGCAAAAGATGGTGCCGGGGAAGATTTAGACACCGCAAAAAGCCAAAACAAAGAGGTTTACGATTTCCTTTCTTCCGTTTCCAATAAATATGGTATCGGTTTCTGGAAACCGGGGGCCGGCATTATCCACCAGGTGGTTTTAGAAAACTACGCTTTTCCGGGCGGCATGATGATCGGTACGGATTCGCACACCCCAAACGCCGGGGGTCTAGGTATGATTGCGATTGGTGTTGGCGGTGCCGATGCTTGCGACGTAATGGCCGGACTGCCCTGGGAACTAAAATTCCCGAAACTGATTGGTGTAAAACTGACTGGAAAACTTTCCGGCTGGACGGCAGCAAAAGACGTGATCCTGAAAGTGGCCGGCATTTTAACCGTTAACGGCGGAACCGGCGCCATTGTAGAATATTTTGGCGAAGGCGCACGTTCGATCTCGGCAACCGGAAAAGCAACCATTTGCAACATGGGCGCCGAAATTGGCGCCACCACTTCAATTTTTGGTTACGATGAAAAATCAGAAATCTATTTGCGCGGAACAGAACGTGCCGCCATTGCAGATGCAGCCAATGTCATTAAAGAACATTTAACCGGCGACGAAGAAGTTTATGCCAACCCGGAAGCTTATTTTGATGAGGTGATTGAAATCAACCTTTCCGAACTGGAGCCTTATGTTAACGGTCCGTTTACGCCAGATTTGGCCTGGCCGATTTCTAAATTTGCCGATGCCGTGAAAGAAAACAACTGGCCGGCACAATTGGAAGTTGGTTTGATTGGTTCCTGTACCAACTCTTCTTACGAAGATATTACCCGTGCGGCTTCCATCGCCACGCAAGCCATTGATAAAGGCTTAAAAACCCGTGCCGAATTTACGGTTACGCCAGGATCAGAACTGGTACGTTATACAGTAGAGCGCGATGGTTATTTAAACACTTTCGCACAAATTGGTGGCGTGGTTTTGGCAAATGCCTGTGGCCCTTGCATTGGCCAGTGGGCGCGCCACACCAGCGACCCGACACGCAAAAATTCCATCATTACTTCGTTTAACCGCAACTTTGCCAAACGAAATGACGGCAACCCAAATACGCACGCGTTTGTGGCCTCGCCGGAAATTGTAACCGCTTTTGCCATTGCCGGTGATCTTTCTTTTAACCCGCTGACCGATACACTGACCAACGAAAGCGGGGAACAGGTAAAATTAGACGAGCCGCAAGGTATCGAAATGCCGATCAAAGGTTTTGCGGTAGAAGATGCCGGTTACTTAGCTCCTGCTGTTGATGGCAGCACGGTGGAAGTAAAGGTTAGCCCGACTTCAGACCGTTTGCAACTGCTCGATCCTTTTAAAGCCTGGGAAGGAACCGACATTACTGGCCTAAAATTGCTGATCAAAGCCAAAGGGAAATGTACCACCGACCATATTTCGATGGCTGGCCCCTGGTTAAAATACCGCGGCCATTTGGATAACATTTCCAATAACATGCTCATTGGCGCGATCAATTTCTTCAACCTAAAATCTGATACCGTAAAAAACGAACTGACTGGCGAATATGGCCCGGTTCCGGCTACGCAACGTGCCTACAAAGCCGCAGGGATTGGCAGTATCGTAGTGGGTGATGAAAATTATGGAGAAGGATCTTCCCGTGAACATGCGGCGATGGAACCGCGCCATCTCGGTGTCCGTGCCATTTTGGTGAAATCTTTTGCGCGTATCCACGAAACCAATCTCAAAAAACAAGGGATGCTGGCTTTAACTTTTGCCAACCGCGAAGATTACAACAAAGTTTTAGAAGACGATACGATTGACATTACCGGTTTAAACCAGTTTGCGCCGGGCAGCCAATTAACGGTTGTTTTGCACCATGGCGATGGCACACAGGAATTATTCCCCGTAAACCACACGTACAATGCGCAGCAAATTGAGTGGTTTAAGGCAGGAGGCGCGCTTAACATCATCCGCCGCCAGCAAAAAAATGTGGTATAAAAACAGTATTGCTAATGTTACCCAAAAAAGCCCCGAAATTTATCGGGGCTTTTTCTATTTTTAGAAAAGATTAAACTTTGTTAAAATTTATTTGACAGGATTATAATGCTTCTTTTATCACCTAAAATTTGGTAAACAATTGGTTTATTTAAATTGATGGAGGCCACCAATTTATATAGGGTAAAAGAAGCATGGCATTTTTTCTTGTATAAATTTAACAGGCTCTTAAAGCAGGAAAACAATTGAAGCAAATCAAGCGCATACTTCTTTTATCGGTCTTTTTTTTAAGTTTTGCGGCTGCTTTAAAAGCGCAGGCACCGGTAAACGATAATTGTTCGGGTGCGATTGATTTGTCGAGTGTTCACAACTTTTGTTCTGATAATGCAGCTTACACCAATGTAAATGCTACGCCAAGCGGTTTAGCAAAATCACAATTTTGGCCTGCAGATGGAAATGATGTCTGGTTTAAATATACAGCCATTGCTTTTGATTTGAATATAGCGGTTACCGGAAATGAAAACGGTAGCGGCACACTAAATTCCCCGTTAATTGCTATATACAGTACAACAGATTGTTCCAATTTTTCAGAATTGATTGGATCTGTTTCCAATAGCAGTACTGTTACTACTTTATATAAGGGTGGTTTAACCATCGGGCAAACGTATTACATCCGTATAAGCGCAGCAGACAGCAATACGGGCACTTTCAAAATTTGCCTTAACAATTATAATCCGGTTTTAAAACCCGGCCAGGATTACAGTTCGGCTTCAATTATTTGTACTAAAGATGCTTTTACACAAACCAACGTAAGCGGTGCAGGGTCTAACAATCGCGAATCAGCCGGAACTTGTTTAGATAATGGCCCTTCAACTGCACCTATTGAAGCTAATTCTGCCTGGTATAAATGGACTGCTGCCAATAACGGCACGTTAACTTTTACCATTTCCCCCACAGTTTCCGGGGATGATATTGATTGGGTTTTGTATGATTTAGGAACCAGCGGAAGCGCCGCGAATGTAAATGCGGCAAATGCTATTCGATGTGCATCAGGCAGCGGCGTTAACTGCACACCTTTTTACAACCAGACCGGATTAAATTTAACTTCTACCGATTTAACAGAAATGCCTGGCTGCGTCCCTGGCCAGGATGGTTTTGTAAAATATATTGATATGGTGCAAGGCCATGTTTATGCTTTGCTGATCAATAATTTTTCCAGCGGCAACAATGGATTTACAATCTCCTTTACCGGTTCTGGCAACACTACCGGGACTTTTTTAGGCCCAATTGCCAAGTTGGCCATGCAGGTTAACAACGGTTGTACACCAAGTCCAAGCTTTACTTTTACCAATCAATCTACCAATTACACCAAATTAAAATGGAGCTTTGGCGATGGCGCCAGTATTGATTCTGCCAATGGCGAAGGGCCGTACACCATTACTTATAAAACACCGGGGACAAAAACAGTAGTTTTGCAGGCCAGCAATCCGCAAGGTTGTATCACGGTAGATTACAAAACTTTTGATATTCCGGTAAAACCAGCCATACCCGTTGTGCTAAATTCCAACACCAATTATTGCCTGGGCGATAATTTGGTTTTGAGGGCGCAAATCCCTTCCGCTAAAACTTCGTATTTATGGCAGGGGCCAAATGGTTTTTCTTCAACGGATTCCGTCGTTACCATTCCGCTGACCAATTATAACCAAGCCGGGGTTTACACGTTGGTTATTACCCAAAACGGTTGTTCGAGCGATCAGGCATCCATTACCGTTCCGCCCATCGGCAAAACGCCGGTTTTGAATTTTACGGTTACACCCAACAATTTATGTATGCCGCAGCAAAGTTTTACCATCACCAATAATTCTACCGATTACACCACTTTAAACTGGGATTTTGGCGCCGGTGCCAGCATAGCCAGTGCCACTACCAACGGGCCTTTTACCCTTACCTATGCTTCTTTTGGTGATAAAAAAATCACCTTGACCGCTACCGGTGCGCAAGGTTGTGTTACTGTTTTTACCCAAACATTTAATGTGCCGCAGAAACCTGTTTTAACGCAACTAAACAAAGTTAAAGGCCCGTACTGCATTGGCGATACGCTGGTGATGAGCACGACCGTAACCGCCAACACCGTTTACACCTGGACCGGGCCTAATAATTTTACTTCCAATCAATCTTCTATACGCGTGCCAATTACCGGGCCATCGGTTGCCGGCACTTATTCACTGGTGATTACGCAGGGTTTATGTTCCAGCGATCCGGTTTTTACCACCATTAACGCAACGGATATTGTGCCGGTTCCGGTGGCTGCTTTTGATGCCA
>NZ_JBGCVY010000008.1:0-119145 GCF_041088075.1 Mucilaginibacter sp. | reverse complement strand
AAACTTCTGAGGATTGTTCATTTAATAATCTTTTTTTAACACAAAACAACTTTAAAATAAGCCAAATATTTTACAATTCTGATTTTATAATGTTAGAAGGTAAAAAAGCTTATGATAAGTTAATGAAATATCCTTGCGCAGTAGCAATAGTTGAAGTTGCAGACTTCTCAAAATCGGGTAGTTTAAAAGAAACTATTACTATATTAGATAGTGATAAGTTTAGCATTATAAACTGTATGTGGTTTGTGAAAGATAATTCTATAAACGCAGAAAAGTGTTATTTACAAAGAAATCAAGAAGTTGTATCATATTTTCGTTCTTCCTCAGTAACAAATTCAGAAGGTGATAAAGTGGTAGTTGATTATTCCAAATCAGAATTGGATTTAATTCAAATTTTAGTACCTAAAATAGCAAAGCTCTTTTTCTATAAGATAGAACAAGATTTAGTTTACGAAGATAAAGAATTTACAACTACAGGTGCGAACTTCATTGCAAAATTTAAAAATAGATTAGTTAGAGCATATTTATTTTTGATGGTTGCACGAACTACATCTGAAGTAACGTTAAAAATTAGTTTTTACATGACTTTACTTGAAAGTCTATTTACTTCAAACAATAATGAAGTTCAACATCAACTTTCAGAACGCTCATCTTTATTTATAGGCGGAGAAAAACATGAAAAAAAAGAAATCTTTGAACTTGTTAAAGATGCTTACACTCTTAGATCAAACTTAATGCATGGAAATTTTATAAAAAAAACAGATGCAGAGGTTAAACGAATTTCTAAAAATATTGATGAAGTAATACGGAAGATATTTAATAAAATTTTAGCTGGTGAATCATCCGTGTTTTTGTTGTCTGATTCTGATGGAGATAAAAAAAGTTTGAAGAATATTTTAGGGATTTAATTTTTGAATAATATTAAATAAAACCAATTAGAATTATAGTGAATTCATATAGTGTTTCTTATTAATGTACTCTAGAAACAAGTTTTTTTAAAATAAATTTCAAAAACAAATCAAACATGTTACAACTTTTGCTCATTTCCTGGTTCCGTATTTTCCATCCGTTTTATGTAAGCGTTACCGAGATCAAACAAAACCCTAGCAACCATTCGATAGAAATCAGTTGCCGAATGTTTTATGATGACTTGGAAAAAGCTTTAGAAAAACAGTATCACATGCAATTGGACATTGTAAAACCAAAAGACAAAGCGCAAATCAACAAGCTCATTAACGATTATGTGAAGAAGCATTTAATTATTCGTGCAGATGGAAAACCTTTAAATTTAAGTTTTATCGGCTACGAAATCCAGGAAGACGGCGCCTGGAGTTATTTTGAAGTGAAAGGAATTAATGCGGTAAAAGAAGTACAGGTGCATGATGATTTGCTGTACGAACAGCACCCCGAGCAGATCAATATGATGCACGTGATTGTAAATAACCAAAGAAAAAGCACCAAGGTAGATAACCCTGATGCCGATGCCAATTTTAAATTTTGATTTTTACAGATACTTCTTTTACCGCCTGTTTTTAGGTGTTGATGTTCATTCTTAATGATTCTTCATCCAATACCGGCCGCCAGTTTTTAATCAGATTTTGATACGCTTCGCCCACCGGCCTGATCTTTCGGTCCAAATCATACAAACCCAAAGGGTTTACTGTGCCGTTATCCTGCCGCAAGGCTGTGTCCCAATCCACCTGGTCCAGCAAACTGTACCAGGTAAAACCAACGATCGGAAAACCGTCCTGCATAAAACGGTACAAGTTTGCCCATTCTTTTTGCAGCCATGCTACAGAAAGCGGTTCGGCAATATTGGTTTCTGTATGCATTACGGGCAAACGGTATCGGGTATAATACTGGTGGGTAATGACGTAATAACCAAAAATTTCTCCTGCCGGGCTGGTTGAACCATCACTATGCACTATGTGTTCATTAGTAACGTAGTAATCTGTTCCCATGATACATTTCCCGCGGATCTTGTTGTTCATAAACCATTCGTATTCGGCATCCGTCATCCCGTTTTCCATTAAATATTTATAATGCGGAACTTTGATGGGATGTGCATAAGAAAGGTCAAGCGATAAAAAACGTTTTAAATTTAAAAAATCAGCAAGTTCGCAACAGGAAGGGTCTTCGGGGTGAAAGTACTCGGACGATTCGCTTTGGATAAAAGTTACATCAGGCTGCACTTTTTCAATTGCTTCCATCGCCAGCACATTTGCTTTGCATAAATGTTTCAACGCTGTTACAAAACCCCTGTCGCTCGACAAACTTTCGTTCCACCAACCATACTGCCCGGAGAAGGAAGCGGTAACAAAAATTTCGTTTACAGGTGTATAAAATTTAAGGTGAGGGTACCTTTTTGCAAAAGCCAAAGCATATTCGGCAAAATATTGAGGAAAATCCGGGTTTTGAAAGTTGTCCAGCCAATCCGGGACACCAAAATGGCAAAGGTCAACAATGGGCGTAATATTGAGTTCTTTCAACTTGTTGAAAGTTTCATCTGCAAAATCCCAATTATACTGCCCAGGGCCGATGTTGGTAGAAAAATAAGGCGGCCCGTACCTTAAATATTCAATCCCCATCTCTTTAACCAACCGGAAATCTTCCTGCCATCTTTGATAATGGCCGGTTTTTTCGAGTTCGTCAACCCTTACCTTTTTTCCACCGATAAAAACAGTAGGGTAACTGTTTTCGATACCGGTGGCAAACATAAATTTGTTTCTCATAGCAAAATATACAGGCTGGTTTAAAGTATATCTAATCGACCGCCATCAACCACCAGCGTTGTGCCGTTGACAAACGAAGCTTCATCCGAAGCCATAAAACAAATAGCTGCGGCCAGTTCTTCCGGTTTGCCTATGGCACCCTGCATTTTTTCCACCCCGTCTTTAATGTCCGGGTTCGACCAAAGCATCGGCGTATCTACCGATCCTGGCGCCACACAATTAAAACGTGCCTGATCGGATTTATACTCCAGGCTTAAGCCACGGGTAAAAGCTTCTATCCCGCCTTTTGTGGCTGCATAAGGCAAAACGTTGGCTGTTGTTTCAAACGCGTGTACAGAACTGATGTTGACCACTGCGCCTTTTTTCATGTAAGGCAGGCTGTATTTGCAGAATAGAAAAACAGATTTTAGGTTGATGTTCATCACTTTGTCCCAATCGCTTTCGGCCAGGTCTACAATTTTGTTAAAAGTCATAAAGGCCGCATCGTTAACCAAAATATCTATGCGTTTGTATTGGTCAATCACTGTTTTTACACAGTTTTCTATTTCGGCAGAAACACCAACATCTGTTTTAACAAACATCGCGTTGCCTTTTTGTTGCTGGATCAGGCTTGCCGTTTCGTTTCCGTGCTGCTCGTTGATATCAACTACAACTACAGTCCCGCCTTCGGAAGCAAGGCGGATACAGGTTGCACGGCCGATACCGGAACCTCCTCCGGTAACAAGGCAAATTTTATTTTCGAATCTCATAGGTTTTGTTGCTTTAGATTAGTTTAAAGCCAGACAGGATTAACTTGATTTTGTTCGCAGTGAACAAAACAAAAGCGATGATTTTTACAAACCATCGCTTTTTTAGGAATCCTAATTTTTATGTGGTAAAAGAAGTATCAACGTTTTTCGGCCAATTTTGATGCCGCAGCTTCATCTAAAAACCATTGCAGATCCCCGTCTGTTTTGATCAATTGTGCCGGGTATTGTTCGATGTTTTCGTTCTCTTCCAACACCTGGTGTACAGCTTCTGCTTTTCCTGCATCATAAACTAAAAAAGCAATATGGTGTGCGGCGTTAATCATGGCTGCCGTCATCGAAATACGGTAAACCTGCTGGTCTTCCAGCCAAACTGCTTTTACAGATGATTCTTCTTCATGTAAAATACTGGTATGCGGGAAAAGCGAAGCGGTGTGTGCATTATCGCCCAAACCCAACAAAACCAAATCAAACCTGGCATTATAAGGTTTAAAATGTGTGTAAACAGCCGAGGCATAAGCTTCGGCAGCCTGCTCTGGCGGCAAAGTTGTATTAACCGGAACAATTTGGGAAGAATGGATTTGAAGCGGTTCGAACAATGCTTTTTTTGCCATCAGAAAATTGCTGTTGGGGTCATTGGCAGGAACATAACGTTCATCGCCAAAGAAAAAATAAACTTTGTCCCAGGCTATTTTCTCTTTATAGTCGGGAGAAGCCAGCATTTCGTACAGCTTTTTTGGAGAACTGCCGCCGGAAAGCGAAACATTAAACATGCCGTTTTCTTTAATCGCCTGGTTGGCAATTTCCATAAAATAGTTGGCCAAGTGTTGTAGCACTTCCTGCTCTGATGAAAAGATATTTAGTTTTGCTTGCATAATTATTCTTTTTTTGGAAGGGTGAACCAATGGTAACCATCGCGTGCAATCAGCGCCTCTGCCACTTCCGGCCCCCAGGAATCGGCAGAGTAATTAGGAAATTTCGTGCTTTTTTTAGATTCCCAAGTATTCAAAATCGGCATAATCAACGCCCATGCTGCTTCAACTTGGTCGGCCCGCATAAACAAAGTCTGGTCGCCTTGCATGGTGTCCAGTATCAGTGTTTCATAAGCTTCGGGTGCCTGGTTATCGTAGCTGCCTTTGTAATCAAAAACCATATCAACCGTATTGATGACCATGTCTACGCCCGGCCTTTTGGCTTGAACCTGTAAACGGATGCTCATTTCGGGTTGGATACTGATAATTAAACGGTTTTGCTGCCAGCTATCTGTTGCTTCCTCAGGAAAAATCAAGTGTGGGACATCTTTAAACTGTATCGTTATCACAGATGCTGTTTGGTGCATTCTTTTGCCGGTACGGACGTAAAATGGAACATCTTGCCAGCGCCAGTTGTCCACAAAAAACTTAACGGCAGCAAAAGTTTCGGTATTAGAATTAGGGTCAACTTTTGCTTCCTGCCGGTAGCCCGGAACTTCTTTGCCTTCTATCCAGCCTTTGCCATACTGGCCACGCACTGCACGGTTTTTAATGTTTTCTGAAGTGAAAGGGCGCATGGCATGTAGCACATCAACTTTTTTGTTCCGGATTTCATCTGCACCAAAATCAACCGGCACTTCCATGGCCACCAAACAAAGCAATTGCAAAATATGGTTTTGGATCATATCGCGCATGGCCCCTGCCCCTTCGTAATAATCGCCGCGGTCTTGCACGCCCAATTGTTCGGTAACCGAAATCTGAACATGCTCAATATAATTCCGGTTCCAAACAGGTTCGCAAAGCAAGTTGGCAAAACGAAAAGTAAGTATGTTTTGTACGGTTTCTTTTCCCAAGTAATGGTCTATGCGGTAAATCTGCTTTTCCTGAAAAATACGGCTTAACAATTGGTTAAGCGATTTGGCAGATTCCAGGTCATGCCCAAAAGGTTTTTCGATCACAATCCTTACTTTGTCCGGGTTTTGGGCCAGGCCACTTTTAGAAATATTTTCTGCAATAACCGGAAAAAACTGGGGTGCAACGGCGAGGTAATAAATTACGTTGGCTTCCTGTTTCCACTCGGTTTCGTAGTTTTTAATAAGGTTGCCAAACTCTTTGTAAGTTTCGGCATCGTTCAAATCTGCCGCCTGATAAAAAATGTGTTCAGAAAATGTGGCCCATTTCTCAGGGTCAGCTTTTCCGCTTCTTGAAAACTGGTTGATACCATCGAGCATTTTTTTCTTAAAATCATCGTCCGATAGTTTTGTCCTGCCGGAACCAATAATTGAAAAATGATCAGGCAGCCAGTTATCCAAAAATAAATTGTAAAGTGCTGGCGTAACCTTGCGCCAGTTCAAGTCGCCGGTACCACCGAAAATTACAAAAACAGTAGGCTGATCTTTGGTTGATTTCATGGTCTTGTTCACAATAGATGTTTAAAAATAGCCGGTAAAAGAAGCATGTTAATTATTGGTTTTGTGCGAAGGGATGGCTTGCCATTCGGTATGGAAAGTCCCTTCTTTTCCAATCAATTCATAAGTATGTGCGCCAAAATAATCGCGTTGTGCCTGAATAAGGTTTGTAGGCAGGTTTTTGGTGCGGAAAGTATCGTAGTAGCTTAAGCAGGAAGCATAAGCCGACACAGCAATTCCGGATTGTACAGCAGCGGTAAGAACTGTACGGACACTGCTTTCTGCTTTTTTAACCAAGCCTTGCACCGTTCCATCTGTTAGCAGCAGTTCCAAGTTGTTATTATCGTTGTAAGCTTTGGTAATTACATTTAAAAACTCCGAACGAATAATACACCCGCCACGCCAAATACTGGCAATTGCAGCAAGATTGAGGTTGTAGTTGTAAGCGATAGAAGCTTTAAACAACAAATGCATGCCTTGGGTATAAGTCATGATCATGTTGAAATACAATGCCTGCTCCATGTTGTTGATAAATTCGTCCTTATTTTCTGCTGATAAAGGAAACTTTTCCGGATATATTTCCGATAACTTCACCCGCAAATCTTTGTACTTGGAAAGGTCGCGCATGGAAACAGCCGTATCAATAGTTGGGACAGGTGTTTCCAAATCCATGGCAATTTGTGAAGTCCATTTGCCTGTCCCTTTGGCGCGGGCTTCATCTTTAATACTATTTAAAAGAAGTTCGTTGGAGCCATCTTCTTTAAAGTTGAAAATATCTTTGGTGATATCCAGCAAATAAGATTTCAACTCGCCTTCGTTCCACTTTGCGAAAACCTGCTGTATGGCCTGGTCGTCCAGTTGCAAACCTTTCTTCAACAAGCCGTAAGTTTCGGCAATCAGTTGCATCAAACCATACTCAATGCCGTTGTGTACCATTTTTACAAAATGGCCGGAAGCGCCCGGGCCGATATAAGTAACACAGGGTTCGCCATCTGCCTGGGCTGCAATAGCGTTGAATATATTTTCTACGTGAGAATAAGCTTCTTTATCACCGCCCGGCATCATGCTCGGGCCTTTACGCGCACCTTCTTCCCCACCGGAAATCCCCATTCCAAAAAAGTGCAGTTTTTTAGTTTGTAGATAGGCAACACGGCGGTCGGTATCAATAAAATAAGAGTTCCCTCCATCAATAATAATGTCGCCTTCTTCCATCAACGGGATCAGGTCTTCGATTACGCTGTCCACAATTTTTCCGGCAGGCACCAGCATCATCAAAGCGCGGGGTTTTTGCAAACTGCTTATAAATTCGGGCAAAGTTGCAAATCCTTGTACGGGTTTTCCCTCGCCTTCCGAATGCAGCAACTCCAGTTTGGAAGTGTCTTTATCATATCCTGCACCCTTAAAACCATGATCGGCCATGTTGAGCAAGAGGTTTCTGCCCATGGTTCCTAACCCAATCATTCCGAAAGTATATTTGTTGTCCGGCATTTTTTTAATATTAAAGTTGTGTTTGTATATTTTCTATAATCTGTTTGGTAGATTCAAAGTTAATATGCTGAAATCCGTTTATCCCTGTTCTTTTTGCTGCTTCTACCAGCATTGGCCGGTCATCAAAATAATAACATTGCTGCGGTTCTGCTTGTGCAATGCCCATGGCCAGTTTAAAAATGGAAGGGTCTGGTTTGCGCATGCCAACTTCGCAGGAAGAAACAAACGCATCAAAACACTGGTGCAGGCCAAATTTTTTAATGCGGTAATCGTTCAGTTCTTTTCCTTCATTGTTGATGGAAATGATGCGAAAACCACAATCTTTTTTCCATGCTTTCAGCCATTGCAACAAATCCGGAAGTTCTTTTGATTCAGAAAAAATAAAAGATTTAAAATCTTCACGGGTAAAGTTTCTCGGATGGTTAAAAACTACCGTATCCAGGTATTCATCCAAAGTAATGCTGCCTATTTCGTAAACCGGAAAGATCAAATTATGCAGGCTTTCCATGTCTGCATAATTGATGCTAAATTTTTCTGCTGCCAGTTGCCTCGATTCATGCCCCCAGCCATTGGTAAGCAAAACGCCGCCTACATCCAGAAACAAAACCTGAGGATAACCAGCTTCCATTTTTGAAGTTAAGCTAAGGCTTTTTGCTTTTGTTCTTCAATGGCGGCCAGTAATTTATCGTAAGGTTTGTTGAATTTTTCGATGCCTTCCTCTTCCAACTGCTTGGTGATGGCATCAATATCAATGCCTGCTTTTTTTATCGCTGCCAAAACTTCTGTTGCTTTATCCAAACCTGTATCTAAAGTATTGGCCGCATTTCCATGATCGCGGAAAGCTTCCAGTGTTTCCAACGGGATGGTATCAACGGTATCAGGCCCGATCAGTGCTTCTACATATTTTACATCAGAGTAGGCCGGGTCTTTGCTACCGGTACTTGCCCAAAGCAAACGTTGCGGCTTGGCACCTTTTTCTTCCAGCTTTTTAAACCGTGCGCTGCTAAAAACACGCTTATATATTTCATATGCTTTTTTGGCTGAGGCAATTGCAACTTCGCCCTTTAAATCTTTCAACCCTTTTTCCTGTAGCATCGGGTCAACCAAAACATCAATGCGGCTTAAAAAGAAACTGGCCACCGAAGAAACATATTCAATTGCTTTTCCGGCTGCGGCACGTTCTTCCAAACCTGCAATGTAAGCTTCGGTAACAGCTTCGTACCTGTCCAAACCAAAAAGTAATGTTACGTTGACGTTCAATCCTTCGGCAATACATTTTTGTATCGCTGGTAGACCTTCTTTTGTGGCCGGAATTTTAATCATCACGTTATCTTTGTGTACCGCTTTCCACAATTCCAATGCTTGTTTAGTTGTGCCTTCGGTATCCAAAGCTAAACGCGGCGATACTTCCAAACTAACATAACCATCCGCGCCTTTTACTTCTTCTTCATAAACTTGTGAAAAAATATCGGCAGCCCGTTTGATGTCTTCTACTGCAACGCCGTAAAAAATATCGTCGTTGCTTTTGCCTTCTTTAGCCAGTTTGGCAATGTCTTGGTCATAATCGGAACTGCTGCTGAAGGCTTTTTCAAAAATGGCCGGGTTTGAGGTTACGCCGCGAACCCCGTCTTCGTCAATCAGTTTTTGCAACTGGCCGGAATTCATTATTTTACGGTCAATAAAATCAAGCCAAATGCTTTGGCCGAAATCGTGTATTTTTTTAACTCTATTTGGTTCCATGATACTTCTTTTAAGGGTTATTTTTCTATTTGATGAACTTTTTCGAGTCGGCGCAAATGTCTTTCGGCACCGATAAATTTGGCATTTAAAAATGAAGTTACCAGTTCTTGCGCTACATTAAAACCAACCACACGGCCGCCGATGGTCATCACGTTCATGTTATCGTCTTCCACGCCCTGGTGGGCAGAAAAATGATCGGTGATCAAAGCGGCTCGAACGCCGGAAACTTTATTGGCGGCAATGCAGGCACCAACGCCGCTGCCGCAAACGGCAATACCGCGTTCTACTTCCCCGCTTGCTACGGCTTTGGCCAAAGGGATTACATAATCGGGGAAATCATCGCCTTGCGCTAAAGATGCGGCGCCAAAATCTACCACTTCGTGCCTCAGGTTTTTCAGGTAGTCCCGAAGCATTTCCTTTAATTCAAAACCGCCGTGGTCTGCGCCAATTCCTACTTTCATTGTTGTTGATTTTAAGGTGGTAAAAGAAGCATCGGAGCCTCACCCCAACCCTCTCCAAAAAAGAGGGAGCAGGCCGATGCTTCTTTTACCGGTATATTTTAAGCGAGCAAGGCTTTGGCTTTTTCTACCACGTTGTCTACCGTGAAACCAAAAACTTTATACAGTTCTTCTGCCGGTGCCGATTCGCCAAAAGTAGTCATGCCGATGACAGTGCCTTCATCTGTTACATATTTATGCCAGCCTAAAGTTGAACCGGCTTCAACTGCCAAACGTTTTTTCAAAGCTTTTGGCAAAACTTTTTCTTTGTAGGCGGCGTCTTGTTTTTCAAACAGTTCCCAAGATGGCATACTGATTACGCGTGCTGCAATGCCTTGCTCTTTTAGCTTAGCTTGTGCATCCATAATCAAAGCCACTTCAGAACCGGTTGCAATTAACAGCAATTTCGGGTTTTCGGCATCAGACAAAATGTAAGCGCCTTTTTCCAGTTCGGTTGCTTTGCCATATTTATCCTGGTCAATGGTTGGCAAACCTTGCCGGGTCAAAACCAAAACGATCGGACCGCCTTTATGCTCAATGGCAACGCGCCATGCCTGTGCAGTTTCGTTTGCATCAGCAGGACGGATTAAAGTAATGTTCGGGATAGACCGTAAAGAAATCAATTGCTCAACCGGCTGGTGCGTCGTTCCGTCTTCGCCCAAACCAATACTGTCGTGCGTATAAATAAAAACTGGCTTGATTTTCATAATGGCCGCCAAACGTATCGGCGGGCGCATATATTCTGAAAAGATCAGAAAAGTTGCGCCATAAGGGATAATGCCTTTGGTCAACGCCAAGCCGTTTAAAGCCGAACCCATCGCATGTTCGCGGATGCCGAAATGGAAATTCCTGCCGGTACGGTTTTCGGCGGTAAACGATTCGTATTTGTCTAAGTTGGTATCGGTTGATGGGGAAAGGTCTGCAGAACCGCCAATCAAGTCCGGAAGCGAAGCCGCAATAGCATTCAACACTTTTCCGGATGCTTTGCGCGTTGCAATTTTTCCTTCTTCGGCTTTAAAAACAGGAAGGTTGTCTTTCCAGCCCTCAGGTAAGCCGCCGCTGCTCAACAGTTCATATTCTGCTGCCAGTTCGGGGAATTCTTTTTTGTAGGCTTCGTAGGCTTCGTTCCACTTTTGCTCTTTTTCAGTGCCTTTTTTTCCGCATTCCAAATAATAATCGGATACTTCTTTTGGCACCACAAAAGACTGGTTGGGATCAAAACCCATACCTTCTTTAACCAATCTCACTTCTTTTTCGCCAAGCGGAGAGCCATGTGCGCCGGCAGTGTCCACTTTGTTCGGGCTGCCATAAGCGATGTGTGTACGTACTTTTATCAGCGAAGGCTTGCGGATCTCTATTTTGGCATTGTACACGGCGTTTTTTAACGCTTCGATATCGTTGCCATCTTCTACAACCTGTACATGCCATCCGTAAGCTTTAAAACGGGCGTCCACATCTTCGGTAAAAGCAATATCGGTATCGCCTTCGATAGAAATGTGGTTGTCGTCATACAAATAAATCATATTGCCCAACTCCAATTGCCCCGCCAGGGAAGCAGCTTCGGAAGTTACGCCTTCCATCATATCGCCATCACTGCAAATGGCATAAATTTTATAATCGAAAATATGATGTCCGGGTTTGTTATAACGGCCGGCCAAATATTTTTGGCCAATGGCAAAACCCACACCATTTGCAAAACCCTGGCCTAATGGCCCGGTTGTAACGTCCACGCCCGGGGTCAAGCCATATTCAGGATGCCCGGCAGTTTTACTGTTCAACTGACGGAAATTTTTCAAATCGTCCATTGATATATCATAACCTGTAAGGTGCAAATAGCAATATTGCAGCATACAAGCGTGGCCGTTGGAAAGGATAAAACGGTCGCGGTCTGGCCATTCAGGGTTCGTTGGACTGTAGTTCATGGCTTCAGACCATAAAACATGTCCCACAGGTGCAAGGCCCATTGGCGCGCCCGGATGGCCTGAATTTGCTTTTTGGACAGCATCTGCCGATAATACCCTTACCGTATCAATACCAAGCTGTTCCACGTTTTGAGTTTCTACATTCATTATTTTTCAATTTAATATAAAAAGGTGTAAGATGTATTTGCTGTAATTGTTTTTTAAACCGGCTTTTCGTCCTGCTGCCACAATCTTGGGCCGCCTTTGATGCCTTCGCGGTTTGATACAATTTTAACATTGCCTTCCAACTTAAAATCTATTTTGCTGGCATTTCCGCCGCCGATATATAAAAAATCATAGTTAAAAACAGTATTAAAATTGTCAAGCACCCTTTTTGCGCGCTTGTTCCACCGGCCCACGCCAATTTCTTGCAAAGCTTTATCGCCCAAATAAATATCATAAGTTTTTGTTTTGGTAACCTGGAGATGGGCCAGCTCCAAATGCGGCAACAAGTTTCCGTTTAAAAACAAAGCCGTGCCGAAACCAGTGCCAAGCGTAATCACCATTTCAAATCCTTTGCCGCTGATAACGCCCATGCCCTGCATGTCTGCATCGTTCACCACGATGGCATCTTTGCCCAAAGTATCTTTTAATAATTTTTTCAGGTTGGTGTTGCGCCATAAATCTGTCCCTAAATTTGGTGCGGTAAAAACAGTACCGTCTTTAACATAGCCGGGGAAACCGGCAGAGATTAGGTCGTATGCCGGGAAATCTTTTGTCAGTGTTTCAATGGCTTGCATCAGGTTTTCAGGAGAGGCAGGGCTTGGCGTCTGGATTTTTTCGTATTCCTTGATTTGTTTTCCATCCTGGTCTAAAACGGTTGCTTTGATGTGGGAACCGCCAATATCAATAGAAAGAAATTTTTTAGGATCAGAAGAGGTTTGCATGGTTTTTAAAGATTTCTGAAAAGTAGTATTATTCTGCCGATTAAGCTCAATAATAATACAATGCAGGTGATTTTCTGTTTGTCATTATTGAAACAGAAATTTTTTCATGTTTTGATACTGTTTTTATCACCTTAAATTTTGCCCCAATAGCAGCGCTTGTTTAAATTGATACAAGAAAAACATAATGCTTCTTTTATGCCTATAAATTTGGTGTCTAATTATATAGTTTTAAAAACCACAAAAAGGCAATGATTTTTAGGTGGTAAAAGAAGCATCGGAAATAGTTGAACAAAATTTAAACCGACTTTAAACTTTCAAACAAAAAATTTTGCTATTTCAAAAAGCCGTGTTTTTCCAATTCCGTTTGCATTGTTTGTTGAACTTGTAAAGCTTCGGCCCGGGCAGCTTCTGCAAAATCACGGCCATCAGATGCATAAATAACCGCACGGGAAGAATTTACGATCAGGCCGCAATCGGCATTCATTCCATATTTGCAAACTTCTTCCAAACTTCCGCCTTGCGCGCCAACGCCGGGAACCAGTAAAAAATGGTCGGGGACAATTTTTCTGATTTTTGCAAAAGCTTCGCCGCGCGTAGCACCAACTACATACATTAATTGTTCCGGTGTTCCCCAGGTTTGTGATTGTTGCAAAACCTGTTGGTATAAAGCGCCTTCTTCGTTTTCCATCAACTGAAAATCCTGATGGCTTTGGTTTGAGGTGAGCGCGAGCAAAATGGCCCACTTATTTTTATGCTGTAAAAAAGGCATCACCGAATCGCTGCCCATATAAGGCGCAACCGTAACGGCATCAAACTCCATCCCTGAAATTTCTTTGTTGAAAAAAGCCTTGGCGTACATTTCCGCCGTGTTGCCCAAGTCGCCGCGCTTGGCATCGGAAATTTTAAAATTGGCAGCCGGAATATAATTGCAGGTATCAATTAAATTTTGCCAACCTTTTGCACCATAACATTCGTAAAAAGCGGTGTTGGGTTTGTAGGCGATGCACAAATCGTGCGTGGCATCAATGATACGGCGGTTAAATTCCAGCACTGGGTTTGGGAAATCTTTTAAAAAGTTGGGGATTTTTTCGGGATCGGTATCTAAACCAATGCACAAAAAAGATTTTTTTTGGCGGATGGAATCAATCAATTGCTGTTTGGAGAACATATTGTTGTTTTAGGTGATTCAAAATAAACAATTTATGCCGATAAAAACAGCAGCATAAATTTTTTGCACAAATAGTTTGATTAGTTAGAATTATTAGTTAGAATTGCAGCGTTTTCCTGACGGTTTTCCTGCATTTCAAAATAGCAGATCATTCTCCAATGCTTTTTTATCAGTGTAAAAACTGAGATGTACGGTATCAGCACAGAAAAATTTACAGCTACCATTTAATCTTAAGTTAAAAAGATAATACATTATTATTCCTTCGCATGTTTAATACCTCCGAACTGAACGACAAGCTCGTATCTGAGTTGCGTGAAATAGCCAAAACGATGGGCATTGCCCAGGCTGAAGATTTACGCAAACAGGACTTGATCACCGAAATCAGCAATAAACAACAGCCAGTGCCCGAAAAAGCCAAACCCGGCAGAAAGCCAAAAGTGGCAGAAGCTGCACCGGCCGTTGCAGAAATACCTGCCCCGGCAGCTACAAATACAGAAGAAACGCCTGTTGCCGCCACCAACGAACAGGAAACGGCAGACGATAAACCACGAAAAAGGACCCGGACACTTAAAGTTGCCAAAGACAGCAGCGCAGGGGCTGTTGCAGAACTTGCTTTTCCGAACGCAGAACCTGTGCAGGCAAGAAGCGAGCAGCAGGACGGCCAAACGCCTCGATATGTTCCGGCTTCATCTGCACCAATTCCTACTGCCGAGCATGTTCGCCGTTATCCTGAACCACAGACCGATAACCGCCAGCCTAAATTTGAAAAACGTTATAACAACAACGGCAACCAGAACAACGGCAACCAGAACAACATAAGCCAGAACAACAATAATCAAAACAACGGAAACCAGAACAACGGGAACCAAAACAACCAGCCTCAAACCAATACCAGCAATTTGCCGAACAAACATGCAGAACCAGCAATAAACCTGGATTTTGATAACGTAATTGTGAACGAAGGCGTGCTGGAAATTATGGCCGATGGTTATGGTTTTTTGCGTTCTTCGGATTACAATTACCTCACTTCGCCTGACGATATTTATGTTTCGCAATCGCAAATCAAATTGTTTGGTTTGAAAACCGGCGATACCGTTCGCGGAAGCATCCGGCCGCCAAAAGAAGGCGAAAAATATTTTCCTTTGGTTCGGGTGGAAGCGATCAACGGACGCATTCCTTCTGAAGTACGCGACCGTGTGCCTTTTGATTTTTTAACACCTTTATTTCCGCAGGAAAGGCTGAACCTTTTTTCGGAAGCAAGCAACTACTCTACCCGCATTATTGATTTGTTTACACCAATTGGTAAAGGCCAGCGTGGTTTGATTGTTGCGCAGCCCAAAACCGGGAAAACGAGTTTGTTAAAAGATGTAGCCAACGCCATCGCCAAAAACCATCCCGAGGTTTACCTGATCATTTTATTGATTGATGAACGTCCGGAAGAAGTTACCGATATGGCCCGCAGCGTGCGTGCCGAAGTGGTTTCATCAACTTTTGACGAACCGGCAGAACGCCACGTAAAAATTGCCAACATTGTAATGGAAAAAGCAAAACGCATGGTAGAATGCGGTCATGATGTGGTGATTTTGTTGGATTCGATTACCCGTTTGGCGCGTGCTTACAATACAGTTGCGCCTGCTTCCGGCAAAATCCTTTCCGGTGGTGTTGATGCCAATGCCTTGCACAAACCAAAACGCTTTTTTGGTGCTGCCCGAAATATTGAAGACGGCGGAAGTTTGACCATTATTGCAACAGCTTTGATTGATACCGGCTCTAAAATGGACGAAGTAATTTTCGAAGAATTTAAAGGAACGGGCAACATGGAATTGCAGTTAGACCGTAAATTATCCAACAAGCGTATTTTCCCTGCCATTGATTTGACGGCTTCCAGTACGCGCCGCGATGATTTGCTTTTAGACAAAGAAACTTTGCAACGCGTTTGGATTTTAAGAAACCATTTGGCCGATATGAACTCGCAGGAAGCCATGGAATTTTTACAAGGTCAAATCCGGGGAACCAAATCCAATGAAGAATTTCTGATCAGCATGAACAGCTAAGAAGTTTTATTGATAAGTTTTACGTTGTAAGTTTACTGCGCCTTGCACAACTTAAAACGTAAAACCTACAATTCCAGATGAAGAAAAACATTCCAAACGCAATAACCTGTGCACATCTTTTTACGGGTTGCACCGGTATTGTTTTTGCTTTTCATGGCAGGTTGGATTACGCGGCTTATGCTGTTTTTACCGCTGCTTTTTTCGATTTTCTGGATGGCATGGCTGCACGTTTGCTTAAAGTGCATTCGGATTTAGGCAAGCAATTGGATTCGTTGGCGGATGTGGTCAGCTTTGGGGTTTTGCCTTCCGTTATTATTTACCATTTATTTTATCTCCCAAACGAAGATTCCAACAATTTAACCTGGAATTATTTCGGTGCTTTTTTTATCGCTGTTTTTTCGGCTTTACGCTTGGCCAAGTTTAATATTGATACGCGGCAAAGCAATAGTTTTATCGGTTTGCCCACGCCGGCAAGTGCCATGTTTTCAGCTTCTTTTCCGTTGATTTTATTGCAAGGCAATGCTTCTTTTACCGGTATAATTTTAAGCCACTGGTTTTTGTATGGTTTTATCGCAATCAATTGCTGGCTGCTGGTTGCCGAACTGCCGCTGTTGTCCCTCAAATTTAAAAACCTAAATTTCTCCGAAAATATTTACCGCTATGTGCTGCTGTTTTTTGCGGCTGTTTGTTTGGTAATTTTTAAGTTTGCGGCAATACCGGTTATTTTATTTTTTTATATCCTGTTATCCATCATCCAAATCCGAAATACCAAAAATGAAGTTTCAAGCAGAAATTGATGTCATGCCAAAAAAGGAAATCCTTGACCCGCAAGGGAAAGCCGTTTCCGGAAGCATGAAAAACCTCGGTTTATCAGAAATCACCAATATCCGCATCGGCAAACATATTTCTTTGGAGGTTGAAGCAGAATCTGAAGCCGCCGCAAACGAAAAAGTAGAACAAGCCTGTAAAAAGCTGCTAGCCAACCTGATTATGGAAAGCTACAGTTTTAAAATTCAGCCTGTTTAAAATTTATTTAGTTGGATATCAATGCTTCTTTTATCGCCTAAAAATTGGTGTTTATATTTTATTTTTGGTTTGTTTAGGTCAACACAAACACCAATTTTTATAGGGTAAAAGAAGCATGGACACTAATCCTAAGAATATCGAAAAACCTTGTACAAAATCAAAAAGCCCGCTTAAACTTCGGCTTCTTTTTGTTTTTTGATCTCGGTCAGTTGTTCTAAACTTTTGGCAACTGCTTTTTTTACCGATTCAAACTTCAAAGGCAGTTCTGCATCGGTTCCGCCTGCTTTGGCACCGGCCTCAATTTCCTGCATCACCCCTTTTATCCGGTCCATTCCAAAAAACCCTAAATTGGATTTTACTTTGTGCGCCAATGCATAAGTTGTGTTCCAATCTTTGGAAGCAATAGACTTAGACAGGTTGCCAAAAATTTCTGGTGTTTGCACCAAAAACATGTCAATAGATTCGATCATAAATTCTTTGTTCCCGTCGGCGATTTCTTCCAAAAACGACAAGTCGAAATCAGGTTCACTTTGTTGTGTATTCATATATTCAAATAATAATTGGTTTTAACTGGTAAATTTTTTCACTAAAAGTTTATCTTTAACTTCTTGTTTCAATTGGTGTATCGGCTTATTCAGGACGGGATGGATATAATCAGGAACCAGCTCATTTAAAGGCACTAATGTAAATAAACGGTTTTGGATTTCCGGATGCGGGATTTTAAGCTGATTAGTATTGATGATTGCTGATCCATAAAACAAAATATCTATGTCAATTGTACGGGATTGCCATTTATTTGTTCTTTCCCGAAGCAGTTTTTCTTCGATTTGTTGCGTTTTTTTCAAAATATCTTCCGGTGATAACTCGGTTTCCATTTCCAGCACCTGGTTTAAATAATCCGGCAGGTTTTCCACGCCCCAGGATTGCGTTTCATAAATGCCCGAACGGCGTATAATTTTGCCCACCAACTGCGCCAAAAGCACCGATGCTTCTTTTATATAGGTATTTCTGTCGCCCAAATTACTGCCCAATAAAAGATAAACCGTTTGCATGTTGTAACAAATTATATCCGTAAAGCTCTTACAATTAACGTTGCCGTTTTGTTAACTTCGCAAATAAATAGAATTACCTGTTAAATGAAACAATTTTTTAAGTATGTTTTTGCCACCATCATTGGTGTTTTGTTGTGCCTGGTTATTTTTACGTTTGTTATTCTGGGGATTATTTCTTCGGCAAGAAGCGATAAAAAAACCGTAGTTGAAGCTAATTCTGTGCTTCGTTTGTCGTTGGATTATGCCATTAAAGAACGCACTTCTGCCAATCCGCTTTCCGGTATTCCGTTTTTAAACCTCAGCGTTAAAAAAACGCCTGGCTTGAACGAGATTTTGGCCAGCATCAAAAGGGCAAAAACGGACGACAATATTAAAGGCATTTACCTGGACGAAAGTTACATGCTTTCCGGCCAGGCCACTTCCGAAGAAATCAGAAATGCTTTGCTCGATTTTAAAAAGTCAGGCAAATTTGTGTTGGCCTACGGCGAAATTTACACGCAAGGCGCATATTATTTAGCTTCTGTGGCCGATAAAATCTACTTGAACCCAAAAGGGATTTTTGAATTTCGTGGCTTCCATTCGCAATATATGTTCTTTAAAGGTGCACTGGATAAATTGGGCATCGAAGCGCAAGTAATTAAAGTCGGGACTTTTAAAAGTGCGGTCGAACCTTTTATCTTGAACAAAATGAGCGAGCCAAACCGTTTGCAGGTCAACTCTTACATGGGTTCTTTGTACGATTATTTTTTGACCGGCATCAGCAAAAGCCGCAAGCTGGACAAAGATTCATTGTTCAACATCGCCAACAATTTACGGATTAAATATCCTGAGGACGCTTTGAAATACAAGCTGATTGACGGGCTGAAATACAAAGATGAGATTTTGGACGAACTGAAAAAGCGCACCGGAAAAGACAAAGACGAGACCGTGAACATGGTTGAACTGGCCGATTATGTGCAACCGAATGATGACAAAGAAAAAGGTTCGTCCAACAGTCGCATTGCCATCGTTTATGCTTCCGGCGATATTGGCGGCGGCGAAGGCGATGACAACAGCATTGGTTCCGAAGGGATTTCCAAAGCCATCCGCAAAGCGCGCGAGGATAAAAAGGTGAAAGCAGTTGTATTGCGCATCAATTCGCCGGGCGGCAGTTCGCTGGCTTCGGATGTGTTGTGGCGCGAAGTAATGCTCACCAAAAAAGTAAAACCCATCATTGTTTCCATGGGCGATGTGGCCGCTTCCGGCGGATATTACATGGCTTGCGCGGCCGATTCTATCTTCGCACAGCCGAACACCATTACTGGCTCCATTGGTATTTTTGCCATTTTGCCCAACATGCAAAACTTTTTGAACCAAAAGCTGGGCGTTACTTTTGATGGCGTGAAAACCGGAAAATTTGCTGATCTGGGTGATGTTACCCGTCCGCTAAACCCTGCCGAACGCGCTATTTTGCAGGACCAGGTGAACCGCGGTTATTTGGATTTTACCAGCGCCGTTGCAACCGGCCGGAAGAAATCGCAGAAATACATCGACAGCATTGGCCAAGGCCGTGTTTGGACAGGTGCACAAGCTTTAAAAATCGGTTTGGTTGACCGTTTAGGAAGTATTGACGATGCCATACATTCCGCGGCAGTGAAAGCAAAACTGAAAGATTACCAGTTGGTTGCTTACCCGGAGCAGAAAAGCTTGTTCGAAAACTTTGGTTCCGGCATTACTGCCGAAGCAAAAACGTATATGGTAAAACAGGAATTGGGCGAGAGCTACAAATATTACGAGCAGCTAAAAACGATCCTGAAATTTAGCGGTACGCAAATGCGCTTGCCTTATACGTTGGATATCCGCTAAAAAAATTAAATAATTTTTGCAAAAGCTGCCTTAATGGGTGGCTTTTGTATTTTTGATGCTTCTTTTACCGATCATTTTTTATGGAGAACAAACTCATTTCCCGGCATCTCCGTTTCCTGTCGCAACTGATGGAACTGCATGGGGAAAACCCTTTCAAAATAAAATCCATTGCCAATGCTTCTTTTAAGGCAGATAAATTGCCCTTTCCGCTGGCCGGAAAAAGCATTGCCGAACTGGAAAAAATTGATGGCATCGGTAAAAGTATCGCCATAAAAATTGCAGAACTGCTTGAAACCGGAACGTTAAAAGAAACCGAACAATACCTCGAGAACACACCGGAAGGCGTTGTGGAAATGATGCGGATAAAAGGCATCGGCCCAAAAAAAGTTGCCGTAATTTGGCGCGATCTGCATATTGATACCGTTGGCGAACTGTATTATGCCTGCAACGAAAACCGGCTGATCGAAGCAAAAGGTTTTGGTTTGAAAACGCAGGAGCAGATCCGTAAAACCATCGAATTTAACTTGGCGGCGCAAGGCAAGTTTTTGTATGCGCAAGTTGAGGCGGTTGTGTATGAACTGACCCAAATCTTCGATGCTTCTTTTACCGGCATAAAATTGGTGGTTGCCGGAGAGTTTAGGCGATTAATGGAAATCATCAACGAACTGGTTTTTGTGGTTGCTGCGGAAGATGAGGAAACAGTTTTTTCTGGTTTAAACAATCTTTCAACATTAACTTTTTCTGAACGAAACGGACAAAATTGGTTTGGACAAACTGAACATGGCCTCGCCATTAAAATTATTTGTTGCAAAACCGATGCTTTCGCCATCAACTTGTTTAAAGCAACCGGCGATGACGAACATGTAGAAGCAGTTTTGGCGCGAATAGAACATCCTGATTTTCAACCCAAATCTGAAGAAGAGATTTACCAGAAAGCTGGCCTGAATTACATCGAACCCGAACTGCGTGAAGGAATTACCTGGATAAAAAAAGCATCGGCAGGAAAATTGCCTGAACTGATAACTTTTAAAGATTTAAAAGGAACGCTGCACAACCACAGCACCTGGAGCGACGGCGTAAACACACTGGAAGAAATGGCTTTGTACAGCCGCGACCAGCTTAAATTGGAATATTTTGGTATTTGCGACCACAGCAAAAGCGCTTTTTACGCCAGCGGTTTAAGCATCGAACGGATTTTGCAACAGTTTGAAGAAGTGGATTCGCTTAACAAAAAGCTACAAAACTTTCAAATTTTTAAAGGGATTGAATCCGATATTTTGAACGACGGTTCATTGGATTACCCCGAAGAAATTTTGAAACGTTTTGATTTTGTGGTTGCTTCGGTGCATTCTAACCTGCGGATGACGGAAGAAAAAGCCATGGACAGGTTGGTTAAAGCGATTGAAAACCAATACACGACAATTTTGGGCCATCCAACGGGCCGTTTGCTTTTGAGCAGAAATGGTTATCCGGTGGATTATAAAAAGATGATTGATGCTTGCGCGGCCAATGGCGTGGCAATCGAAATCAACGCCAACCCTTTGCGTTTGGATTTGGACTGGCGCTGGCACCAGTACGCGCTGGAAAAAGACGTTTGGCTTTCCATCAACCCGGACGCGCACCGGACAACAGGTTTGTGGGACATGCACTACGGAATCCACATTGCGCGGAAAGGCGGCCTGACCAAAGAACAATGCTTAAATGCTTTATCGGCAGCAGAAATCACAGCCTTTTTTCAATCTAAAAGAGAAAGATTTTTGCATGATAAAAGAAGTATTGCATTTTAGTTATACAATACACAAACATTATTGATAAGTACTGTTTACAAATAAATGATGATTGTAAAAGCCCATTATATTTCTGCAACTTGCAACATACTTGAAATTGTAAATTGAGGATTTTGTACTGGTTTTATCGCTAAAAAAATAGTGATTTATATGTGGTAAAAGAAGCATACAAAATAAGTTGAACAAAATTTAAACAAGCCCTTAGAAACACAATTTATTAATATAACTAATTATGCCGATCAAGACCAATATTATTTTAATCAGACATGCTGAAAAGCCAAATTCAGGGCCAGGTTTGGCGATAGCCGGACAAGAACGTGCCCAAGCTTATGTGGTTTACTTTCAAAATTTGATGATTGGGGGTAAACCTATTAAATTTGATTACCTTTTTTCCTGTGCCGATTCCCCGGATAGTTGCCGTCCCCGTTTAACGATACAACCTTTGGCAGATGCACTGAAATTAAAAATCAAGCACAAATACGCAGTTGATGATTTTAAAAAATTAAAAAAAACGATCAAGCATAAAACTAAATACAACAACTGCAATATCTTGATCTGTTGGCACCATGAAAAAATTTTAGACTTAGCATCCGCGTTTGGGGCAGATATAAAAACTTTGCCGGCTTCGTCAAACTGGCCTGTACCGCCTTGGCCAAACAAAATATTTGGTGCCTTGCTGCAAATTAGCTTTGACGATAAAGGCGACATCAACACTAACCAAACAATCTGTTTAAACCAAAAGTTGATGTATGACGATATTGAAGCAGAAAAAACAGCCTAAACTTGTATATTAATTATTTGTTACGATAGGTTTTATGTCATGCACAATTCTGTGTTTTTTTTCCTTAGGCTTGTCTGTCATCATTAAAAATATCTTTTGAAAAAACCGCTTAAAATATTGGTGGTCCGCCTGAGTTCGATGGGCGATATTATTTATACTACGCCGGTTGTGCGCTGTTTAAAGCTACAATTGCCGAATGCGGAAATCCATTTTTTAACCAAAGCCGCTTTTAAATATATTTATGAAGGAAACCCTTTTGTGGATAAATTGCTGTTGCTGGAAGACAGTTTGACCGAAACCATCCGTCAAATTAAAGCAGAAAATTATGACCAGATCATTGATCTGCACAACAATTTACGGACTGCAATCATCAAACTTCGTGTTGGCGTTTCTGCTTCAACCTACAAAAAACAACCTTTAAAAAAATGGTTTTTTTTAAAGTGGCGCTGGAATTTGGTTTCGGCCAAACATTTGGTAGAACGCTATATGGAGGCCGTTGAATTTTTGGGTGTGAAGAACGACCATCAACCCATCAATTATTATTTGAAGCAACAGTATGAGTTAAAAGATCTGCTGCCCGCTTCCCACCTGCCAGGTTTTGTGGTTTTTATCATCGGTGCCACGCATTTTACCAAACGGATGCCGAACGAAAAAGTAGCTGCCGTTTGCCGGGACATTGATTTGCCGGTTGTATTGCTTGGCGGATCGGACGTGCAGCAAAATGGCAATGTTGTTGCTTCTTTTACCGGCATAAAAACTTACAATGCCTGCGGCAAACTCACTTTGGATCAGTCGGTTTTCATCTTAACCAAAGCCCAAAAAATTATGGGTTTTGATACCGGTTTAACCCACATTGCCGAAGCTTTTGACCGCCCGATTGCTTCTATCTGGGGCAGCACTACACCGGATTTACTGGGCGTTTGGCCGTACGAAGCAAAAAACGCACAAGTTGTAGGCATTGATTTGTATTGCCGGCCTTGCTCTAAGTTTGGTTTGGAAAAATGCCCTTTAGGCCATTTTAAATGTATGCACGAAATCCCGAACCATCAGTTGGTTGATTTTGCAAACCAATGATAAAAAAACTTCAACTAATTGGTGCGAATGTTTAATTTTATAAAAGTGTTTTCTTTAATTAATTTCAAAATGTTAAAAAGGTATGGGCTTGTAATGTGCATGTTTGCATTGTTTGGAAAGCAACTTTCCGCCCAATCTGTCAAATTTGGAGCAACTGCGGGCATCAATTTTCCAACCATAAGTGCTTACAATAACCCAACCCATTCGATAGACCGGTCAAAAACTTACAGCAATATTAAATTGGGGATCATTGCCGAAAAACAATGGACAAAAGTAGTATTGCAGTCCGGTTTGCTATTGGATGGCAAAGGCGGAAAAGACATTTACATCAACGAGGAAACAAGCACCAACCGGCAAAAAGCTACCCGCTTGTATTACCTCCAAGTTCCGCTGAATTTACTGTACAGAACACAAACTAAAATCGGGGATTTGTATTTTGGCGGAGGCGTTTATGCAGCCTACGGACTTTGGGGAAATTACTCGCTTTCGGGGATTATTTTTGATTCGGATGTGGACGGAAGCACCAAAGCACAATTTGGGAACGATGAAAACAGCGACTATAAACGCACCGATTATGGCATCAATTTTAAAACAGAGATACGCTTTTTACATGGGATTGGCTTGGAGCTGGACTATGAATATGGTTTAAAAGATATTGCTACACCGGGAATTTACGACGATGCCAATTTAAAAACACGGAACAAAGTTTTCGGCGTAGGGATTTCTTACCTATTCAAACACAAATAACAATACTTCTTTTACCGATGAAAATTTTAGTACTGATCCGCCATGCCGAGGCCGAAAACAATTTGGAAAAAACATCTGATTTTAACCGGCCTTTGACCACTACCGGCAAAAGCGACGCGGTAAAAATGGCCGGACTTTTAAAAAAACTGGGTATTTTGAAACCATTTTTTGTCAGCAGTTTGGCCCTGCGCGCTTTAACTACGGCAAATATTTTCAGCAATACTTTCAATGCAGAAGAACCAGAAAAAAACAAAAGAATTTATGAGGCGGAAGTTGAAGCTTTATTAGCCGTAATAAATTCGATTGACAACCAAAAACAGACTGCAGCTTTGGTAGCGCACAATCCCGGCATCAGCAACTTATTGTATTGTTTAACCGGAAGAATGACGACGATGCAAACATGTGCTTTTGCTATAATTACTTTTGATAAAGAACATTGGAACGAAGTAAGTGCCGGAACCGGGAAACTGCTGCAATATTCATTTCCTTAAAAAACTACCGCACCAAACTATAAGCCTTGCCAGGCAAAGAACGCACCAAGCCTTGCATTTCCAAATTCAACAAGTTCATGGCCAGCGTACTTACAGAAATATTGGTTCGGATGGCCAGGTCATCAATCCCCATTTGTTCTGAAACTTTCAGCGTATCAAATATTTGTTTTTCATCTGTCGAAAGGTTTAAAGGAAACAACAATTGCTGGGTTTTTAAAGGTTTTACATCGTCCAGCCAACCCAATTGCGTGGCCAAATCATCATAACCGGTGAGCAAACCGGCTTTGTTAAAACGCACCAAAAAGTTGCAGCCTTCCGAAAATTCGTCGCCAATCCTTCCGGGAAAAGTAAAAACATCACGGTTGTACGAATTGGCAATTTCCGCAGTAATCAATGCGCCACCTTTGATGCTGGCTTCCACCACTACGGTTGCATCCGTCATTCCTGCAATAATCCGGTTACGTTTTGGGAAGTTTTCCCGGTCGGGATTTGTTTCTGAAGGAAATTCGGTGAGCAAGCCACCGTTTTCCAGCATCTTTTCCGCCGTGTTTCGATGTTGTGCCGGATACAAACGGTCTAAACCATGGCCCAAAATCCCGATGGTTGGCAAGTTATGTTTTACACAAGCTTTGTGCGTACAAATATCAATGCCGTAAGCCAAACCGCTAACCACGGTAACATCAAAAGCTTTTAAATGGGCAACGAGTTCTTCGCAAATCTGTTTTCCGTAAGGCGTTGCATGGCGTGTTCCAACAATGCTTATGACGCGCTGCCTGTTTAAATCGGCGTTGCCTTTATAAAAAAGCAGCATGGGCGAATCCACACAGCTTTTTAACCTTTTGGGATAGGTCTTATCGGTATAAAAAATCGCCTGGATTTTATTCCGCTCCAAAAACTTCAACTCCTTTTCGGCACGCGTAAAACAGATTGGGTTAAGGATGGCAGCAGCCATTTTTGGGCCGATACCGGGAATAAACAACAGTTTGTGTTTGGGGATTTTGAAAATTTCCTCCGCACTGCCGCAATAACTCAACAGGTTTTTGGCGAGGACATCCCCAATCCCGGGAACAAATTTTAAGGCAAGCTGGTGTAGTAAAGACATAAATACTTTCGCCCTAAATTAAAAATTTATTTTAAAGTATAAATGCCGATGCTTCTTTTATCGGTATAAAATTGGTGAAGGGTTATTGGAAAGCCTGAACGTAAACCACTTTCTTCGTCTCAAAAAAATCTTCTTCAAAATAATTACTCAACTCAAATAGCTTCACTTTTAAACCTGATTCTTTGATTTCATGCTGCAAATCGCCGCCTTTTAAATACAAGATTCCGTTTTTGAGTTGGTTTTTAGATTGTTGGTTAAACTTAACTTTCACCCAGGGATAAAAATCTTTCAACTGCGTTACGGCGCGGGAAATCACGAAATCAAATTTTTCATCAATTTCTTCGGCGCGCGCATGTGTGGCTTTTACATTGTTGAGGCCGATTGTTTGCGAAACTTCTTTTACCACCTTAATTTTTTTGCCGATGGAATCAACCAGGTGAAAATTAGTTTTGGGAAAAAGAATGGCCAAAGGAACACCAGGAAAACCGCCGCCGGTGCCAACATCCAAAACAGTTTCTCCAGGCAAAAAACTGCAAACTTTGGCAATACCAAGTGAGTGCAATACGTGCCGTTCGTACAACAAATCAATATCTTTTCGGGAGATGACGTTAATTTGTTCGTTCCAAAAATGGTAAAGCGGCTGCAATTGCTCAAATTGCTGTTGCTGTTGCGGGGTTAAATCAGGAAAATATTTAAGGATCAGGTCAAAAGTCACTATTGATATCTTTTCGCCTGCGGTTCAACACGTTTGATAATAAATCGCGCGCCCTAAATAATTGCGCTTTTACGGTTCCCAAAGGCAAATCCAGCTCTTTTGCAATTTCATCGTAGGACAGTTCTTCAAAATAACGCAGCATAATCAGGTTGCGGTAACGCTGCGGCAAACCTTCCACAATCATTTTCAGTTCGGATGCCTGTTGTTTTTTGATGGAAGATTCTTCCGGGTTCAGCGTGTCGGATTTGATTTGCAGCGGCTGGTTGTTGCCTTCTTCGTCCACCAAACGGTCAATAGAAAGCGTGTTCAGCTTTTTTTTGCGGATAAAATCAATACAATTGTTGGTGGCGATACGGAAAAGCCAGGTGCTGAAAGCAAATTCAGGCTGGTACTTATCCAGTTTTTGAAAGGCTTTGCCAAAGGTTTCCACAGTCAAATCCTGCGCATCGTCCTTATTGTTTACCATTTTCAAAACCATAAAATAGATTGATTCTTTGTAACGCTGCATCAAATCGGCATAAGCTTTTTGCTCGCCGTTTTTGGCACGCACCACCAAATTAAAATCGTTCTTTGCGTTTTCAGAGAAGTTAACGTTTATTTCCATTTCAGATTTTTTGTAACTGAGCCAACAACACCAAATACATTTAAATAAACATAGTAAAACAAATCTAAAATCGGAAACCACCAAACGAGGTCTTTGGCATCCAGTTTTCTAAATATTGCCGGGTAAAAGAAGCATTGTACCATCAAACGGAAAATAAAGATGCCGGTTACAATCCAGGGCTCAAATTTAAAGATTAATAAAACCGTTAGAAAGATATAAAAAAGAAATCCGCTCAAAGCATCTAAAGTAATTAATGTGCGGTTTTTTGCTTTGTAATACTTCCCGACACCCATGTGCCGCCTTTTTTGGCGGTAATAGGCCGCCAAACCCTTTTTTGTTTCGCTAAAAGTTTGTGCTTCCGGCGAGATTTGGATCGCTGTATTGATAGCTGTTGCGTTTTGGTTGATAAACAAATCATCGTCGCCCGAAAGCAGGTGCAAATGCGCGGCAAAACCTTTCGAACGAAAAAACAAAGTTTTGGTATAAGCCAAATTGCGGCCAACGCCCATATATGGTTTGTTGTGCAAGGCAGCCGAAAGATAACTGATTGCTGTTTTTACCGTCTCAAACCGGATAAACGTATTTAAAAAGCCACCGGTTTTGCGGTAAGGCGAATAGCCAAGGACGATTTCTTTTTCCTGGGAAAAACCGGCTTGCATCAGTTCGATCCATTGATCGGAAGCTGGTTTGCAATCGGCATCTGTCAGCAACAAGTATTCGTTTTTTGCTGCTTTGATGCCCATCGTTAAAGCAAACTTTTTGCCGGTTTTAAAACGCTTGTGTTCTGTTACGGTAACTACTTTTAAATTTTTGTAACTGTTTTTAAACTGATCGAGAACGTGTGCCGAATCGTCAACCGAGCAATCGTTCACTACAATTACTTCAAAATCAGCATAATTTTGTGCGAGGATGAGCGGCAGGTTTTCCTGCAGGTTTTGCGCTTCGTTTCGCGCACAAATAATCACCGAAACCGGTAAAATTTGGTTGGAAGGAGAACTGTTGCTGTTTGCCCATTTTAAAATTCCTTGCCGGTAAACCAGGAAATAAAGCTGAACAACAAAACAGACTTGGAACAGCGCAAACAGTAGATAAGGTAAAAGTATTTCCAATGGTAAACCAAATTTCGGCTGGCAAATTTCTTAAAAATTAACCACAATCCGGTATAGCCAAAGCAATTATCCTTTGCTAAATGGTTTGAGAATGTTTAAAATTTACTTATCCAAGTTTCGATGCTTCTTTTATCGCCTAAAAATTGGTGCGCAACTGGGTTTTGATTTGTTTAGGTTAATCCGGACACCAATTTTTATAGGGTAAAAGAAGCATTGACATTTTTTCTTGTATAAATTTAAACAGGCTCTTTTATTTTCTAATTTTGCGGCACAATTGGTGTTTTACGATAAATGAAGTTTCAGCAGATTGCCCTCGACCCAAATTCTAAAGCCCGGGCAGGAGAAATTACCACCGACCACGGAACGATACAAACACCGATTTTTATGCCGGTTGGCACCGCAGGAACGGTAAAAGCCGTCCATCAGCGCGAATTGGCGGATGATGTTTTAGCACAGATTATCCTCGGAAATACTTATCACCTTTATTTGCGGCCAGGTTTAAATACACTGGAAAAAGCAGGCGGGCTGCATCAGTTTATGAATTGGGACAAACCGATTTTAACGGATAGCGGCGGTTACCAGGTTTATTCGCTAACGGAAGTCCGCAAAATTAAAGAAGAAGGCGTAACCTTTCGTTCGCATATTGACGGTTCGAGGCATTTGTTTACACCTGAAAATGTGATGGACACCCAGCGGACTATCGGTGCCGATATCATCATGGCTTTTGATGAATGCACGCCTTACCCCTGCGAATATGGTTATGCGCGCCGCTCCATCGAAATGACGCACCGCTGGCTAAAACGCTGCTGCGACCGTTTTGATTCGACAGAACCGAAATACGCCCATTCGCAAACCTTGTTTCCGATTGTGCAGGGTTCGGTTTATAAAGATCTGCGCGAAAAATCAGCAGAAGTAATTGCTTCTTTTGAACGCGAAGGCAATGCGATTGGCGGTTTATCCGTTGGCGAACCGGCCGAAGAAATGTACGCGATGACCGAAGTGGTTTGCAACATCCTCCCCCAAAACAAACCGCGTTATTTGATGGGCGTTGGCACTCCGGTTAATTTGCTCGAAAATATTGCGCTTGGTATTGATATGTTTGATTGCGTAATGCCGACAAGAAACGCCCGAAACGGAATGCTTTTTACCTGGAACGGCATCATCAACATTAAAAACGAAAAATGGAAAAACGATTTTTCGGCCATTGATGAAAGCAGTGCTTTGTTTGCCGATAAAAATTATACAAAGGCTTATCTTCGGCACTTGATCCATTCCGGCGAAATGCTTGGCGCACAGATTGCCACCTTGCACAATTTGCATTTTTATTTGGCATTGGTAAAAGAAGCACGGCAACAAATCATCGCCGGCACGTTTTACAATTGGAAAAATAGTATGGTAAAAACAGTATCACAACGGTTGTAATGCGGAAACTAACGCATCGTTATTTAAAAATCATTGATTGGTATATCATCAATAAATACCTCGGCACGTTTTTTTTTACGCTTGGGATATTTCTCGTCATCATTGTTGTTTTTGATATTTCAGAAAAGCTGGACGATTTTTTAAAACACGATTTGGGTTTTTGGGATATTGTTACGCAGTATTATTTCGGCTTTATCCCCTTTTACCTTAACTTTTTATCGCCGCTGATCAACTTTATCGCCGTTATTTTCTTTACCGCAAAAATGGCCGACCAAACCGAGATCGTTCCTATTTTAAGCGGAGGCGCGAGTTTTAACCGGTTTTTGCGGCCTTATTTCTTCGCTTCGTCTATTATTTTTATTGTTTCGCTGGTTTTTAACGTTTTCATCATTCCGCATACCAACCAGCTTAAAACCAGTTTCGAGAACAAATATGTAAGCAACGGCAACAGCGAGCAGAAAAGTGAAGTGCACATGCAGTTGGACAAAAATACGTTTGTGTACCTGCAGTCTTTTGAACAATCGCAGCATACCGGCTATCAGTTTGTATTAGAAAAATTTAACGGTGATACGCTGAAAGAAAAAATCATGTCCACGCGCATCAGTTATGATTCGTTAAAAAGGGTATGGTCCATGCTTGATTATTCCATCCGCTACGTTAACGGCTTAAAAGAAAAAATGGTAAACGGCACCAAAAAAGACACGGTTTTGGATATGCGTCCCATTGATTTTGAGGCCCGTAACAATATAGATGCCCAGCCATTGAAGGAGCTGAACGCAAATATTGAAAAAGAAAAAATCCGTGGCACTGGTAATTTGGTTGATTTGCGGTACGAAAAATTTCAACGCTTTGTTTACCCGCTTTCTGCGTATGTTTTAACGCTAATCGGCGTTGCCATGTCTTCCAGAAAAGTGCGCGGCGGCATTGGTTTGCCTTTGGGAATCGGCATTTTTTTATGCTTTGCCTACATTGTTACCGTACAGTTTTCTAAAGTTTTTGCCTTAAAGGGAGGTTTGCCGCCTATCATTGCTGTTTTTATCCCTGATATTATTTTCGGGATTCTCGGCATTTACCTGCTCCGTAATGCACCAAAATAAATGAAATGAAATTTAAAACCGCTTTAAGCCCTTTAGAAAAAAACCTGCTGATCTTGCATGGTACTGTTTTTATCTGGGGATTTACCGGGATTTTGGGCGCATTGATTTCTGTTTCCGCTTTTTATCTGGTTTGGTACCGGCTGCTCATTGCCTCTTTATCGCTTTTGCTGTACTTAGTTTTTGCCAAAGTTAAGTTTAAGGTAGATTGGAAAACGTTTTTGCAGCTTGCCTGCACCGGGGCTTTGGTTGGGATGCACTGGCTGCTTTTTTTTCAATCCATTAAAATTTCGACGGTATCGGTAACGCTGGTCTGCCTTTCGTCCATCACTTTGTTTACGGCTGTTTTTGAGCCTTTGGTAACCAATAAAAAAATTTCACGGTTGGAGATTTTGGCCGGGCTGATGATTATTTGCGGCATTGTTTTGATCTTTAAATTTGAATCTCAATACACGAAGGGTATTATTTTAGGCTTGATCAGTGCGGCCACAGCAAGTATATTTTCGATCATCAACGCGCAATTGGTCAAGCAAAAACCCGCGCCTGTTATTGCCTTTTACGAACTTACAGGCGCGTTTTTCTGGCTCTCGGTTTACCTGTTTTTTATGGGCGGTTTTAAAACTTCCTTGCGTTTAAGCAGCAATGATTTTGCGTATCTGCTCCTGCTCGGAACCGTTTGTACCTCTGTTGCTTACGTTGCCGGCGTTTCTGTGATGCGCCAGTTGTCCGCTTTCCGGGTTGCTTTGGTTACCAATTTAGAGCCGGTTTACGGAATTATCATGGCTTTTATCTTTTTTGGCGACCTTAAAAAGATGACGCCCGGCTTTTGGATCGGAGCTATTTTAATCCTTTCCACCATATTTTTGTTTCCGGTTGCCCAACAAAAATTGGCTAATTATCGCCTCAAGAAACAAAACACTTAACATTCTTCTTTTTTTAAGTTCTGTCGTGTTCCTCAAAACACATCTGTTATCAATTTTTGTCTGCTAAAAAGAGTATTTGCACACGGGTACTATTATTTTGGCCGATGCTTCTTTTACCCCTATAATTTTGGAGAAATCATAAAAACCTATTCAAAACGAATTGATTTTGAAATTAATATATTACTGATAATCAAACAATCATAAAATTTAATTACAGAAACAATAAAAGCAAAAGAAAGATTAACACAAAAATAGAACTACAATTTTTAGCAAAAGCTATTTTAACCTTAATTATTTCTTTTAGTATATTATTTATCAAAGCTTTAGTAATAAGCTTTTAAACAAATGATAGAGTTTTTAAAACGGCAGCTTAAAAAGAATTGGTGCTGCTGCAGCGAAGGTTTAACTACCGGTAACCGAAGAGAATAACTGAATTTTTATTGCACCAAAACCAATATGAGTAGTACAAAGCGCATACCAAAATTTGCTTTTCTTTTTAATTATTAGTTATTGTTTTTTAAAAGCAGAAATTAGCTTGCTTTGACCTAAAACAACCCGTAAAAACGAAATGTTAATCCAATCAAAATCATGAGGGCGAAAACTTTATTTGTGGTGGTGCTAACGGTGCTGGTTACCGTTGTCCTGATGCAAAATGCGGACGAAGTAAAATTCAAGGTTTTGTTCTGGGAAATGTATTTGCCCAAATTAGTCATCATGACGGGCGTTGGCGCCATCGGTATCATTTTGGGTTTTATGATGGGCAGCCCTTCCAAATCAAAAAACAACAACACAAACCAATCAAATCAAAACAACTTGCCTCCTTACGATACACTAAGCCAGGAAGACCGGGATTACATCAGCGATTAAAAATGAAAGAAAAAATAGGGTTTATAGGATTGGGCAACATGGGTTTGCCCATGGCCAAAAATTTGATTAAAGCAGGTTACACTTTGCAGGTTTACAACCGTACGGCATCAAAAGCTGATGAGTTGGAGCAGACAGCCGTTACCGTTTGCAACTCGCCGGAAGAAGCGGCAACGGATGTGCAATATGTGGTTACGATGCTTTCCGAAGACGGAATTTTAGAAGAAGCGGTGAGCGGAGAAAAAGGCTTGCTAAAATCATTAAAACAAGGCGCCGTACATATTTCGATGAGTACCATTTCGCCCGAAACTTCTGTTAAATTAAATGCTTTGCACCAGCAAAACGGATCGCATTATTTAACTGCGCCGGTTTTTGGCCGACCGGAAGCAGCGGCTGCACAGAAACTTTGGATTTGCACCTCTGGAAATTCATCCATAAAAGAAGCAGCAAAACCGATTTTAGAAAGCATGGGGCAAGGCGTGGTAGATTTTGGTGAAGAACCGGGAAATGCCAACGTGGTAAAGATTGCCGGAAATTTTATGATCATGGCTTCCATGGAAATGATGGCCGAAGCTTTCACATTAGGCGAAAAAAACGGTATTGACCCCAAAAAAATGGCCGACTTTTTTGGTTCTACTTTGTTCAATGCACCAATTTATCAGAATTATGGTAAGCTGATCGCCAACAAACAATACGAGCCGGTTGGGTTTAAGGCGAAGCTGGGTTTTAAAGATGCCCGTTTAGCTTTTACTTTGGCACAAAAAAGCGAAACGCCAATGCCAATGGCTGCAATTATACACAACCGTTTGCTTACAGCTATTGCAAAAGGCCAGGGCGACAAAGATTGGGTAGAAGGTTTTGGCCACGGCGTTACGGATGATGCCGGATTGTAATTTGTGGGTTTTGTCATGCTGAACTTGTTTCAGTATCTCACAAGCAAGGCTTAAAACTTGTTCTGATGACAATCTGTATGATGAGATGCCAAAATAAATTCGGCATGACAAAGCGAATCAAAATCCGCATTTGTAAATCAACCTAAACAGCATAAAAAACCTGGTTTGCTTTTTCCAATTCCTGCAAATTGGGTTTTTTGCTGAAAATACCAAATACCGAAGCCCCGCTCCCGCTCATGGCGGCATAAATTGCGCCATGCTGGTACAATGCTTCTTTTACCACCTTAATTTTAGGATGATGTTGAAAAACAGATCGTTCAAAATCGTTTTTAATCAGGTCTTTCCATTCTTCAACCGGGCGTTTTATGGCAAGCTTTAAATCATGAATTGAAGGCGCAGGACGAACGCCACTGTAAGCTTCGGCCGTAGAAACATGAACGGGCGGCATCACTAAAACCAAATGATACGCGGAAAGATTGAGTTCGATTTTCTCAAACCAATCTCCTTTTCCAAAAGCAAAAACCGGTTTATTGCCGATAAAAAAAGCACAATCGGCACCCAATTGCCGCGCGTAATTTTCCATTGCTTCTGTACTTAATCCGATTTCGCAAACTTCATTCAACAGTTTGATGAAAAAACCGGCATCGGCAGAGCCTCCGCCTAAACCTGCACCAATCGGGATATTTTTATGGAGATGAATATTGACCGGCGGCAAATCGTGATCCTTTTTTATCAAATGATACGCTTTCAAACACAAATTATCGTTTGCATTTCCGGGAATTGCATTGCCGGAAGAAGTAAAGCGCAGTTCATCACTCAACACAATTTCCAGCGCATCTTTGATTTGTATCGGGTAAAAAACGGTTTCCAAATTGTGGTAACCATCTGCCCGGCGTTCAACCACATTTAAACCAATATTTATTTTTGCGTTGGGGAAAATGACCATGTGTTGATAAACCTAATTTTAAACATTAATAGGATTCCAAAAATAGATTATTTTTCTTTGTGGCTGCGTGATGCTTCTTTTATCACATAAAAATCAAAATGAAACAATACCAGGATTTGATGCGCCACGTTTTGGAAACCGGCAACCAAAAACACGACCGAACCGGCACCGGAACCATCAGTGTTTTTGGCTACCAAATGCGCTTTAATTTGCAGGAAGGTTTCCCGGTAGTTACCACGAAAAAGCTGCATTTAAAATCCATCATCCACGAATTGTTGTGGTTTTTGAGCGGCGATACGAACATTAACTATCTGAAAGACAACGGCGTAAAAATTTGGGACGAATGGGCGGATGCCGATGGAAATCTCGGTCCGGTTTATGGTTACCAGTGGCGCAGCTGGCCAACGCCGGATGGAAACCACATTGATCAAATTAGTCAAGTGGTTCAGCAATTGAAAAACAACCCGGATTCTCGCCGCATAATCGTTTCGGCCTGGAATGTGGCTGATGTGAATAAAATGGCGTTGCCGCCCTGCCATTGTTTGTTCCAGTTTTATGTGGCGGATGGAAAATTATCTTGTCAATTGTATCAAAGAAGCGCTGATATTTTTCTGGGCGTTCCGTTCAATATTGCTTCCTACGCTTTGCTTACGCTGATGCTGGCACAGGTTTGCGATCTGGATCCAGGCGATTTTATCCATACTTTGGGCGATGCACACATCTACAACAACCACATCGAACAAGCGAATTTACAGTTAAGCCGCGAGCCGAAAAAACTGCCGACGATGAAAATTAATCCTGATGTAAAAGATATTTTCGGTTTTAAATTTGAAGATTTTACGTTGGAAAATTATGAAGCCTGGCCGCATATTAAAGGTGCGGTTGCAGTTTAAATAGCAAAATCGAACAAAAAAGCGCAATGCTTCTTTTACCCCTATAAAATTGGTATGAAATTCAACGGTCAATCTAAAATTATTTCTTCAGTAAGTTTGTTGCTGATTTTTGTTTGTTGCACAAAAAGCTTTGGCCAAAACCTGCCGATGCCGCCCGATATCCAAAAAGCTTTTCAAAAAGGCACGCATTTAACCAACGGCAAGCCGGGCAAAAACTACTGGCAAAATCACGGCAATTATAATATTTCGATTACTGCAAATCCGCCGGGAAGGAATATCAGCGGAACGGAAGACATTACTTATTTTAACAACAGCCCGGATACGTTGATGACTTTGGTGATGCGCCTCGTGCAAAATATCCACAAACGCGGCACCCGGAGAAACCCGAACAGCCAAGCGGATACGCTGAGCAACGGAATTGTGATTGACCAATTCAAAATAAACGGAAAAACCAAACCGCTGCCGGATAATGAAGGCCATTACACCTGGCAAAACGTGGATTTAGACAAGCCTTTGCTACCGCACGATTCGATCAAGCTCAACGTTGACTGGCATTTCTACATTTCGCCGCAAAAAGGCCGTGAAGGTATTTTGGATGAAACGACTTACTTCCTGGCCTATTATTATCCGCGCGTTTCGGTTTATGATGATTACAACGGCTGGGACCGCTTGGATTTTACCGGAGGGCGCGAGTTTTACAACGATTTTAACAACTACAATTTACAAGTTACCGTTCCGAAAAACTTTGTGGTTTGGGCAACCGGAACTTTACAAAACCCGAATGAAGTTTTAAATCCGGCTTATGCACAAAGGTTAAATCAATCTATGACGGCTGATTCTGTCATTCACATCGCAACAAAAAACGAATTGCTAAACCATCAGGTTACGGCCCAAAACGCAACCAACACCTGGAAATGGAAAGCCAACGATATTACCGATGTTGCTTTGGCTTTGAGCGACCATTATGATTGGGACGCGAGCAGCACAATTGTGGACGAAAAAACAAACCGCCGTGCAAGTGTACAAGCGGCTTACAATGACGATGCTGCGGATTTCCACCAAATGGTTCGTTATGGGCAACACGCTTTAAACTGGTTTTCAAAAAACTGGCCGGGCGTGCCTTATCCTTTTCCAAAAACAACCATCGTTCAGGGTTTTGCGGATATGGAATACCCGATGATGGTGAACGACGACACGAACCGCGACACCACTTTTTCGCGTTTTGTGGCGGAACATGAAATTGCGCACACCTGGTTTCCGTTTTACATGGGCATCAACGAATCAAGTTACGGTTTTATGGACGAAGGCTGGGCAACCACGCTGGAATATTTAATTGGCATAGAGGATTTGGGAAAAGAAAAAGCTTCCGAAAACTTCAAACAATTTCGCGTGAACCGCTGGATTAAAAACCGGAATTTAAAAACGATACAAGTGCCAATCGTAACGCGCGGCGAATTAACGCCGGGAAATATTTTGGGCGATAACGAATACGGAAAAGCTGCTTTGGCTTATCTGGCTTTGAAAGATATGCTGGGCGATGCGCTTTTCAAAAAAAGTTTGCATGAATTTATGGGCCGCTGGCATGGCAAACATCCAATTCCCTGGGATTTCTTTTATTCGATGAGCAACGCTTCGGGCAAAAACCTCGACTGGTTTTGGAACAATTGGTTTTTCTCGTCCAATTATATTGACCTTTCTATCCAAACATTAAACCCGGCCAAAAAAGGAGACACTTTAACGGTAGATAACGTTGGCGGTTTTGCGGTTCCTTTTGATGTGAACGTTACTTATGCCGATGGTTCAACCCACACTTTTCACCAAACGCCGACAGTTTGGGAGAAAAACCAGAAACAAGCCACGATACTTCTTTTATCACCTAAAAAAATAAGTTCGGTAAATATTGATGGCGGAATTTTTATGGATGCCGATACCAGCAACAACACTTTAACTGTAAAATAACCATGTTGATTTCCCTTGTGGTAGCTGTTGCGGCCAATAACGCCATCGGCAAAAACAACCAATTGCTTTGGCATTTGCCCGCTGATTTGAAACATTTTAAACAGATTACGACCGGGCATACTGTTTTTATGGGCAGAAAAACTTACGAATCCATCGGCAAACCGTTGCCAAACAGAAGGAACATCGTCATCAGTAGAAATATAAAAGAAATTAAAGGCTGCGAAGTTGCACCGTCGCTGGAAGAAGCGCTTCTTTTAGCAGGTAAAAATGAGGAAGTGATGGTGATCGGCGGCGCAACAATTTACAATTTAGCCCTGCCATTAGCCAATTGCATTTATCTCACCAAAATTCATCATGAGTTTGAGGCCGATACTTTTTTCCCGGAAATTGATCCAAACCAATGGCGGGAAAGCAGCCGTGAGGATTTTTCTCCGGACGAAAAAAACCTTCTTGCTTATTCTTTCATCACACTAAACCGTCGGTAAATTGCTGATGCTTCTTTTATCATATAAAAAAACCTAAATTCCGTTTTTTTGTTAGCTTTGCCGTCTTGTTAAAAAACCCATCAACAACATATCTTATACATTTAACAGCACATGCAAAGTAAAGGAGTAATTAAATTCTTCGCGATTGTTCTGGCCATTGTTTGCCTCTATCAGCTATCCTTCACCTGGGTGGCGCAACATGTAGAAAGCAATGCCAGGAATTATGCTAAAGGCAATCCTGAAAAGGAACGGTCTTATCTCGATTCTATCTCAACACAGCCGGTTTATCCTGTTTTTAACCATACCTATCAGTACTGCAAAGAAAAAGAGCTGGCTTTGGGTTTGGATTTGAAAGGCGGAATGAACGTTACGATGCAGATTTCGCTGGCCGAACTGGTAAAATCCTTGTCCGATAACAACACCGATCCTGCTTTTAACCAGGCCTTGTCCAATGCCGAAATACAATCAAAAACAAGTCAGCAGGATTACATCACGCTGTTTGTTAACGAATACGAAAAGCTGAACCCAAACGGCAAACTGGCCCCGATTTTTTCGACAAAAGAAAGCCAAAGCCGTATCAAATTTGATGCTTCTAACAACGAGGTAAAACGTTATTTGCAGAATGAGGCCAAAAGCGCGGTGGACCGTTCGTATAATATTTTAAGGACTCGTATTGATAAATTTGGCGTTACGGCACCAAACATTCAACTACAAAGCGGGACTAACCGTATTTTGATTGAATTGCCGGGTGTTTCTGATGCTGACCGTGTCCGCAAATTATTGCAAGGTTCGGCCAAGTTAGAGTTTTACGAAACTTTTGACAATTCGGAAGTTTTGAATTTGCTGGGCAATATCAACAACATTTTGGCTGCCAAAGCAAAAGCCGGAACAACCATCAAAGATACTACGGTAAAAACAGCATCGGCAAAAACAGATACTTCTACGGCTGCTGGTGGTTTGTTAAATAAAGTTGCCAAAAGCAAACTGGCCGATACGAGTGCGAAAACTTCAAAAACGGGCAATCCTGCGGTCAACAGTCCTTTGCTTAACCAAAACATGCTTCGCCCGAATGTTTATGCTTCGCAGGATGGTGGCATTCAGCCTGCCCCCGGCCCTGTTATTGGTTTTGCTGCCGTTGCCGATACGGCTAAAGTGGACCATTTGCTAAACAGCCCTGATGTTAAATCTGTTATCCCGCAAAATGTCCGTTTTCTTTGGGGCGTTAAAGCAATGACAGTAAATGACGATTATAACCGTCGTTTTAACGATAAGATCCCCCGTGTAGAACTTTACGCCATTAAACTGTCGGGGGCTGAAGGCGGGCCTGTTCTGGCTGGCGATGTAATTGCGGATGCCCGTAATGATTACGACCAGAAAGGCAGTCCGGAAGTGCAGATGACCATGAATACCGAAGGTGCAGCCAAATGGCGCAAAATTACTGCCGCCGCTGCTGCCGACCCTAACAATAAAAAAGCAATCGCTATTGTTTTGGACGATTATGTGTATTCCGCACCAACTGTTCAAAACGAAATCTCCGGCGGTGTTTCCTCTATCTCCGGTAGTTTTACCGTTGATGACACCAAAGATTTAGCCAATGTTTTAAAAGCCGGCCGTTTGCCTGCCCCTGCCCGCATTGTGGAAGAAGCCATCGTTGGCCCTTCTTTAGGCCAGGAAGCGATTAGTGCCGGTTTAATTTCTTGTGTAGTTGGTTTATTGGTGGTGCTGGTTTTCATGGTTGCTTATTACAACCGTGCAGGCAGTGTTGCTGTTGTTGCTGTTTTTATCAATGTTTTTTTCCTGTTTGGTGTGTTGGCAAGTTTGGGCGCAGTTTTAACGTTGCCTGGTATCGCCGGTATCGTGCTAACTTTAGGTATTTCGGTTGATGCCAACGTTTTGATTTATGAACGCGTGCGGGAAGAACTGGCACATGGCAAATCTGTCCGTATTGCTGTGGCAGATGGTTTTAAATATGCCACGCCTTCCATCCTCGATTCAAACATCACTACTTTTTTAACCGGTGTTATTTTATACATTTTTGGTTCCGGCCCAATCCTGGGTTTTGCCACTACGCTGTTGATCGGTATTATCACTTCATTGTTTTGTTCGCTTTTAATTTCCCGTTTGATATTTGAATGGATGCTGGAAAAAGGCTGGGACATTAAATTCTCTTATCCCTGGAGCAACCATACTTTCAAAAATGCACATTACGCTTTTGTAAAAAACAGGTTTAAGTTTTACACCTTTTCCGGTTTGTTTATTTTGGCCGGACTAATTTCAATCATCACCCGTGGTTTTAGTTTAGGCGTTGATTTTAAAGGCGGAAGAACGTATGTGGTTCGTTTTGAAAAACCGGTTGATGCCCAGCAAGTACGCGATGCATTAGATAAAACCTATCACTTGACTACTGAGGTTAAAACTTTTGGTACAACCAACCCACAATTACGTATCACCACGCCATATTTGGTTGATGATAACTCGCCTACGGCCGATACCAAAGCTGAAAGCAAATTGAAAGAAGGCTTAAAGCTGGTTAACAACCCCAGCAAGATCATGAGCCAGCAAAAAGTTGGGCCAACCATTGCCAGCGATATCAAAACAAGTGCATTTTACTCAGTTGTGTTTGCGATTCTGATTGTTTCTTTATACATTTTGATCCGTTTCCGCAAATGGCAGTTCAGCTTGGGCGCTTTAATTGCAACCGCACATGATGCCTTGCTGGTGTTAAGTTTCTTCTCGCTGTTCAACGGGATCCTGCCTTTTTCGTTGGATATTGATCAGGCATTTATCGCTGCCATATTAACTGTGATTGGCTATTCCATCAACGATACGGTTGTAGTGTTTGATAGAATCCGGGAATTCTTAAACTTGCACCATGCAAAAACTGATGACCCGAAAGTGGTCATCAATGATGCCATCAACAGCACGTTAAGCCGAACGATTATCACCGCTTTAACCGTAATATTTGTGCTGATTGTATTGTTTGTTTTTGGTGGGGAAGTAATCCGCGGTTTCTCATTTGCATTACTGATCGGTGTTATTTTTGGCACCTATTCTTCCATCTGTGTAGCCACACCAGTGATTGTAGATTTTGGGAAAAAAGACTTAAAATAATCCGAATCTCCTATTTTAAAAGCCGTTTTGATTATTCAGAACGGCTTTTGTATTTTCAGCCAAACAGAAACCTCAAAACACTGTAATAACAATATGGAATCAACATACAACTCCAATTTCCCTAAAGTCGTGATCGTTGGCGCTGGCTTTGGCGGTATAGAACTTGCAAACAGTTTGAAAAACAAAGAAGTAGAGGTTATTTTAATTGATAAACACAACTACCACACTTTCCAGCCACTAATGTACCAGGTGGCAACCGGAAGTTTGGAGGCCGATTCGATTGCTTTTTCGTTGAGAAAGAACTTTGAAGGACAAAAAAACCTTCGTTTCCGGATTGCCGAAGTAAAGAAAATTAATACCGATAAAAACAGTATTGATACCACCATCGGCGAAATTGCCTACGATTACCTGGTGCTTGCCACAGGTTCTACCAATAACTTTTTTGGAAACAAGGACTTTGAAAAATACACGCTTCCGATGAAAAGTATTCCGGAAGCTTTGAATTTGCGCAGTGCTGTTTTGCAAAACCTGGAAACGGCTTTGTTATTACCAACCAAAGAAGAGCGCGAACCTTATTTGACTTTCGTTTTGGTAGGTGCCGGTCCAACCGGTGTAGAATTGGCCGGTTCGATAGCAGAAATCCGAAATTACATCCTTAAAAAAGACTATCCGGAATTGAACAAGGAGGAAATGAAGGTTTATCTGGTAGATGGACTGCCCAAGGTTTTGGCCAATATGAGTGAGCAGGCTTCCAAAAAAGCGCAACAGTTTTTGGAAAAAATGAATGTTGAAGTGTTGACAAACTTGATGGTGGAAAGCTATGATGGCAACGTCATTTCTTTTAAAGACGGCAGAAAGATCAAAACCAAAAATGTAGTCTGGTCTGCAGGTGTGATAGGCGTTGTGCCGGAAGGCATTCCGAAAGAACTTATTGCCAAGGGCAACCGCATTTCTACCGACGAAATAAACCGGGTGATTGGCCTGAACAATGTTTTTGCCATCGGCGATGTATCATCCACCGTTAGCGAAGGAATGCCAAAAGGTTTGCCAGGCGTAGCTCCGGTATCAATCCAGCAGGGAAAGCACCTGGCAAAAAACTTGCTTAGGCTGATCAAAAACGAACCGACGGAAAAGTTTGTGTACAACGACCAAGGCTCGATGGCAACTATTGGCCGTAACAAAGCCGTTGTGGATTTAGGAAAAATTAAATTTCAAGGATTTTTTGCCTGGTTAACCTGGATGTTTGTTCACTTGGTTTTGCTGATGGGCTTTAGAAACAAAGTTGTTGTTTTTATCAATTGGCTGGGCAGTTACATCAGTTACAATGGCGGCACACGTTTGATCATCCGCCCCTATTACCGCAATGATGGCCAACCGATCAAAGAGCCGGTTGCCCAATCTTAACGATGCTTCTTTTACCGGCAATAAATTGATATTGATTTTTTGCCGGTAAAAACAGTATCTGCAACAAGTAGTTATTTAAACTATTATTTCCCCTGAAACTTGTATTGCCGCTTGAGAACCAGGAGGGTTACAACTACTACACAGCAATTTTTATGTCATAAAAGAAGCATTTGTATTAAACTGATCTTTGGTTTCGTTGTTAATTAATTTTATTGTTGATTAAACAAAAACCATTTTTTAGCATGAATACCAAACGCAATTACACCCATATTTTAGGCAGTATTGTGCTGCTGTTTTTAACGCTGCTGAGTTCAAACCCAGCTTCTGCCCAAAATACCAAAACTACAAGGGCGCAAAAAACAGCGGAAAAAAAGCAGGACGTAAAAAACATGATGGACAACCATAACTTTGTTTTTATGGCACAGATGGCCTTGCCACAGGGTTGGAGCAACATTCAGTTAAATTACAACTATAATGTAACGGTCAGTAAAGATTCTATAGATTGCTACCTGCCTTATTATGGCCGTGCCTATGTTGCGCCAATGGACCCGACTGACCCAACCCAAACCGGGATTCAGTTTAAAACTAAAAAGTTTGACTACAACAGCAGCAACAACAAAAAAAGCGGCTGGGAAATTACAATTGTACCACATAACGTAAAAGAAACCCGGCAAATGATTTTATCGGTTTCTGAGCTGGGCTATGCCAATTTAAACGTTACGAGCAACAATCGTCAGCCTATTTCTTTTAACGGTTACATTACCGAAAATAAACCAAAAGACAAAAAACAGTAGGTAAAAGAAGCACTCAAGTTTGGTTCTTAATTTTCCAGATCAATGTTATAAACTTTAAGACTATTTACTTTAGGTTCGTTTTCTTTAATCGCAATTGTAGAAAAGGCTCCATCTTTTACGCGGTAAATGGTAGAGCCTTTGCTGTTTTTACCATTATAACTTTGGAGGTATTTTTGTATCACTGCAACTTGTGGCTGGTTGGTTGTAGTGAGGTGGATTATCGTATGGCGTTTCTCAAAACTGATTGTGATATCGGTATAATCTTCATCTGCAACCAAGCCTAAAAAATGCAAGTTATTATTATTTGAACCGGGTAAAATCTGATAATTTTTTCCTTTCAAAAAAATGGTAATTTGGTCAGGATTGTTTTGAACAATTGATTGCAATTCGGGATAAGTTAACAGTTGCTTTTGTGCCGAACAGAAAAAAACCATGCAACAAAAAACAGCAGTGATTATAGGTTTCAGCATCTTTTACTTTTGATTGTGAATTTAAAAAACATACAACGAAATGTTTAACAAAAAATGTATGCTAAAAGAAGCATTAATTTCAAAAACTTTTTTTAATTAATCAATCAAAACCGATGGTTAAAAATTGCTTTCTTTTTGGTATCGGTTTTTTTGGTTGTATCTTGCACTGCTTTCAGGTTTTCAGCGGCTTTTGATTTGTTTTTTTGACAAGAAACCAAACTTAAAAAAACCAAAAAGTATAAATGCTTAAGTTTCATCATTGTTGTTTTTTATAGTTCCAATTTTAGATCAGGTTTAATTGCTTTTTTGGCTGATAATACTGTCAAAAACCATGTTTAAGCCGTTGATATCTTCTTCAACTTCAATTTCCAAAGTTTCTATTTCAACTTTAACCTCGGTCAGTTTCGCCTTCAAATCTGCCAGCCTGGTTTTCTTTTTTTGCAGGTTGGATTTTAGGTTTCGATAAACCTTGTAATTTTCCATAAAAATAGTTACGGAGAAACTGCAACCTTAGTTTTTAAATTTGCGTACAAGTTTTAATCAATTCGGATTGTTTGATAATTTATTAAATCATATCAAATTTTAACACTACATAAATATTGTATGATGAATGAAGCTTTTTTAGAAGTACTGCCCTCCAAATTTACAATTGCGGATTTTGAAAAGTATAAATTGCCCTTGCCCGCTTGCACTGTTAAAGACAATTTTAAACTCATTTTTATTACCGAAAATGAATACTGTCAATATTTAAACGGGCTACAGGATGAATGCAACAATGACTTGTTGCAATATAGTGTTATCAAAAACCCGGATTTGTTTAGCAAGAGCCGGTTTATTGTAAAAGTTTTAGCGCTTTTAACAAGTGCAAGGCCAAAGTTAAAATTCAACTAAATTAATGGCCCGGGTTTAAATACTAAAAGTATAAACTTGCCCAAAAATTTGCCGGTAAAAGAAGCATCTACTTACAATATCTTTTTTAATACGTCCCAAACATTGCCTGCCACAATTTCATAACCTTTTGCGTTTGGGTGTACGCCATCGGGCAGGTTCAGCAAACGGTTTCCGGCAACACCATTCAGCAAAAACGGGACAAAAGCCATGTTGTTTTTATCGGCCAACTGCCGGAACACCATGCGGAAATCTTTCAAAATATGCCCGGTTAAAAACGATGGCAGTTCCATCCCCAGCAAAAGCATTTTTACGTTTGGGTGCTTTAGTTTCACCAGGTCAATGATAAATTGTAAGTTGTTTAAAGTATCTGCAACGGTTATGCCACGCAAAATATCATTGATGCCCAGCTCCAACACAAAAACATCTATTTGTTGGTCTATCAAGTTCAGAATCCTGCTTTTGCCGCCAACCGAGGTTTCGCCGCTTAAACCTGCATTAATTACTTTGTACGGAAGTTTGTTGGCATTGATTTTTTGTTGGATTAACGATGGAAACGACTGTTGCGAGGGTAACCCATAACCGGCAGTCAAACTATTGCCAAAACATAAAATTTGCTTTATCCGCTGTTCTGCTTTATCCTCATCCATAAAAATTAATCTAATTGAAAGTTAGCAGATAAAAAAAGTGCCCCTAAAAGAAGCACTTATTTTTTTAGTAACCGGCAAAACTTGTTTAGTCGTCCAAGCCTCGGCCGGTTTTGTGTTGCAGTTCATCAATTTTTTTGGATGCTTCTGCTTTGTTCAACGTTTCGTCAACATCTTCGCCGGCCTGGTCTGATAATGTTTTTAAGTAAGAATGCTGTGCGCCTGTCATCGGTTCGCTTCCGGTTGTCCAGGTGTCCGGGTCTTTTACCGTGTTGGTGTTATCCGTTTCGTGCGTACTGTTTTTATCGGTATTATTTTGTCCTTGATCAGCCTGATCGTTTTCTTTTGATGGGTTCATGTTGCTGTTTTTTGGTTTTCCTACTATCAACCCAAAAAAAAATTGATTGTTTTAAAAAGGACAAAAAAAGCTAAAAAAATTAGTTATTCATCATCTTGATAAATGCGCCCAACTTTTCTTTCATCTTCCTTCTGTCAACAATAAAATCGAGAAAACCGTGTTCCAAAACAAATTCTGCCGTTTGGAAACCTTTTGGCAAATCTTTTTTGATTGTTTCTTTGATCACCCGCGGGCCGGCAAAACCAATCAGCGCGCCAGGTTCCGAAACATTGATATCGCCCAGCATGGCATAAGATGCGGTAACGCCGCCGGTGGTTGGGTCGGTCAGCAAAGAAATATAAGGCAGTTTGGCCTGGGCCAGCAAAGCCAGTTTGGCGGATGTTTTGGCCATTTGCATCAGCGAAAAAGCTGCTTCCATCATGCGTGCGCCACCTGATTTTGAGATCATTAAAAAAGGCATCCGGTGTTCGATACAATAATCAATGCTTCGGGAAATCTTTTCGCCAACAACAGAACCCATCGAACCGCCGATAAACGTAAAATCCATACAGGCAATTACCAAATCCTGGCCTTCAATTTTTCCGTGTGCTGCGCGGATCGCATCTTTTAAACCTGTTTTTCTTTTGCTTTCTTCCAGCCGGTCAGTGTACTTTTTGGTATCGGCAAAGTTAAGCGGGTCGGCTGAAATGATATTCGGGAAAAGCTCCGTAAACTGGTTGTCATCAAACAAAATGGAAAAATATTCTTTGGAACCAATGCGCATGTGGAAACCACAATAGTGGCAAACGTATTGATTTTCAACTTGTTCTGAGTAATGAAGTGGCTTTTTACAATTCGGGCATTTGTTCCAAATGCCGTCGGGCGCTTCTTTTTTCTCTTTTGTTGTTGTAATAATCCCTTTTTCTTCCCTTTTAAACCAAGCCATCTATACTGTTTTTAATGCACAAATTAACGAAAAAAACCGTCGTGGTTTATATAGCAGAATTTATTGCGCAGAAATGTATTTTATTTAACTTCGGATTTTAAAAGTACATCACAATTACTATGGATCTTAAAAATTTTAAAGGCGTACTGCACGGCGACCAGGTACAGCAATTGTTTGAATTGGCAAAACAACACCAGTTTGCCTTGCCGGCCGTTAACGTAGTGAACACCAATACTGTTAACGCCGTTATGGAAACTGCAAAAGCGGTCAATTCCCCGGTCATCATCCAGCTTTCTAATGGCGGCGCACAATTTTACGCTGGCAAATCGCTCAACAATGATCAGTTGCAGGCTTGTATTTTGGGTGCGGTTTCTGCTGCAACGCATGTGCATTTATTGGCCGAACAGTATGGCGTTGCCGTTATTTTGCATACAGACCATGCCGCAAAAAAACTATTGCCCTGGATTGACGGGCTGTTGGCGCACGGCGAACGTTTTTTTGCAGAACATAACAAGCCATTATTCTCCTCTCACATGCTTGACCTTTCCGAAGAACCGATCGAAGAAAACATCGAAACTTCTTCTAAATATTTGGAACGGATGTCTAAATTAGGCATGACCTTGGAAATAGAATTGGGCGTTACCGGCGGAGAAGAAGATGGTGTAGATAATTCCCATGTTGATAGTTCACGCCTGTACACACAGCCGGAAGATGTGGCTTATGCTTATGAAGAATTGAGCAAAGTGAGCGACCGGTTTACCATTGCTGCTGCTTTTGGGAACGTGCACGGCGTTTATAAACCCGGAAATGTGAAATTGCAGCCCGTAATTTTGCATAATTCGCAGGAATATGTAAAACAGCATTTTAATTTGGAAGCAGAAAAACCAATAAATTTTGTTTTTCATGGCGGTTCTGGTTCTACACAGGCAGAAATCCGCGAAGCAATTTCATACGGTGCCATCAAAATGAATTTGGACACCGATATGCAATGGGCTTTTTGGGAAGGGATTTTAAATTATTACCACGCCAATGAAGGCTTTTTGCAAACGCAGATTGGCAGCCCGGGCAAAGAAGATGCGCCAAACAAAAAATATTACGACCCGCGCGTATGGCTGCGCAAAGGCGAAGAGAATTTTGTAAAACGTTTGACCGTTGCTTTTGATGACCTCAACTGCATCAACGTAAACGAAAAGTTGTAAGCAATTTATATCGGTAAAAGAAGCGCCATTGTTTTAGATGCAATGGCGTTTCTTTGTTTTATGCTGAAAAATTAAATTCATCAGGGCAACATTGGCGCATTAAGAAATCATTTCGAAAGCAACTGAATGAATAAAATTGAAGTAAAAAAAGCAAGTGCGCAACAAGACCTGGAAAAGGTATTTGCCATACGAAAAGAGGTTTTTGTGTACGAGCAAAATTGCCCGCCCGAACTGGAATGGGAACATGAGGATGAATCCAACCATTTTTTGGCTACAGTAAATGGCGAACCGGCCGGAGCTGCGCGCTGGCGAAAAACAGCAAACGGTTATAAACCGGAACGTTTTGCGGTTTTGAAAAAGTTTCGTGGCTTTGGTGTTGGCCAGGCTTTGGTTAAAGCTGTTTTGGCCGATTTGCCTCCGGGTGCAAATTATATTTATTTACATGCGCAAATCCAGGCAGTTGGTTTGTACGAGAAATTTGCATTTGAAAAGTTGGGCAACGAGTTTGAAGAAGCCGGCATCAGGCATTATAAAATGGTGCTTCAATCCTGAATGCTTCTTTTATCGGGTAAAAATTGGTGCCGACTCCTCGCCTACTGATTTCTATACGTTTTGGGGCTAAAGCCAAATAGTGGCTTTGCAAACCGCGGCCTTTAGGCCGCGGCAATGAACAACAAACCATCAGGCATTACAAAACGGTGTTTCAATCCTGAATGCTTCTTTTAACAGGTAAAAATTGGTCTTCCCTTCTCAATAAAAAATAGATTCAGGAAGACAATTTTCACAGCACCTTAAAAGCAATCGGTTCTTCAAACAAAGAACTCCTTCTCAATTTTACTGGAATAGATTTTGACGAAGGCTGGTTGCTTTTATCAGCAACGCAACTAATCGGCACCAAAACATTGGTTTCGGGGTAATACGTAGCCACGCAACGTTCCGGAATATCATAAGACACAATGATAAACCCACAGGCAACACGCTCGCGGCCATCGTGGTGGTTGTACAAATCAATCACTTCGCCGATCTCAAAACCCTGGCGCAAAATATCTGCAGGGTTCATAAAAACAACACGCCGCTCGTTGTAAACGCCTCGGTAGCGGTCGTCCAAACCGTAAATGGTGGTATTAAACTGGTCGTGGCTGCGGATGGTCATCATCATTAATTCATCATCGGCCAGTTTTTCAACCACCAGTTCGCTTACTGCAAAATTGGCCTTGCTGTTTTTAGTGTCCCATTTTCGTTCGCGGCATCCGTTTGGCAAATAGAAACCGCCTCTTTCGCGCACCCGTTTGTTGTAATCTTCAAAACCGTTCACCACTTTTTCGATGTCGTCGCGGATGTGATCATAGTTCTTTTCAAACTTGTCCCAGTCAATTTTAGAACGGCTGCCTAAGGTTGCTTTCGCCATACGGCAAACAATTACCGGTTCGCTCAACAAATCAGTAGAAACCGGTTTCAAAACCCCTTTGGACATTTGCACCACGCCCGTCGAGTTTTCGCAGGAAACAAATTGTGTCAAGCCGTCGTGGATATCCAAATCCGTTCTTCCTAAACAAGGCAAAATCAAAGCCTCTTTGCCATGCACCAAATGGCTGCGGTTGAGTTTGGTGGAAACATGGACGGTGAGGTTGCACTTCCGTAAAGCTTCGGCGGTAAAAGAAGTATCCGGTGTGGCCGACAAAAAGTTGCCGCCCATCGCAAAAAACACTTTTGCTTTGCCTTCGTGCATCGCATAAATGGATTTCACCACATCGTAACCGTGTTCGCGCGGCGGCTCGAAACCATAAACTTTTTTGATTTGATCTAATAAAGCTTCGTGCGGTTTATCAAAAATACCAACGGTACGGTCGCCCTGAACATTGCTGTGCCCACGTGTTGGGCAAGTGCCCGCACCTGGTTTGCCAATGCTTCCTTTAATCAGCAAAAGGTTTACCATCTCATTGATCGTGGCAACGGCATTTTTGTGCTGCGTAATACCCATCGCCCAGCAAACGATAATTTTGCTTTTATGCTTTAAAAGATTGGCCGCTTCTTTAATCTCATCTAACGAAACGCCGCAAGCATCTACCAAAAAATCCAGATCGTGTTTTTTTACTTCGGAAATAAAATCTAAATAACCGGCGGTATTATCGCGGATAAAATCATGGTCAAAAACAGTTCCCGGATGCGCCTCTTCTTCCTCCAGCAACAATCGGTTAATGGCTTTCACTAAAGCTAAATCGCCGTTAATTTTTACTTGCAGAAAAATGTCTGTCAGTTTTGAGCCAACACCCAAAACGCCTTTTACTTTTTGCGGATTGTTAAAACCGAGCAAACCGGTTTCGTGCAAAGGGTTTACAGAAATAATTTTTGCGCCATTTGCTTTGCCTTTTTGCAACGCCGTAAGCATCCGCGGATGGTTTGTCCCGGGGTTTTGACCGAGGATGACGATTACTTCCGCTTCGTAAAAATCGTGTAGTTTTACCGAACCTTTGCCAATGCCTAAAGTTTGCGCCAAAGCAAAACTGGTAGATTCATGGCACATGTTGGAGCAATCGGGCAAATTGTTGGTGCCGTATTCTTTGGTAAACAACTGATAAACATAAGCTGCCTCGTTGCTGGTTCGGCCGGAAGTATAAAAAACAGCTTCGTTCGGGCTTTCCAATTTGTTTAAGTGTGAAGCAATTTTCTCAAAAGCACCTTCCCAAGTAATTGGCTGATAATGGGTTCCGCCTTCCGGCAAATACATGGGTTGTGCAACACGTCCTTCTTTACCAATATGGAAATCATTTAGTTTGGCCAGGTCGGCTACAGCATTTTCTACAAAAAATTGTGGCTTTAAGCTTTTGGTGGTTGCTTCTTCGGCAATGGCTTTTGCACCGTTCTCGCAATATTCGGCAATGGGCGAACGCTCGCCGTCAGGATCAGGCCAGGCACAACCGGGGCAATCGTAGCCTAATTTTTGGTTTAAAATAAACAAAGCTTTCATGCCACGGGCAAATGGCACTTGCCCAAAAACATATTCTCCGGCTACAACTACAGCCTTTACGCCGGCTGCATCTTTATAAGGTTCGCCTAATTTTAAACCGATAAACTTTTCCGGGTTTTCTGCGGCAGGTATTTGTTGCGTTTCGTTTTTCATATATCAACAGTTTTTTTCTGGATGGTCAAAGTAGTCTGTCTGGTCTTCGTTCACCTCATTATCGGTGCATTTAAAATCTTTCTCGATCAGTAAAGAAAGCGTTTTGTTTTCGTCAATAAACAAATGATTGCTGAAGCCAACCACCTCTGTGTTCACCCAATCTTCTACCATTTGATTTGGAACGAATATGGTCAATTTATTGCCGGTAAAAGAAGCATCGAGCGTTTTGCCTTCAAACAACCGTTGGATGGCATAACAAAAAGTGTTTGTTGCAAATTCTGTTTTCTCCTCCAGGTAACCTTGTTTTCCAAGAAAATCTATTTCTGATTTTGAAAGCCGAAAGCGTATGGAATTGCCTCTGATCCGTATTTTCATTTTAATAAAGTACTTAATTGTTCTGATCGATGAATTAACTGAGTATTTGTGTTGATTCTTTCTGCACCGCAGTAAATATTAAACTTTTCCCCTCTTAAAAAACCAATCAGCGTAATGCCCGCATCGGCTGCCATTTGTACCGCCAAACCGGATGGCGCACCAACTGCCGCAACAACTTTGATACCAGCCATATAAGCTTTTTGGATGAGTTCAAAACTTGCACGTCCGCTTAATAACAGCAGATATTGATTTAGCGGGAACAAACCCTGCTGCAACGTTGCACCAATCAATTTGTCAAGCGCGTTGTGCCGACCAACATCTTCCCGGGCTATCAGTAATTTTCCGTTTGCATCAAACAAAGCGCAACCGTGCAAGCCGCCGGTTTTGCCAAATATCGTTTGATTTTGCCGAAGCAGATCGGGCAATTGATAAATTTTTTCTGCAGAAAATTGGATTTCGCTTGATACAAATTCCGGCAAACGGCATACTGTTTTTACCGCATCAATTGATGATTTCCCGCAAACGCCGCAACTGGAAGTGGTATAAAAATTTCGTTCCAATTTGCTCATGTCCAAATCTAAACCATCCAACAGTTCAACCTTGACCACGTTTTCGTGCAAACCGTTGCAATGTTTGATGGAACTGATTTGCGCTGCGTTTTCGATAATGCCTTCGGTAAACAAAAAACCGATGGCCAATTCAAAATCGTTTCCCGGCGTGCGCATCGTTACCGAAATACTTTTTTGTGTTCTGTTGGAAGAAGCACCGTAACCAAGGCGGATTTCTAAAGGTTCTTCGGCAGCTAAAAAATCTTCAGTGTTGATGATACTGTTTTTATCAACCTTAATTATGGTAAGCGGCGTAACGGAAGTTTTCGGCATAAAATTGTCTGGCTTGGAATACCAACAAGATTAAGCAGGTTATAGTTTGCTGCGGAATAAAATTGAAGTGAAATATTTGTTACGGTAAAAGAAGTATAGCTTGTGTAAAAGATATTTGATTTGAAAAACACTGTTTGCTCTATTTCTATAAAAGCCTGTTTAAATTTCTACAAGAAAATGTTAATGCTTCTTTTACCATATAAAATTTGGTATTTGGATTTGCGTAAACAAACCCAAAACCAGGTACATACCAATTTTTAGGTGGTAAAAGAAGTATGGAAACTTTGACGAGTAAATCTTAAACCAGATCCAAATAAATGTAATCACAAGTATAGAAAACCCGCAATGCTTCTTTTACCGCCTAAAAATAGCTGCTTGTTGCAAAGTTTTGCGTAGCTTTTTTGCTGAGGTAGATGCCCAACGACAGTTCGTGCGAGCCGTTGCCAAAACCGCTGAAGGTGGACATGGAATAATCAAACGCGTAGCCAATGCGCAATTTGCTGGTTGCAAAAAACTCAACTTGTGCAACTACCGCGTTTGCGGTTTGAAAACTGTTATTGTATGAATTTGAAAGCAGTTTTAAATTGCTGCGGTAAGTTCCGCCTATCCAAAATTTATCGCCCAAAATTAAAAAGGTGTTCAAATCCAAACTGGTAGCCGAACCGCTGGCATTTTTCAACAAAAACGAAGGTTTGATTTTGGCCTCATCATTCAAATAAAACATTGTGCCGGCAGTTAAATAAAAGTGTGGCTGCGGAACGGGGACGTTCAAACTTTTATCGCGGTTAAGGTATTTCGCCACTAAGTTATCTGCAGAAAAACCGGCAAAAAAACTTTCGCTTGTATATAAAACACCGGCGCGGGCATCGGGCAAAAGTGTGCTTTGGGTTCCAACAGGCACAACATTGTCCCCGCTTTGCCCGGCATTCAACATAAAACCGTTAATAGCAGATTGCACAAAACCAACGCCCAGGCCAAACGCGAGGTGATTGGTGCCGCGGTCGCCCATTTGCAAGCGGTAAGCATAATTGCCATAAGCGGCCAGGCTGCTTTGGGCACCTAATTTATCGTTTGCCAGCAGCAGGCCCAAACCCACTTTTTCGTCGTTTACCGTTCCGTCGGCAGCAATTGATAAACTTTGCGGCGCGCCGGCAACGCCCGTCCACTGCGAACGGTAAAAGCTGTGCAAATAAAAATCTTCTTTGGCACCGGCAGCGGCCGGGTTGATGTATAAACCGTTGAATATATACTGGCTGAATTGTGCGTTTTGCTGTGCCTTTGCGTGGATACAGTTTATCAGCAAGAAAATAAATGCAATAATTTTTACAGACTTAAAACTGCTGACCTTCATAATTTACGCTTTAAGCGTTGTACGTTTTGCCCGAAAGAGAGGTTGTATATAATTAAATTGATGACCGCAGCAAAGTGATATAACCTTTATACTCTTCCTGCCCGCCTTTGCTGTTTTTAACTTTTAGGCTGTAGAAGTAAGTGCCTTCGTCCAGCTTGTCGCCGGTCCAGTTGTTTTTGTAATTTTTGGCCTGATAAACGCTTGCGCCCCAACGGTTAACCACCACCAATTCGTTTTCCTGGTATTGGTCGAGGTCGGCAATGGTAAAGTTATCGTTTTTGCCGTCGCCGTTTGGCGTAAACACATTTGGGATATTGATGCCGGAGATATCTTTGTAATCAACAGATGTGTTATTGGCCGGGTTGCTGTCCTGCTCGGCAGATACTACTTTTACCGTATTTTTTATGGCACCGTGCCGGGTGGCAATGGCCGAAAAACGAAGTTCGGTATAAGCATTTGCTTTCAATTGATCCATTTTCCAGGTCAGCAAACGGGTGTTGGGGTCATAAGTAGCTTTACCATCAACCGAATTATTTATGGCCACAAAATCTAATGCTGCCGGTAAAGTATCGGTTACACTTACCTGGTTTGCCGTTGATTTACTTTGGTTTTTAACCGTTAACGTATATTCAAAAGGCTGGTTCGCGGTTACTTGTTTATTGTTAGAACCGACAACGATAGCCAGGTCAACCGGCGTGTTTGCAACTTCAGTTGGCTTTAATTGAACTTTTGGCTTAACAATTAACGTTTGTTGCGCCATTATATCATTTCCGCAACTGCTGTGGCCTGGTATTGTGGCCGTAATAATTACCTGGCCGGTGCCAATTATGGTAACCATATTCTTTTTATCAATACTGACAACTCCGGCCGGAGAAACTGTATAAGTGATTGGCTTTTTTGAATCTGCCATTAATAAAAACGGGGCATCGCCGAAAGTTTTGTTAGGCAATGGGTTAAAAGTGATGGAGCTTGAAAAAGACTGTACCACAACTTGTATCTCATCAGAAACATCCGAAGCACAAGACTGCTGGTTAAAAGCAATTACTTTATAATTTCCGGCATTGTTGGTGTAGTAAGTTTTGCTGGTGGCACCGGCAATTACCTGTCCGTTGTTGTACCATTGGTAGGCTGCCGCATTAGTGCTTGTTGCATTTAAAACAGCATAAGTCCCCTGGCAAATAGTTACCGCCTGGCTTGGTGGTGGCGTAGCTGCGGCCGCAAAATTGTTTACAAAAACAACAATTGTAACAAGGAAGCAGGAAATAAAGTAAGGCAATCTGATCGGTTTCATAGCTTGTAAGTTGCGTGCTTCTTTTACCGCCTTAAATTATTGGCCTACAGAAATTGCAGGTTTGGTTGGAACAGGTATCATGTTGATTACCTGCATGGCCGTACCTCCAAAATTGGAATTTAAAGCATAGGAAACCTTTACGCCGTAAGTGTTGTTGCCTGAAGTTCCGGTTGGTGTGGTGTAAGTTGCCGCTGTAGCCCCGTTAATGGTTGTTCCGTTCAAAGTCCATTGATACAGATACGAATAGTTGCTGTTGCCTGCATTGGCAGTTAAAGTAGAAGTACTGGTGCCGTTAGAGCAAATGGTGCCGCTGCTGGCTGCAATAGTTGGGTTTAAGGCAGGTAATACATACACTTTAAAAGGGTCAGAAATATCAGATGTACATTGGTTAGAATTGCTCATGACCAACTGATAAATGTAATAACCGGCTCCAGTTGTAGTTTCGCTTAATGTATTGTCTGTACCATCTTTTACCAGGCGTTTAGTACCTGTATTGTCCAATTTGTACCATTGATACCTTACATCCGTAGCGGTTGTGGCGGTTGAACCTATTTTTAAGGATATCACGCCGCCGGAAGCCAAAACCTGTGCGACAGCAGAACTGGTGCTTGGCGGGGTTGAACTGTTGTCGCTTGGGCCATTTAACGCGACCACTTGTGCGTTTGCCCGGTTCGTAATAAACAGGCCGATAAAACAAAAAGAGATGAGCGTATTAAGTAATTTTGATTTCATATATAATTTAATTAAATATTTTAAAGTATCTGATAGAGAAGTTGGTTCCTATTATGGTTAAGTTGTAATTGCCCTGTTGTTGAAACCTAATGCTTTAAATATTGGAGGGGAATTAAAACCAGGAAACCGACACGATTTTCAGTTCTTTTATTGTCTGAAATTTGAAACACTTTGTATTGTATTTTAGCCACAATTTTAATTTTGCAGCCTTGTACGGTACTGAAAGTTGAAGGGTTATTTTTTGAAAAACCAAGTATTTTAATCAATACTTAATAAGAATAAACTTGTAAAATAGATATGTTTAAACAAGTTGAAGAAGTTTCTACACTTATAACTATCGTTTAGCAAAACAATAAGATTTCAACCCACAAAATAATTTGTATAGCTTAAAGCACGAATAGGATAAAATCATATTTTGAAGCCATTGCTATGCTTAATTTTATGGAAACAAGATTTTTAAGTGCTAAAAACTTTTTGGACGTTTTTTAAAAAATTGAACAAATAATATTTTTAACAAATAAACAATTCCAAGTTGTTGTAAAATCAAAAACCTGCCTCAAGCCTAACTTTAGCTTTAAAATTTTTCAGGCTTGATTGAAAAAACACAACTACTGTAAATAATTTATCTAAATCATTCGTAATCAACGATTAAAAAATAAATTTATAATATTTTAAGGCGAGTACGTTTTATAATAAAAAGCAAAAATTATTGCCTGTTATTCTACTGCCTATCAATATTATTATTTGCAAATAAAAAATTTTAGGTTTCTATTAACTTTGATTTTACCGGCAAAATTTGATAAAATTGCCATTCTGCTTGCCCAGGCATTATTTTGATCATTTGTATAAAAACAAGTAATATTTCAATACTTATTATTAAGCTTTTTTTAGCGTTCCGGGCAGTATTTTATAAACTATATTAAAGTACATACCTGAATACAATGTCCCGTTTCTTTGATCATGATATTTACTACTTGTAAAATTTGTAAGGCGTTAATAGCAAAACAGTTATATTTTTAAATTACAACCTGGCAAAACTTTTTATAGAACTATCTATCCTTAACAAAAAACATAATGCTTCTTTTACCGATTTGTATTGATAAAAGAAGTATCAAATAATATTGCAGCACATGAAAAAATTAGTACAGTTCCTTTTTGCATTTACGTTGGCCCTGCCTTTGGCCAATGCACAATTAAAACCGGTAAACTATCAGGATGGAAACCAAAAGTTGTCTGGTTTTGAAATCAAGCCCGAAAACAGCAGCAGAAAAAAGGCCGGTATTTTAGTCCTTCCGGCTTGGATGGGCATTGATGCACACGCCAAAGAAACGGCCGAAAAACTGGCCAAATTGGGCTATTATGCTTTTGTGGCCGATATTTATGGCGTCGGCAATTATCCAAAAAGCCCTGCCGAGGCCGGAAAACTGGCCGGCTTTTACAAAAAAGATTTCAAGGCCTACCAGCACCGCATTGAGTTGGCCATGCAACAACTGGTAAAATCAGGCGCCGATCCTTCCCGTATTGCTGCAATTGGCTTTTGTTTTGGCGGATCAGGTGTACTTGAAATGGCACGTGCCAATTTCCCGGTCCGTGGCGTAGTTTCTTTTCATGGCGGGTTAGGCAGGGACGCCAGTAGGCCGATAGAACAGATTAAACCGAAAGTTTTGGTTTGCCATGGTGCCGATGACCCGAACGAACCGCAGGCAGAAGTATTGGCTTTTCAGCAGGAAATGCGCGATGCCAAAGCCGACTGGCAGATGATTTTTTACGGCAATGCGGTGCATTCTTTTACCGACCCACATGCCGGAAACGATAATGCCAAAGGTGCTGCTTATAATGAACTGGCCGACAAACGTTCGTGGGAACACATGAAACTGTTTTTGAACGAAATATTGTAGAAAAAACAATTGTAATAGTTCTATTTCCAAAAACATCAAAAGATTTGAAATCCCTTCAAAGCTTTAATGTTTTTATGCCGATAAAAGAAGCATGCTTCTTTTATCGGCATTTTTTCTTTAACTATTTTCAGTCCCACTCGTTTTTCTGGTTCAAATTAATTTTCTACTTTTGAAAAAGCAACTTAGTTGCAACACAAAATGAAGAATTTAAAATCCAACCAAACCCTGGACAAAGTAGGGATTACGGCTTCCGTGCTTTGCGCCATTCATTGTGCCTTTTTTCCTGTTTTATTAACCCTACTCCCACTGCTTGGGATTGGGTTTTTGGTAAAAGGATGGGCAGAAACAGCAATGGTTTTGTTTTCGCTGCTGATAGCCGGCGTATCAATCCTGTCCGCTTACAAACTTCACCAAAACGCTTTACCGCTGGTTTTGCTGGCTACCGGCTTTGCCATCATTGCTGTTGTCCATTTGTTCCTTCCCGAAAACCTGGAACCGTTTATTTTGCCTTTTGGCGGCTTGTCCATCGCCTTTGCCCATTATTTAAACCTCAACTATAAAGGCAAATGTTCTGTTAAGCATCATTATACAGCACAAATTGTAAACCGTACAAAATGAAAAACCAACAAAACTTATGACTTGATCAATGACGAATTTTAACCGGTAAAAGAAGTATTAAATTTGTTGGACATGAATGATGAATTTAACGAACTGCTGCAAAAGCATCAGCTTAAAAAAACGGCACCGAGGATCAGCGTTTTATCTGTTCTCAAATCCAGGGAAATGGCCACTTCGCAACCGGAACTGGAAGAAATTATAGGCAAACAGGTTGACCGGGTTACGCTGTACCGCATTTTAAGCACGTTTGAAGAAAAAGGGATTATCCACAAAGTTTTGGGTTTGGACGGGACCGCCAACTACGCTTTTTGCTCTGCTTCCTGTACAGAACATGAACACCACGATGAACATGTCCATTTTAATTGCACCGTTTGCAAACATATTTTTTGCCTTCCCGATTCACAAATCCCTGTCGTTAACCTGCCAAAAGGGTTTAAGGTAAATAGTTTAAATATATCAGCATTAGGTATTTGTGATAAATGCACACTTGCAAACTGATTGGTTTTGATTTGTTTTTTTTCAAGTTCTAATAAAGTAGATGCTTCTTTTAGCACTACTTTTTCAGTCTGCATTATAACTGATAAGTAAGCGTGGTATAATACAAACCACCAACAGAAGGGCCGCCGAGGTACGAGTAATAATAATGGTTCAATAAATTACTGGCGCCAACTTTAAAATTTAAAGTTTTGATGATATTGTAATTCACTTGCGCATCCACCGTTCCGTAGCTTTTCACGTTGCCATTTACCAAAAATGTTTGCGAATAATAACTGCTTTGCCATTTATAACCCACATTGAAACCCAAACTTCGGTAAACGTTTGTTCCGCCAAAAGCAACGTTGGTGATCCATCGCGGCGTATTGAAGCCATCTTCCAAACCATCGTTATTATCGGTTCGCTGTAGTTTGGCGTAAGAAGCATTTCCCGAAAAAACAACCCGCTGCAAAAACCGGTACGACAAACCCAAACTTCCGCCATAATTGTAAACCGTGCTGCGCGAATTCGTCCAAACCCGGTAGCGCGACTGCTTGTTTTTATCGTTTAAATTGATGGCGATTGAATCCGGATTGGAAGTATTTGGCGTGCTCATTTCTACCTGTGCAATAAAGTTGTCGTATTTATTGTAGTAAAAATCCAAATCCAGTTTTAGTTTTTGGTCGAAAAACAAAGACTTGTAGCCCATTTCAAACGAGTTGATATGTTCGGGTTTGATGTAATCGTAATAGTTTTTCACCAGCAAACCTTTTTCTTTTGCGATAGCGGCGTTGGTGGAAATGCCCTGGTTAAAATCATTTTTAACGGCTGCCTGAAACGCATCAATCGAACTTTTCAGATAAGAATTTTCTAAAACGCCGTTCGAAACAATGCGCAAACCGCCGATCCGTTTTACGCCGCCACTGTTTACGTTAGAAAAAGCTTCAAAAATACTGGGGAAACGGTAACCGCTTTGAAAAGAAACCCGAAAATTTTGTTCTTCCACAGGAGAAAAAACGGCTGTAAAACGCGGGTTAAATTTGAGGTCGAAGTAATCATTCCGATCGGCACGAAGTGTTGCCGTAAGCCGAAGCTTGCTGTCCAACAAATCTTTTCCGGCCTGAATAAAGCCGCCGGTTTTTCCATAGGTAAAAACAGCATTCGGTTTGCTTTTATTAGGGTTGACGAAATAATTGCCGTCCGGGTCAATGATGTAATCGCGGTGGTCAAATCCCGTGAGGAAATCAAAACCAGTAGATTTTTTAAAATCAGCAGAAATAGCTTTGGAAACATCAACCTGGCCTTCTACATGCAACATCTGATCATTTACACGCAATGCAGAACCAATGTCCCAATTATTAACATTGGCAAGTGCTGATAATTTATTGTTAAAAGCAGCAGTTCCGGGTTGCAACCTTCCCTGATCTGCAAATTGCCTGGCTGCAATTAATGCTTGCTGTGTCGTTGTTCCGCTTACTGCTAAAGCTTTATTAAATCCGGTTGTAAAATCACCGTACCAAACATTGTCAGGCTTAAAAGCTTTATCTTCATTTTCTGCTGCCGAACGCAAGTTGTAAGATTTACCTGTGTTTTCTGTCGTAAGATAAGCCCTGAACTGATAAATTGGATTCTTCAGCTCCAAAGCATGTTGCTGCAAAATATAATTTTTAAGCTGAAAGCGGTTGGCACGCTGATAAATGTTGTTAATATCGGCAAAACGGTAAGTATAAATTAAATTAGTTTGATCATCCAATTTATAAACCAAACCCAAATCGGCCTTGATGTTTTGCAGGTTGTATGTTGTTACTTCCTTTTCGTAATAACCCGTCCGCGCAACCACATATTGCTTTCCACCTAAAGTAACTGTTTTACGGTCAGAAGATTCATTGCCGTAACCACTTGTCGGGTCATAGCCCGGATTATTTACGCCGCCGGGAATTCCAACTGCAACATTTGCGGCAGCATTTAGATCAGTTCGGTCATCAGCAATCCAATCATAACCTTTTGTAAATGTTCCGTTTAATTTGAATGCAAACCTTTTGGATATTTTTTCTGCAATTCTAAAACTGGTTTCTGAATATAATTTTGCCGAAGTTTCAGCATCGTTAACATGATTGATTCCGGTTTTTTGCTGAACAGTAATTCCGGTACTGGTAAAAGGGTTTTTGGTGATAAAATTAGCCAATCCGTTTATCGCATTTAAACCGTAAAGTGCAGAAGCCGTACCGGGGATAATTTCTACATGTTCAATATCCAGGTCGCTTGGCCCCATTGTATTTCCAATTGGTGCGCCGATGTGCGGTGCCTGGTTATCAATTCCATCAACTAATTGTGTAAAACGAACGTTGGTAGTGTTTGCAAAACCGCGCGTATTGATGATACGGAAACCCAGGCTTGGCGTAATCATTTGCACGCCTTTTACGTTTTCGAGCGCATCAAAAAAAGAAGGTGCGGCAGAAAGCTTAAAAGCGGAAGTATCTACCCTTTCGATGCTGACCGGCGAACGCAAAATGTTTTCGCTGGCGCGGGAAGCCGAAACAACAACTTCGTGCAGCGTCCTGTTTTTGTTGAGCAGTGTATCGCTTTTTGGCTCCACGTGCTTCTTTTGCTGGGCAAAAACTGTTGAACCAGAAATAAGAAGGAAAATAACAGAAGTAAGTTTTGTATTCATATAGCATCGTTATATTTTTGTAAACATAACGAAAATCAAAATCGTTTTCAGAATCTGTTTAAATATTGTTCAAATATTTTCCATGCTTCTTTTACCACCTAAAAATTGTTGTTCTCTTATAATTTTTGTTTTGGAAGTTGTTTAAACTTAATTCCGGATGCTTCTTTTACCACCTAAAAATGAAAAGACACACCCCTTGCCCCTCTCAAGAGGGGAACCTGCAAACGACACCTTTCCAAACGTTAGAAAGATAGCAAGCCATGCTTCCCCTCTCGAGAGGGGTTAGGGGTGTGTACTTTAATAAGCGTTTGTAAATAAACGATGTAGCAAATAATAAAAGTTTAAACAAGTTTCTGGCATAAAACCTAAACACCAAATTTATGGGCATAAAAGAAGCATTATAAATTTCAGGATAAAATTTAAACCGGTACTGGAGAATCAAAAAAACCAGCAAAAGAAGCGGTTAGAATTCAGGCTGGTTCTCCTTCAAAAAATCGTGAAACAGTTTTTGGCAGGAACGAAAAAGCGCAACCGCTTTCAGCCCGTTTTCCGTTATTATCGTGTTTCCGCCGCCTTTGCCGCCGCGCTGCGCCATAATTACCGGCCCGCCCAACTGTTCGTTCATGTGTTTGATCATGTCCCAGGCCTGCTTGTAAGACATTTTCATCTGCAAAGCCGCCTGCCGCAACGAGCCGGATTGTTGGATGCGTTCCAGCAGTTCTACCCTGCCCGAACCTAAAACCGGCCCGTCATCAGTTTCCAGCCAGATACGGCCGGTTAGTTTTAATTGTTTTTTTTCAGGCATGATCAGCAGCAAATCTCAGACAAAAAAATTGGAAACAACAATTCTTAAGCATACTGTTTTTAGCAGGGTAAAATCAGGGAAAAAAATGGATGGTTTAAATTGGATACAAGTTTCGCCTCCATTTAAAATTGTATTAAAACTAATTTTTGTGCAGAAGCAAATTAAACAACTGTTGGTATTATTGCATTAACTATTCAGTTTGTTATCTCAACCAAAATAAAACAACAATGGAAAAAGTTTCCAAAGCCTATGCCATGCTTCATGCCAAATGCCCGCGCTGCCGCAAAGGCAATTTGTTCAGCCACAGCATGTACGGTTTCCACATCCAAAAGATGTACAAAACCTGCCCGTACTGCGGCTTTTTGTTTGAGCAGGAACCAGGCTATTTTTATGTAGCAATGTATGCCAGTTACGCATTGAACGTGGCCGAAATCGTGGCAACCGTAATTGCAGTTTATACATTTACCGGCAACACCACATCGCCCTGGCTATACATTGGGATTATTTTTGTAGTTTCATTTTTATTGTCGCCTTTTAATTTCAGGTATTCCAGGGTGATGCTTTTGTACTGGCTCACGCCGAGGCAGGTAAAATACCAGCCGGACATCAAACCAATTGCAGAACGGAACCAAAACGAGGCACCGCATTAAACCCAAAAGGCAACAATTTTATGCCCATAAAAGAAGCATCCCGAAAAGTAAATTTTCGGGATGCTTCTTTTTAGATTAATGCGAAAGGTTAGGTTTTTTTAGAAAACCCGGCATCCAAAAAAACTCAAAGTTCTGTGATGCTGATGTTTTTGTACGATACCTGCCCGCCGTGGTCTTGCAAAGCAATGTGCCCTTTTGGATATTTGGCAAAATTTTTCCAGTTTTTAAACTTGCTGTTGTTGACCAGTGTTTCCCACTCCGGGCTGCCCATTTGGGTTTCAACAATCTTTACATTATTGAGGTAAAAAGTTAAGTGGCCATTTTCCTTGCGTATTTTGGCCTTGTTCCACTCGCCTGCCGGTTTTGCCACATCTTGCGATGGCGCTTTCAGATCGTATAACGAGCCGGCCAGGTGGTTCGCTTTTTTATTGTCGTCGGCATTTTTATTGTCCAAAACCTGCATCTCAATCCCGGTATCGTAAGTAGAACGGAAAGCCGGGTCTTCATGCACATCAAAAATAACGCCGCTGTTTCCGCCTTCGGCAATCTTCCAATCCAAAGAAAGTTCAAAGTTTTCGTATTCCTGGTCGGTTACCAAATCGCCCTGGCCTTCTGCTTTTGGGTCGAGCTGAAGCGCGCCGTCTACCACTTGCCACGCTGCCCCGGCCGTAGGTTTTAAATAAGTATGCCAGCCGTCGGTATTTTTACCGTTAAATAAGACCTGGCGTTTGTGTTTTTTTTGGGCGTTGGCACCAGGCGTTAAAGTGCCAACAATCATCAGGGATAAAAGAAGTTTTTTCATGGTAATTTGGTTTAGGGTTCTGCGGGCTAATTTGCTGTTTTTTTCTTTCGGATTAAAATTTGTTCAACTATAAAAATCAGCCTTTGTTATTGAGACTGCAAAAGTTGGAATAGTTCTATGATTGATGATCATTTTTTTACCAACAGATATGCTTATTTTGCACATGCTTCTTTTAGGGCAATAAAATAAGTACTTGCTAAATTTCAATTTTTTTTTCGATGGATATTACTTCTTTCCTGATTGCGCTTTTCCTGGTCCGCAGTATCCGCAGCACTTTGAAAAGTTTTCCACACCCGCTAAAGTGGGACCAATGGGTGAAAGGCGGAATGACCTTTATTGTTTTTTTGCTGGTTGCCGAAATGTTTGCCCATAAAGAACATTATGTTGATTGGGTTTGGATTGCAACGCTGCTAACCTTGGTTTATATCGTATATCAAGAAAAAGAGCTGCATTCGCTACGGCCGTTCAGCCTCACCATTCTGCCTTACATCGGAGTGATGTTTGTTAAAGATTTGATTCGTTTAATTAATGTAGATGCAATCAACAAATGGTCAGATTACGTGCAAACGGCACAAGTTTTTGCCGGAATCTGGATTTTTGCAAGCTGGTTTACCGCAAACCGTCAGCAAAAAGCGTTGGAAAAAGAACGCGTACAACGGCGCCAGGAAGAAGAACTGAACAAACAAATTGCCGCACGCAAAGTGGAACTGGAAGTTTTGGTGCAGGAACGGACGGCTGCCCTGTCTCAGCAAAAAGAAGAATTGCAACAGGCGCTGGCCGATTTGCGCACCACGCAAGACCAGTTGATCCAATCCGAAAAGCTGGCTTCTCTGGGCGAACTGACGGCGGGAATTGCGCACGAAATCCAAAACCCCTTAAATTTCGTCAACAATTTCTCCGAAGTCAGCATCGAACTTTTAGAGGAAATGGAAGAAGAACTGCAAAAAGGTGCCATAAAAGAAGCATTGGAGATTTCGGCAGACATCAAGCAAAACCTGCAAAAGATTTACCACCATGGCAAACGCGCCGACGGCATTGTGAAAGGCATGCTGCAACATTCGCGCAACAACAGCGGCGAGCGGCAACTGACTGACATCAACATTCTGGCTGATGAATACTTGCGTTTGAGTTACCACGGTTTGCGCGCGAAAGACAAATCGTTCAATGCTACGTTGACTACGCATTTTCAGGAAAATTTGCCGAAAGTAAATATCGTTCCCCAGGATATTGGCCGCGTTTTGTTGAACCTTTTTAACAACGCTTTTTACGCCGTTCAGCAAAAGCAAAAAACGGCCGGGCCGGATTATAAACCGGAAGTCCGGGTTGATACTTCTTTTACCGGTACTTTTTTGGTGATCAAAGTAAAAGACAACGGAATTGGAATCCCGGAAGCGGTAAAAGATAAAATTTTACAGCCTTTTTTCACCACAAAACCAACGGGCGAAGGAACGGGATTGGGATTAAGTTTGAGTTATGATATTGTAGTGAAAGGGCATGGCGGGAGGATTGAAGTGGAAAGTGAAAAAGGAAAAGGTTCAGAGTTTTTGATCGCGTTGCCGTTGAACAAAATGTAGTTTGAACCAAAAAACAAATTAGAATAGTTTTAGTATCTTTAACTATGAGTGAATTAAAATTTCCGCTAACCAATGCACAGGTTGAATTGATGAAGCTGTACAGTACCAATCTTTCTAACCAGGATTTGGAAGAGCTTAAAAACCTGCTGGCCAAATTTTACGCGGACAAAGCAATTGCACAATCAAACCAAATTTGGGACGAAAAAGGTTTGACCGATGCGGACATGGAAACTTGGTTAAACCAAAAATCATAGACTTTGCTTGCCGTAATTGATACAAATGTGTTGTTGGTTTCTGTTTCGGGCAGATCTAAGTTTCATTGGTTGTATCAGGCAATCATAGAAAAAAAGATCAATATTGCTTTTTCTAACGAGATATTGACCGAATACGAAGAACAATTTACTTCTCATTGGAATGCCGAAGTTGCATCAAATGTAATTCGTTCTTTGATTGAACTTTCAACTGCACGATTAACAGTTGCTTATTTTAATCTCCGGCTAATTACAAATGATGAAGACGATGATAAATTTGTTGATTGCGCTTTTGCAGCTAATGCTGATTATATTGTAACAAATGATCGCGACTTTGATGTTTTAAAAAGCATTGACTTTCCTTACATTGAAGTTGTAAATATTGATGAATTTAAAGATTTACTGATTAAAGAAGGGATTATTAAATAAAGCCACTTAGCAAAAGCAGAAAACCGGATCGAATTAAACAGTAATTTTACTCACACGAAAGCAATTAAAACAACTGCACATTTTGACGGAACAGAGGAACTTAAAATCGATAACTTGCCCAATTTAAAAAAACCAAAATGTTAAGGTATTGATATTGGTTGAAGAAAACGAGCAAAACGACTGGTATCAATTTTCTGCTGATGGTTTAAGTACGGCTTATAGTGAAGACGAACCTGAATATACTTTGAATTTGATTAAAGAACCAAACTCCAATTATAAATCAACTGCAAATAATGAATGAAGGCAAAATAATTATATGAAAGTATTAGTCGTAGATGACGAAGCCGATGTGCAGCCCCTGTTTACCCAGCGTTTCCGTAAGGAAATCAAAAACGGCGAGATCGAATTTAGTTTTGCGCTTTCAGGCGAGGAAGCATTGAGCTATTTGCACCAGCATGATTCGGAAATTGTTTTGATCCTGTCCGACATCAACATGCCGGGCATGAGCGGTTTGGATTTACTAAAACAGATCAGGCAGGAACACGATTCGGCACCGCCCTATGTGATGATGATTACGGCTTACGGCGACGAGGAAAACCACAACCAGGCGATGCAAAACGGGGCGAACGATTTTTTGACCAAACCGGTTGATTTTAACAGTTTAAAAGAAAAACTCAAGCGTTTTGAATAATGGCTAAAATTTTAGTGGTAGATGATGAAGCGGATTTGGAACTGCTGGTGAAACAAAAATTCCGTCGCAAGATCAGGGAAAATGTTTACGAGTTTGTATTTGCTCAAAACGGTGAAGAAGCGTTGGAGAAATTGGGGCAACACCCGGATTTGGATATAATTTTAAGTGACATCAACATGCCGGTAATGGACGGTTTAACCTTGCTCACCAAACTTTCCAAAGCAAACCCAACCATCAAAGCCGTTATGGTTTCGGCTTATGGCGATATGCAAAATATCCGCACGGCCATGAACCGTGGCGCTTACGATTTCGTTGTTAAACCGGTTGATTTTGAGGATCTCGACCTCACGATGGAAAAAACCATCCGGCATGTGCGGCAGTTGCAGCAAACGTTACGCGCCATCAAAGAGAACAACATTTTGAAGATGTACGTGGATGAAAACGTAATCAACTTTATGACGCACAAGGAGTTTGAAAACAACCTGATGCGGAACGAAGTACAGGAAGCTACTGTGATGTTTGTGGATATTTGCGAATTTACTGCTATTACCGAGCATTTCCCGGCAAATACCGTGGTCAATTTATTGAATTTGTTGTTTGACAAAATCGTAAAAGAAATTATCGGGCAGGAAGGCCACGTTGATAAATTTATTGGCGATGCCGTGATGGCTGTTTTTAAAGGCGAAAACCATTTGCAGTGCGCTTTGGATGCAGCTTTGTCCATCAAAAACCAAATTAAAACGAGCGAAAAAATAACAGGGACGGGCAAAACTTTTAAACCGGAAATTTCAATCGGCATCAATTCAGGTGAAATGGTTTCCGGCAATATTGGTTCGGTTTCTTTAAAACGTTTGGATTATACGGTGATTGGCGATTCGGTTAATACCGCGCAACGCCTGCAATCGGCAGCAAAACCCGGACAGATTTTAATTAACGAGCAGGTTTTTATGCAGGTAAAAGAAGCATACCAGTTTCAAAAAATTGGAGAAGTGATGCTAAAAAACAAAGCCCTTCCGGCAATCGTGTACGAAGTTTTAGCTTGAACTTAATGCCTCGCCCGTCGTTTTAAAACGCCGCCTGCCGCTTCTTTGATCACGCTTGTAAATACAAAAGCTTTCGGATCAATATCGTGGACTAAGTTTTTTAAACGGCGCAGTTCCAAACGGGTTACTACGGTAAAAACAATGTCAACAGGCTGGCTCACATCAAAACTTTCCTTTAAAAAACCCCGTTCGCCTTTGTAAATTGTAATTCCCCGGCCCAAGCCCATCACTAAACGCTCTTTCACTTGCTCGCTTTGTCCGGAAATAATGGTTACGCCGGTGTATTCTTCCAAACCTTCGATTACAAAGTTGATCGCCCTTGAAGCGGTGTAGTATGTTAAAATAGAGTACAAAGCAGTAGGCAGTCCCAATTTGATCGCCGCAACCAGGAAGATCACAATATTGATCCCCAAAATTATTTCGCTGATGGTAAAGCTGATGCGCTTGCCCGTATAAAGCGCCAACACTTCTATTCCATCCAGCGCGCATCCGCCACGGATGGCCAGCCCCACGCCTATCCCCATAAAAACACCGCCAAAAATAGAAACCAGCAATTTATCGGAAGTAATTTGCGGGTACGGGATAAAATGCAGGCAAAGCGCCAAACCGGCAACAGCAGCAAAAGTGCGGAAAGCAAAATTGCGGTTCACCTGAAAAGCGCCCATGATGATAAACGGAATATTGGCCAGGATAATCACGTAAGCAATATTAACGTGGTACAACTCGTGGATCAGCAGCGAAATGCCGGTTACGCCGCCATCAAAAAACTGGTTGGGCACCAAAAAACTACGAAGCGCAAAACCGCAGAACAAAATTCCGGCTAAAGTATAAATGGTGTCAATAATCCAATGCGGTATGTATAAGTTTCTCATTCAGTGGTCGTTATTTAATTTGGCTTTGATTTGCTCCAGGTGTTCCAGCTTTTTTGCCTGCCGCAATTGCAAAGCCGTTTTGGTAAAATAATGGTGGCTTTCCAAAAAACCCACCTGCAGTTCGTCCCATTGGCGTGCTGTTTTTATCGTGCCAAAATCAACAAGCTCTTTAAAAAGCTGGTTGCCAATGGTAAAAAAATCATCGCGGCCTAAATAGTCTAAATCGGCATCGGCCAGTATTTCTTCCAGATGGTTTTTTGGAGATTGCGGGATTTTAGTTGCCATGATCATTCCGCAAATCTGTTCAATTTCGTTTGGCTGATAATCAAACCCGGGCAAAGTTTCGCGTGCAATGCGGCATGATTCCTCTTCGTGGTTTTTTGCGCCTTTTAAAAATCCAGAATCATGGAACCATGCAGCCGTCAGCAGCAGTTTCATGTCATCGGCAGAAATATTTTCTGCCGTGCCAATTTTTTCTGCCGCAGCATATACATCCAAAACGTGCTCCACACAATGGTAAAAAAGTTGCGGGGACAATTCGTTATTTAACTTTTGTATGATGAAATCTCCGGCACTTTTAAATTGCATGGATTAGGTTGAATTTTGAAATCTAAAGATATTGAAATCTACGGGTTTTAATGGCGATACTTCTTTTATCGGGTAAAATTAAGTGTAAAATCTATTTTTAGATAGTTGCTTTCGATAGAAATTTTAATTCAATTTAACCAAAAACCATCAACAGAAACAACGAAAAAAGGGCGGTAAAAGAAGCATCAGTTAGATTGGGTTTCGGCATTAAACGGCCATTCTTTGTTCAGTTTTGCTTTGATAAAATATACAACCGCACCCGTAACAATCGCTACCAAACCTCCGGCAACCATTGTTGTTCCGGTTGAAATTAAAATCCCGGCCCACATTAAAATGGCCAGATAAACCGGCCACGGGAAAAAAGGCATTTTGTACGGAAAATCGTTCGCGCTCCTCACCTTTCTCAGCAAAATCAAACCAACAGACTGCGCGATAAACTGGATCAAAATGCGCATGGCCAGTATAGCACTGATCACATCACTCAACTTAAACAACAGGCTGAAAACAAAAGCAATTCCGCCCAAAAACAATAACGAAACGTAAGGGAATTTTCCGGTGGGATGCAATCTGGCAAACACTTTAAAAAACGCGCCATCGGCAGCGGCTGCATAAGGGATACGGCTGTAGCCCAAAGTGGCCGAAAAAACGGAAGCGAAAGCAACCACCAAAACCAAACAGGTAACCACTTTTGCCGCGGTTGGCCCGGCCAATTGCTGCATAAAAACACTAATCACAAACTGACTGTCTTTCGCCACATGCCACGGGATTACGCTGACCACGCTCACGTTCATCATCAAATACAAAACCGCGATGCCGGCGATGGAAAGGAACATGCTGCGCGGTATATTTTTCGACGGGTTGATAATTTCGCCGCCTAAATGGCAAACATTGTAATAACCCAAATAGCTGTACACACTTTTTACGCTAGCAAAACCAATGGCCGTAACAAAAGCATAATTTAAGGTGATGCCGTTGTTTACATCACGGATAGGCTGCAAAAAGTTGCCGTGCGCCAGTCCGCCGCCAATAATCCAAAACAACGTTAAAATAACTGCGCCCCAAAGCAACACGCTGATTTTGCCGATGTCTTCGATCTTTCGATACAACAAAGCCACAATGCAAATTACAATTCCGCCGCTCATCATTTTAGATTCTATCGGCGTGAGCGGCAGCAAATAGGAAAAATAAGCCGCAAAACCGATGGCCGCCGAAGCAATCACCAAAGGTGCCTGGATCATGGTTTGCCACACAAACAGAAAACTCATCAGCCTACCCAAACCGTTTTTGCCGTAAGTTTCTTTTAAAAAATTGTAGGAACCGCCAGCCATCGGGAAAGCGGCGCCCAGCTCGCTCCAAACCATGGCATCTACCATTGATAATACGGCACCCGCCAGCCAGGCATACAAAAAGTACGGGCCGTTCATCATGCTGATGACCATGGGCAAGGTGATGAACGGGCCGATGCCAACCATGTCTGTCATGTTAATAGCGGTGGCTTGCAACAGGCCGAGCCGCCTTTCCTGCTTTATTTCAGCCATGATTGTTGGTATTTCATTCAGTTACAGCTTTTGGTTTTTATTTGATAAGGTTAATTAATGGTCGGGCAAATTAGGTATTTATTCTTTAATCGCTGGTTTGTTGGCCCAAATCAATTTATTTGTGCTGAAGTTAAATTTTGATATTGATTTGTTTAGATTGATCCTTTTGTGTTTTTTAAAATGCTTCTTTTACCTGCCTAAAATCATTGGGTCTCCATCCGTTTAGCTAAATTCATTGATTAACTTCGAAAATAAATTAAACTAAAACCGATGAAAACAGAAAAAGAAAAAATGCTGTCGGGAGAATATTATTTGGCCAACGACGAATTGCTGGTTGAGGAGCGGACACGGTGCAAGCAATTGCTCAAAAAGTTGAACGTGGAAGAATTTGTGGCAACCGACAAAGCAAAAGCAATTTTGGCGCAGCTCATCCCAAATGCGGGCAGCAATTTGTACATCGAGCCGCCTTTTCATTGTGATTATGGTTACAATTTGATTTGCGGCGAAAACGTGTATTTCAACGTCAATTGTGTGGTGCTGGATGTGATGCCGGTAACGCTGGGCAACCATGTTTTTTGCGCGCCGGGCGTACAAATTTATACGGCAACACATCCGCTGGAAGCTGTTTTAAGGCGGACAAAAGAAAATGCAAAACCGGTAACCATTGGCGATGATTGCTGGATTGGCGGCGGCGCGATTATTTGCCCGGGCGTAACCATTGGCAACCGTTGCGTTATCGGTGCTGGCACCGTGGTTACCAAAGATATTCCGGACGATTCGCTTGCTGTGGGCAACCCGGCAAAAGTTATCCGCAAACTCAATTCCTAAAATTGTTTTTAGATGGACTTGCGCCTGCTTGATTTCTTGCTTACCTTGCTCCACCTGCTCATTATCGGCTTTAATTTGTTTGGATGGATTTGGAAACCGACCAGAAAACTGCATTTCATCTGCATTTTGGTTACGGCCGCTTGCTGGTTTGGTTTGGGTTTTTGGTACGGCATCGGTTATTGCCCGATAACCGATTATCAGTGGCACATCAAAGCACTGCGCGGCGAGCAAAATCTACCCAATTCGTTTATTAAATATATGGTTGATGCCATTTTCGGCAGTAATGTCAACGCAACTTTAATTGATGTTTTAACCGGCCTTGGCTTTTTTCTGGCTGCCGCGCTTTCGGTTTATGTTAATTTTTTCAGAAAAAGCAATGCTTCTTTTACCGGGTAAAAATTGGTGTCAAAGCTAAAATCAACAACCCTAATTTTTGCATGATAAAAACAGCATGGCCTAAAATAGCTTGCAAGAACATTAAAAATTTAATTAATTTTAAAATAGTTGGCACGAGGTGCCGGATATTCCACTCCTTTTAGATTATTTAGCTATTATCCAATTTTTCTACAAAATCAACTGCTACATTTGCTTGCAGTTACTTAGGTTCAATTTCCCTCCTACCGGGATTCTATAAGAAACTTGAAGGAATTTTAACAATTTAAAAAAAGCATGAGCTTGAAAAAAAACTGCCGCCTGATTTTACTTTTTACCCTGACTTGCTTTTCTGCTTTTGCCCGGCCAGATACCACCAAAAGCCTTCGCGATACTTCTTTTACCGGCATAAAATCATTGTCAACCATCCAAAAAGGTTTCAAGCCTTTCATTATTCCAACTGTTTTGATTGGTTATGGTGCGCTTGCGTTGGAAGTTAAGCCGCTTAAAAACCTCAACCACTCCATCCAGCACAGCATTGTTACCAACAACCCAAATTTTTCTACACATGTGGATGATTATTTGTGGATTGTTCCGACAGCAGCATTGTACGGCTTAAATGCGGTTGGCATTGAGGGAAAACACAATTTTCGAGACCGGACAGTAATCGTGTTGATCGCAAACGGGATTATGGAAGCTGGAAGCCAGATTACCAAAAAATCTGTCCGCGAACTGCGGCCGGATGGCGGCGACTATGAGTCTTTTCCTTCCGGCCACACGGCCTCTGCTTTTACCGCTGCCGAATATCTGTACCAGGAATACAAAAATGTTTCGCCCTGGATCGGTTATAGCGGTTATGCCGTGGCTGCTTCAGTTGGCGTTTTGCGCTTGTATAACAATCATCATTATCTCGGCGATGTAATTGCAGGTGCCGGTTTGGGTATTTTATCAACCAAAATTGCTTACACCGTTTATCCTTTTGTGGCGCGGCATCTCTTCAAAAATTATAACTTTAAAACGGTTGCAGTTCCGGCTTACATCCAGGGAAGTCCTGGTTTTAGTTTGGTGCACCATTTTAATTGAGCTTTTAAAAATGTGTTTTAAGCTGATCAAAACCTTGTTGATGATTGCTGTTTTTACCGGCTGTTTTTCAGTTTCGGCACAAAACAATACGCTGCAATTTTACCAGGAACAAGCGTTAAGAAATTCGCCGCTTTTGAAAGATTACAACAACCAAATTTTACAAGCCAGGATTGACAGCGCGCGTGTCCGTGCAGTTTACAAACCACAAGTTAATTTGAGCAGTTCGGCTTTTATTGCGCCGGTGATCCGTGGTTTTGGCTATGATGGCTCGATCACCAACGTCCAAACTTTGGATGGCTTGGTGAATGTAAACCAATCTTTGGATGGCAAACGTTACATCAAAGCCCAGCTTAAAAGTATTGGTTTGCAGGCCGATTCGCTCCAAAACACATCAAAGATTTCAGAACAGGATTTAAAAAAGTCGGTCATCGGGCAATACATTACAGCTTACGGAAGTTTGCAGCAATTGGAGTTTAACTTGCAAGTAAACGCCTTGCTCACCAAAGAAGAAAAGATCTTGAAAACGCTGACCCGAAGCAACGTTTACCGGCAAAGCGATTACCTTACTTTTTTGGTTACCTTGCAACAACAAAACCTACAACTGTCGCAATCGCGCATCCAATTTCAAAACGATTTTGCCACTTTAAATTATTTAGTTGGATTGCAAGATACCACAACGGTAAAATTGCAAGATCCAAACATCCAGGTAAATTATCAGCCTGATTTGGGCAACAGTATTTTTTTTAAACAATATGGTTTGGATAGTTTAAAGATTTTAAATAATAGAAGGTTGTTGGATTTTACTTACCGTCCGCGTGCCGGAGTTTTTGCAAACGGCGGTTACAATACTGGTTTTATCGCCCCAATTTTAAACAACTTTGGCACTGGTTTCGGTTTTAGTTTGACGGTCCCAATTTACGACGGCGGCCAGCGCAAACTGCAATACAAAAAGTTGGGTTTGGAAGAAGAAACGCGCCAAAACTACCGCAGTTTTTTCGGCAAACAATACAGCCAGCAAATTGCCCAGTTGCAACAGCAAATCATCGGGAACGAAAGTTTGATCACCCAAATTTCCGAACAGTTAAAATACGCGCAGCGTTTGGTTACGGTTGATTTTGAATTGATGCAAACTGGCGACCTACGCGTTGCCGACTTGGTTTTGGCCATCAACAATTACCTCAGCGCTAAATATTTGCTCACCCAAACCAACATCAGCAGGTTGCAATTAATCAATCAGTTAAACTACTGGAACCGTTAAAACCATGAAGAAAAACACGTTCCTCCGCATAAAACCTTTTTTGCTGCATGCTTCTTTTATCGGTATAATTTTGGTGTCGCTGTTTTCCTGCAAAAGCAAATCCGCAGAACCGGCCGAAGAAGACGTGCCTGCCGCCGATACGCAAACGCCGGTTACGGTTACCACCATCGGGCAGGATGCGCTGACAGATTATACCGATTTAAACGCGCGATCGGTTTACTTGTTAAAAAGTTTTGTCAAGGCCAACATCAACGGTTATTTGCGGCAGGTAAATGTGCAGCCGGGCAAGTACGTCAGCCGCGGGCAACTGCTGTTTTCTTTGGAAACAAAAGAAGCACGCAGTATTGGCAACAGCATTAATGTGCTGGATTCTACCTTTCATTTTTCAGGTTTGGGAAGGATTAAGGCCGCGCAATCCGGTTTTATTTCCGAAGTGAACCACCAGCAGGGCGATTACGTGCAGGACGGCGAGCAGTTGGCCGTCATCACCGATAAAAGCAGTTTTGTTTTTTTGATGCAATTGCCCTACGAAATGCGCACCGATGTAAAAGAACACCAGCCCGTGGATTTGACTTTGCCCGACGGCGAAAAACTGCGTGGGGAAGTTACGTTATCCATGCCAACGGTAGACACGCTTTCGCAAACGCAGGGCATTGTGGTGCGGGTGAAAGCGGCGCACAACATTCCCGAGAATTTGATCGCCAAAGCGCGGATTGTAAAATCTTCCAGCCAACACGCGCAATCGCTGCCCAAACCGGCCGTGCTTTCCAACGAAACCCAAACCGAGTTTTATGTGATGAAGCTGATCAATCCAACCACGGCCGTAAAAATACCCGTTAAAAAAGGCATCGAAACAAACGACCGGATTGAGATACTTTCGCCAAAATTTGCTGCCGGGGATAAAATTGTGGTTACCGGAAATTACAGTTTGCCCGACACGGCAAAAGTTAAAATTGTACAGCCATGAGCAAGCCAGGCAAAGATATTTTCATCGCCTACAAAAAGCCAATCAGCTTGGTTTTGGCGTTAATTTTAATGGGCGGGCTGTTTGCGTATTCTAAAATGCAAACTTCGCTTTTCCCGGAAATCACCTTTCCCAAAATCAAAATTATTGCCGATGAAGGTTTGCAGCCGGTAAACAAAATGATGATCACGGTTACCAAACCGCTGGAAAACGCCGTCAAACAAATCCCGGAACTTAATTACGTTAGAAGCACCACGAGCCGCGGCAGTTGCGAGATTTCGGCTTTTATGAACTGGAGCGCGAACATTGACCTGAGCCAGCAGCGCATTGAATCGCAGATCAGCAAAATCCGGAACGATTTGCCGGCCGATGTGCAGATTTCGGTCGAGAAAATGAACCCTTCCATTTTGCCGGTAAGCGGTTACACGCTGGAAAGCCACGATAAATCGCCCATCGAACTGCGGCAACTGGCCACGTTCACCATCAAACCTTTTTTATCGCAAGTCAACGGCGTTTCCGAAATCCGCGTGATTGGCGGCAAGGTAAAAGAATACTGGCTGCTGCTGAACCGGCAAAAAATGAGTGCACTTTCGCTCACGCCGGATGTCATCAGCAACACGCTGAACCAAACTGATTTTGTAAAATCCGAAGGTTATCTGTCAGATTATAAAATGCTGTACCTCACCGTAACCGATGCCACGCTAAACGCCAAAGACCAGTTGGAAAACGTGGTGGTAAGCAACAACAGCAAGCGCGTAATCAGGATGAAAGACTTTGCCGAAGTGCAGATCAATCCCGGCATCGAGTACACCAAGATCAACGCCAACGGGCACGAAGGTGTGCTGATTGCCGTCATCAAACAGCCCAATGCCAACCTCGTTTCGCTTTCTGGGGCAATGGAAAAGCAGGTGCAGCGGCTGCAAAAAATCCTGCCAAAAGACGTAACCATCAAACCTTATTATGTGCAGGCTGATTTTGTAAACGAGTCGGTAAAAAGTGTGGGCGATAGTTTGTGGATTGGTTTGGCACTGGCCATTGTGGTGGCGATACTGTTTTTACGGTCGTTAAAAGCGAGTGCGGTTATCCTCATCACCATTCCGATTACGCTTGGTTTAACGCTGATTGTGCTGTACGTGATCGGCTACACCTTTAATATCATGACGTTGGGCGCCATTGCCGCTGCCATCGGTTTAATTATTGACGATGCGATTGTGGTGGTCGAGCAAATCCACCGCACGCACGAAGAACATCCCGAAGAACCAACCCGCAACCTGCTGCAAAAAGCTATTGATTATTTGTTCCCGGCGATGGTTGGCTCTTCTATCAGCACCATTGTTATTTTTATTCCGTTTGTGTTGATGAGCGGTGTTGCGGGTGCATATTTTAAAGTGATGACGAACACGATGATCATCACCTTGGTCTGTTCGTTTTTTGTAACCTGGATCGGGCTGCCGGTGATCTACCTTTTGCTCAGCAACACCAAAAAAAGGGTGGTAAAAGAAGTACCGGCACACGGCGTAAAACAACAGCGTTGGGTTTCGTTTTTTATCCTGAGGCCGTATATTAGTGTTGGCATCATGCTTCTTTTAGTGGCAATAATTGTGTTTGTTCCAGGGAGATTGGCAACCGGTTTTTTGCCGGAGATGGACGAAGGCAGCATCGTGCTGGATTACAGTTCGCCGCCCGGAACTTCGCTGGAAGAAACCGACCGGATGCTGCGCGAAGTGGAAAAGATCATTGTGAAACAACCGGAAGTGGCGGCTTATTCCAGAAGAACGGGAACGCAAATGGGCTTTTTTATCACCGAGCCCAATACCGGCGATTACCTCATCCAACTCAAAAAACAACGTGATAAAACCACGGAAGAAGTAAGCAGCGATTTGCGGAAGCAGATTGAAGCCTCACAGCCATCGCTTCGGGTAGATTTCGGACAGGTGATTACGGATATGCTCGGCGATTTGATGACTTCGGCACAACCCATCGAGATTAAGGTTTTTGGCGATAACCAGCAAACGTTGCAGGCCTTGTCCAAACAAATTGCCGCCGCCGTAACCGCCGTAAAAGGCACCGCCGATGTTTTTGACGGCATTGTTATTGCTGGACCGGCCGTGAGCATCGTACCGGACTACAGCAAGCTGGCGCAATATGGATTGAACCCCGCCAACTTGCAATTCCAGGTGCAAACCGCTTTGGAAGGCAACGTCATCGGCAGTTTGTACGAAACGCAGCAGCTTTCGCCCATCCGCATGGTTTATCCGGGCAACCGCAGTTTGAGTGTGGAAGGCATCAAAAACATGAATTTGTTCCTGAACAACGGCCAGCAAATTCCCATCGCCGGACTGGCGAACGTAGAACTGCGCGCAGGCGATGCCGAAATTCAACGCGAAAACCTGCAATCCATGGGCGTCATCAGTGCGCGACTTGAAAACAGCGATTTGGGAACGGTGATGCCCGCCATCCAAAAAAACATTGCCGAAAAAGTGAACCTACCGCAAGGCTACCACGTGGAATACGGCGGCGCGTATGCCGAGCAGCAGCAATCGTTTAAAGAACTGTTGATCATTTTAATCACTTCCAGCTTATTGGTTTTTGGGGTGATACTGTTTTTATTCAGGCAATTTCGGATTGCGCTACTTATCCTCGTCATTGGCGTGCTCGGGATTGCCGGCAGTTTCCTGGCCTTGCTCCTCACCAACACACCGCTAAACGTGGGCAGCTATACGGGATTGATTATGATCGTGGGCATTATTGGCGAAAACTCAATTTTCACCTTTTTGCAGTTTAAACAAAGCATGCTGGAAAGTACGGTAAACGAAGCTGTTGTTTACTCCATCTCCACCCGCCTTCGCCCCAAATTGATGACAGCTTTGGGCGCCATCATTGCACTTTTGCCTTTGGCTTTGGGCATTGGTGCAGGCGCGCAATTACACCAGCCGCTTGCCATCGCCGTTATTGGCGGTTTTGTGGTGGCGATGCCTTTGCTGCTGATCGTTTTGCCGAGCATGATCCGGCTGTTGTACCGAAACGAAACGGCGCGTTCCATTCATAATCCTTCAGAAATAAACACCGATGCTGCCAGCTGAAAATAAACTTACTTTATCACTATCTTTACGTTGATGGTAAAACGGGTTTATATAGACACTTCTGTGATAGGCGGGCAGTTTGATAAAGAGTTTTCTGCCGCTACTATTCCCTTCTTTGAGGCGGTGATAGAAGGAAGTTTCAAAGTTATTATTTCTGACCTTTTGGAGGCCGAACTGTTAAGGGCGCCAAAACAAGTAAAAGACTTTTTAGCTGCCATTCCTTTTCAACAGATCGAGCGGGTTAAACTGACCGAAGAAGCAGCTAACCTTGCAAATCAATATATACAGGCTAAAGTTGTTGGACAAACGAGTCGGGCAGATTGCCAACATATTGCAATGGCTACTATTGCCAAAGCTGACGTTTTAGTGAGTTGGAATTTTAAACATATTGTTAACTTGGATAAAATCCGTGGTTACAATGGCATTAATTATCAGTTAGGCTATAACATGATCGAAATTAGAACACCTAAAGAAATTATAAATTATGACGACACAAGTGGACAACCAGACAATTGAAGGTTTAGTAAAGCAAATGCGCGTCATCCGCGATCAAATAAGCAATGAAATTAAAGACATGACTTTTGAGGAGGAGCGTGCTTTTTTAGACAAGTTACTTTCAGACAAAATAAATGAAAACAGTTCTAATCAAATTAAATCGAACAAATCAAATTTTTAATATTTTAATACTTTTAAAAATCTTGCTTTTAAAAGTAAGTTTTTTAAGTTTAACACATTTTAACCGATAAAAGAAGCATGAACCCAAACCTCAAATTTTCGCTGATACTGTTTTTATGCAGTATTTCTTTGTGTTCCAAAGCACAAAATTATGTGGCCGATAAAACCATTCCGCTGGCTGGCGATGGCGGTTATGATTACCTCAAGATTGATGAAGCAAACAACCGTTTGTATGTTTCGCACGGAACGGAAGTCAACGTGATTGACCTCGCAACCGAAAAAAGCATCGGCACAATCAGCGGCATGAAAGGCGTGCATGGCATCGCCATTGTAAACCACCTCAACAAAGGTTTTATCAGCGATGGCAGGGCAAATGCCGCCGTTGCTTTTGATTTGAAAACCTTGAAAACCATCGAAACCATTCCGCTGGCTTCCGTAAACGGACCGGATGCGATTATGTACGATCCCTATTCCGACCGTGTTTTTACTTTCTGCGGAGAAAGCAATAATGCGGCGGTGATTGACCCGAAAACGATGAAACAGATCGGCACCATAGCTTTGGGCGGTGGGCCGGAATTTGCCGTAAGCGATGGCAAAGGCAAGATCTACAATAATTTAGAGGATAAAAACAGCATGGACGTGATTGATGCCAAAACGATGAAAGTGCTGAAAAACTTTCCGTTGAACCCTTGCGGCGGCCCAACCGGTTTGGCTTTGGATGCAAAAAACAAAAGGCTTTTTACCGTTTGCCGTGAGAACAAAGGCTTAAGCGTGGTGGACGAAACCAGCGGAAAAGTAATTGCCACTTTGCCCATCGGCACCGGTGTGGATGCCGTAGCCTATGACCCGCAAACCAAACTCGTTTTTGCATCCAACGGAGACGGAACAGTTACCATTATCAAACAAAAAACTGCCGATGAATATGCCGTGGTACAAACTTTAAAAACCCAAGCCCGCGCCAGAACGATGGCTTTGGATACCAAAACACACAAAATTTATTTAAGCGTTGCAGAGATGGTGGCCGGTACGAGGACTGTAGTTCCGGGAACTTTTAGGGTTTTGGTTTATAAAATGGAGTAAAGTTATTTGTTGTTTTAATTTGGAAAATCCTGCTTGTTTAAGTGGGATTTTTTAGTTTTAGGGATTGCAAAAAAGATCGTAAATATTTAACCAAAAGTTGCAATCAAAATAAACCTACAATTTATGACAGCCGAAGAACTGATAACTTTACTGCAAGCGCTGCCGCCGGAAATTAAAATTGTGGTACGTGGTTACGAGGATGGATATAACGATATCCAACAATTGAAAGCTTTAAAATTGAAGAAAGAGCCAAACACAGAGTGGTACTACGGCGAATATTTTGAAGATACTTCTGAACATGCAATTGATGCAATTGAATTGTTTGGAGAGCATCACAATCAGGAGGGAAATTGAAAGTCTGTTTTTCTTAGTTTAAATTTTTAATACATGTTTAGAAATTGAGAATATGCAATTTTTCAAAAACTAGCAATCAAAAATTTTGCCGATAAAAGAAGCATTATGAATTTTGCCAACAACCGGATATGCTGATTGAGATTTGTAATTACAAACTTTGAATTACAAATTTTTAATTTAACCACATGTTCGAAAGTATAATTTATAAAACAAATACAAATGGGGAAGATACAGGACAACAACCATACATTAAACTTGGGCAATGAGTTAAAGCAACTAATTGAGCAAAGCCGTCAAAATGTAGCCTTAACTGTAAATGCCGAAATGACATGGTTGTATTGGCGCGTGGGAAAACGTATCAATGATGAAATATTAGGCAATGAAAGGGCAGATTATGGCAAACAGATTGTATTATCACTGGCACAACAATTAACCGAAAACTACGGAAGAGGTTGGGGAGAGAAACAATTGAGGCAATGTATGCAATTTGCCAGTGTTTTCCCTGACGAGCAGATTGTATACGCACTGCGTATACAATTTAGCTGGACTCATTTGAGGATGCTTATTTATATGGACAATCCCCTAAAACGAGATTTTTATATTGAAATGTGCCGTATGGAAAAGTGGAGTACAAGAACTCTCGAAAACCGAATTGATTCTATGCTTTTTGAACGGACCGCTATCAGCAAAAAGCCTGAAGAAACGATAATAAATGATATTGAGGCATTAAAAAACGAAGCAAAACTAAGCCCAGACCTGGTATTTAAAGACCCTTACTTTTTAGATTTCTTAGGCTTGAAAAACAATTTTTCCGAAAAAGATTTAGAATCGGCAATCCTGGCCGAATTACAAGAATTTATCATTGAGTTAGGTAGTGATTTTGCTTTCATGGCAAGGCAAAAACGCATTACTATTGACAATGAAGATTACTATATTGATTTGCTTTTTTATCACAGAAGGTTAAAATGCTTAGTGGCAATAGAATTAAAAATAGGCAAGTTTACAGCAGCAGATAAAGGCCAGGTAGAACTGTATTTACGTTGGTTAGAGAAATATGAAAAAGTAGCGGGAGAAAATCAACCAATTGGCTTAATACTATGCACGCATAAAAATGAAGAACACATAGAGTTGATGCAATTGGAAAGAAGCAACATCAGGGTGGCAGATTATTTAATCGAATTGCCGGACAAAAGCTTGTTAGAAAAAACACTTTCCCAATCTATTGAAAGGGCAAAAAATAGGTTAATCCAAAACGCTAATAACAACAATTAAAATGCAGGAAATCCTAAAGTCAACCTTGTTAGAATATGAAAAAAGTACTTTTTTGATTGATTTGATAAAACATAATTCCGGGGTAAATTATATTAAAGTCAGGCAAACGATAGAAGGAAATAACGACAGCCAGGAATTAAAAATTAACCTTTCCGTTGTTACCGATCTTATTTCAGTTTTACAGAATTATCAGAATCGAATACCAGAACAATTTTCAAAACCTAAAACTTTAAAACCAAAGAAACCTTACTTTTCCGAAGACAAACAGCAAGTAATTGTCAATAGATATTTTAAAGGACTAACCATCGAAACTTTAGCTTTGCAATTTGATTGTACCATACAAATTATTGAACCAATATTAATGAACAAACAAATTCCAATAGTAGATAACAAACTGCCAAAGCTATACAAGTATTTCAAATATAGGAAAAGAAAATAAATTTGTTTATTATTAAGAGCCGTTTAAAATTTACTTAATAAAACCTCAATACTTCTTTTATCACCTAAAATTTAGTTAGTATTTGTTTTTGGGTTTATTAAAATTGACGGAAGCACCAATTTTTATAGCGTAAAAGAAGCAGCTCCACAACTACAATCCAATTCAAAAGCCCTGTCAATACTTAAATTGATGCTGCTATTGGCAACGGCATTGATAAACCCTGCAATAAGCCTTTGTTTAAATTATGGGCTTCGCTCATGTAAACTTTTTTCGGTTTACTTCCAGTTCAACCCATAATCCTTACCTACTTCTTTTTGCTAATCAGCTAATTAAGGATCCAATCCTATGCCTTCAAAATTTTAAAGAAGCTGTTTAAATTTTGTTCAAATTATTGGCGATGCTTCTTTTATCGCCTAAAAATCAGTATGGCCATTTGCTTTTTGTATGCGGCAGCAAAGAGCAACACCAATTTTATAGTGCTAAAAGAAGCATCAGGGTTTTTCTTGGAAGAAATTTAAACAGCTTCTAAGCGAACAGTACTTTCTTTTTAAAAAGACAACCCATCCTTTTAACGAAACCAATAGCGATAACAAAAACATTTGAGCTTATGCCTCCGTAAAAAGCCTTGATCTTTTAAGTACAAACCTCAGCGGAAAAAAGATGAAAGAAGCACGTGGCGCAGGTTATTTGGAGTTTGCTGGTAGAAGCTTTTCCACTTATTATTCTCTCCTATTTTCCTCAGCCTTAACCCATCCGCAAAGGCTGATACTGACATTTCAAAAAAACCATTACCCTGTTTTCAAGCACTTTACTGACCCATTTTATTTTTTAGTTGTTCCTGATGAATTTTTTCCCCTTGAAAAAAGCCTTGCCGTTTGCGCTCCTGTTAATTGTTGGTACGGGTTGTAAAAAAGAGTTTTTAGATGAAGATTTATTTAATGCAAGTACCGACACCACAAACGTTGCCGTACATGTTACGGTTGATGCCCGTATTGTTAAAAATGATGTTTCGAAACAATACAAAGGCGTAAACATTACCGAAAACTGGGAAGACCAGTCGTACTGGAACTATCCCACTGCCCCGGCCGCTACCATCAAAGCTATTAACCCGAACATTATCCGCGCCGGAAATGACGATGTTTTTTGGTCTGAGCCGCCCTACAAAAAGCCGAGACCCTGCCTGATCAACCACGGGCCGTACGAATTCCTTTCTTATCAAACGGATATTGTTGAACCGGACGGCATCCACTTGAAAAGCCGCTACCTGGATATTGATGAGTATGTGGCGGTTTGCCGGGCAACGGGCAGCGAACCGGAAATCATCATCCCGTACAACCGCATTTATTACAAAGGCCAGGACGGTACACACATCGCCACAAAAGAAGATTTTTTAAAAAACGCAGAAACTTTGGTCAACTATGCCAACAAGGTTAAAGGCTACAACATCAAATTTTGGGAGATCGGCAACGAAAGCTGGCAACCCAGCACCAACGTTACGGCTGCAAACTACCGCGACGACCTGAAGCTGTTTTCAAAGCGGATGAAAGCGGTAGACCCTTCCATCAAAATTATCGCCAATGGCAGGACCAAATCTTGGTTTGAAACTGTTTTAGCCGGTGCCGCAGAAAGTATAGACTACATCAACATCAGCTATTACCCCGTTTATCCGTATTCGGGGTACAATTTTTACAGCAATTACAGTGTTACTTATGGCAATGATGCCGACATACAGGACGTTTTACAGGCACTCAACGCAGCTAAACCTGGTAAAGATATCAAGCTGATTGTTACCGAGTTTAATGCTGCCAGTTTTTATGGTCAGTGGAAAGACAATAACGATTTGGGCCATGCTTTGGTAAGTTTCCAGATAGGTGCCGATTTGATGAGCAATCCGGCAATTTACTTCTCCAGTTTTTGGAATATACGCTGGTATTATGGTTATCAACCAAACGGCGTGCATTGGCTGCCGATTGACAGTTCGCCAAAAACAGTGATGAATGCGGCCGATAACCAGGGCAACTTAAACGCAAATGGCACAAGTTTATCCATCTTATACAACAACTTTTCCGGGGCAATTGTAGATGCGCAAAGCGACAACCAGATAGTAAGGCCTTATGCCTGCGTTAATAAAAATAATGGCAAAACCAATTTGTTTTTATTGAACAAGAGCCAATCGAAACAAGATGTAAAAGTAGATTTGAATAACTTTGGCAGTGTAAAAAAAGCAGAAGTTTGGGTTTTTACCGGATCCGGAGATAACGATACAAACCCAAAATGGCAAAAAACAACGCCCAATGTTAACTTAAATGCAACCGGTACTTCGGCAACTTTAACATTAAGTGCCGAGTCGGTTACGATGATTAAATTAAAATAAGGATCACTGTAATTTAAGCACATGTTTAAATTGTATCGTTACGGTTTTACATGCTTCTTTTACCACCTAAAAATTGGCGACTGCACCAACTTAAATAAAACCAAACGTTTGCCAACTTTTAGGTGATAAAAGAAGCATTGATATTCTGCCAAGTAAGTTTTAAACAGGCTTAAGCAAACATTTAGTGCGTCCAACCTTTATTATCGTTTCTTAAAACTATCATAAAGCGATGAAGGGTTTACTACGCAAAGCAGCAAGATTGGTATTTGGCAAAATCCTTCCGCGTGTGGCCTATCCGGTTTTAAAAGGCCCGCTAAAAGGCGCAAAATTTATTTTAGGGACGCATGGCGGCGCAGGCGGCGGCGCTTCGGTTTACTTTAATTTGATTGAGCCGTTACAAACCCGGGCCTTTATCCGTACCATAAAAAAAGGCGATATACTGTTTGATGTCGGCGCAAACGTAGGCTATTATACTGTTTTAGGTTCGCGGCTTACCGGAAATCAGGGCAAAGTTTTTTCGTTTGAACCTTTGGTAAGAAATATTTCCTACTTGTACCGCCATGTTAAAATCAACAAACTCAACAACGTTACCATCATTCCTTCGGCCTGCTCAAACAACCAATCTATCGTTACTTTTTTAGAAAACCCGATTGCTTCAATGGGCCGTATCGAAAACAGCGCAATTAACGCGCCCGGCACAAATGCAACTTTGGTTTCTACCGTAAGTTTAGATGCCGTAGCAGCCAAACTTGCCATCCAACCAAATGTGCTTAAAATTGATGTAGAAGGCGCCGAATTAGCTGTTTTACAAGGCGCGGAAAAGATGATTGCTGATTTTAAGCCCATCATTTTTCTTTCCGTCCATTCCCCCAAATTGCGGACAGATTGCTTAAACTATCTGCAAAACTTTGGCTACACGTTTGAAGCTTTGGAAGAAGACCACGAGAACGCCATGGAATTTTTGTGTTTGGCGAAAAGCAGAAGTTAAAACCTCACTAAACTTTCCCTGCTAAAAACAGCATTGCCTAAACCATTTACAAACTTTGCGGTTTCTTTTTCTTAAAGAAAGATAAAAATGGATACGTACAAAGTAATACTGGAAGAAGAAAACATGAAGCGGGAATTGGAATTAACACCGCTGAAACCTGAAAAGAAAAACGCCAAAAAGTTGTCGGGCGAATATGAAATCCGGGAAAACGGCAAAGATTTGGGCAAGCTGGTTTTTGATCAGGGCGAATATCATTATGCCGGAAAAGAACACTTTACAACGGACGAAATTAATTTGTTCGCGCTTTCATTAACGGCCGAAACCGGAAAAGAAACCGTAATTGAAGCGGAAGACGATGATTTGGACGACCTGGAAATTGAGATCGAGGAAGACTAAAAGCCGTTTCGACACCAATTGCTGCATCACTTTGCAGCAATTTTTGTTTATCATTTAATATAACAATTAAAAATAACTCTTTTAAAACCTGCCAAATTATTACCAAATTTTACATGACAAAAAAAGCTAACCCAATTATAATCGTTGCGATGGTTCTGGCCCTTGCCGCAATGAGTTTTTGCGCTTACCAGGCACACCAACTTTCGGAACAGCAAAGAAAAATAAAAGAAGATTTTGGAACCATTAACGGCGTTACCTTTGGCATTTTCTCTGTAAACCAGTGGAAAGACAAGGTTGCCGCGATTGTAAACAACCAAATCCAATCCTTCAATTTTACCGGAAGCCAGCAAAAAAACCTGGAAAAAGAAGTAGAGCAGATTTTGAATGCGTTGATCAACAAAGCGCTGGCGATTGTAAACAAACCGCAAAAAACGTTTGTGGGCAAGATTAGAAAATTTGCAGTACACACCTTTGTAAACCCGAAAGAACTGCACGACCAGGTTCCCGTTTTCGCCAAAGAAATTATCAAACAGGTAAATAACCCATCGAGCAAAAAAAGGTTAAGAAGCCTGGCGCAAAGCAAGTTTAACCAGTTGGAAAAAACCACCTTCGATAGTTCGCTTACGGCAGAACAACAGGTGCGCGAAAAAATCTATGCTAAATACCAGGTTAGATCAGCAGAGGCATACAACCAAAAAACAGTCAGCCTTTTAAAAGAAATACAAACCCAAAGTTACACTTACACTTATGGTTTGATGGGCGGCGCAGTGCTGTTTTTATTGGTATGGTGGCTGTTCAGAAAAAACGAATCGCTATACAAATCTTTATATATCCTCTCGATGCTGGCTGCGGCCATTTTGCTGGTGGTAGGCGTAAGTTCAAACATGATTGATGTTGAAGCACGTGTTAAATTGCTCGATTTTAGGTTGCTGGGACAGGAAATGATTTTTAAAGATCAGATTTTGTTTTTTCAAAGCAGAGGTATTTTGGAAGTGGTTTCTTTGTTGATAAAAGCATCGGGCGTAGAATCCATTATTGTTGGCGTGTTGATTTTGTGCTTCAGTATCCTTTTCCCGGTCAGCAAATTAAGTTCGGGGCTGATTTATGCGTTTGGCAGCGACAACAAATGGACGCGCGGCAAAGTAGTGCATTATTTTGCGTTTGATTCGGGCAAATGGAGCATGGCCGATGTGATGGTAATTGCCATTATGATGACTTACTTAGGTTTTAACGGGATTTTGGAAAGCCAGTTGGAAGTGTTGAACATCAAAACAAGTTACTTAGCCAGCATCACCACCAACAATACGGCTTTGCAGCCCGGTTTTTTTGTTTTTGTAACGTTTGTGCTTTTCAGCCTTATTATGTCTGATATTTTGAAACGGGTGGTTTTGCCTGCAGAGAAGAAAGCCAAAGGCCAGGATTCGATTTAAATGATCTCAACAAAAAAAGGCCGGTAAAAGAAGCATCAGCTATAATGCTTCTTTTACCGGCCTAAAATTGGGCAACAAAAAATTGACTATTCGCTCAAGCCTAAAACCTTGTCCATCGTGATTGGCAAATTACGGACACGATGGCCTGTTGCATGGAAAACGGCGTTGGCAATGGCACTTGCAACCGCAATAATGCCGATCTCGCCAACGCCTTTTACGCCTAAGGGGTTTATTTTGTCATCGTGTTCTTCCACAAAAATCACATCAATATCGTTGATGTCTTTGTTCACCGGCACATGGTATTCGGCAAGGTTGTGGTTCATAAAACGGCCTAAATTTTTGTCCATTACGCTTTCTTCTTCCAAAGCTTTACTGATGCCCCAAACCACCGCGCCTTTAATCTGGCTGCCCGCAGTTTTTGGGTTGATGATATTGCCCGCCGCCACCGCACAAACTACGCGGCTCACGATAACCGTTCCCAGCTCTTCGTCCACTTTTACCTCGGCAAAAACAGCAGCGTGCGAATTATAAGTATATTTTAATTTATTGACCGGGTTTGGTATGCTCATTGCCTTTTCTTCGATGCTGCCCACTTCGGCCTGTTTCATCAATTCGGTAATGGAAATTTTGGCCGAAGGATCTTTCTTCAGCATGACGTAGCCATCATCAATCATCAAACCATCTGCATCTTCTCCCGAAACCGGCGTTTTGCTTGATTTTTTCGCCAGCTTTAATACCTGCGTTTTCACTTCCTCGCATACCGCTTTTACCGCCGAACCAACCGAAGCCGCTGTCCAGGAACCACCTTCCAGTGGTGCTTCAGGCATGTTGGTATCGCCTAATTTAAAGGTTACATCTTTTATTGCCAAGCCTAAAGTTTCGGCAGCAATTTGCGTCATGATCGTATAAGTTCCGGTTCCGATATCCGATGCACCACTGCTTACAAACAACTTTCCATCTGCCGATAAAACCGCTTTTGCATTGGCCAGCATTTGTTGTGCGTCCCAGGCCGCCGTGCCCATTCCCCAGCCAATTAATTGATTGCCGTCGCGCATTGATCGCGGCTCGATGCTTCTTTTATCCCATCCAAATTTGGCCGCACCTTGCGTGTAACAAGCTTTCAGTTCTTTGCTGCTGTAAGGTTTACCGCCCATTTGGTCTTCTTCCGCATAATTCCGCAAACGGAAAGCCAACGGGTCCATTTTTACGGCATAAGCCAGCTCGTCTATCGCGCTTTCAAAAGGATGGTTGCCGGTTACCGCACCGGGCGCACGCATGTCCATCGGCGAAAACACATCCAGCTTTACCAGATCGTATTTCAGTTCTACGTTCTCGCATTTGTACATCGTGCCCGACCAGTTGACGATGATCTCCGTGTAATCTTCAAACCGGGAAGTTTCGCCAAAAGCCTCATGTTTTACCGATTGCAACGTGCCATCCGCAGAAGCACTCAAAGCCAAACGTTGTACCGAAGAAGGACGATGCCCGAAAGAAAACATTTGCTGCCGCGTTAACGAAACCCGAACCGCGCGTTTCAGTTCCAGCGAAGCCAGAACCGCCAAAAACAACTGGTACTGAGGACGCAAACCCGAACCAAAAGCGCCGCCGACAAACGGAGAAAGAACGCGGACATCATCCGTAGAAAGCCCGAAAACTTTGGTAATATATTGCTGGCAGTTAAAAACACCCTGCGTTTTATCGTAAACGGTTAGCTTATCGTCTTCCTCCCAAACGGCGGTTGTAGCGTGCATTTCCATAGGGTTGTGGTGTTCTGCCGAATGCAGATATTCTCCTTCGATTTTGAATTCCGCAGATTTAAACGCATCATTGGCATCACCGCGCGATTTTGGTTCTTCAAAACCAGTTTTACCTTTGGGTGCTTTTTTGGCTTTGTCGAGGTGGTCCATCAGCACCGTTTCGTGTTTGTCTTCCTTATATTCCACTTTCACCAACGAAGCAGCGTAACGCGCCAGTTCAAAAGTTTCGGCAACAACCAGCGCCACCGGCTGCATGCTGAACATGATTTTGTTGTTTTGAAATGGACGGAAAGGCGAACCCGAAGGCGAATCCTGGTCTTTATAACTTTTATCAAACCAAGGCAGGCCGGAAACATTTTCGTGCGTAAAAATTTTTAAAACACCTTTTAAGCTTAATGCTTCTTTTACCTCTATATTTTTGATGCTTCCGTTTGCAATCCCGCCCGAAACCACAACGCCGTAAACCAAGCCGTCTGCCGCAAATTCGGCGGCGTATTTGGCTTGTCCGGTTACCTTTAACGGCCCGTCAACGCGGCTGGTCGGTTGTCCTATATAATTACTTTTCATTCATTTATTTTTTAGGTTGATGCTTCTTTTATGCCCTATTTTTTGGTGTTATACTGCTTGCAAAGCTTCGGTAAAAGCACGTACAATGGCGCGTTTGGCCAGTTCTATCTTGAAGGAATTATAGCTGTAGCCTTTGGCCGTCGCCAAAACGGTTTCGGCCAGCAGCCTAAAGTTTTCTTTGGTTGGCGTTTTGCCGATCATCATCGCTTCTGCCGATTTATCGCGCCAAGGTTTATGTGCCACGCCGCCCAAAGCCATCCGGATATCTTTGATCGTTTCGCCTTCCAGTTCTATCGCCGCAGCCACAGAAACAATGGCAAAAGCATACGACTGCCGGTCGCGCAGTTTTAAATATTGTACTTTAGAAAAGGTTTTGGCGGGAAGGTCAATAGACGTAACCAAATCGTCCGGCTGCAAATTATTGTCCAGCTCCGGCCGGTCGCCCGGCAAACGGTGGAAATCGGCAAAATCCACTACCCGGTCTCCTTTTGTACCGGTTACGTTTACCTTCGCATCCAGCGCAGCCAAAGCAATACACATATCGCTTGGGTTTGTGGCGATGCAATGTTCGCTCGTTCCTAAAATCGCATGGATGCGGTTATAACCGTTGATGGCCGAACAGCCGCTGCCCGGCTCGCGTTTGTTGCAAGGCGTTGCGGTATCGTAAAAATAATAACAGCGCGTGCGTTGAAACAGGTTGCCGCCGTTGGTTGCCATGTTGCGCAACTGCGCCGAAGCACCGGCCAAAATCGCTTTAGAAAGCAAAGGATAACGCTGCTGAACCTGTTCGTTCCAGGCGGTAACGGCGTTTGTGGCCAGCGCGCCTAAACGCAAACCGCCGTCTTCGGTGTTTTCAATTTCGGTTAAAGGCAAATGTGTTAAGTCGGTTAAATGCTCCGGCCTTTCCACGTTTACCTTCATTAAATCTAAAATATTGGTTCCGCCGGCAATAAATTTGGCTTTGTTTTTTGTGCTGATGTCTTGGACTGCGCCTTCAACATCAACTGCTCTTTGGTAGGAAAAACTATTCACCGGCCATTTCTCCTTTCACTTGCAAAATAGCTGCGTTGATGTTGTTGTAAGCGCCGCAACGGCAAATATTCCCGCTCATTTGTTCTTTAATATCATCTAAAGTATTGGCTTTTCCTTCGTTAAACATGCCGACAGCCGAACAAATTTGCCCCGGCGTGCAATAACCGCATTGAAAAGCATCATGCTCGATAAACGCTTTTTGCAGCGGGTGCAAATCTTCGCTGTGCGCCAAACCTTCTATCGTGGTAATTTCCTGTCCTTCGCGCATAACCGCCAACGTAAGGCAGGAATTGATACGGATGCCATCCACCAAAACCGTACAGGCACCGCATTGCCCGTGGTCGCAGCCTTTTTTAGTCCCGGTAAAACCGATGTATTCGCGCAACGCATCCAAAAGCGTAACCCAGGGCGCAATGTTGAGTACATGTTCCTGTCCGTTGATTTTTAACCTGACTTTTACCGGTTCTGCCGGTGCCGGCGCAAGCGTAGTTGCATGGCTGCCCGATGCTTGTTTAAATATTCCTGACATAAATTTAGTTTACTATTTAAGGTTGAATGATGATGCTTCTTTTATCCCTATAAAATAGTTGTTGCGCCATGTTGTTTTACCAAGTGAGTATTTATTATGATTTTAAATAAGTTTAGGCGAAGCAGATTTTTGGCCTGTAAAAGAAGCACTTGGGCAGTCAAGCTATTTCTTCTTCTTGCATAAAAAATAACGAAACAGGAAAACCATCTTCAAGTTGATAAGTTATTTATTTAACTAATAATAAAAACTATGGAAAAATTAATTTCAAGAAAGCAACATGGCTTTGCTGATTATACTTACATCCCGCTGATTGCGGCGGCACCGGAAGTTTTTGGTTTTGAAGACGAAGACACAGCCACACTGCTATGCAGGATACAAGGCGGAACAGTATTGTTGACTTCATTATTAACCCGTGCAGAATGGGGATTATTCAAGGTAATTCCTTTTAAAACGCACCTGCTTTTGGATTTGTCGCTTGGCGCATTTTCCATGGCCGCCCCCTGGGTTTTCGGCTTTTCAAAAAACAAAAAAGCGCGCAACGCATTTTTGCTGATGGGCGCAACCAGCGTTGCCGCCAGCCTGCTGACCGAACCGGAAGAAATGCCGGTTACCGAATCCTAATTTTTAACCGATAAAAACAGTATCAACATTAAAATAAAAACGTTATGTCAACCAATCAAAAATATGCACTGATCACCGGTGCTTCCAGCGGAATAGGTTATGAATTGGCCAAATTGTTTGCGCAAGACAAATACAATTTGGTTTTGGTTGCTTTGGAACCAGATTTGCTCAACCAAAAAGCAACCGAACTGAAACAGCAATACGGCGTTGAAGTAGAAGCCATTGTGAAAGATTTGTTTAAACACGAAGCACCGTTTGAAGTTTACGATGAAATAAAAGCAAAAGGCATCCAGATTGATGTTTTGGTAAACGATGCCGGACAAGGCCAATACGGTTTGTTTGCCGAGACCGACATCAACCGCGAACTGGACATTATCCAACTGAATATTGGCGCAACCATCAGTTTGGTCAAATGCTTTTTGCCTGAGATGCTGGCCCGCAAAGAAGGAAAGATTTTAAACCTTTCTTCCATCGCAGGAAAAACGCCCGGCCCGTATCAGGCGGTTTATCACGGCACAAAAGCTTTTGTACAATCTTTTACCGAAGCGGTACGGTCTGAATGTAAAGACACCGGCGTAACTTTAACCGCTTTATTGCCTGGCAAAACAGACACCGATTTCTTTAACAAAGCCCAAATGGAGGATTCTAAAATGATGGAACAAAGCGGATCCAACCCGGCAGAAGTAGCGAAAGATGGTTACGAAGCTTTAATGGCTGGAGAAGACATGGTAATTTCGGGCTTTAAAAACAAAGCCATGGTAGGCATGAGCAACATTATGCCCGACCATTTGGTTGCCGATATGATGAAAAAACAACAGGAACCAAAAGAAGATTAAATACTTCTTTTATCACACAAAAAACCCTGAACTTTTGATGGTTCAGGGTTTTTTGTTTGAAGTTGTTTAAACTTTTAACTGCCATCATCTTATTATTTGTTCAGTTTGATAAAGGACACACCCCTAACCCCTCTCGAGAGGGGAAGCACAGTTTGCTACCTTTCTATCGTTAAAAAGGTAGGCGCCATATTTCCCCTCTCGAGAGGGGTTAGGGGTGTGTTTCGCTTCTATATTTAAAAAAACATAAAGATAAATACCTGAACAAAAAGTTTAAACAACTTTTTTCTAAGTTTCTAAAAAGAAAATACAATTACCAATAATATTTTTACAAATTAGATTTGTAATATACAAAGAGGAAATAAATTTAATGTGTTGTTGTTTTGCCTTTCTCTTCAAAATCTTTATAACATTGTTTGATATAATTGATAAGGTCATAATCGTTCCAAGTATTGATTTGTGAAAGGGAAGGTTGGTATTTTAATTTAAAATTGAACAAATCAGCATCTTTTATCGGGACATTACTTTTAATTAAATCATCATTAAACCTGGTAGAAATTTCATAACTATCAACTTCGCGTTTGGCATATTTTTTAAACTTTCGTGCGTTGATCACTTCGCTTTTAAAGTTTTCATAGATAAACGTCATGGGTTTCAAAAACAAATAATAATAGTGCGGAGTACCGGTATAAAAAACACCTTTGTCCCTGTATCCTTTTTTTACTTCCTGTAAATCAGCCATTAATGAATTTTCTTTGACCACAACTTCCGGCAATTCGATCAAGGGCGTTAAGTACAAAACTTGGGTTGAAAAATCAGTAACAATTGAATTGATGGTTTGAAACCCTGCACTTGATATTTCAAGACTGTCTCCAATACCAGCTACAATATTGAGTAAGCCGTACAAATTAGATTTAACAGTTTGCTTGCTTTGTTTGTTGAAAACTTTGACACTGCCTAACCTGATACTTGAACCTTGCTTGTATATTATTCCTTGTTGGGTTTTAACAAGTTTCCCTTTCGAATTATTTGCAAAAGAGATAAATAGTACATAAAACAAGAGTGTCTTTCTTTTATCCATTTAATAAAGCTAAAAGAATAAAATCAATGACAATCAGATTTAACCCTTTTTAACAATTGTAATTTTTATCATGTTAACTGACTCGAACATAACAATTAGTAAAAATGCAGCAATGCTTCTTTTATGACATAAAAAACCCTGAACTTTTATCGGTTCAGGGTTTTTTAATTTGCTGTTTGTTTGTGGCTAAACTCAAACTTTAGCTATTTCCACATAAAAAGTAGTGCCTTTATTTTCTTCGCTTTCAAACCAGATTTTGCCATCGTGCCATTCAATAATGGTTTTGATGATTGACATGCCTAAGCCAACGGAAGGTTCGCCTTTTAACCCGACCCGGCTGGCGTTGTTAAATTTATCAAACAAACTTGCATGGAATTTTTTGGGGATGCCAATGCCATTGTCGGCAACAATAATGCGCACAGTTGTTCCCCTGTCTTCCAAACTTAAGGTGATAGTGCCGCCGTTGGGCGTAAATTTAATGGAATTAGAAATCAGGTTATTGATTGCCTGGGAAAATTTGCTTTCATCAATCTCTACAAAAATTGGTTTGTTTACCGTGTTAAATATAAATGTTTGGCTCAGTTCTTCTTGTTTTTGCTGATATTCTTCGGCCATGCTTTTAAAAATCTGTGTCAAGTTGGCCCTTTTTTTAAACAGCGCAACCCCTACCGATTCGATGAATTCTTTTTTAACAAACTCCTGGATCATCAGCACACTTTTTTTACTGATCTCTTCGATCAGCGAAAGCCATTTTTTTACTTCCGGGTCTTCAATTGCCTTGGTTTTTCTGTTGATCAATGCCGAAAGGTTTTGTATAGAACCTAATGGGCCGGCCAAATCATGCGACAAGATATTTAATATCGAGTTTTTTTTATTGGAAAACTCATTCAACTTATCATTATAAGCTTTAAAATCAGATATGTCTTCCATGTACCCCAGCAATAGGTTGCCTTCGTTTTCCTGCGGTTGCAAAAGCAGGCCCAAACGCAGCACGCGCTCTTCCTGATGCGGCAATTGTATCCTAAACTCTATATTATTTTTAAAAGTACCAGGTTGTAAGGCAAAATAGCTTTCTTTCAGGTATTCGCTGTCTTCCGGGTTTACCAGGTTGTAAATTGCATAAGGGGACAAATCCTCAGCATCGGTTTTAAAAAAAGTTTTGAAAGCAGGGTTAACATAGATAAAACTGTTTCTTTCCGGGTTAATAGCAAAAAAAATACGTTGGTCGTGTTCTGCCAAGGTAAACAGTAAAGAAGCAGGACTTGTCGTTAATGACATATTTGGTTTATTAATTTAAGCCAATGTTAGCTTTATGGAAAATCAAATCAGGGGCAAAGAATCAAAAAAGCTGCCAATTTAAATAATTCAACCAAGGCTGCAAAAAGGGATCGAGTTGGATAATTAGCATGAATATAAAACAAATGTAGGATTAATCAATAACGGTTTTGATTTTAAAAAAATAAGCGTTTGTTTTTAAATTTGTTCCATATATTTTCCATGCTTCTTTTACCGCATAAAAATCATTGTCCCATTGTGCTTTTTGTATCGAAACAGCATTCAAAAACAAAATTTACAGGCATAAAAGAAGCATTATAAATTTTTAGGATAGAAGTTTAAACAGGCCCTAAATTAAACTTCAGGCCATACTTCTTTTACCCAACAAAAAACCCCCGGATCAATTATTTAACCAGGGGTTTTTAACGGATTTTGAATGTCGGTCAAAAAAATTGTTATGGTTTTAAAACCACTTTTACGCAATCGTCTTCTTTGTTTTTAAAAATGTCGTAACCATGTGCCACTTCGCTTAGCGGCAAAGTGTGCGAGATAATATCGTCTAAAACTACTTTTTCGGTTTTTACCAGTTCGATCAAATGGTCTATATAATTTAAAACCGGTGCCTGCCCTTGTTTGATGGTAATGCCTTTATCAAACATGCGCCCAACGGGGAAATTATCATAGGGCGTGCCGTAAACACCAACAACGGTAACCGTACCGGCGCGGCGCACTGCACGGAAACAAAGCTCCATTACTTTTACCGTGCCTTTTTCAAAATTGACCGTTGCCTTTACTTTATCCATAAAAGAGCGTTCGGCTTCAAAACCTACGGCATCTACACAAACATCCGCACCGCGGCCGCCCGTCATTTGCCTGATGGCTTCCACCACGTCCACTTCGTGCGGGTTTAAGGTTTCCACTTTGTTTACTTCGCGTGCTTTTTTTAAGCGGTATTCTAATGGGTCAATGGCGATTACGCGGCCTGCACCGTTTATCCAGGCTGCTTTTTGTGCCATTAAACCAACCGGGCCCGAGCCAAATATAGCAACTGTTTCGCCTCCTTTTAATTGTGCCCAATCAATCGCAGACCAGCCTGTTGGAAAAATATCCGTTAAAAACAGCACCTGGTCGTCCGTCATGTTTTCGGGGACTTTGCGCGGACTGATATCGGCATAAGGCACACGCACATATTCGGCCTGCCCGCCAGAGTAGCCGCCGTACAGATCGGTATAGCCAAAAAGCGCGCCGCCTTTTTCGTCAAGCAAATCGCTGTCAGGGCCGTAATGTTCGTAATTTGAGTTTTCGCAATGCGGAGAAGCGCCATGCGAACAGAAAAAGCAATGCCCGCAGGCAATGGGGAAAGGAACAACCACGCGGTCGCCTTTTTTAAGGTTTTTTACCGATGGGCCAACTTCTTCTACAATGCCCATAAATTCATGCCCAACAATCATATCTTTAAGTTGAGGGATTCCGCCATCTAAAATATGCAGGTCGGAACCGCAAATGGCGGTAGAGGTAACTTTTAAAATAACATCACCGGCATCTTCAATTTTAGGGTCGTCCACGGTATCGTAACTGATATCGCCGGGTTTGTGAAAAACTGCTGCTTTCATAAATAACTGGTTTATAAACAATTTAGAGAATTGTAGATAAACAATTTTAAAATTGTAAAGTTTGGGATGGCGCAAAAAGCTGAAACAGCAATGCTTCTTTTACCGGCCTAAAATTGGTGTCGAGGTTTACGGTTTAAAAACGATGCTTCTTTTATCGGCCTAAAATTAGTGTTATGGTTTACGGTTTAAAAGCAATGCTTCTTTTACCAGCCTAAAATTAGTGTTATGGTTTACGGTTTAAAGCGATGCTTCTTTTACCGGCCTAAAATTGGTGTTATGGTTTACGGTTTAAAGTAATGCTTCTTTTACCGACATAAAATTAGTGTTGAGGTTTACGGTTTAAAGCGATGCTTCTTTTATCAACCTAAAATTAGTATTGATTTTATGCCGATAAAAGAAGCATCATCCATAATTCAAGAAAAGTTTGCCAGAGCGTTTGCCAGCTTATTTTTCCGGTTCGCCCTGCTGTCCGTTCTGGTCGTTTTCATTTTCGTCTTTCTTTTTAAACTCAAGCTTGCCAAATTTGTAGCTCAGGCTGATGCCGAAAGAACGGAACGGGACCTGACGGATGTTGTACTGATCAAAATTTGCGCCGGTAGTGGTTGTTTTCTGGCTGAAATATTGGTTAAAAGGGTTGGCAGCCGTTAAACCAATGCTTGCTTTTTTGTTCCATAACTGCTTCCGTACAGCCAGGTTATAAAATGCAAAAGCCGGCCGCGTGCCTTGTATCGTCCGTTGGGACGAGTTGTAATTACCAAAAACCTCGGCCGTTAAGTCATGTCCAAATTGATACGTTCCGTTCAAATTGATGCGGTAAGCCACGCCGGTTACCGTTGGGTTGCCCGGGTTTTTGTTTACCCGCTCGCCGATAAACATATTGGTGCGCAAGCTTAATTTGCTGGTAACAGGCGCAGAACCAAAAAAATTGACACCAGTTGTGGTTTCTGAACCGATATTGTAACGCTGCGTTAAAGAAACGTTCGGATAATCAGTGCCATTGATATTGAGTACAGGATAATAAGTGGTGTAAGATTGGATGTCATCCGTATTGTAGCGGTAAAAAGCGGCAACATAGATATTTCCTCCTTTTTCAAAAGATTTGTTGTAGCCCAGCTCGTAGTTGTGGCCTATTTCGGGTTTCAAATTTGGGTTTCCGGTACTGATGTTGCGCGGGTCGCTGATGTTGAAAAAAGGGTTCAGCGCGCCATAGTCCGGCCTTTGGATGCGGTAGGTAAAGCTGGCTTTGATGGTTTGGGTCTCATTAATTTTGTGGGAAAACACATAAGAAGGCGCAAAAGTATTATAACCCGGAATATTGGCACCGGGAAAATCGGCCTTGGTATTGGTCCGCTCGTAGCGCAGGCCCGTTTGGCCATCAATAAAATTATTAAACACCGAAAATTTCAACGACAAATAAGCCGCGTAAATATTGCGGGTATAGTTAAAAGCATACGTTTGATTTGGGTTTTGGACGTAGCTGCCGTCGGCCACCAAAGTATCGGTAATGGTGCTGCTGTTCAATGTCTCGAACACACCTTTGACGCCGGTTTCAAAAGAGAAATTTTTGCTTACCGGCTGCACATAATCAACAGAAATATTGCTTTGGTTATCCTTGCCCGGGTTGTTGCCTATTGTACCGGTTGGCATATAAATACCGTTTGGATAAAATTGGTTTTGTGTAAAATCGCTGGTATTTTTGCTCGAACTGGCCGTGTACAAAACGTCCAGCTCCTGGTTTTCTCTTTTAAAAGTTTTTTTATAGCTCAGGTTATAATCTGTGGCATTGGCGTTAAAACGGTTGGTGGCATTACGCAAAAAGTAAACATCCTGAAACACGTTTCCCGTAGAAAGCTGGTGCTGTTCATCGGCCGTGGTTAAACCGTAGCTGTGGTTTCCAAAATGGTTAAAGCCGACCGAAGCCGTAAAGTCGTCTTTCGGCGTGATGCTCCAGTTAAAACTTAAACCCGATTGGTAGCCGCTTCTGGTAAAACGGTTGCTGCCGTTTTGGGCCAGGTGAATGGTCGTGTCCCTGGTATTACTGTAGGATTGTTTATCGTTGATGCTGTTTGTTGTGGTGTACAATTGCGCATTGCCGCTGAAAAAAGCACTTACGCCAAAGTTGCCTTTGCGTGCATTTAAGTTCAGCGAACCGTTTTCTAAACGTGTGCCGATAGAAGTATTTACCGTTCCGTTAAAGCCTTGTACCTTACTGTCTTTCAGGATAATATTGATGATACCACCGGTTCCGGACGCGTCGTATTTTGCACCGGGGCTGGTAATCACCTCGATGCTTTTAATCTGGCTGGCCGGAATAGATTGCAAGGCATCGGCCAGACTGGCGCCAAAAATACTCGAAGGTTTTCCGTTGATCAAAAAGCGCACATTGGCATTGCCCTGCAACTCCACATTTCCGTCAATATCTACTGTAACCATCGGCACTTTTTTCAAAACATCTGTTGCCACGCCGCCTTGTGCCGTCAAATCGTTGCCGGGATTGTAAACCATTTTGTCAATCCTGTTTTCAACGGTACTTGCCCTGCCTACAATTTCAACGCCTTTTAATTGCTTGGTAGCCGAAGCAATGGCAATATTATTCAACACCACGCTTGTTTTTGTACTGCCGAGGACGACATGCTCCAAACTAAAACGGGTATAGCCGATAAAATCAACCGTAACCTGGTATTCGCCAAAAGGTAAATTATCAATCACGAAATTTCCTTTGGGATCAGAAGTCGCGCCGTTGACAACCGTTGTGGTGCCTTGTTTAAAAATGGTAACGGTTGCATAATCTACCGGTGCTTTGGTAGTTGCATCGGTAATTTTGCCGCTGATCCTACCTTTTCCGCCAGCAGCGTTTTGGGCACGCGCCGAAAAACTTAGGATAAAAACAGTAGCAAAGAGTAAAATATATTTCATTTTGAAAGCATTAGGTTTTGATACAAAAATTTAAAATATTTTTGTAATTAAACCTAACCGTTGCAACATTGATTGCTTTTTACGGGTAATTTTACTGTTACCATAAAAACCAGCTAAAGAATTTGTTTAAACTTAATTCCGTATGCTTCTTTTATAACATAAAAAATAAAGGACACACCCCTTGCCCCTCTCAAGAGGGGAATCTGCAAACGTCGCCTTTCCAATCTTTAGAAAGGTAGCAAGCCATGCTTCCCCTCTCGAGAGGGGTCAGGGGTGTGTCCTTGATAAATAGCTGTAATAAATGATGTAATGAATAATAAAAGTTGCTATTTCGATCCTTTGCTTTTCCATTTCCAGTCTTCCCCAAAAAAACCGGCTTCGCTTACTTTTCCGGGATAGATTGGGCCGGGAGGCGTGTTCAAATCAATAATTGCCCAGTCTGGTAACATCGGGATTTGTTTGGCATTGTTTAAAAAGGATTCTTCGCGAAAAGTAAATCCGCTGTTCAAAACCACATATTTTTGCGTGTTCAAGGGGTTTGGGCAGATCAGGATCAAAGCGTGGTCTTTAGAAGGATAAGCATTACCGCCAACCTGTATCTTTTCCGGATCCCATTTTATCGGAAGCTTATTTTTGATCTTTGCAATAACCTGGTTGCTTTCTTCGTCCCCAAAAACAATTAGGTTTGAAGACAGATCGGCCGCAGTAATATCAACATCGTTTTTCACGATTGCATCCCCGCGGAACTGCCTTCTCCACAAAATTAAAAAGCGTTCCAGTTCTGCCTTCGACCATTTGTCAAACAGTTCATTTTTGCTTTTTCCGGTTGGTTTCACCACAATAAAAGCCGACATAAAAGCATCGTCAATTGGCCCTTGCAAATCGTGTTTTTTAACCAGTTTTGATGGTGGATTGCCTTGAACCCAGTTTTTGTTTTCTAAATAAAAACTTAAAACCGAGGCTTTGGATGGCTGCTTTAAAGTAACCGTTGTGCCATCAATATGAATGACAATTGGTTTTTTTAAGTTGATTACCGTTGACAAAACTTCGGACTCAAAACTCAGTGCCAAAACATTGGTGGTTTTTAGGGTGATGGTTTGGTTGGAGATGGTGCCATCAACGCGGGCTTTTTCCCAATGCTCTTTTAAGGCATCCAAATTGAGCCAGTACATCCTGTTGTATTTCAGCGTATAAGTTGTGAAATGAAGTTCTTTTGGTGCTGGCCGTTTTCCTTTTTCCGCTTCTGTTTCCAGCAAACTATCTACAATTTTGGCTGAAGCCGGATGATAAGCATGGCCGGTATTTGGCCCAACAACCCGAACGAGGCTGATCCCCTCCTGCTTCATTGCCTTTTCCATCACGTCGGCCGCCTGTTTTTGGAGGTCTTTATCCCCGTTGTAAGCAATGATCGGCAGGTTAGACAAATTGCTTGCATAATCGGTACAATCGTACAAATGCAACAGCTTTTTTTCGTACCAGTTTGGGTGGATGGTTTCTTTGTCCAGCAGCAAAAATTTGGTTGTTTCTGCAAAACCGGCCCCGGGGTTTGCGGCAAGCCATAAATCAGGAAAATGAACGGCAAAATGCCAAACTGCCGCGCCGCCCATCGAAAACCCACGGTCAAAAATCCCGTTTTCGTTGATCGGATATTGCTTTTTTACAGCCGCCAATGCTTCCTGCGCGTCCACTTCCCCGGCAAATTTAAAACCATTGCAATACCTGCCGTAAGGGTACAGCATAATGGTGTTTTTCATGGCGGGCATGGCCGGGAAAAATCCTTTTCCGTTCGCTATAAAATTAAATTCTGACAAGTATTCGCCGCGGCCGTGAAACCAAAACGACAAGTTGTATTTTGCTTCTTTTAGGCCATCATTTTCCGGGATGCTCAATCCGTAAGGCTGCACCGAGCCATCAATTTTAGAAACATAACCACGTACAACTTCCCCTTTTTGCGTTGTCCAGGGCGCTTTTCCTTCCAATAAATCTGCTGCACGCTGCCGGCCTGTTTGCAATAGTTTTTTGGCGGAGGCAACTTCTTCTAAATGAAAAAACTCGTGGTATTTTAGGGCATAATCAACCGCTTTGTAATAAATTAGCACATCGGGCAAAAGATTAACCGTAAACTTGTCCTGCTTTAATTTTAATTGGTTGACTTCTTTTGCAAATTCTTGCAGCCCGGTTTCCAGTTCTTTTTCGTCCGCATCCGGAATTTGGATACCGATGGCCGGAACCCTTCTTACTTCCGTTAAATCTTTTTGTTGTGCAAACCCAAACTGGCCGGAAAAGATGAGCAGGATGAAACAAATGATGGAACGCATAGACCGGGATTATTTTTTTAAAGGTATCGAAGCTAAATCAATTGTGGGGCAAACCTCTAAAAAAAGAAAATGATACCAATGCTTCTTTTACCACCCTAAATTTAGTGGCATAAAAGAAGTATCGGTATCGGTTTTAAAAATAAAAGGATTTGATAAAAATTTGTCGCGCTAATCAATGGACTTGTTTAAACTTATTCTTTTGTGCTTTACGCCATGCTTCTTTTACCCTATAAAAATTGGTATTGCCTGGTTTTGATTTGATTTGTTAAGGCTGATAAGCACCAATTTTTATAGGGTAAAAGAAGCATCAGCCAAAAAGAGGCCGGAAAAAAAATTTTAAACAAGTTCAATTTCAAAAACCTACACTAAAAAATTTGATTATAAAAAAAGCCTCTAAATCTTAGATTTAAAGGCTACGACAGGTTTTTAATAGATTGCGGTGAGGGAGGGATTCGAACCCTCGGTACAGTTTCCCGTACGTCAGTTTAGCAAACTGATCCTTTCGGCCTCTCAGGCACCTCACCTTTTTGCTTTTGCAGCAACGCTTTTTTGAGGCTGCAAATATAGCAATTCACTTTTCCCGTCAAAAAATATTATCAATAATCAATCCGCACGTGGTAAATGCTCATCAGCATCTTTTTAAAAATATCTTTTACGGTCTCAATTTCTTTTAAAGTGATGTTGCTGTTTTTCAATTGCCCCTGGTCTAATTTGTAGTTTACCAACTTGTCAACCAAATCGTTAATGGATTTAAAGTTGGGTTCTTTTAAGGCACGTGAAGCGGCTTCCACCGAATCGGCGAGCATTAAAACACCGGTTTCTTTGGAAAAAGGGATTGGGCCGGGATATTTAAAAATATTTTCGTCTACCAGTTTTTCAGGGAAGTTTTTTAAAAAAGACTGGTAAAAATAGTCCACCCGCGTGTTGCCGTGGTGCGTGCGGATAAAATCAACAATGATTTCGGGCAGGTTTTTTTTTCGCGCCAGCTCCACGCCTTTTTGCACATGGCGGATGATGACCCGCGCGCTTTCTTCATACGAAAGTTTATCGTGCGGGTTGAAGCCCTGGTTTTGGTTTTCGATAAAATATTGCGGGTTTTCTACCTTGCCAATATCGTGGTACAAAGCCCCTGCCCTCACCAACAACGCGTTTCCGCCGATGGTGTAAATGGCGGTTTCGGCCAGGTTGGCAACTTGCAAAGAATGTTGAAAAGTGCCAGGTGCTTTAAAAGCCAAGTCCCGAAGCACGGGCGAATTGGTATTGGTCAGTTCGATCAGCGTAATATCCGAAGTGATGCCAAACACTTTTTCGAAAGCATAAATCAAAGGATAAGCCAGCAGCGTTAGCAAAACACTCACCACAAAAGGCAGGAAATCGTTCCAGTCAATCGAACTGAAACTTCCTTCGCGGATAAACGAAATCCCCAGAAAAGAAACCAAATAACAGCCTGCAATCAGCAAGGCCGAGATCAAAAATTGTTCTCTGCGGATCAAATTTTTAATACTATAAATGGCAACCATGCCGGCCGTCAATTCATAAAAAGCAAACTCAAAACTGTTGGGCACAAAAAAACCGGCCACCAAAACCACCAGCAAATGGATGTTGAGCGCCAACCGTGTATCAAACAAAATGCGGATGATGATCGGCACAATGCAATACGGGATGTAGTATAAATTTGGGATTTGGAAACGGATGGCCCAGGAAAGCGTTACCAGCATCGAGGTGATCACCAGCAAAATCAGCCCGACCAAGCGGTTATCGTTATAAATGTCGCGGCGAAAAAGGTATAAAAAAAACAGCAGCAGGGTTATGACCAAGAAAACCAGCAAAAACTGTCCCAGCAAAACCATTCTTTTGTCGCCGCTGATATGAACGTTATCTTCAAAAGCTTTTTTAAACGATTCTAATTTCTGGTAAACATCCTGGTTGATAACAGAACCTTTGGCCACAATCAGTTCGCCTTTTTGCACCATGCCGCGCGTTTGCGAAAGCCCATCCAGCGTTTCGTTTTCCAACTGCAAGGTCAGCGGGTTATCATAACTTAAATTGTATTGGATGTGGTCTTGCAGCAAACCGATCAAAAACGACTTGTCCAGGTCGTGGCGCTGGCCCAGCACCTGGTCGCAGTAATTCAACGCCCTTTCGCGGGTAAAAATTTCGGCCGTGTTTTTAGTCTGGGCAATCTTGTTGTTTAAAATAGTTACGTCGTAATTTTCGCCCGAATGCTGGAACCTTTTGTTCAAAGCCAGCACGCCTTTTTGATAAACGTTGCTAAGCAGTGCTGTTCCTAATTTTAAATAAGCTTCTTTTTGTTTTTCGTTCAATGCCGCGTTGTGCCATTTGATCTCGAAATCGTTCCGGAAATTTTCCAGTTCCTGCTTTTCAATGTTTGGATTGTATCCATAGATCGGGCTGATACTTCGCAAAGCGGCTTCCCGGTCGGCATCCAGTTCGACATTGGTTTTCAGGATGGCAAAGTTGTAGGGCGAGATCAGGTCTTTCTGGTTCCAAATCCGGCCTTTGCCATATTCAAACCGAAACTTGGCCTGTTTGGGCAGCGTAAAAATGATCACAATTACGGCGGTGAACATCATCAAAAACTTGATGTTCATGGCAAATTTCCGCATCAATGCTTTCTGTCGGGAAGAGTTAAGTATAGCCATCAAAAATCATTACCCATCAAATTTAAGATAAGTTTCTGTTTTATGGGTTTTCCTTGTTATATTTAGTGAAATCAAAAGCGTATGTACAGCCCGTTTCCTGCTTCGGCATTCAATTTAAAAATCATCAGAACCGGTTGGTTTCGCGCCAAATTTGAACTGACAGACGGAAAAGCAACTTACGGCGAGCTGGTTTACCCTTACTTTTTCACCAAAAAAGCAGTGGTAAAAACAGCATCGGCTTCCTGGGTTTTTCAGCAAAAATTCTTTAGCCGCACGATTTCTATAACCGATGAAAACAGTTTAGCCGTTGGGGAATTAAGAATGAAATGGTTCGGCAGGAACGCGGAATTGCATTTGGCAAACGGAAGCAAATTTACGTTTTCGCGCCCTTCATTCTGGAAGCGGAAATATTTTTGGTTGGATGATCAGCAAAAGCAAATTGCAACTGTTCAACCACATTTTTTTTCGGGAACAATGGATATTGCTTTTGAAAAAAATCTACAGCCCCAAACTTTGCCCCTGCTTTTGGTTTTTTTGGGAACACATTTGATAACTTTAAGGCGACGCAGAAGAGCAGCGGCGGCACACTAATTTTAGTGGCATAAAAACAGTATGGCTGTTTAGTTTTGGATCTAAATTGGATTTAAAAATGAATAAAGTTTGGGTTGAGAAAATTTACAAGCTACACGTTATCAAGAAAACTTTCGTTTATATTCAGAGCCTGTTTTTTAATTTGTATAAGAAAAATGTTAATACTTCTTTTATGCCTATAAATTCTGTATCCATTATTGTATTGTTTCTGAAACCGAAATAAGGCAATGATTTTTAGGTGGTAAAAGAAGCATACGAAATATTTGGACAAGATTTAAACAAATCTTGACGGTAAAATTTTAATTAATTAAAATGAACAATTGGAATTGTCGTTTACAAACTTGGATACAATTTGTACACTTGCAAAAAAAACTTTTCGTTTTGATGGCCTTTACTTTGATCCAATTCAAAACTTTTGGACAAACCGAAATTGCAAACCAAAACAAAATAAAAAGTTACGAAGACAGCTTAAAAACTTTGGGCTTTACTTTGGTAAATAACGAAAACGACCTGGAACGCAAAAATGCCAATTATCATTTTATCCGCACTTTGGTTGCGGCTTTAAAAATCCCGGGTTCGTACAAGTACAAATTTGACTCGGTAAAAACAGTATCGTTGTTGTATTCGCCCGATAACCAATTCCGTATTTTTTCCTGGCATGTGATGAACGAAGACGGCAGTTTCCGGTATTACGGTTCCATCCAAATGAATACGAAAGATGAACTGAAACTGTACCCGCTGACGGATTATACGCCTTTTCTTCCCAGCCCCGAAGATTCTGTTCTAACGCCGCAAAAGTGGTATGGCGCGCAGTATTACAAAATCATCAAGGCCGGAAATGAAAAACCCTATTACGTTTTGCTAGGCTGGAAAGGCAACACGGTTAAAAGCACCAAAAAAGTAATCGAAATTTTATCCTATAAAAACAGTATGCCGGTTTTTGGCCTGCCGGTTTTTGCCGACGAGAAAAATAAAAAGCGGATTGTTTTTGAATACAGCCGCCAGGCTTCGATGCTGTTGCGCTACGTACCCGACAGGCAGTTGATTGTGTTTGATCATTTGGCGCCGCCCGATCCGAAAGTGAAAGTTGACCGCAGTTTTTACGGCCCGGATTTAACATACGATGGTTATCAGCTTAAAAACGGCAAATGGAATTTGGTGCAGGATTTGGATATGCGCAACATCCCGGAAGACCGCGACGAAGGTTATGTTGACCCGAGAAAACAACAGACTGGTTCGGCAACAACGGTCAAAAAAAAGCCAAGTTCTTCATTATCAATCAAAAACAGTGTTAAAAAGAGTTAAATGAATTGTTAAATGTTAAAAAACGCATGTTTTTATCATCAATTTTGCTTTAATTTAGAAAAAATCTAATCCAACACATGCCAGACACGTCTATAGTAGAATCTACGTCGTTAAAAAAAGCAAGGATCCCGCGCAGCATACCTTTTATAATTGGCAACGAATTTTCCGAAAGGTTTAGTTTTTACGGCATGCGCAGCATCCTGGCCATCTTTTTGGTCCATCAGTTTTTTAACCCGCATGGTTTGGCCAACCTAACAAACGAAGCGGAAGCAAAATCCAACGCTTACACGCATGCTTTTTCTACCTTGGTTTATTTTACGCCGGTTTTAGGAGGAATCTTGGCCGATTGGTTTTTCGGAAAATACCGCGTTATCCTGATCGGTTCTATCATTTACACTTTCGGCCATTTTGTACTTTCTATATTTGACCAAAGTTTGCCTGGTTTTATTACCGGAATGATGGTGATCGCCTTTGCGGCCGGTGCCATTAAATCTTGCGTTTCGGCCAACGTTGGCGATCAGTTTGACCACAAAAACCAGCATTTGATGAGCAGTATTTACGGCTGGTTTTATTTTAGCATAAATGCCGGTTCAACAGTTAGTATTTTGCTGATCCCGGTTTTGTATAAAAATTACGGCGCTTCGGTTGCCTTTGGCGTCCCCGGGATTTTGATGGCTTTGGCAACCGTTATTTTTTATTCCGGCAACAAACGTTATGTAAAAGTTCCGCCAACAGGCATCAAAAAAGACAATTTTATCAGCATTAATTTCTTTGTGCTGAGGACTTATTTCAGCAACAAAGACAAAACCAAAACTGCGTGGCAAATTGCCGAAACCAAATATGGCGTACAAAAAGTTGATGCCATGAAAGCCGTTTGGCGTGTGATGTCGGTTTTTGCCTTTATCCCAATTTTTTGGGGAATGTGGGACATGAACCAATCCGAATGGGCCTTGCAAGCCGATAAGCTGGATTTGAACTTGGGCATTTTCGGCATAAAATTATTAGCCTCACAAGTTCAAGCTGCCAATGCTATTTTCCTTTTATTGATGATCCCGGTTTTTAATTATGGCGTTTACCCGTTAGTAGAAAAAATGGGCATTAAGCTCACTTCCTTACGTAAAATCGGCGCCGGCCTTTTTGTAACCGCTTTAAGTTTCGTCATCATTGCTTTGTTGCAACGCCAGGTTGAGTTAGGAATGCACCCTTCTGTATGGTGGCAAATATTTGCTTATTTGTTGCTTTCAGCAGCAGAAGTAATGGTTTCGATTACGGGTTTGGAATATGCATATACGCAATCTCCGCCTTCCATGAAAAGCACGATGACGGCGATTTGGTATTTAACTTACTCTGTCGGTACTTTTTTTACCACCATAATTAATGTGGGCCGTTCAAAAGGCGGCTTGTTTTATGCTTTTGCAGATAACGAAAAATACTTTTGGCTGTTCGTCGGGATCATGCTTTTCTTCTTTGTCCTATTCCTGCTTGTAAGCCCGAGGATTACAGAAAAGGCTTACTTAGTTGAACAACATATTGGCGACGGGTTGGATATCAAAGGCGATAAAACTCAGGAAATCCATCCCGATAACCCAATAGTTTAAGAATAAATTGTACCAGATCATTCATTTATAAAACCAGCTTTTTCCACGTGCCCGACAGTCTTGTTATTATACCTACTTACAACGAACGCGAAAACATAGAACGCATTTTGCACAAAGTATTTTCGCTGATGCACGATTTTCATGTGCTGGTAATTGACGACGGCTCTCCGGACGGAACAGCAGAAATTGTTAAAAACCTTCAACTGATCTATCCCGACACGTTATTTTTGCACGAACGTTCCGGGAAACAAGGTTTAGGAACTGCTTACATTTTCGGGTTTAAATGGGCAACTGCGCGTCATTACGATTTTATTTATGAGATGGATGCTGATTTTTCGCACAACCCGGACGACCTTTTGCGCTTGCGCCAGGCTTGCGTTGATGGCGCGGACGTGGCTATCGGCTCGCGCTACATCAACGGCGTTAATGTGATCAACTGGCCCATGAGCCGCGTGATGATGAGTTATTTTGCTTCGGTTTACGTCCGTTTTATTACCGGGATTGACGTTCAAGATGCCACTGCCGGTTTTAAATGTTATCGGCGCAAGGTTTTAGAAACCATCAAATTAGACAAGATCGAATTTGTGGGTTACGCTTTTCAGATCGAGATGAAATTTACGGCGATCAAACACGGTTTTAAAGTGGTAGAAGTGCCAATCATTTTTACCGACCGCAGGCAAGGCGTTTCTAAAATGTCAACCAAAATATTCCAGGAAGCTATATTGGGCGTGGTGAAAATGAAGGCCAGCAGTTGGTTTAAAAAGTATCCGCAAAACACCAAATCCAAAAAAACAAAAACGTTGCAAAACAACTGATGCTGTTTTTATCGGTCAATTTTCATTGATGCTTTTCTGTGCCTTTTTAAAAACGATTTTATACTATTTTTTTTCATTGCCGTTGGCTTTAGCCAACGGGTAGCCATGAATTCTGGAATTGGCTTTAGCCAAATAATATAAATGAATTTTGGCTGAAGCCCGCTGCTGCCTTTATTTTATCCGTTGGCTGAAGCCAACGGCAATGAAATATATAAAAGCAGAAAATCATAATGCCGCTTTTGTGCTTGTAAGCCTTGTTTCTGTTTTTATGAAAGAATGCCAAAAACTTCAAAACCAATGTTTTTTATGAGATAAAAGAAGCATCGAAAATAAACCGAACAATATTTAAACAAGCCTACATTTTTCGCGCTTCCCTTCCAATAAAAAATACTAATTTTGTTGGTAAATGAACCAAAACCTCGACCCAAACCCTGACCATCTTTCTTCGGTAGAAAAAGAAATCGAAAAAGTGCTGCGGCCGCAGGTTTTTGAAGATTTTACCGGACAGGAAAAAATACTGGAAAACCTAAGCGTTTTTGTTCAGGCGGCGCGGATGCGCGGCGAAGCATTGGATCATGTGTTGCTGCACGGCCCACCGGGATTGGGGAAAACCACGCTTTCGCACATTATTGCCAACGAGATGGGCGCCGGTATCAAAATTACTTCCGGCCCGGTTTTGGATAAACCTGGCGATTTGGCCGGTTTATTGACCAATCTTGAATCCGGCGATATTTTGTTTATTGATGAAATCCACCGTTTGAGCCCGTTGGTGGAAGAATATTTGTACTCGGCAATGGAAGATTACAAGATTGACATCATGCTCGAAACCGGCCCAAACGCGCGTTCGGTTCAAATCTCGCTAAACCCTTTTACGCTGATTGGCGCTACTACACGTTCCGGTTTGTTAACGGCTCCTCTGCGCGCCCGTTTTGGCATCAACGCCCGGTTGCAATACTACGATGCGAAGTTATTGACCACCATCATCCTTCGTTCGGCACAAATTTTAAAAACACCGATTGCCGAAGAAGGCGCTTACGAAATTGCCCGCCGCAGCCGCGGAACGCCACGTATTGCCAACGCTTTATTAAGAAGAACACGGGATTTTGCCCAGATCAAAGGCAACGGAACGATTGACATCCCGATTGCCAAATTTGCGCTGAATGCATTAAACGTGGATGAACACGGTTTGGACGAAATGGACAACAAAATCCTTTCGACCATTATTGATAAATTTAAAGGCGGGCCGGTTGGCCTGAAAACCATCGCCACCGCCGTAAGCGAAGAAGAAGGCACAATTGAAGAAGTTTACGAACCGTTTTTGATCCAGGAAGGCTATTTGATGCGCACTTCCCGCGGCCGCGAATGCACCGAAATTGCTTACAAACATTTGGGCAGGATTAAAAGCGGGCCGCCAACTTTGTTTTGATAATGATTTTTAGGTGGTAAAAACAGCATGCTGTTTTTACCACCTAAAAATCATCCAAGTTTCATTCAAGATTTTTGTCGGTTTTGACAAAACTTGAAGTCCAAACAAAAAAACAAACTACGAAATCCGTTCCGCCTTAAATCCGACTTTCTCTAAAACCGCAACCACTATGGGTATGGCGGTTTCTTCTGCGTCAACGGTTAAAGTTTTTTCTGCGCCGCTTACATCGGCTTTCCAGCTTCGTACTTCTTTTAACGCATCCAAACCTGGCGTTACTGATGCAACACAACCGGCGCATTTCATCGAAGTTTTAAAAAGAATAGTTTTACTCGCTGCCACTGCTTGTTCCCCCCTCGTTATTGGTGTGCACATCCTCGCCGTCTTGTCCGGCAGTTGAGTTTTGCGAACTTTCCCCATCTTCAACATCATCATAATGGATATAGCCGCCGCTGGTATGGTTTTCGTCATTTTCGCCAATACCGTGTTGTTCATTATACACAGAAGGTTTTTTATCTGCACCGTTTTCATCCGGTTTTTGATACTGATTGGATTGATTTTGATTGGACATGGCAGTTTATTTTTTAAGTTTACAGTTTAAGCACCAGATTTTGCCGTGCTTCTTTTATCTATACAAAACTGCCAAACGTTTAAAATGTTTATCCAAAGCAAGGCTAATAATTAAACAGGTATCTGTTTCAAAAGCAGGCCGTAGTTTCAGGTTTTGTTTACTTTTGAAACAGAAGGCGAAAACCACCATCAGCAAAAAACAATGGAATATAAAGACTATTATAAAATTTTGGGCGTAAGCAAAACGGCAACGCAGGACGAAATTAAAAAAGCTTACCGCAAACTGGCGGTGAAATACCATCCCGACAAAAACCAGGGCGATAAAGCTGCCGAAGCCAAATTTAAAGAGGCAAACGAAGCAAACGAGGTGTTGAGCAAGCCCGATAAGCGCAAACAATACGACGAGCTGGGCGAAAACTGGCAAAATTACCAGCAGGCCGGCGGCTATGCCAATTATGGCGGTGGCAGTCCGGGCGGCGGCGGCAGGCGGAGCAGCGGTGGCGCAGGCGGTTTTTCTACAGAAGATTTTTATGGCGGCGGCGGCCAGTTTTCCGATTTTTTTGAAAGTATTTTTGGCGGAGGAGGAATGCCGGGCGCAGGCGGAAGAACCAGCGGCGGCGGCAGGCGTGCATCAAAAGGCGAAGATTTGATGGCCGAAATGCACATCACGCTGGAAGAAGCTTTTCATGGCGCTTCCCGGCAGGTAACCATCGGCGATTCTAAAGTGAACATGAAACTGAAGCCCGGCGTAAGCGAAGGCCAGCTTTTGCGATTGAAAGGCAAAGGCGAACCGGGAAGGAATGGCGGCGCAAACGGTGATTTGCTGATCACAATGCACATTTTGCCAAACAACAAGTTTGAACGCAAGGAAAACGACTTGTATTTTGACCAGCCAATTGATCTATATACAGCTGTTTTGGGCGGGAAAATTGCCGTTCAAGGCATCAGCAAAACGGTAAACATGACGATTGCGGCAGGGACCGACAGCAATAAAACTTTCCGTTTAAAAGGTTTGGGCATGCCGCATTATAAAAACCCGGAAACGTTTGGCGATGCTTACGTCCGCGTTGTTATCCAAACGCCGAAGAATTTATCAGCGGAAGAAAAAGAGCTTTTTGAGCAATTGGCCGAATTAAAAACGCCATCGGCATAAACCGTTATTCGTATTTTCGCCGAGATTTTTGCTGCCCATCCTATGCTTTTTTCCCTTACCGCCCAGTTTGTTGATATTTTATTAGAAAAAATATATCTGGTCGAACTGACGGTGAAGGACGGTTTGATCCACGACATCAAAAAAGTACCGGTAAAAGAAGCATCGGCACTTCCGTTTTTAACGCCGGGCTTTGTGGATGCGCATGTACACATAGAAAGTTCTATGCTGATCCCTTCCGAATTTGCACGATTGGCCGTAGTGCACGGAACGGTTGGAACGGTAAGCGACCCGCACGAAATTGCCAATGTTTGCGGTTTGGCCGGCGTAGAGTTTATGATCGAAAATGGAAAAACCGTTCCCTTTAAATTTAATTTTGGTGCGCCAAGCTGCGTTCCGGCAACTGTTTTTGAAACGGCAGGCGCGGTTTTAAATGCGGACGAAGTAGAGGATTTGCTTTCGCGAAAGGAAATCAAATATTTGAGCGAGATGATGAACTTTCCGGGTGTGCTTAACCAAGAACCGGAAGTGATGCAGAAATTGGAAGCTGCCCGAAAAAATCAAAAGCCAGTAGACGGACATGCACCAGGTTTGCGCGGAAATTTGGCCAAGCAATATATTGAAGCAGGGATAAGTACCGACCATGAATGTTTTACTGCGGAAGAAGCGTTGGAGAAGCTCGGTTTCGGCATGAAAATTTTGGTCCGCGAAGGAAGTGCCGCCAAAAACTTTGACGCTTTGGTTGGGTTGATGCACGAACATTCCGATCAAACTATGTTTTGCAGCGATGACAAACATCCCGACAGTTTGGTTGCTGGCCATATTAACCAGCTTTGCGCCCGCGCCGTTGCTGCCGGTATTGACAAATTTAAGGTGCTAAAAACAGCATGTCTCAATCCGGTTTCGCATTATCAATTAGACATCGGACAATTGCAGGTTGGCGGCCCGGCAGATTTTATCCTTTTAAACGATTTAAACGGTTTTGAAGTTTTGCAGACTTATATTGACGGAGAATTAGTTGCCGAAAACGGTGAAAGTAAAATTGAAATACAAGCTTCGCAAAACATCAACAACTTTAACTGCCTAAAAAAAACACCGGCAGATTTTGCTTTTCCGGCAGAAAAACCTTCGGCAGAAAAACAAAAAGTTACGGTAATAGAAGCGCTTGACGGACAATTGATCACCAACAAAACCGAAACCGAACTACCGGTGAAGGATGGCTTTGTTGAACCGGATTTGGAAAAAGATGTATTAAAAATTTGCGTGGTAAACCGCTACCACGAGGCACCGGTTGCCAAAGCATTTATCAAAAATTTTGGTTTGAAAACGGGTGCGCTGGCATCATCTGTTGCGCACGACAGCCATAATATTGTGGCGGTTGGCACCGATGACGAAAGCATTTGCAAAGCCGTAAATTTAATTATTGAAGCACAAGGCGGCATCAGTTGTGTTGGAAAAGGTTTGGAAAAAGTTTTGCCGCTGCCAATTGCCGGGTTGATGAGTGCCGCAGACGGGTACGAAGTTGCAAAATCCTACACCGAAATTGATGCGTTGGCCAAACACTTGGGATCCCAGCTCTCCGCCCCTTTCATGACACTGAGTTTCATGGCTTTGCTGGTAATTCCGCATTTAAAACTAAGCGATTTAGGTTTGTTTGATGGCGATGGGTTTAAGCTGATCAACACTTAAAAACAGGTGGTAAAAGAAGCATTGCCGTTTTGCTTTTTGTCATTTCGACCAAAGGGAGAAATCCTCTTCAAAGTGGTTGTTTATTTTGGTTGAAAGAAGATTTCTCTCTTTGTGGTCGAGAAGGCAGAAATGGGACTTTCCGACGAAACCTAAAAATGCCCGCGGATAGAACCAAAAATTTCCTCATCATACAATTTCCTTAATTGCTGATGGATTTCCTTGGACAAAGGCGGAAGCGCAGAAGCTTCAACATTGCTTTTTACCTGCGAAACTTTGGATGCACCGGGGATAACCGTCGTAACTTCGGGATGGTCTAAAATCCAGCGGATCGCCCATTGTGCCAACTGCTCGTCTGGCATCAGGTTTTTGATTTCTTTGGAAAGCTTTACGCCTTGTTTAAACTCAATCCCCGAAAAAGTTTCGCCGGCATTAAAAGCCTGGCCATCGGCATTAAAATTACGGTGGTCTTTTTCTTCAAACTGCGTGTTTTCGTCAAACTTTCCGCTTAGCAAACCACTCGCCAAAGGCACGCGCACAATAATAGCCACGCCTTTTGCTTTGGCTTTTTCAAATATTTCATCAGCAACGTGCTGCCGGAAAAGGTTGAAGATAATTTGCAATGAAGCCAGGCCATCCTGCTCCAAACAAAGCAGTGCTTCTTCCGAGGTTTCCACACTTGCACCCCAATTCAAAATTAAGCCTTCGTCTTTTAAATGTGCCAGGTATTTAAACACTTTCCCGGCACGCATTTCTTCGGTCGGGATGCAATGCAACTGCTCCAAAAACAAATGCGATTGCCTCAAATGCTGCAGCGAATCTTCGACTTGTTTCCGCATCAAATCATAAGTAAAATTCTGAGGCCAGCCATTTGGGGCATCCGAGCGGCGGCCTAATTTGGTGGCTACATATATTGGTTTGGTTTGCGTTTTCAAAAACTTGCCGATCAGTTTTTCGCTAACGCCCATTCCGTAAACATCGGCCGTATCAATAAAATTGCCGCCGGCATCAACATAAGTTTGCAAAATTTGCATGGCTTCTTCTTCGCCCACATTTCCCCAATCTGTGCTGCCCAATTGCCATGTTCCAAGCCCGACTTCGGCTACTTGTACATTTTTAAATAATCTGTAATTCATAAAGTTTAAACCTCGAAAAGTAGTTTTTGATTGTGAAGTTGTTTAAACTTTTAACTGCCATCATCCTATTATTTGTTTAATTTGATAAAGGACACACCCCTAACCCCTCTCGAGAGGGGAAGCACAGTTTGCTACCTTTCCATCGTTAAAAAGGTAGGCTCCATATTTCCCCTCTCGAGAGGGGCAAGAGGTGTGTTTCGCTTCTATGTTTAAAAAAACATAAGGATTAATACCTGAACAAAAAGTTTAAACAACTTCTGTTTTAAAACAGGAAAATACACTGATTTTTATGCGATAAAAGAAGCATTGATGTTTTGGTCTAATAAAAGCTTCAATCCACTTTCTGGTAAAGCAAAAAATGCTGGATCGGTAAAAATTCACTCCGCTGGAACAATTTAAACCCGTTTGCCGCCAGTTCTTTGTTTGCCTGCGCAACCGAAAGTTTGTGCAGTTCTTTAATTTCTATTTTAAGGTCTTCCGCCCGGTATTCCAGCAAAAGCAATTTCCCGCCCGGCTTCAAAGCTTTGCGCAAAGCCTGCAAAACTTCGTGCGGGTACAACAATTCGTGGTAAACATCTACCATAATGGCCATATCAACCGAAGCATCAGGCAAATTGGGCGAAGTTGCTGTTCCTTTAATCACCTCAACGTTTTGCTGGCCCAGTTCTTTTTTCTTTTGGTTGAGGTAGCGGACAAACTCGTCCTGCACTTCAACGGCGTAAACTTTGCCTTGCGGTACTTTTTTGGCGATACGAAACGTGTAATAACCGGTCCCGGCGCCAATATCGGCTACCACAGAAGTTGCAGTTATCGGCAGTTTATTGATGGCCAAAGCCGTATTTTCTTCCTGCTGGCGGTTGTTTCGCTCCAGCCAATCCGCCCCTGCCGCGCCCATTACGGCGGCAATTTCCCTTCCGAAATAAAATTTTCCGGTTCCGTCTGCTGTGGCTTCTTTAATAGTATAAATGGAACTTTGCCGGGTTTTTGGTTGGGCACAAGCCGTTAACACCGCGAAAAGAACCGGAAACAGAAATGCTTTTTTTACCATTGTTTTTTGGGTTTTAATACAATCATACAACAACAACAATTGATAATTGTGCCGGCTTTAGCTGATGTACTAAATAAAAACCGTGCTTTCGTTTCAATCTTCGTAAAATAAGTGCCGCCTTTTTGCTAATTTGTACAAAATGAACAACTATTACTGCTTTTATCGTTACAAATCTTGTAAAAAGAATATCAAAACTACAAATAACAGTTTTTTTGCCAGAAATATAATAGCTTGCAGCATTAATTTTTGATATAACTTATAATAATGAAAAAAACGTTACCATTTATCCTGCTACTTATTGTAATGGCAGCCGCACTGCTTTTTGGTTCTGTTGATTTAACTGATGTAAAAAACAGTAAGATTGATACCGGAGATACGGCCTGGCTTTTAATTTCTACCGCTTTGGTTTTAGTAATGACACCAGGGCTCGCTTTTTTTTACGGAGGAATGGTACGTAAAAAAAACGTTATTTCTACCATGCTTCAAAGCTTAGTCTGCCTGGGCTTGATTACGGTAATCTGGGTTGTTTGTGGTTTTAGCCTGGCTTTTGGTGCTGATTTTCATGGCATTATCGGCAACCCGGCAACCTTTTTTATGATGAGGGGCACATTGGGCAACAGCTCGTTTGTAACAATGCCTACGATACCGCTTATTTTGTTTGCCATGTTTCAGCTTAAATTTGCGGTTATTACACCTGCTTTAATCACCGGCGCTTTTGCAGAGCGTATTCGTTTTAACTCTTATTTAATTTTTTTATGCCTTTTCATCCTGTTTATCTATGCCCCGCTGGCACATGCCACCTGGCATCCGGATGGGTTGATGTACAAAGCAGGCGTATTGGATTTTGCAGGCGGAACAGTGGTGCACATGTCTGCCGGTTGGGCCGCTTTGGCCTCTGCCTTATATTTGAAACAGCGCAATTCGCCCGACCATAACCCTGCGCGCATCAGTTATGTTATTTTAGGGACTGGTTTACTTTGGTTTGGCTGGTTTGGTTTTAATGCAGGCTCTGCCGGCGGCGCCAGCGTTTTGGCCGCAACAGCTTTGGCCACCACCACCACAGCTTCCGCCGCGGCAGCCATGTCATGGATATTTTTTGATATGATGCGAGGGAAAAAACCTTCGGCCATGGGTGCCTGTATTGGTGCCGTGGTTGGGCTGGTGGCCATTACGCCTGCTGCCGGTTATGTAACCGTTCCAAATTCGCTGGTTATTGGTATTGTTTCTGCCGTAGTCAGCAATTTGGTGGTCATCTGGCGTTCTAAAACCAGCATTGATGATACATTGGATGTTTTCCCTTGCCATGGCGTAGGTGGGATGATGGGCATGTTGCTGACTGGGGTTTTCGCCAACAAAGCGGTAAACAGTGCAAATACCACTGGCAACGGTCTTTTTTACGGAGAAACACACTTGTTCTTCGTTCATATCCTTGCCCTGATTGGTGTTTCGATATTTGCATTTGTTGGTTCCATAATTTTATTGCGTGTAGCCAATGCCATCAGCCCGCTTCGTGTATGTTTAAATGATGAACTGGTAGGATTAGACCAAAGCCAGCACGACGAAGAACTTTAAAATTGCCCATGCTTCTTTTATCACCTAAAAATTGGTCAACTATTTTTTATTTTAAAACTATTTTGACCCTTTAAATCAATAAAGTCTTTCTATGGCCAAATTTAATTTACAATTTTCTTAAAAAATAGATTATCTTCTTTTAAAAATAATCATTTTATTAAATAATACTGTTTTTAAAAATTTTTTCTTAAAAAGAAGTAGGTTTATTGATAATAATTAAACTTTACTTTCGCAAACAGTATATTTGTTTTTGAAAAAGCACTTTTAACTAATAATAGACAGCAAAATCAACTATGGCAGCAAAATTAGAATACATTTGGCTGGATGGCTACAAACCAACCCAAAGTTTACGTAGTAAAACTAAGATTGAAAAAGATTTTAGTGGAAAATTAGAAGATTGCCCAAATTGGAGCTTTGATGGCTCATCAACAGAACAGGCACCGGGAGGTTCATCAGACTGTATCTTAAAACCGGTTTTTATCTGCAAAGACCCGCAAAGAAAAGACGGTTATTTAGTGATGTGCGAAGTATTGACTTCGGATGGAAAAGCGCACCCTTCCAACGGCCGTGCTTTGATTGATGATAATGACAACGATTTTTGGTTTGGTTTTGAGCAGGAATATTTTCTGTGGAACCCTGAAACCAACAAACCATTAGGCTTTCCGGTAAATGGCTATCCTGCGCCGCAAGGCCAGTATTATTGCTCAGTTGGCGCACAAAATGCTTTCGGCAGACACATTGTGGAAGAACATTTAGATGCTTGTTTGGATGCCAGTTTAAATGTGGAAGGCATTAACTCGGAAGTTGCTGCCGGGCAATGGGAATTCCAGATTTTTGCTAAAGGCGCCAAAGAAGCCGGCGACCAGATTTGGGTTGCACGTTATTTGTTGGAAAGGATTGGCGAAAAATTTAATGTCTCCATCAACTGGCATTGCAAACCTTTGGGCACTCTGGATTGGAATGGTTCTGGCATGCACGCTAACTTCTCGAATACAACTTTAAGGACCGCAGGCAGCCAGGGTGCTTATGATAAAATTTGTGAAGCTTTCCGTCCGGTTGTGAAAGAACATATTGAAGTTTATGGTGCCGACAACGAAAAACGTTTGACCGGCAAACACGAAACAGCTTCTATTTACGATTTCAGTTATGGCATTTCTGATCGTGGCGCTTCCATCCGTATCCCGCTTGCAACGGTAGAAAGAGGCTGGAAAGGCTACCTGGAAGACCGCCGCCCTAACTCGGCCGCCGACCCTTACAAGGTTGCTGCCCGGATTATCAAAACCGTAAAATCTGTTGCCGTAAATGACAATAGCGCGGTTGCTTTAGAAGCTGAACTGGCTTAGAAATCGCTGTAATATTTTATTCAAAAGGTACAAACTTTAGGGTTTGTGCTTTTTTTATTGATTATTACCTAATGCTTCTTTTATCGGTGTTTTTTTAGTGACAGGCCTATAAATAAACCGGCAATTTCGAGTAAAAATAATTACACAACTACAACAATTTTTTTCAGGAACCATCACCGCTTTTTTGTTGATTTACAAAATCCCTAACCATAATTTAGGTTTGATTGATCATGAAAAAGTTAAAAGATAAACTGACGAATTTTATCACTTTCCGGGTGATGAACAATGTATTGCTTGGCCTAGGCAAGTTGATGAGGCCATTTTCAAAGGTGAGCAATAAACCGGTACTTCCAAACAAAGATTTTTACTGGGCCAAATTACTGGAAGACAATTGGGAAGCCATCCGCAACGAGCTTTCGGCTTTGCTGCAACACGATGACCATTTGCCTAACATCGAAGACATCCAACCGCAGGAGCAGGCACTGAACCAGGACAATAAATGGAAAACGTTTTTCCTGTACGGTTTCGGTATCAAGTCAGAAAAGAATTGTGAGAAATGCCCGATAACTACGCAGGTTTTAGAAAGCATTCCCGGAATGCTCACCGGTTTTTTTTCTATTTTATATCCGGGCAAACATATTCCGGCACACCGGGGGATTTTTAAGGGAATTGTAAGGACACATTTAGGAGTTATTGTGCCTGAAAGCACCAAATGCCGGATGCGTGTGGGCAATGAAATCATCAACTGGAAAAACGGCAAAGCCGTGTTTTTCGACGATACCTACAATCACGAAGTTTGGAACGAAACCGACAGCTTACGTGTGGTATTATTGATTGATACCGTTCGCCCATACAGAAGTTGGGGTGCCAAAATCAACAACCAAATCATCAAAGGCATTACCGAATCTGTTTATGTAAAACAAGCGTTTAAAAAGAACGAGGATTGGGAAAAAGCTTATTATAGTGTGTTCCCTTAAATTGGTGTTTAAGGAATTGCTAAAACTGTTTATAAAATACAAAAAGGTGCAGGTTCTTAACTTGCACCTTTTGTATTAAGTTGGGTTTGAATGCTTCTTTTATCGGTATTTATTTGGAGAATTTAGTGATCATAACAATTAAATAAAAAAACAAAACTGTAATTTTGAAACATGGGAATATTAATTGTACATCCGGAAAATGAAGAAAAATTAG
>NZ_JBGCVY010000007.1:0-21397 GCF_041088075.1 Mucilaginibacter sp. | reverse complement strand
AATCACTGTATAACACAGATTTAATTTTTGGAATATATGCCGGAATTATAATTGTAATGTTTTTATATAATTTTTTTATATATTTTACAATTAAAGATATTACTTATTTATATTATGTATCCTATATTCTATCAGTAGGTTTAACACAAGCTTGTGTTCAAAGTTATTTGCCGCGCTTCATATATCCAGATTCAATGTATTTAGCAAATTTGATGCTTTTATTTTTTCCGGTTTTATCAGGAATATTTGCATTTATGTTTGTTAAAAAGTTTCTTTTAGTAAAAAAATATGCACCAAAGTATGTTATTGTTTTTGATGTATTTATTTTTATATACATATTTATTTTTATTTTAGGGTTATTAGGGCTTCTTCATTTATCCGCACAATTAGTACAAATTACTGCTGGCGCGGCTTCTTTATTCGGCTTTTTTATTGGTTATAAAATTTTCAAGAAAGGTTATAAACCTGCTTCTTTTTATTTAGTAGCCTGGTCTGTACTTTTATTAGCAGTTATAGTATTTGTATTAAGAAACTTTAATATTTTACCTTATAATAATGCAACTTATTATTCTTTACAAATAGGTTCTGCTTTAGAAACTATATTACTATCTTTCGCCCTTGCAGATAAAATAAACACATACAAAAAAGAAAAAGAAGAATTGCAGGTACAGGCACTGGTTGCCGCACAAGAAAAAGCTGAAGTAACAAAAAACCAAAATATTATTTTGGAACACAAGGTAGAAGAACGTACATTTGAACTTTCAGAGACGAACAAAAATTTAAACAAGACCCTTACTGATTTGAAAGAAGCCCAGACACAATTGGTAGAAGCAGAAAAAATGGCTTCGTTGGGGCAGCTTACCGCGGGCATTGCCCATGAGATCAACAACCCGATCAATTTTGTTTCGGCCAATATTGAACCCCTAAAACGCGATGTTGACCTGCTGGTGGATGCTATCCAAACGATGGAAAACGTAGGCTTATCGGAAATACCGGCCAACGAAAAGCAACAGCAAATTGACGATTACAAGGAAGAAATTGATTTTGACTACCTGAAATTGGAGATCGGCCAATTGCTGAACGGAATACACGAAGGCGCCTCACGCACGGCCGAAATTGTAAAAGGGCTGAAAATATTTGCCCGCCTGGACGAGGACGACCTTAAAAAAGCCGATATCAACGAAGGCCTGGCCTCCACGCTGCTGGTTGCCAACAATATCATCGGCAAAAATATTCAGGTAATCAAAAACTTTGGCCAAATTCCGGTGATCGAATGCTTTCCGGGCAAACTGAACCAAGTGTTTTTAAACATTATCTCTAATGCAATCTATGCCATTGACGAAAAATTTGGCAAGGAGCCTGGCGGGGTTTTAGAAATAACAACCGCTTGCGATGAAAAGTATTTGCTGATTACCATTGCAGATAATGGCACCGGCATGAGCGAAGCAACAAAGAACAAAATATTTGAGCCTTTTTTTACCACCAAAAACGTAGGTGTAGGTACTGGCCTGGGCATGTCTATCGTGTACAATACGATTAAAAAACACCATGGCGAGATTGATATAAATTCGGCCGAAGGCGAAGGGACAACCTTTATATTAAAATTACACCTTATATTTGACGACTACCTATTAGAAGACTACCAAAGTGAGCAGCACGGATAAAATTAAAGTTTTGTACCTGGACGATGAGCCTGAAAACCTGATTGGGTTTAAAGCTGCATTTAGGTTAAATTATACCATTTTGGTAGCCCTCGACAGTGATGAGGCCCGCCAGCACCTGCAAAACAACCCGGACATCCGTGTTTTCTTTTGCGACCAGCGCATGCCAGACATTAGCGGCGTTGATTTTTTTGTAGAAATCCAACGTACTTATCCGCTGCCCGTGCGTATCCTGCTGACTGGTTTTACCGATGTAGAATCGGTTATTGATTCGATCAACCGCGGCAATATTTTTAGGTATTTAAGAAAGCCTTACCAGCAAGAGGACATCATTTCCTGTATTGAACAGGCCAACAAGTTTTACATGGTTACTTCCATGCTTTCGGTAAAAAACACCGAGCTGGAAAAGGCCTATAAAGAACTGGAAAAGTTTGCCTATAGCGTATCGCATGACCTGCGCGGGCCGTTGCTAAGTATTATGGGTGCCGCAGATGTGGCGCAATACATTGATAATATTGACGAAATAAAAGAGATGCTACGGCTGATGGAAAAATCAGTTAAAAAGCTGGATACTTTTATCCTCAACATCCATGATTATTACAGTTTAAAACAAGGCGAACTGCAAATTGAAGAAGTGAACTTTGCAGAGGTTGTAAAAGACCAGGTAGAAAACTTTAAGGTAACTACCAAGGTGAAAAATATAAACTTTGTTACAAAAGTAGAACAAGAAGATAAGTTTAGGAGCGACACCATGTCGCTTAAAATTATACTAAGCAACCTTTTGTCAAATGCTTTTAAATACCAGCAAAAAGACAATCCGGACAAATATGTCGAATTGGATATCAAAGTAAAAATAGGGACAGCTACCATAAAAGTAATAGACAACGGGATAGGCATACAAGATAAATTTGTAGGTGACATTTTTAACATGTTTTTTAGGGCCACGGCAGAAGAAGTTGGATCTGGCATTGGCCTGTACAATGTTAAAGATGCCGTTACAAAAATAGGCGGCCAAATTTCTGTTACTTCTGTTTTTGATAAAGGCACAACATTTGTAATTACGGTTCCAAGTAAATAATCAAATGCAGGACATCACCAATTTTATTATAATTGACGATAGCAAAGAAGATTGTTACCTGATCAAAAAAAGGCTGCAAACATTAAACGCTTCTTTTACTATTCAATCTTTTTTTAGTCCGCACGAAGCTTTTGACCATGTTTTAAACACCGGTGCCACAACCAAAAGCATTATTATCCTGGATATTTATATGCCGTTGATGGATGGTTTTGAATTTGTAGAAGCTTTTGAAAGCCTGCCAAATAATATCCAAGACAATCATTTAATTTGTGCACTTACTTCGTCTATTAATAAACAATATATTGACAGGATCAGTGCCTACCAATCTGTTAAGTTCTTTTTAGAGAAGCCCCTTAAAACAGAAAGTTTGCTGGATTTAATGGCAAGCTAAACTTGTACAACTAATAGTTGATGCTTTACTTGGATAAAAACTAAATTACAACTATCCAAGATTAGAAAAAATAAGTTTTAATCTTACTAACTATTAGTACAATACCTTATTTTACAATTTCTACCTTCATCTTCTAAAGCTACCCATAACATTAAAGGTTTATTTTAATTTGTACAAGAAAATCCGGCATGCTTCTTTTATCACCTAAAAATTGGTTGAGCCTTGATTTTTAATTTGTACAAGTTGATGAAGCCACCAATTTTTATATGGTAAAAGAAGCATGGAAACAAATTGAGCGATTGTTTAAACTTAATTCCGGATGCTTCTTTTAGGGCATAAAAATTAAGGACACACCCCTGGCCCCTCTCGAGAGGGGAACCTGCAAACGACTCCTTTCTAAACGTTGGAAAGGTAGCAAACCATGCTTCCCCTCTCGAGAGGGGTTAGGGGTGTGTCCTTGATAATTACTTGTAAATGAATGATGTAATCAATAATAAAAGTTTAAACAGGCACTACATTTATACCGGTAAAAGAAGCATCTGTTTTTAACACCCGGTATCAAACTTAACCCAACACAAAAACTTATTGTGTTAAAGCATATTGAACAAGGTTAGCGCCCATTTTCAACGCTTTTAAGCGGCTTTCCTGCGTATCGCCAGCGTAAGTACCCAAATCTTCCCAACCGTTGCCCAGGTCGCATTCATAAGTATAAAAACAAACCAAACGGCCTTTGTAGATCAGCCCAAACCCTTGCGGCCTTTTACCGTCGTGTTCGTGGATTTTGGGCAAACCATTGGGGAAAGCAAATTTCTGGTGAAAAATAGGATGGTTGGCCGGCAGTTCTACAAAATCCAGTTCGGGAAAAACCTTTTTCATCTGCGGACGGATAAATTCGTTCAGCCCATAATTATCATCAATATGCAAAAAGCCGCCGCCTGTTAAATATTTACGCAAATTTTTTACTTCCTGTGCAGAAAAAACAATGTTTCCGTGCCCAGTCAAAAACACAAACGGGTAGTTGAACAAAGTTTCGCTGCCCACTTCTACCACGTCTTCTTCGGGCTTGATGTTCGTTTTTAGGTTGTCGTTGCAAAATTTGATCAGGTTGGTCAAAGCAGTCCGGTCGCCATACCAATCGCCGCCGCCGTTGTATTTTATTTTGGCAATTTTGTAAGTTGGTTCTGTAAAACTCAACAAAGACAAAAAGCAAACGAGCAGGTGTTTTATCATCGGTTTAAAAAGTTGACTTCAAAACAAGCTTCCAGCGCAGCCGTTTCTGTTCTTAAACGGCTGTTTCCTAAAGTTATGGCTTCAAACTGATTTTGTAAAGCGAAATCAATTTCCTGCGGAGAAAAATCGCCTTCCGGACCAATTAAAATTAAATATTTTTGTTGTGGCCGCAATGCTTCTTTTATCGGTACTTTTTCAGTGTCCATACAATGTGCCAACCATTTTTGGGCATCTGTTGGCGCGGTTATCAAAGTTGATAAATCAGTCAGCGGGTTTAATTTTGGGCAATAGGCTTTGAGCGATTGTTTTACTGCGGAAGTGATTACCTTGTTCAGCCTTTCATGGTTGATGGTTTTACGTTCTGAGCGTTGGCAAAGGATCGGTGTAATCTCGTCAATGCCAATTTCGGTCGCTTTTTCTACAAACCATTCCAGCCGTTCGATATTTTTGGTTGGCGCAACGGCCATGTGCAAATAATTGTTCCTTTTACCAAATTCCTGCTGTGTTTGTAAAACAACAAAACGGGTTTTTTTAGGGTTGGCAGCCGTAATTTTGGCGTGGTAAAAATTGCCTTTGCCATCAATTACTTCTATTGTATCTTCTTTTTGCAAACGGAGTACTTTGCTGCAGTGCCTGCTTTCTTCCTCATTTAAAAAGCAATCCTGCGTGTCCAAGTCAGGCGCATAAAACAAGTACATGTTACAAAGAAATTAATGGTTATCGGTTACGTCTTCCTCGTTCAGCAACAATTCCAACTTGACCGATTCGATGTTTTGGTCAGATTTTTTTAAAACGGTAATGTTGTAGCCATTGGCTTCCTTTTGCTCGCCCACTTCCGGAATTTTGCCAAAAATATCGCCGAGCCAGCCAGAAACGGTATCAAAATCTCCATCTTCAGGCAGGTCGTGCGGCAATTGCCCATTCACATCATAAATACTGGCCAAAGCGTTCACCACAAATTCCGTCGAAGTAATTTGCTCTACAATCGGCTTTTCCTCGTCATATTCGTCCTGTATTTCGCCGACGATCTCTTCCACAATATCTTCCATCGTAACCATGCCGGCAGTACCGCCAAATTCATCTAAAACAATAGCAATCTGGATGCGCCTTAGCTGAAGTTCGGCCATCAAATCGTTGATCCTTTTCGTTTCTGGGATGAAGTAAGGCTTTCGGATAATATCATTTAGGTTAAATTCAGTTTGATTAACCAATAATGGCAAAATATCCTTTGCCTGCACAATGCCCACAATCTTGTCCATCGTGTCATCGTAAACCGGCATCCTGGAATAGCCTTCTTTGATGATCCGGTTTAACAAATCATCTTTATTTAAGTGCAGTTCTACGCCGGATATTTTTGTCCTTGGAACCATGATATTTTTAACTACCCGCTCATTAAAATCAAACACGTTTTTAATCAGTTCGTGCTCAGTAGAATCGAGTGCGCCGCTTTCTTTACCCTGGTCTAACAAATACTGCAACTCTTCCGAACTGTGGTGTGCTTCGTTTGTGCTTACATTTTTTATCCCAAACAGTTTTAAAATCCCGTTGGCAAAACCATTCAGCAGCCAGATAAACGGCCGGAAAACCACATAAAAGAAACGTAATGGCAAGGCAACAAACAAACTGGTTCGTACCGGTTGCTGTATGGCAAAAGTTTTTGGCGCCAGTTCGCCAAAAACAATATGCATGATGGTAATAATTAAAAAGGCCAGAAAGTAGCCGAGGTTTTGTGCAAAAACACCTGATATGGAAACGTGTAAAAAGCCAAATAAGCTAAAAACCAGCTTTTTCATTACTTCCTCGCCTACCCAACCTAAGCCCAGTGAGGCAAGCGTGATCCCTAATTGCGTGGCAGCCAGATATTCATCCAAGTGGTGGATAATACTTTTGGTGATTTTGGCTACCTGGCTACCGGTTTTTGCCTGGACTTCGATTTGAGAAGACCGTACCTTAACAATTGCAAATTCGGCAGCAACAAAAAAACCGTTTAGAAATACTAAAAAAACAGTTAAGAAGGCATGAAAACCGCTAATGTCAAGATCGGATCCCATTAAATAATTTCTTTCTGGAACGTTGCTTTGTACAGCTCGATACTTTCTTCAATTATCCGGTAAGCTGCGTCTTTACCTTCAAATTGCTCGACTGTAACGGCGTTACTGTGTTCCAATTTTTTATAATCTTCAAAAAAACGTGTAATTTCTGCTTCGGTATGCGGCGGAAGGTCTAAAATATCATTGATATAGTTTACCGACATATCTTTGGCGGCAACGGCAATAATCTTATCGTCGCGTTCGCCTTTGTCCACCATGTGCATCACACCGATCACTTTGGCTTCAAGCAAACACATCGGCACCACTTCCTGCGAACAGATCACCAAAATATCCAACGGGTCATTGTCATCACAATAAGTTTGCGGGATAAAACCATAATTGGCCGGGTACATTACCGAGGAGAACAGCACACGGTCTAACCGGAGCAGGCCGTAATCTTTGTCTATTTCGTATTTACATTTTGAGCCTTTTGGGATTTCGATAATCGCATTAACAATTTTAGGAGAGTTATTACTTTCGCCAGGCGGAATGGTATGCCAAGAGTGTTCCGAAGTCATGATTAATTGTGTTTTATATTTATTTTTTAGTTTGGTAAGTCGTTTTGGCCAAAATTGTTTTTTGCAGATTTAAAATAGGCAATTACGATAGGCGTTGCCGTAAAAGCAATCAGGCCAACAATAATATAGGGCATGTAATGAACGATCCCGGGGAATTTTATGCCCAGGAAAAAGCCAAGCAATGTGAGCAGCATCACCCAAAAAAAGCTCCCCAACAAGTTAAAAAGCGTAAATTTTTGAAAACTAACTTTTGCAACGCCTGCAAAGATAGGTGCAAAAGTTCGGATTATTGGAAAAAACCGGCCAAAAACAAGTGCCATACCGCCGTATTTTTTAAAGAAATCCTCGGCCATATACACATAGCGTTTTTTAAAGAAAAAGGAGTCTTCGCGGTTAAACAGCATCCGGCCAGTGCTGCGCCCAAACCAGTAACCTACATAATTGCCCAGTACGCCTGCCAGAAACAAGGTGGCCAGTAAATGATAAATGGAAACCTCCAGCAAGCCAGTGGCACAAAAAATACCTGCTAAAAACAGTAAATAGTCGCCTGGTAGGAAAAACCCGAAGAACAATCCGGTTTCTGCAAAAACAATAAAAAAGATCAGGTAAATTCCGCCCTTGCTGATGATTGCTTCTGCATCCACTAAGTTTGACAAATGTTCCCAGATTTCTTTCATTCGCAATGTTAATCTGCAAAACTACAAATTATTAAATTAATTGCAGTTTTAGCTGCCAAAGCTAATAGCCTGTTTAAAGTTTACCTAACAACTATCATGCTTCTTTTACCACCTTAAAATTGGCAAACATTTGGTTTTATTTAAATTGATGCAGGTTAACAATTTTTATAGGGTAAAAGAAGCATGGGCAATTTTTTCTGGAATATATTAATTCGGCCCTAAATTAAATGGGCAATGATACCCGGAAAGATGCCGATAATGATGGTGGCCAAAGCAGCTATGCCTAAAACAAAACTAACGTTTGCCGGAATGTTGATGGAAGAACGTTCTTCCTGATGAAAGTACATGGCAATAATCACCCTAAAATAATAAAAAATTGAAATAATGGCATTGATAACGGCCAGTACCGTAAGCCAAACCTGGTACTGCGACAATGCCCTGGAAAACATAAAAAACTTACCGATAAAACCAGCCGTTAGAGGGATGCCTGCCAAAGAAAGCATGGAGATGGTAAGCACCAAAGCCAGAAAAGGGTTGGTTTTTCCCAAGCCGTTAAAGTTGTCAAAACTGCTGTTTCCGGTTTGTTGCTGCACCAGCATCAACACGCCAAAAGCAATAATGGAAGCAATGGAATAAGCCGTGGCGTAAACAAAAACGGCATTGGCAGAAGCAACGCCCAAAGCAACAATGGCAAACAACATATAACCTACGTGCGAAATGCTGGAAAAAGCCAGCATCCGTTTAAAGTTATGCTGATACAAGGCCGTAATATTGCCGATAAACAAAGTAATAATGGTAATGATCAAAAGCGAAGGCGTCCAGAAATCGGCCAGTGGCGCAAAGCAAACGGCAAACAAACGGAGAAAAGCGGCGAAACCTGCTGTTTTAACCACTGTTGCCATGTAAGCGGTAATCAGCGTTGGCGAGCCTTCGTACACATCCGGCGTCCAGAAATGAAACGGCGCGGCACCAACTTTAAAACACAGGCCTACGATGATCAATAAAATTCCGGTGTAGAACAGAAAAGAAATACCGTGGGGGTTGGATAAAATATAATCACGTACCACTTCCAGATCAAAAGAACCGGTTGTGCCATAGATCAAAGTAATACCAAACAACAGGAAACCGGTAGAAAAAGCGCCCATCAAAAAATATTTCATCGCCGCTTCGTTTGACCCAAAATCCCGCTTTTTGATGCCCGCCAAAATGTACAAGCTTACCGACATAATTTCGATGCCTATAAACAGCATGGTTAAATTGTGGTAAGAAACCATCACCAAAATTCCGGCTAAGGAGAATAAAATGATGGCGTAATATTCTGCCACATGCACACTGATCCTTTCAAAATAATTTTTGGATAGAAGAATGATCAAAATTGTAGAAAGAATCGTAATGACAGAAAACGCAATGGCATAATGATCAAACAAAACCATTCCGCTGTACAAAGGCTGGGCAACCGTGTTCCATTGTGCAGCGGCTAATCCGGCAGCTATCAACAAACCAATTACCGTAACCGGCAGCAATGCTTTGTTTGCCTTGTATAATCCCAAATACAACACAATGATGGCTAAAACAGAAACTGTAATTAAACTACCCATTTTTTATTTAGCTGATATTATTTTTTGATTCACCTGTTCGATCAGGTTGCTTACACTTGCTTCCGAAAGGTGCAATATGGATTGCGGATAAATGCCGATGATGATCACCAAAGCACAAATGGTAATCAAAACAACTTTTTCTGAACCGGAAACATCCGTAAAAGAAGCCGTCAATGCGTTGGTTTGGCCCTGCATCACCCGTTTGTACATCCGCAACATATAGACTGCACCGAAAATGATAGTCAAACCTGCAATGGCAACCAGCCAGATGTTGTATTGGTAAATCCCGTTCATCAGCAAAAACTCTCCGATAAAACCATTGGTTAAAGGTAGCGCAACGGTTCCCATAATGATGATGATAAAAGAAGCAGCGAGAAAAGGCGCGCTTTTGGCAATGCCGCCCATTTGGCTGATGTCGCGTGTGTTGATCCTTCTGCTGATGATATCCATCACAAAAAACAAACCGACAACGTTGATTCCATGGCTCAACATTTGGATGACCGCGCCTTGTACACCTTGCATGTTCCAGGCAAAAATACCGGCTGCAATCAAACCAACGTGTGCAATAGAAGAATAAGCGATTAAACGTTTGCCGTCTTTTCGGGTGAAAGCAATCAGCGAAGCATAAACAATCCCGATAACAGAAAGAATAATGGCCGTGCTTTGCCATTGGACGAACCCAAGCGGCGCGATAGGGATCAACCAACGGATGACGCCGTAAATCCCCATTTTTAGCATGATACCTGATAGCATCATCGTTCCGCCGGTTGGCGCGGTAGTATAAGTATCCGGTTGCCAAGTGTGGAAAGGGAATATGGGCATTTTAATAGCAAAAGCGATAAAAAAAGCCCAGAAAATCCAGCTTTGATGATAAGCATCCAGGTTGAGGTGATAAAAAGCCTGAATATCAAAAGTTTTCCCGGGCGTTTGCAGGTACATATAAATAATGCCCAACAGCATAAACAGCGAACCGGCAAAAGTATAGATGAAAAATTTGATGGTTACTTTAATTCGGTTTTCTCCGCCCCAAAGCGCACAAATAAAATAAATCGGAATCAAAGCAGTTTCCCAGCCAACATAAAACAAGAATGCATCCATCGCTGTAAAAACCAGCAGCAAGCCGGTTTGCATAAACAGGATCAATCCATAAAAAGCAGATGGATTACTGTACTGATGTTTAAAAGTAGAAAGGATAATGATCGGTACTAAAACCGTGGTCAGGATAACCAACACCATGCTAATGCCATCAACACCGGATTTAAAATGGATACCCCAATCTGCAATCCAGGGATAATCAATTACATATTGTGAAGTGGCATCGGCACGAAAACCGGCAACCATAATCCCCGTAACCACCAATTCGGCCAAGGCAAAGAAAAGGGCAATATTTTTAACGTTACCACCTTTAAACAACAATAGAAGCAGCGCTGCAAATAGGGGTAAAAAGAGTAGAATAATTGTCATGTCTTAATCTTGCAAGCGGTTAAACCCTGAATAAACTATAAGCCATCATGGCGATGATACCGATAACCATTACGAAAATATAAAAACCAACGTTCCCGGTTTGGAGCAAACGCAATCCTTTGCTGCTTTCGACAGAAACTTTTCCCAACCCATTTACCAATCCGTCTATAATCCTTAAATCCACAACTTTGTAGAAGAACTTGGATGTGGCATCCAAAGGTTTGCGGATGATCAGGTCGTACAGTTCATCAATATAAAACTTGTGGTAAGCCAAAGCCGTAATCGGTGTACGTTCTCCGCCTTCTTCGGCCGGGATATTTCCGCCTTTGCCGTATTTGATATAAGCATAGATGATCGCCAAAACAGCGCCACCGGCAGAAATGCACATCAAAATCAATTCCATGTTATGCCCGATATGAAAATCGGTAGTTTGGGCTGTAGTTAGAACAAATATGGGAGTAAGATAGGCCGAAAGCCAATGATGGCCGCCCAGAACTTCAGGAATGCCAATCAACCCGCCTGCGATAGAAAGAATAGCGAGCACAATTAACGGAATGGTCATGGACGAAGACGATTCGTGCAAATGATGTTCCTGCTCATGTGTTCCTCGGAATTTTCCAAAGAAAGTAAGGTAGATCAAACGGAACATGTAAAAGGCAGTGAACATTGATCCAATCACCCCTAAAACATACATCGTTTTGCTGTATTCAAACACGTGGGCGAGGATTTCATCTTTGGAGAAGAAACCGGAAAACGGCGGAATACCGGAAATGGCAATTGCACCAATCAGCATCGTGATAAACGTAACCGGCAATTTTTTCCGCAAGCCGCCCATGTTACGCATATCCTGCTCGCCGCTTACGGCATGAATGACAGAACCTGCGCACAAAAATAAAAGTGCCTTAAAAAAAGCATGGGTAATTACATGGAAAAAAGCGCCGGTGTAAGCGCCAACGCCTAATCCCAAAAACATATAACCCAACTGCGAAACGGTTGAATAAGCCAACACTTTTTTAATATCCGTTTGTGCTACCGCAATAATGGCTGCCAAAAGAATAGTTGCCAGCCCAATTACTGCAATTAAATGCTGCGTAAAAGGGGCCAACGTAAACAAAACATTAGACCGGACGATCATATAAACACCGGCCGTAACCATAGTTGCGGCGTGGATTAAGGCAGAAACCGGTGTTGGGCCAGCCATCGCATCAGGAAGCCAGGTAAATAAAGGTATTTGTGCCGATTTGCCGGTTGCACCGATAAACAGTAAAATGGTGATCAAAACCAAAGTTGGATTGCCAATATTTAAAGTAGCCGCTTTAGAAAAAACATCGGTAAAAGAAGCACTGCCGAAAGTGGCGATCATCACAAAAATAGCGATCAGGAAACCCAAATCACCGATCCGGTTCATCACAAAAGCTTTTTTGGCCGCATCAGCATAATCCGGATTGGTGAACCAGAAACCGATAAGCAAATAAGAACAGAGCCCAACACCTTCCCAGCCAATAAATAAAATGATATAATTGGAACCAAGCACCAGCAGTAGCATGAAGAAAATGAACAAATTGAGGTAAGCGAAAAACTTGCCGAAACCTGCATCATCGTGCATGTAACCGATGGAATAAACATGGATCAAAAAGCCAACGCCGGTTATAATCAGCAGCATCAAGGAGCTTAACTGATCCACCAGAAAAGAAAAAGGGATAGATAGTTTTCCGGCTTTGATCCATTCAAAATAAGCAACGTTGATCGGCTGACCTGAATTTTTTACCTGTAAAAACAGCATCACGCTCAGGATGAACGGAATTAGGACGACTAAGCTTCCCAGCAAACCGATCAGGTTTTTGGGCAACGTATTTCGGCCTAAACCGTTGATAATAAACCCCATTAAAGGAAGTATTGGGATTAACCAAATGTAATTACTGATCATGCCAATACGTTTTGATTTTTAAAAGCTATTACCATTTTAATCGGTTCAAAACATTAATATCTATGGTGTTGGTGTTGCGGTAGATCATCACAATGATGGCTAATCCAACGGCAACTTCTGCTGCGGCCAAAGCCATCACGAAAAACACAAAAACTTGTCCGGCTGCATCGTTCCTGTAAATGGAAAAAACGGTAAGCAGTAAGTTTACCGAGTTCAGCATCAACTCAACCGACATAAAAATGACGATGGCGTTTCTTCGGATCAAAACGCCCATTACGCCGATCGAAAAAATGATGGCGCTTAATAAAATATAATGGTTAAGCGGAATGGTTTGGATGGCGTTGGAAATATGTTGCATCGTAGATCAGGATTCTTTTTTAGCTAATAAAACCGCGCCAACCATTGCCGATAAAAGCAGGATTGAGGAAACCTCGAACGGCAATAAAAATTGGTGGAACAGCACTTTGCCTAAATTTTTTACCAAGCCGAGGTTTGGATCTCGTAAGATAACCGGTTCTGAATTGCCGGAGATTTTTAAGGAAGCAATCAGCGTTACCAATAAACAGCCGCCGCCAATTACACCGATTATTTTCAGCAGATTTGATTTTACCGGCTCTGTTTCTGTATTTAAATTCATCAACATTAAGGTGTATAAAAACAGCACCAGAATAGCGCCCATGTAAACAATAAAATTAACGATGCCCAGAAACTGTGCATTCAGCAAAAAATAATGGATGGTAAAGGTGAAAAATGTGAGGATGAGGTAAAGAACGCTGTGAACCGGATTTTTAGAAAAAATCACGAGCAGCGAAAAGAAAACAGACAAAAATGCGACGAAGTAAAATAGACTCATAGGTTGAAATAAAAACACCTTTGCTCCGGGCAAAAACCGGGGCAAAGGTATAAAAACTATTGATTCAAGGGCGCTTCTACCAGTTTGTCTTTTCCATAGATAAAATCTTTCCGCAAAAAATCGGATGGTACGATATCGCCGTCTAAGTAAATTGCTTCTTTTGGGCAGGCTTCTTCACACAAACCGCAAAAAATACAACGCAACATATTGATCTCATAAACGGCGGCGTATTTTTCTTCGCGGTACAGCTTTTCTTCGCCCGGCTGACGTTCGCCTGCAATCATCGTAATTGCTTCTGCCGGACAAGATAAAGCACACAAACCGCATGCCGTGCAACGTTCGCGGCCTTCTTCGTCTCTTTTTAACGAATGCAAACCGCGGTAATTTTCAGAAAATTCGCGTTTTTCTTCCGGATAACGGATGGTTACCGGTTTTTTAAAGAAGTGTTTTATGGTGATTGAAAGCCCTTGTGCAATAGCAGGCAAATAAGCGCGCTCCCAAAAGTTGAGTGGTTTTGCTTCGAGGATTTTCTTTTTATTGGTTAATGATTCCATGTTGATTAAGGCAACTATTTAAAAATTGTGGCAAAAACACCGGTTAAAACGATGTTGGCAATGGCAAGCGGGATTAAAACTTTCCAGCCCAGATCCATCAGTTGGTCGTAGCGGAAACGCGGGATTGTCCACCGTACCCACATAAAAAAGAAGATGAAGAAAATGATCTTGATAAACAAAGCAACCACGCCCAGGATAGTAACTAAGTTTTCCGACAAACCCAAATGGTGCATAAACGGAAAGTTAAAACCGCCAAAATACAAGGTTGCCATTACTGCTGAGGAAATGAACATGTTGATGTATTCTGCAAAAAGGTAGAAACCTAACTTCATGGAAGAATATTCGGTATGATAACCGCCAACCAGCTCGGTTTCGCACTCCGGCAGATCAAACGGGCTGCGGTTGGTTTCGGCAAAAGCACAAATGATAAAGATGATAAAACCTAAAGGCTGGCGGAAAACGTTCCAGGTAAACCATCCGTTCGACCAAAAACCGTGTTGCTGCTCTGCAATTTCTCGCAAACTCAACGTTCCTGTTAACATCAATAAGGCAATGATGGATAAGCCCATTGCAATTTCGTAACTGATGTTTTGGGAAGCTGCACGAATTGCTCCTAACAAAGAATATTTGTTGTTGGAAGCCCAGCCGCCGATCATAATGCCGTAAACGCCCAAAGAAACTACGCCAAAAATGTACAGGATTCCAACGTTAATATCGGTTACCTGTAAATCAATGACGCGGGAACCAATGGTTAATTTTTGTCCCCAGGGAATAACCGCCGAACCAATACAAGCTGTTAAAATAGCCAGCGAAGGCCCGACAATAAACAACAAACCGCTAGATTGTGTCGGAATGATTTCTTCCTTCATAAACATTTTGGCACCATCCGCCATTGGCTGGAAAATACCAAAAGGGCCGGCACGGTTCGGGCCAACGCGGTCTTGCAAAAATGCAGCTACTTTACGTTCGGCATAAGTAGAATACATGGCAGCTATCAAACTGATCCCGAAAATGATCGCAACCAGTATAAATTTTTCTAAAACAAGTGATAATTCCATTTATAATCTGGTAAAACGTTCTAATTGTTCTTTGTTGGATTCCTGCAAAGCCAGGTTTTTCTTTACCACAGGAGGCAGGTTGAAAGAACCGTAATGGTTTGAACTGATAACCGAGGTATTGGAAACATTGCGAGGGCCTTCGATCACCCAGTCGGCTGTTTTCTTTGTTTCAAAACGGCAGGTATTGCAGATAAATTCTTCCACTTCACCATAAACATCTTTGCGACCGGTTACACGTAAAACATCTTCGCCTTTGTACCAAAGCGTTACTTTTCCGCAGCATTTATCGCAATCGCGGTGTGCTTCAACGGGTTTTGTAAACCATACGCGGTTTTTAAAGCGGAAAGTTTTATCGGTTAAAGCACCAACCGGACAAACATCAATCACGTTTCCGGAAAAATCGTTATCAACCGCCTGATGGATATAAGTGGAGATTTCGGAATGATCGCCGCGGTTTAAAATACCATGAATGCGATGATCGGTAATTTGATCGGCCACAAAAACACAACGATAGCACAAAATGCAGCGTGTCATGTGCAGTTGGATTTTATCGCCGATATCAATCCGTTCAAACTTACGGCGTTCAAATTCGTAACGCGTTTTGGCCGCGCCGTGTTCGTATGCCAAATCCTGCAAAGAACATTCGCCTGCCTGGTCGCAAACCGGACAATCCAGCGGATGGTTGATCAGCAACATTTCTACAATGCCTTTTCGTGCTTCGATCACTTCCGGCGAAGTGATGTTTTGCACTTCCATGCCGTCCATCACGGTGGTGCGGCAGGAAGCAACCAGTTTTGGCATTGGGCGCGGATCTTTTTCTGACCCTTTGCTCACTTTAACCAAGCAGGTACGGCATTTGCCACCACTGCCGGCCAATTTAGAATAATAGCACATCGCAGGCGGAACCACATCACCTCCGATTTGCCTTGCAGCGTTGAGGATGGTTGTGCCGGAAGCTACTTCTACCGGAATCCCGTCTATGCTAACTTTAACTATTTCTGACATTTTTAATTTCCCAATCAGTAATAAAAACTTAAAACTAAGCGTCTATTTTAGGGTGGTAAAAGAAGCATTGATGTTGATGCTTCTTTTACCACCTATTTTTTATCCAACCAATGCTGACTCTGGTTTTGGCAAAGGATCGGCATAATGCGCCAAACCGTAATTGCGTTGTAAACAAAGTTTTGGTTCGGTTACATGCCACTCAAACTCATCACGGAAATGTCGGATGGCGCTGGCAACAGGCCAAGCCGCTGCATCACCCAAAGGACAAATCGTATTTCCTTCGATCTTTTTAGAAACATCAACCAACAAATCAATGTCGCTCAATTTTCCGTGCCCATATTCCAAACGGTGCAAAACTTTTTCCATCCAGCCAGTCCCTTCACGGCAAGGCGAACATTGTCCGCAACTTTCGTGGTGATAAAAACGCGCAAAATTCCAGGTATTCCGAACGATGCACTGGTCTTCATCAAAAGCAATAAAACCGCCGGAACCCATCATCGAGCCGGTTGCAAAACCACCGTCAGACAAGGATTCATAAGTCATCAATCGGGTTTCTTGGTTAATGGTTTTGGTGATAAGATTTGCCGGCAAAATCGGAACGGACGAACCGCCTGCAACAACCGCTTTTAAACGTTTTCCGTTTGCAATTCCACCACAGTATTCATCCGAATAAATAAATTCTTCTACCGGAACGCCCAGTTCAATTTCATAAATTCCCGGTTTTACAATATTCCCGGAAGCTGAAATCAGTTTCGTTCCGGTGCTTCTGCCTACACCTATTTTTGCATATTCTTCGCCGCCATCCCGAATGATAGGCACAACGGCTGCAATAGATTCAACATTATTGACCACCGTTGGGCAGCCCCACAAACCAGCAATTGCCGGAAAAGGTGGTTTAATCCGAGGGTTTCCCCGCTTGCCTTCCAAAGATTCAATTAAAGCGGTTTCTTCTCCGCAGATGTAAGCACCTCCGCCGGGCTGAACGTACAATTCCAGATCGTAACCAGTTCCTAAAATATTTTTGCCTAGGAATCCTGCGTTTCTGGCTTCGGCAATTGCTTTTTCCAGGATACGGATTTGCGGCATCATTTCCCCACGAACGTAGATGTAAGAAGTTTTTGCGCCCAAAGCAAAACTGCCAATGATCATTCCCTCAATCAAAAGATGCGGGATTTTGGTCATCAAAAAACGGTCTTTAAAAGTTCCCGGCTCAGATTCATCGGCATTGCAAACCAAATAACGCGGCTTGCCTTCCGGTTTGGCCAGAAAGCTCCATTTCATTCCCGTTGGGAAACCTGCGCCGCCACGGCCACGCAAACCCGATTTTTTAACTTCTTCTACAATATCTTCCGGAGAAAGTGTTTTTAATGCTTTTTCAACAGCCGCGTAGCCGCCTTTGGAACGGTAAACATCAAATGTATTGATGCCGGGCACGTTTATATGTTCTAATAATAATTTGCGACCCATTACTGCTAATATATTTTACCCGTTATTTTATAGTAATTTATGTGATGTTTTAAGCTGAAAGTAAGGATTAAAACCATTTCAAAACCAAAAATTAAATTGTAATGATTCCAATTTTTAGCCGATAAAAACAGTATCAATGCAGTTATCAACGCAACATCCCACGCAATAACTTTACTTCTTTTCATTTAATTATTCGCCTTGATTGTTAAATCACTGATTAGCTGATCAACAGAAGCTTCCGTCAAATTTTCATAAAAAGTATATTCCGGCCCGATTTGTAAAACCGGAGCGAAACCGCAAGCTGCCAAACATTCTACACCTCTCCAGCTAAACAAGCCGTCGGGCGTTACATCGCCTTCTTTTACACCTAATTTTTGTTCGATGTATTTCATGATCTTTTCTGCACCAACCAAACAGCAAGGCCCGGTTCGGCAAACTTCCAGCATGTATTTTCCCTGCGGACGCAAGAAATACATCGTGTAAAAAGAAGCAACTTCGTAAACTTCAATAGGCTGAATGTCTAAATAAGCAGCCACTTTATCCATTGCATCTACGCTTAACCAGCCAAATTCTGCCTGCACCACATGCAAAACCGGTAACAAAGCTGCTTTTGCACTTTCAACCGGATAGCGTTTTACAATTTCCTGAAATTGCTGGTAGAGTTGCGGAGAAAACTCATGTACCGCAGTAGTTTCTTCAATTTTAAGCATCTAATTCTCCTGCAATAACATTTAAACTACTCATGTTGATAATAGCATCTGATAATAGCATTCCTTTGCTCATTGGCGCATACATTTGGTAGTTGATGAAGCTTGGCCTGCGGAAATGTAAACGGAAAGGGGAACGGCCGCCATCATTGATCAAATAAAAACCTAATTCGCCGTTTGCACCTTCCACCGCGTGATATACTTCTTTTACCGGTGTTTTTACCTCGCCCATCACAATTTTAAAATGGTAGATCAAAGCTTCCATGTTGTTATAAACTTCCTGTTTTGGAGGAAGGTAATATTCGGGAACATCGGCATGGAAAACGCCTTTCGGTTCTTTTTCTAATTTTTCCAAAGCTTGCGCAATGATGTGCATACTTTGCTTCATTTCCTCGTTTCGAACCATAAAACGGTTATAAACATCGCCGTTGGTGCCAACCGGGACTTCAAAATCGAAATCTTCGTAAGAACTGTACGGTTCCATAGCACGAACATCATAATCAACACCGGTCGCCCTTAAAATCGGACCACTCCAGCTATAACTTAAAGCAGTTTCGGCATCAACAGGGGCAACACCACGCGTACGATCCATAAATATACGGTTGCGGTTAAAAAGAGATTCAAACTCTTTTAAAACGATAGGAAAATCAACCAAAAACTTACGGATTTTGCGGAAAGCAATTTGATTAAAATCACGTTCAAAACCTCCGATACGGCCAATGTTAGTTGTTAACCTGGAACCGCAAACTTCTTCGTAAATTTCATAAATCGCTTCCCTGTATTCCATCATGTACAGGAAGCCGGTGAAAGCACCGGTATCAACACCTAAAACACCATTGCAAATAATATGGTCTGAAATACGCGCCAACTCCATTACAATTACGCGGAGATAATCAACGCGCTTTGGCATTTTGATGTCTAACAACTTTTCTACCGTCATGTGCCAGCCCATGTTGTTGATGGGTGATGAACAGTAATTCATCCGGTCTGTTAATGGTGTAATCTGATAAAACGGCCGGTGTTCGGCAATCTTTTCAAAAGCTCGATGAATGTAGCCGATGGTAGAAACGCCGCTCACGATTCTTTCCCCGTCCATTTGCAACACGTTTTGGAACACGCCGTGTGTGGCCGGATGTGTTGGGCCGAGGTTTAATGTGGTAGGCGAATCTTGAGGGTCGTTATCTGTAAAAACAGGAAAATTTTCCATTCCTTGTATGCTCCTTTTATCTTCCAAAAAAATAATCTCTTTTGTCCACACGGTTCGGGTCTTCCAAGGGAAACTCTTTTCGCATTGGAAAAACTGTCATGTCGTCCACGTTTAAAATCCTGCGTAAATCAGGATGCCCGTCGAATTCAATCCCAAAGTAATCATAAGTTTCGCGTTCCATCCAGTTGGCACCGTTCCATAATTCGGTTGCCGATGGAATATGGACGTCATCCTCATCTAAAAAAACTTTGACTCTTACACGAACATTATTGACAAAACTATGCAGATGGTAAACAACCGCGAACTTTTTTTCCTTGTCGGGATAATGAACAGCGGTGATGTCCGTCAAATAATTGAACTGAAGTGCAGGATCAGTTTTTAAAAACGAAAGGACATCGGTAATATGCTCACGGGAAGTTTCAAAATTAGGCAGGTCAGAAGGTTCTGAAAGTAAAACAACTTCTTCGCCAAACTTTAAATTAAGTTGATTAATTACCTCTTCGTTTGAAATTTTACCCATTATTGAATCCCGTATTTAGCCAGCAGTTCTTTGTATTCCGGTGCTTCCCTCCGTCTGCCGCTTTCTGTTTGCACTAATTTTTGGATATTCATAAAGCCATCAATAATCCCTTCCGGCCGTGGCGGACAACCCGGAACATAAACATCAACCGGAATAATTTCATCAATCCCTTGCAATACAGAATAAGTATCAAAAATACCACCGCTTGATGCGCAGGCACCAACGGCCATCACCCAACGCGGTTCTGCCATTTGCAAATAAACCTGACGTAATACCGGTGCCATTTTTTTTGCAATCGTTCCCATCACCATTAATAAATCTGCCTGACGGGGGGAAAAGCTTAACCTTTCCGCACCAAACCTGGCCAAATCATAATGCGAACCCATAGTGGCCATAAATTCAATTCCACAACAAGAGGTAGCAAACGGTAGCGGCCATAACGAGTGCGAACGGGCAAGGCCAATTGCCTGGTCTAATGAAGTAGCAAAAAATCCTGATCCTTCTACGCCCGGTGGCGCTTCAACAACCTTTATATTACTCATATATTTAATGCCAAAAAACCCATCTTACAAAAAAGACGAGTACAAATTTACAATAATAACTTCTTGTGCAATAGCTTCTAAATTAGCATAAACTTATTTAGAACAATTCTATTATTAAAACTGGTTTAAATTTCTGTCATAAAAATTCAGGATGCTTCTTTTATGCCTGTAAATTCTGTTTAGGTATAAAAGGTACAAGACCTCAATGATTTTTATACGATAAAAGAAGCATATAAAACATTATCGAATAAATTTTGAACAGGCTCTTAATCCCAGTCTAATGCCTTTTTCTTAATAATATAAATAAAGCCTAACAACAAGGTTCCCATAAATACGAACATTTCTATCATGCCGTCTGACCCTAAATCCCGAAAATTTACTGCCCAAGGGTACATAAATATCACCTCGACATCGAACAGCACAAACAGGATGGCGACCAAAAAATATTTGATAGAAACGGGCGTACGGGCATTTCCGATCACTTCAATCCCTGATTCAAACGGCGTCAATTTATCCTTAGTACTTCTTTTAGGGCCTAATTTATGGGTTGCCAGCATGGTGGTAAAAACAAAACCAAGCGCAACAATCATTTGAAAAATAATGGGCAGATAATTGATGGGTAAACTTTGTGCTTCCATATTGCAAAGATAACAATGTAGCATAAAAAAGGCCTCTTTTTCAAGAAGCCTTTTTTATGGATACTGTCCCGTCCTGAAATAAGTTGACCCTAAATCAACTTAAAGATGAAAAAGCAGGAAAAACCAGCCATTAAGCGCACACAACGGGATTACAGCATGGCCTTTAAAATACAGGTTATCGGCGAAGTAGAAAGAGGGGAATTAAACCAGGA
>NZ_JBGCVY010000006.1:0-23398 GCF_041088075.1 Mucilaginibacter sp. | reverse complement strand
TTCCTCTTTTAAACTTAAATAAGACCATCATGAAAAAAAATCTCTACTACTACGGATTTTTGGTTTTCTTACTATTATCCGTCTCTTGTAAAAAAATGAATCAGAGTATGTCAAAACCTTGAGTAAAGGGACAAATTCATCTTCCACAAATTTAAAAGGTTTATCAACTTCCATGATGTTTAAAAGCTTAGCTACATCAGTTTTTGAAAATCATGATGATGACGGAACAGAAAGGTTAACGGTTTTAGGTAATCAGCTTAATAACCCTTATCTCATTCCTAATATGCAACAGGCCTATCAAAACCTGGGCATTACCAATGTTCCGGTAAATGTTACCAACCTTTATGTTCGTTTTAAACCTGCTGATGTAGATCAATTAGATGTTTTGACTTCTACAATGGAAAATCAAAATTTAGAAGTTTTTGATACGCCCGTAGATTATGATGTGATGTATGAAGGGGATTATTATCAAGACCCTTCTATACCACAAGAACAAATAACATGGCAATATGCCGTTGTGCCACCTGATTTTCAGTTTCCGGCAGGGATACAATATGAAACCCTGGCACAAATACATATCCCGGGCGATAATTATACTGCCGTGGAAACTGAGGCTGAAAGAATTCAAGGTGTCAGTAATAGTATGATGGTAAGCCCAACAACCAATTCGATAAATAAAAATCCCAGTCCTAATTCTGCTCAAAATTGTGATCCGGGTTTTTATTGGGACCCTATCGCAAGAGACTGCGTTCCTAACAGAGGTGGCGGCGGAGGACAGCCGCCTGCACCAGCTGCAGATGCATCAGTACCGGGAGGTGGAATACTTGTTTATGATACACAAACGAATACTAACCGGCCTGTAAGAAAGGCAACGGTTGTTGCTAGACGGTGGTTTAAAATTGAACGGGGCTTTACCGATAACAGCGGAAATTACCGACTTACAAAACGTTTTAAAAACAAAGTACGGATAAACGTTAAATTTAAAAACTCAGATGCAGAAGTGCGCGGGTTAAGAGGTGTTCGGTTATGGCAAATGCTTTTCCCAATTAAAAAAACGCTTGGCGTTTATAGTGGTGATAAAAGCAATATTAGCTATACATTTCCTCTTTACACAGATCCAGGCTCTAAAGGAAACAGGTACTGGGCTGGGGCAACAACCCATAATGCGGTACAGGATTATCGGGAATATGCACCGCAGGAAGGTATCGGGCAGCCACCAACAGGGATAAAAATAATGTTGACCAATGCAGTTAGCGGAGCAGCTACTCCAATGTGGAACAAAAGAGTAATAAATACCTTGCCAAGTGAATTTGTATATACATTCTTATTTACTGCAGCATCCCCCATTGCAGGAGGTTTAAGTGCACTTGTTGCCGTTCTTAAACATCAGATTGACATTGCTATAAGTTACCAATATCCAACATCTGATGCATTAAAAGAAACAACATACCACGAACTTACCCATTCTGCACATTATGCTGCTCTGGGTAATAGTTGGTATGGAGCTTTTGTTGATGCGGAAATTACTACATTGATAAGAGCGTTTGCATCTGATAATACCTACATTCCATACGGTCGAAGTACGGGAGAGTTTCATGACAAAATAGCATTAGGCGAAAGCTGGGCTTATTACATGGGACAGTATCTGGCAGACAAACAATACGGAACCCAAAGTGGTTCAGCAGTTGAGCAAGGCATAGGTTATTCCAATAACTCACCAGTATATGGCTTAAGTAGTCATTTAAACTTATTGGAAGATTTTAGTCCATATCGTACAAACGATCCATTCTTTTGGATCCCACAAGGTATATTTTATGATTTGAAGGACACGAGAAATGAAACATCACCTGTAACAGATCAAGTATCCGGATACACAAACCAGCAAATGTTTAATGCTTTTAATTCAAGTATTAACTCATTAGCTGGCTATAAGTCAAGCCTTTTACAGCTAAATGGTAATAATCAATCAGGGGCAGTAACCTATTTATTTAGTCAATATGGCTATTGAATCTAAATACTCTATTGTAGTAGTGTTCTACATTGTTTTAACCGGTCTAATTGGTTGCGGAAGAAAAGGAAACAGTTGCGCTGATACTACGTTTACTTTTCAAACTGGCTTAAAAGCTTATCCTGATAAGGACAGCATTCGTATTGGTGATACAATATGGTATGAAACGACAATTCCCGTTAGCTTGGCAGATATTGCATCAAAGCAAGTGATTGACTATTCCGGAGCTACCAACCTCGGAACTGTTTTTTCTATACAAAAACTTATCGGTGGCAGCGTGGCGGATCCTGGTACAGTCCCCGCTGCTGGTGATTTCAAATACATCCTCGTAACAGGAAGGGATGTAACTAACTCGTTTTTTGAAAGAAACAGAGAATACCTGTTTGCAGAAGTGAACAAACAATATCTTTTTAAACTTGGAATCGTAGCTCAAAAGAAGGGGATATATTTTTCAGCGATGGATAATCCAAGAAACGTTTACCGTAATACTGACAAATGTACTAAAGCCACTTATTTAATTAATTTTGAAAATACCAAACAACATCTTTATCTATATCAGGATAACAGGCCTGGATATAAGATAGAAGGCGTAGAACTTACAAATACTTATTGTTTTAAAGTTTATTAATTTACCGGTTGGGGTTTGTAATAATACAAATCCCAACTTTCAATTACGAACTATGCAGAAATTGTTTTATGATATAATAGATAACAAAAATTATTTTCAGTATATACGTCAATGGTAAATGATCAAGTCTCCGGTTATACTAATCAGCAAATGTTTAATGCGTTTAATTCAAGTATTAATAATTTAGCAAGTTATCGAACTAACCTATTGCAGCAAAACGGTAGCAATCAGTCAGCAGCAGTAACATATTTATTTAATCAATATGGCTATTAAAATTTATTTAATAGTTGTATTAGGAATAGGTACAACTATAATATTTAACAGTTGTGGTAAGAACGGTTTAGGCTGTGCCAATACTACTTACAATTTTCAGATTGGTGAAAATGTAACTCCCAGTAAAGATAGTATTCGAATAAGTGACACTATGTATTTAAACGTAAATACCTTAACTAAATTAAAAGACCTACAATCTGGTAATATCGTTGATTATAGTAATGCAGGGAATTTAGGCAATGTGGTATCTTTATTAAGATTTTTACCATCAAAAAAAGAAGTCGGTGCTATTATTAATTTTCAGTTGATTATGTTAAAAGGTTCAAAAGTAAATTCTATTGATCCTTCAACTAATCAGGAGGTTCTTTTTAAAGAAGAAAATGGCTATTATAAATTTAACATGGCAATTATCCCAAAAGATACAGGAAGGTATGTTATAACCATAAGTAATGCTGCAAACGTATATAGAAAAAATGATAAATGCACCAAGGCAAACTTTTTGATAGATTTTCAATCTACAGACCAACATTACAACTTATTTAATTTGTGGAGACCTGACTTAACTCTTGATGAAAGCGGTAAAAAGAAGGTTTATTATTTTAAGGTTTATAGGTAGCAACGTTTTATAATTTCCATCATAATATCTCTCATGCTTCTTTTAGCACCAATTTTTTGTGCTAAAAGAAGCATGTTTCCATTAAAGCACTTTTCTTCTCTGTTGAAAAAGCAGTTCAACATCTTCGTGCTTAACAAAATCCCCACCCTCTATTTCTGAATCAGCCTGATCAATTTCATTGTTGTATTGATCAAGAAACGAAGCGTTAATTGGATCTGCTTCAGCTTCAAAACCAAATTGATAATTATAATGTAAGCTGTTTAAAAAAGCCAATAAAACTTTTTCTTCCTGTTCGTTTTTTGTGTTTACCAGTACGCTCATAAATCAAATTTAAGTAAATGAAATTTAAATGTTGTAAAACCGTAAAATTGATTTTCATTGGTCTTTTTCAACCTTTACCAATCCAATAAAACCTATTTTTGCACGATAAAAGAAGCATTGCCGCAAATAGTTTATGGGAAAAAAAGGAGTTTTATTGGTGAACCTGGGTACGCCCGACAGCCCGAAAACAGCAGATGTACGCAAATATTTAGACGAGTTTTTGATGGACGGCCGTGTGATTGACGTGAATCCGGTTTTGCGCACATTACTGGTAAAAGGCGCCATTGTTCCTTTTCGTTCGCCGAAATCTGCTAAGTTGTACCGCGAAATCTGGTCGGACCAAAACGGCTCCCCTTTATTATACTACAGTATCAAACAAGCCGAATTGTTGCAGGAAAAGTTGGGCGATGGTTATCAGGTAGAACTGGCCATGCGTTATCAAAGCCCTTCGATAGAATCTGCCTTGGAAAAACTAAAGGCGGCCAATGTGGACAGTTTAAAAGTGATTGCTTTGTTTCCGCAATATGCTTCAGCCAGCAGCGGTTCGGTGTATCAAAAAGTGATGGAACTGGTCAGCAAATGGCTCACTATCCCTGATCTTTCTTTTGTTAATTCATTTCATGACAACGAATTGATGATCGAAAACTTTGCCGAAAACGGGCGGAAATACCAGCCTGAAACCTACGATCATATTTTGTTCAGCTTTCATGGTTTGCCGCAAAGGCAATTGATCAAATCCGACCCGACCCAAAAACATTGTTTAAAAGTTGACAATTGCTGCGCTACTTTAACCGATGCCAACAAATTTTGTTATTCGGCACAATGCCATGATACGGCGCGTTTAATTGCTGAAAAATTGAATTTGAACAAAGATCAATACACCATTTGTTTCCAATCGCGCTTGGGAAACGACCCGTGGGTAAAACCTTATACCGTTGAAGTAGTGGCCGAACTGGCTAAAAAAGGTATCAAAAAAATGCTGGTATTTTGTCCTGCTTTTGTGGCCGATTGTTTGGAAACTGTTTACGAAGTTACAGTTGAGTACGGCGAAGAGTTTAAAGCTTTGGGCGGAGAAAAAATCCAATTGGTAGAAAGTTTAAACGATTCGCCGAAGTTTGTGGAGGCTTTGCGGCAAATGGCGGTTGCTTAAACTTTTGTGATTTTTAAGATGAACGGTTGCTGCGCTTTGTCATTTCGACCGCAGGGAGAAATCTTCTTCAAAGCAGTTTAAGTTTTTCTGGTTGAAATAAGATTTCTCCCTGCGGTCGAAATGACAGTGCCGCTTGCTAACCCTGATTTTGTTGAAAGAATTTATGCCGATAAAAGAAGCATTTGAAAAAATTCTTCTTTAGTTCAAAAAATCATGAGTTCTGATATAATTCATGATTATGTCCGTTGCGCCGGTATTTTGCTTTGTGTAATTTTTAGCGTTGGTTGATGCTTTTCGATAAAAATCCTCATCTTCAATCAAGCGCGCTACGATACTTTCCAGTGATGCTTCGTTTACCACCGAAAAACCTGCGTTCAGTTTAATCAAATCTTTGGCTTCTTTGAATTTTTGATAAACCGGGCCGAAGATAACCGGCAAACCAAAAGCCGCAGCTTCCAACGTGTTGTGGATGCCGGTGCCAAAACCGCCGCCAATATAAGCCAGGTTTCCATATTGATAAAGCCTGGACAATAAACCAATGTTATCAATCACCAAAACCTGTTTTTGCTCCAACAAAGCAGGATCAGCAGCAATTTCAGAATAGCAAACCGTTTTTTCTTTTGGAAGTTTTTGCAGCAAATTATTAATTTTTTCTTTGCTGATTTCGTGCGGCGCAATGATAAATTTCCAGTCCGAGTAAATCAAAACCAGTTTGGCAATCAAATCTTCGTCCGGCGGCCAGGTGCTTCCGGCAATAAAAACTTTTTGATTTCCTTTAAATTCTTCAATTGCAGGCAGCGGTCCTGCGTTTTGTGCATTTTCCCAAACGCGGTCGAAACGCGTGTCGCCGCTCACCGTTACGTTATCAATATTAATTTCTTTCAGCAACGTTTTAGAAACTTCATCCTGAACAAAAAAATGTTGTGCTAAAAGAAGCATGTCGCGGTAAAAGCCACCATAGCTTCTGAAAAATATTTGCTGCGGACGGAAGATTGCCGAGATCATGTACAGCGGTATTTCGCGCTGGTACAACTCGTCCATCATAAAATACCAGTACTCGTATTTGGTAAAAACGGCAATTTTAGGGTTGATGGCATTTAGAAATTCCCTGGCATTTTTCCGCGTGTCCAAAGGCAAATAATAAACATAATCAGCCAAAGGCGTATTTTTTCGTACCTCGTATCCCGAAGGGGAAAAAAAGGTAACTACTGTTTTTACCGATGTATTTTCGGCACGCATTTTTTCCAGCACCGGCCGCCCTTGTTCAAACTCGCCAAGTGAAGCAAAGTGGAACCAAATACTTTCATTTAACGTAACAAGCTTTTGTTTGCGGCGGCCTTCGATCCATAATTTTGCTTTCGGGTTGAAAAAAGAGGCCAGCCAGATGCCAAACTGATAGCCAAAAATGCTGATACGGTATAAAAAAAGCATCTGTAAACAATAATTTATATATTCGTCGAAGGTAAAATATAATATTAAAACAAATTTTGAAATATGAAAATAGCCGTAGTAGGAACAGGTTATGTTGGATTAGTTACAGGAACGTGCCTTGCAGAAACCGGAAACGAGGTGATCTGCGTAGACATTAACGAAGAAAAAGTAAAGGCCATGCAAGACGGTATATTGCCGATCTATGAGCCTGGTTTAGAGCAGCTTTTTCACCGGAACATCAAGCAAGACCGCTTGCATTTCACCAAAGATTTGCCCGAAGCCATCAAAGAAGCGCAAGTGATTTTCCTGGCTTTGCCAACGCCTCCGGGCGGCGATGGTTCGGCGGATTTGAGTTACGTTTTGGGCGCGGCAAAAGATATTGCCAAACTGATTACAAGTTATAAAGTGATTATTACCAAATCTACCGTTCCGGTTGGTACGGCAGATAAAGTAACGGCTGTTTTTAAAGAGAATACTTCGGTAGAATTTGCGGTGGTTTCTAACCCTGAGTTTTTGCGTGAAGGTGTTGCGGTAGAAGATTTTATGAAACCGGACCGTGTGGTGATCGGAACAACAGATGAACGTGCACGCGAAATTTTGGCAGAATTGTACAGTCCTTACGTGCGCCAGGGAAACCCGATTTTGTTTATGGACGAGCGTTCTTCGGAACTGACAAAATATGCGGCCAATTCATTCCTCGCTACCAAAATTACTTTTATGAACGAAGTGGCCAACATGTGCGAACTGGTTGGCGCCAACGTAGATATGGTGCGTGCCGGTATCGGTGCCGATGCGCGGATTGGTAAACGCTTTTTATTTCCGGGTGTAGGTTATGGCGGCAGTTGCTTCCCGAAAGATGTACAGGCGATGGCAAAATCGGCCAAAGAACATGGCTATGATTTCAAGATCCTGGATTCGGTAATGGAAGTGAACGAAGTACAGAAGAAAAAGCTGGTAAAAAAAGTATTGGAATATTATAAAGATGGCATCCAGGGCAAAAAGTTTGCGCTTTGGGGCTTGGCTTTCAAACCGGAAACAGATGACATCCGCGAAGCACCGGCTTTGTACATTATTGAAGAGCTGCTGAAAGAAGGTGCATCTGTTGTGGCTTATGACCCCGAAGGAATGCCAAACGTAAAGCGTTTATTAGGCGATAAAATTACTTATGCACCAGACCGTTATGCGGCTTTAGATGGTGCAGATGCTTTGCTGATCGTTACGGAATGGTCCGTTTTCAGAACGCCGGATTTTCAATACATGAAAGAGAAAATGAAGAATAATGTTATTTTTGATGGCAGGAACTTATACGATCTGGATAAAATGACTAAAAACGGGTTTTATTATAGCAGTATCGGAAGGAAAACTATCGAATAATGGAAAACAGAAAGCGTATTTTAATTACCGGTGCCGCCGGGTTTTTAGGTTCTCACTTGTGCGACCGATATATCAAAGAAGGTTTCCATGTAATTGCGATGGACAATTTAATTACCGGCGACCTGCGCAATATTGAACATCTTTTTCCGCTGGAAAACTTTGAGTTTTACAACCACGATGTTTCCAAATATGTGCATGTTTCGGGCAAGTTGGATTATATTTTGCATTTTGCTTCGCCTGCCAGCCCGATTGATTATTTGAAGATCCCGATCCAAACTTTAAAAGTTGGTTCGCTCGGCACACATAATTTATTGGGTTTGGCCAAAGATAAAAAAGCACGTATCCTGGTTGCTTCCACTTCCGAGGTTTATGGCGACCCAAGCGTAAACCCACAACCCGAAGAATATTGGGGCAACGTAAACCCGGTTGGCCCGCGCGGCGTTTATGATGAGGCCAAGCGTTTCCAGGAAGCGATAACGATGGCTTACCATACTTTTCACGGTGTAGAAACCAGGATCATCCGTATTTTTAATACTTACGGTCCGCGGATGCGTTTAAACGACGGACGTGTTTTGCCGGCATTTATCGGTCAGGCTTTAAGGGGAGAGGAGCTTACAGTTTTTGGTGATGGTTCTCAAACACGCTCTTTTTGCTACGTAGATGATTTGGTGGAAGGGATCCATCGTTTGTTGATGAGCGATTACGTGCAACCGATGAACATTGGCAATCCCGACGAAATCACAATCAGACAGTTTGGGGAAGAAATCATCAAACTAACCGGAACCGACCAGCAATTGGTGAGCAAGCCGTTGCCAACGGATGATCCGAAACAACGCCGCCCGGATATTACAAAAGCCCGCGCAATCCTGGGATGGGAACCAAAAGTTAACCGCGCCGAAGGGTTGAAAATCACTTACGAATACTTTAAATCATTGCCGGACATCGAAATTCAACACAAAGATTTTGCTTACTATAATAAATAATCATGTCAAAAATTTTGGTTACAGGCGGTTTGGGTTTTATCGGATCGCATACCGTTGTAGAACTGGTAAATGCAGGTTTTGAACCGGTTATTGTTGATAACCTCTCCAACTCAAACCCTAAAATATTAGACCAGATAGGTAAAATATTAGGTTTTAAACCGACTTATTATGATTTGGACCTTCGCTACGAACAGCAGGTTGCAGAACTGGTAAACAAGGAACCTGATTTGGCTGGCATCATCCATTTTGCAGCGTCAAAAGCAGTGGGAGAATCGGTGCAAAAACCGTTAATGTATTACAAAAACAACTTTTTTTCGCTGATCAACCTGCTGGAAGCATACAAGGGAAAGAAACTAAATTTTGTTTTTTCTTCCAGTTGCACCGTTTACGGCCAGCCTGATGAATTGCCGGTTACTGAAAAAGCACCGATAAAAAAAGCAACCTCACCATACGGTAATACCAAACAGGTTTCAGAAGAGATTTTGCAGGATGTGGTTGCTTCCGGCAGCGCTTATAAAATTATTTCACTAAGGTATTTCAATCCTGTTGGCGCACATCCTTCTGCTTTGATTGGCGAACTCCCAATTGGTGTCCCTCAAAACTTAGTCCCGTTTATTACGCAAACTGCTATCGGCAAAAGGCAAAAATTAACCGTTTTTGGTGATGATTATGATACGCCCGACGGCAGCAATATCCGCGATTATATCCATGTGGTTGATTTGGCAAAAGCACATGTTGCTGCCTTAAAGTACATGGAAACCTCTCCCGATTTTACCGGTTATGATGTTTTTAACATTGGCACGGGCAAAGGAAGTTCTGTGTTGGAAGTGATACATGCTTTTGAAAATTCGACCGGTGTAAAATTGAACTACGATATCGGGCCGCGTCGCCAGGGCGATGTGGAAAAAGTTTGGGGCGATGTATCCAAAGCGGCCAAAAAGCTAAAATGGAAATCAGAATTGGATGTTGACCAAATGATGCTTTCGGCCTGGAACTGGGAAAAATACATCAACGCAAACCCTTTATAAAAAATCAGTAGCTAAAAGAAGCATTAATAATTTATTTAAGCTTATGCAAAAAAATGTCAATGCTTCTTTTACCCTATAAAAATTGGTGTTTGTACCAGTTTTAAACAAATTAAAAATCATGCACTCACCAATTTTTAGGTGGTAAAAGAAGCATGGAAATTTTAATAAGTAAATTTAAAAATTTGCCCTAAGCTTTTATGGAAAAAAAAATAATCATTACCGGAGGAGCCGGGTTTATCGGTTCACATGTAGTGCGCCGTTTTGTTAAAACTTATCCGCAATATCAAATCATCAATTTAGATAAGTTAACGTATGCCGGAAACCTGGAAAATTTACGGGATGTTGAAGATGAACCAAACTACCGGTTTGTAAAAGGCAATATTGTTGATGCTTCTTTTATCCATGATTTATTTGCGCAGGAGCAGCCGGATGCCGTAATACATTTGGCGGCCGAATCTCATGTGGACCGTTCGATCACTAATCCGTTAGAATTTGTGATGACGAACGTGGTTGGAACGGCAAACCTGTTGAACGCTGCCCGCGAATGCTGGAAAGGAAAATACGACAAAACCCGTTTTTACCATGTTTCTACCGATGAGGTTTACGGTACTTTGGGCGAAACCGGCATGTTTACCGAAGAAACTGCTTACGATCCGCATTCTCCGTATTCTGCTTCCAAAGCAGGTTCTGATCATTTGGTCCGTGCTTATCAGGATACTTACGGAATGGACACAGTGATCTCGAATTGTTCTAACAACTACGGTTCTAACCATTTCCCCGAAAAACTGATTCCCTTAACTATTCACAATATTCAGGAGAAAAAGCCAATCCCGGTTTATGGCAAAGGCGAAAATATCCGCGACTGGCTTTGGGTTGAAGACCATGCACGTGCCATTGATGTTATTTTCCACAATGCAAAAGCTGGTAAAACTTACAACATCGGCGGCCATAACGAATGGAAAAATATTGACTTGGTGCAATTGCTGTGCAAGATAATGGACCAGAAGTTGGGTCGTGAAGAAGGCGAATCAGCACAACTGATCACTTATGTAAAAGACCGCGCCGGCCATGATTTGCGTTACGCCATTGACGCAACCAAATTAAAAAACGAATTGGGCTGGACGCCAAGCGTTACTTTTGAGCAGGGTCTGGAAAAAACCGTGGACTGGTATTTGGCCAATGAAGACTGGCTAAACAACATCACCTCAGGCAATTACAAGCAATACTATCAGGAGCAGTACGAAAACCGCTAAGATGTTTGGGCTTTTCGGAAAAAAGGTTGAGCACGGAAGACGTTTTGATTTTAGTACGGTTGGGGTAGATATGCACTCGCATGTACTGCCGGGAATTGACGATGGTGCCCAAACGCTGGAAGAATCGGTTGAATTGGTGCAGGCAATGCAGGATTTAGGTTTTAAAAAAATCATTGCCACGCCGCACATCATGATTGATTATTACCGCAACACGCCCGAAACCATTGATGCTGCTTTACAGGTTTTAAAAAAAGAGCTGCAAAAACAGGAAATAGATATTGAACTGACCGCAGCAGCCGAACATTTGCTGGACGAAGGTTTTGAAACGCTGGTTGATGAAGGCAAAGTGATGACGATGGGCGACAATTATTTGTTGTTCGAAATGTCTTTCATTGATGTTCACCCGAATTTGATCCCAATTATCCAAAGTTTACGGGAAAAAGGCTACAAACCCATTTTGGCTCATCCCGAGCGTTATTTGTATTTGAACATTGAAAACTGCGAAAATATCAAAAGCTGGGGCTGCGATCTGCAATTGAACACCATTTCTTTGACAGGCTATTACGGTTCAAAAACCAAAGAACTGGCCGAAGCTTTGGTGGATCAAAACCTGGTTGATTTTATTTCCAGCGATATGCACCATTTGCGCCATGCCGCAGCTTTAGAAAAATCGTTGAAAACCACTTATTTAGAAAAACTGCTTTTTGATTATCCCTTAAAAAACCAGTTGTTGCTATAAAAAAATGCGCCGGTCAATTTGGCCAGCGCATTTTTATGCCGGTAAAAGAAGCATCAAACAGAAAAGGAAGTACCGCAGCCACAAGTACTGGCCGCGTTTGGATTGTTGAAAGTAAAACCGCGGGCGTTTAATCCGTCCTGAAAATCAATTTGCATGCCGGCCAAATACAAACCATGCGCCTTGTGCATAAAAGTTTTGATCCCGTTGATTAAAAATTCCTGGTCGCCTTCTTTTTTCTGGTCGAAACCCAAAATATAGTTCATGCCAGAGCAGCCTCCGCCTTCAACACCTACACGAAGACCAAAATCAGGACTGATTTCCTGCTGATCAATCAGCTTTTTTAATTCAGAAACAGCACCTTCGGTAAAGGAAACTGGTGCTGAAACGGCTTCTATAACAGTGTTCATTTTTATAAATTTTTATTTGAAAACAAATATAACCGAAATTGCACAATTAAGTGTTGCACTTAAAGTTTATGACCAATTACCAACATTCATTTTTTTATGATCAACAGTTATTTTTTAGATATTTTCAGAACTGTAATTTCAGGTTTAATCCTCATCGTGGCGGTCTTTTATCTGTTAAAACCGTATTTGGACAGATTGGAAAAGCAGCCTACATCTATCCTCGACCCAAACGCAGCAAATAATCAGCTATCGTTACAACTGCAAGCTTATGAACGGTTGCTTTTGTTTATTGACCGTACCAATCCTGTTAATTTGTTGGTACGGTTGAACGATCCTGCCTATTTGGCTACCGAATTGCATTACCAGGTTTTGGGCGAGATCCGAAATGAATTTCAGCACAACATTACGCAGCAACTATATGTAAGCCCAAATACCTGGGAAATTGTAAAACGGATAAAAAACGAAACCATTTCTTTGGCAAACAGTGCGGTAAAAGTATTGCCGCCACATGCCAGCGGGTTTGATTTCAGCAAGCTCATTTTAGAGCAGATGGGCAATATGGAAAACAACCCATATGATGTTGCCGCCGCCCTGATCCGCGAGGATGCCCGCCAACTTTTCCAACATTAACAGGCATAAAAACAGCATTGTGGATAAGTAATTATAAAAAAGGCTATTCTGCCGTAAAAAATGCTGTTTTTTTAATTACACAAGTTTTGGTTAACATTCCCTTAATATTTAAGCTTCTAATTATCAACGAATTGGGATTTGAGGCCCTTTTCGATATTAATTTAAGGTAAACACATTCATTATAAAAAAAGCATGGATAACAAAGTGTTTTTGTTAACTTTTTTTGCACAAAGCAGGGTGGATTTCTTATCTGCTTGCCTTTGAGCAGATTATAAAAAATCCCAGATTTTAGTTTTTTTCCACATCTTTTTTTTGAATCTTCGGTCTTCCAAACCGGTTTATCAGAAACACGGCTGGCAGTATTGAAAACGACATTTAGTAAAAAATATATGGAAAAAACGGGTACGCATATCTGGAATAATTGCCTTAACATCATTAAGGACAACATTCCGACACAAAGTTTTAAAACCTGGTTTGAGCCTATTAAAGCTATCCGACAGGAAGGAAGTGTGCTTACAATCCAGGTTCCGAGTTTGTTCTTTTATGAATGGCTGGAAGAACATTACGTGAGCCTATTGCGTAAAACTATAAAAAACCAGTTGGGCGAAGAAGGCAGGCTGGAGTATAACATTGTGATGGAGCAGTCTTCGGCCAAACCTTATACTACCAATATGCCATCAAACGGAAACGGGAGCGAAGGAAAAAACCAGTCTATGCCGATCCCGGTTTCGATCAACAAAGACATTAAAAACCCTTTTGTAATCCCCGGATTAAGGAAATTACAGGTTGACCCGCAGTTGAACCAGAACTACACTTTCGAGACTTTTATCGAAGGCGATTGCAACCGTTTAGCGCGTTCTGCGGGATATGCTGTGGCTGCAAAACCCGGCGGCACTTCTTTTAACCCGCTGATGATTTATGGCGGGGTTGGCCTCGGAAAAACGCATTTGGCGCAAGCCATCGGCAATGAGATCAAACAATCTTTTCCGGAAAAACTGGTACTGTATGTTTCCTGCGAAAAGTTTACGACGCAATTTGTCGAATCACTTAAGAACAATAACATCAACGATTTTGTGAATTTTTATCAGGCGATGGACGTTTTGATTGTGGATGATGTACACAATTTTGCCGGCCGCGATAAAACGCAGGATATTTTCTTCCATATTTTTAACCACTTGCACCAATCAGGAAAGCAAATTATCCTGACTTCTGATAAATCACCTAAAGATTTGGCCGGGCTGGAAGAACGTTTATTGTCCCGCTTTAAGTGGGGGCTTTCTGCCGATCTGCAAATCCCGGACATGGAAACGCGGATGGCGATCCTGAAAAAGAAAATTTACCAGGACGGGATCGAGTTGCCGCAGGAAGTGATCGAATACGTTGCCCATAACATTGACAACAATGTGCGCGAACTGGAAGGCGCCATGGTTTCCTTGCTGGCACAATCAACCTTGAACAAAAAGGAAATTGATTTGGCTTTGGCCCGACAGATGCTAAAAAACTTCATCAAAAATTCGAGCAAAGAGATTTCGATGGAATCCATTCAGAAACTGGTTTGCGATTATTTTGAAGTTCCGGTGGAGATGGTAAAATCATCAACCCGGAAACGCGAAATTGTACAGGCGCGGCAAATTTCGATGTACCTTTCTAAAGCTCATACCAAAAGTTCGTTAAAAACTATTGGCCAGTTTTTTGGCGGGAGAGACCATTCTACCGTTATCTACGCCTGCCAAACGGTGGAAGATTTAATTGATACCGACAAGAAATTTAAAACTTATGTTGCTGATATTCAGAAAAAACTGAAGATGAATTAAGCCAAAAGTTTACCCGTAAAAAAAGTCCTGGTTTTTTCGTCAGGACTTTTTTTATGCTGTAAAAGAAGCATTAGGGACAGTTTTTAAATTATCCATAAAAAAATGTAGATGCTTCTTTTACCCTATAAAAATTGGTGTTTACATCAGCTCCAGACAAACTCAAATTAATTTCCCGCCAATTTTTGGGTGGTAAAAGAAGCATTGACAAATCCTTGTTTTGGTTTTTTAAAGATTCAATGCCATCTCTGATAAAGCCTTTTCATTGATCAACCTAAAACTTTTGCCTGTAACCTCGATAAAACCGTTCAATAAAAATTCGTTGATAACTTTAAACAATGTTTCGTAAGATACTGCTGCAAAGGAAGAAAGGTCTTGCCGGCTTAGTTCGATAGCTATTGCGCCCGCCGGGTTGATGCCAAATTGTTTTTTTAAGGTTAATAGTGCCAAAGCGATACGTTCTTTAACCGGCATATGTACCAGGTTGCGCATTCTTTTGTCTGATTCCTGAAGTTCGTTTGCAAAAAACTTCATCAAAGAATAGGTAAGCTGAGGGTTAACGTTTAAGGTAGATTCAAAAAAGGGCAGGTCAATATAACAAACCATACTTTGTTCGATAGCGGTAGCGGATACGGGATAAACCGGATCGTTGCCTAAACCTAAATGCCCTATAATGTCTCCCGGTTGGGCAAAACGGGTAATGAGTTCCTTTTCATCGTCCCACCGCTTGTGTACTTTTACCTTTCCCAAAAACACAAAGTAAATCCCGGTTACCGTATCGCCTTCCTTAAAAAGCTGCTGCCCTTTTTTCAGCTCAAAGTTTTTTTTGTGGATGCCGATGGCCGGAACCCAGTCTTTTAAACAATGCTTGCATAAAAAGCAGTTGTTTAAGTTGCAGCCCTGCTTAATTTCTTTCATTGCTGAGGATATCCTGATTATTACAGGTCGCTTTAAATTTATCTGAAAACTTCATGCTTCTTTTATGCCGGTAATTTTTGTCTGTTTAAATTTTCACAATCTGTTTTAATGCTTCTTTTATCACCCAAAAACCAGTAAACATTTGTTTTTGGTTTATTTAAATTGATGCAGTGCCAATGTATGGTTTTTATAAGTTAAGCCCAGTTTAATTTGGTCTTTTTAAGTTTTAAGCGAACCTGATTTTTCTACTTGTCCGTAACAGTCTAAATCTATATAATATTGTTTTTACAATTAAAAATTAATAGATTTATAAAATAACAAATTAAATATATTGTTTAAACAATATATTTGCAAAAATTATCAGAATAAATTTAGTTGGGTTATGAGATGTATGTCATAGCTGCTTTTTGTGCTGATAACCTTTCAGAAAAATTATGAAAAACAGTACCCATCAAAATGGAATCCCCATTTCGCCCTCATTAACAGATATTGAAACAGAAGAAAAACAAGTTAAAAAAACATACTTTCAAAAAGGCCGGCTAATCAGGGTTTCTGTATTTGCGGTAGTTGTGGCCGCAGCCATCAGTTTGATCGCTAAATTGCTGGTTGCCCTAATCAACCTCGTTACCAATATCTCTTTTTACGGGTCGTTCAACCTTAACTTTCATAGCCCGGCAGGCAACCATTTGGGCCTTTGGGTTATAATCGTACCGGCAATTGGCGGTGTAATAGTTGGGCTGATGGCTTTGTACGGTTCAAAGGCCATCCGGGGCCATGGCATTCCCGAAGCGATGGAACAGATCTTGGTCAATCAAAGTAAAATCAAGCCATCCATAACTTTTCTTAAACCCATCTCTTCTGCCATTGCTATCGGAACAGGAGGGCCGTTTGGTGCCGAAGGGCCGATTATTGCAACCGGCGGCGCATTAGGCTCTACATTGGGGCAATTGTTTAAAATCACATCGAGCGAGCGGAAAGTAATCCTTGCGGCAGGTGCCACAGCAGGGATGGCAGCTATATTTGGTACGCCTATCGCTGCCATTTTCCTCGCTATCGAATTGCTGTTGTTTGAGTTTTCGCCAAAATCCATTATCCCGGTTGCTTTGGCCTGTATAACAGGTGCTGCCGGTCATCATTTATTGTTTGAGCCAGGCCCTGTATTTGCAATGCCGGACCTGGCAATGCCATCAAATATTGCCCTGGCTTGGTATAGTTTTTTAGGCATCGTTATTGGCTTTGTTTCTTTAGGCCTTACCAAAATAGTTTACCTGATCGAGGACGCTTTTGAGGAATTGCCTGTCCATTGGATGTGGTGGCCGGCAATCGGCGGATTGGCAGTAGGCATCATCGGTTATTTTGCCCCGCATACTTTGGGCGTGGGTTATGATAATATTACGGGCATCCTTTCGGGAAACTGGCCTTTAACCCTCATTTGCAGCTTGTGTTTGTTTAAATTCCTGTCCTGGGCAATCGCGTTAGGCAGCGGCACATCCGGCGGAACACTTGCACCTTTGCTAACAATAGGCGGCGCAGCCGGTGCTATTATAGGCACTTTTATTTTAAGGGAATTTCCAGGTTCTGGCATCAGCATCCCGATGGCCGCTTTGGTAGGCATGTCGGCTATGTTTGCCGGGGCTTCCAGGGCTTATCTCACCAGTATTGTTTTTGCGCTCGAAGCAACCATGCAATCCCACGCTTTGCTGCCTTTGCTGGCGGCTTGTACGGCATCTTACCTGATTTCGTTTTTGCTGATGGAAAACACAATCATGACGGAAAAGATTGCCAGAAGAGGTGTTTTTACCCCTAATTCTTATCAACCGGATAGTTTACAAAAGATAAGTGTTGCCCAGGCCATCAAACATGAACAAGTGATCCTTAATTCCGGTATTACAATCAAAGAGGCAAAAGACTGGCTGTCTGCAAATCCGGTTCAGGAAAGCTATTTGATAACGGTGAACGATGAAAATGAATTTACAGGTACGGTTAAAATTACAGACATCTATCAGGAAAAGCTGAACCCAGAAACAACGCTTGAAAAAATTGCAAAAGAAAACCGAATCTGGGTTAAAGACAGTGCTTCTTTAAGCCAGGCGGTAGCATTGATGGCAAAGCAAAACGCAGAAGTATTGCCTGTCCTCTCTACCTCCAATCATCAAGTGATCGGGGTGCTTTCGTATCGTGATATTATTGCAAGCTATAGCAGCCAGTTGGAAGAAAACGAAGATGCCACCGCCCATATTTCTTTAAAACGGAAACGGTTAAAAATGCTGATCCGGGGAAAAAAGGCCATCAACAGAAAAACCTCCGTTTAAAATTAATCTAAATTAGTTCGATGCTTCTTTTATCGCCTAAAAATTGGTGGCTGCCTGGTTTTCAATTTGTTTAGGTTGATGCAAACACCAATTTTTATAGGGTAAAAGAAGCATCACATTTGCACTTCGCCCAGTTTAACCAAAGCATAAAACAAAGCACTGATGTGCAAAGCCTGGCCAAATTTGCCTTCGGCCAACAATTGCTTTACTTCTTTTATCGATACTTTTTCAACAATGATCTCTTCGTGTGCGTCCAGTTTTTGGCCTTGTACCAGTTTTCCGCCGCGGGCCAAAAATACATGACAACGGTTTGTCCCGGTTGAAGGATTGGGATACATGGTAGAAATTTGCTCAATATCTTCAAACAGGTAACCGGTCTCTTCCAGAAGTTCGCGTTTCATGGCTGTTTTCGGGTCTTCGCCTGCATCAATCACGCCGCCGGGGATTTCCAACAAAACCACATCGGCCGCGTGCCGGTATTGCTTCACCAATAAAACCTCATTGTCTTCGGTTATCGCTACGGCGTTTGCCCAATCTGGATATTCCAACACGTAATAATCATCTACAATTGTTCCGTTTGGCATCCGGCAAGTATCTTTTCGCATCGTTGCCCAAGGTTTTTGAATGATGTATTCGGTAGAAAGTGTTTCCCATTTCAGGTTATCCATGTTGTTGGTTTTGGTTTAAAAATTGAAGGATGTTTTGCTTTCGGCTTAAATTTTCAAAAGATTGCGTGTGATGCTCCTGTTCCAATAGTTGATAAATGAGCAGAATATGGTCGAGCAGTTGGAAAGTTTTGGGATTAGGTTGAAACGGAAAAACACTTTCCAGCAAAAACTGGCTTAACAAATCCAACTTTTGCGGCGGATATTTTCGGTCGGCCAAAAGCTTTTTAAACTGGTTTTCATCCAGCAGCAGCAAGTCGTCCAACTTCAAATCAAAGTCGTTCAACAAGCTCTTGTTGATCAAATCATCTGCTTCCTGCGTATTTCCTGCTTTTTTTAAGCCTAATATTTTGGCGAGGGCTTGGGCAATCTTTGCAATTTCTGCCTGGATAAAATCTCTGCGTATCATATTTTAGGTGCTAAAAGAAGCATTACCAGCTTCCGCTTGATCCACCTCCGCCAAAACTTCCGCCCCCAAAACCACCGAAACCACCGCCGCCGGAATCCCCTCCACCAAAACCACCGCCACCGCCAAAACCACCGCTGCTTCTGCCGCCTCCGCCTAAAGCGTTGCCCAATAAAAACCACCAGAACGGGCTTGCACCGCCGCGGCCGCCAATTACCTGGCTTCCGCCGCCACCGCCGCCTCTGCGCATCAAAATCAAAACCACAATGACGATAATAATAATGATGAAAATAGAACCGCCGCCGCCCACCGCTTGTTGCTGCGCTTTTGCCGGCGCTTTGTATTCGCCTTTCATATATTTAATCAGCGAATTGGTAGCGGCATCCAATCCTGCATAATAATTTCCCTGTTTAAAATTGGGCGTAATATCATTTTCTATGATTTCATGCGTGGTAATATCCGGAACGGCACCTTCCGAGCCATAACCGGTTTGGATCGTTACTTTTCGGTCGCCAATGGCAGCCAGCACCAAAATTCCATTGTTTTTACCTTTTTGTCCGATGCCCCATTTCCGGCCTAATCCCGTTGCATATTCGGCAATATCATATTCGCCGACCGATTTGATCAGCACAACCGCAATTTGGGTAGAAGTAGAATCGTTAAAAGCAACCAGTTTGTTCTCCAGGCTTTGCTTTTGATCGGCAGATAAAGTCCCGGTATAATCTGTAACCAGGGTGTTGGATTTTTCGGGAAATGGTTGGGCAAATACGCCTACGCAACTGCACAAAAGCAGCCAGGCAAACAAAAGTTTCTTTAACATATTTTTAAATTAAATGCCGTCCATAAAAGCAACGTCATCGGATAGTTCGTTTTTGTCGGAATCCTGGCTCGGGAAGTATTTTTGCAATTGTTCGCCGGCCATTTTCAGCCCTGCGGTAATTCCTTCGGTCAGGTTTCCGAATTTAAAATGGCTCAGCATCACGTCTTTGGTTTGGACCCAAAAATTATCAGGCACCACTTTATGGATTCCGGCATCGCCAATAATGGCAAACTTACGGTCAACCGTCGAAAGGTAGATCAGCACGCCATTCCGCAACTTGGTTTTGTGCATGTTTAGCTGCTTAAAATAAGTTGCGGCACGGTCAAGTGCTTCTTCACTGCAAGTTTTCTCCACACAAACCCGCAATTCTCCCGACGTGTTTTTTTCCGCAGCTTCAATCGCTTTTCTGATTTGCTGCTGCTCTTGTTCTGTAAATAGTGCCATTTTTTTTGGGGATTACACTGATTTTTAGAGTGATTACACTGATTGGAAATGATTACACTGATTGGAGATGATTACACCGATTTTTTAACAAGTGATTATACGGATAATTGGATCAATGCTTCTTTTACCCATACTTTTTTGTTGATCATTACCAAAATTTACCCGGTAAAAGAAGCATTAAGGAATCTGTGAAATCAACTTAAATCAGTGTAATCATCCAAAAATAAATTAGAACTGCACTTTCGGCGCTTTATCCGCTCCGGCTTCGGCAGCAAAATATCCTTTTTCGGTAAAACCAAACATTTTGGAAGTGATATTTGCCGGGAATGTGCGGATTGAACTGTTGTAATCCTGTACGGCTGTATTAAAATCAAGACGGGAAACGTTGATCCTGTTCTCGGTGCCTTCCAATTGCGTTTGCAAACTTTGGAAGTTGGCGTTTGATTTCAAATCCGGGTAAGCTTCAGAAACAGCCAGCAGTTTTCCCAATGCCGAACCTAACTGGCCTTGCGCAGCCTGAAACTGTTGGATGGATTCCGGTGTCAGTTTTGATGGGTCAACTTGGATGGAAGTTGCTTTTGCACGGGCCTCAATAACAGCAGTTAACGTGCTTTTTTCGAAGTTTGCGGCACCTTTAACAGTGCTTACCAAGTTCGGGATCAAATCTGCACGGCGTTGGTACTGGCTTTGCACTGCGCCCCAGGCTGCTTTTACATTTTCATCTTTTTTAACGATGCTGTTGTAGCTGCACGAACTTAAAGACATTGCCGTAAAAAGGCATAAAATTCCAAATACGATTTTTTTCATGGTCAAAGGTTTTGATTACTTATCAATTTATTACTATCGAGTGCAAATTACATACCTTTGTTACAATTCGGGATAAAAACCTGACAAATTATGATTACCGAGATCGAAATAACCTGTTTGCCGCAAGAGCGGGACGACGAATTGGCATTAAAAAAGCTGGCTTCCCAAAAAATAAAAGTTCCTTTAGCCCGGATTTCTGCCTTAAAAACTATAAAACGTTCGATTGATGCACGCGGAAAACAAGTGCTGTACCGAATGCAAATTGAGGTTTATGTTGATGAAAACCCTTCGGCCGAAATTTTTTCTGTTGAATATAAAAACATCCGCGAAGCAAAACCTGTTTTAATTGTTGGTGCTGGCCCGGCCGGGCTTTTTGCCGCTTTGCGTTGTATCCAGTTAGGGTTGAAGCCAGTGATCATCGAACGCGGAAAAAACGTAAAAGACCGCCGCCGCGATCTGGCGGTTTTAAATAAAGAGGGAATCGTAAACCCGGAATCGAATTATTGTTTTGGCGAAGGCGGCGCGGGGACTTATTCGGACGGAAAGTTGTACACACGTTCTACCAAACGCGGAAACATCCGGCAAGTGTTAAATACTTTTGCTGCCCATGGCGCTACCAAAGATATTTTGGTTGATGCCCGGCCGCATATCGGCACCAATAAACTGCCGCAAATTATCACGGCAATTCGGGAAACGATTCAAAATGCAGGTGGCGAAATCCATTTCAACACCAAAGTAACTTCCTTTCTAACTTTATTCAGCAAAATTATAGGCATAAAAACAGCATCAGGCGAAACTTTTAAAAGCGATGCGGTGATTTTGGCAACCGGACATTCGGCGCAGGATATTTACCATTTGTTGCATCAGCAAAATATTTTGGTTGAGGCAAAACCTTTTGCGTTAGGTGTGAGGATTGAGCATCCGCAAGAAATTATTGATCAATCGCAATATCATTGTGCGGCTCGGGGAGAATATTTGCCGCCATCTTATTATAGTTTGGTGGAGCAGGTTGATAACCGCGGCGTATTTTCGTTTTGCATGTGTCCCGGCGGAATTATCGCGCCTTGTGCAACCAAAGCAGGAGAAATTGTGGTAAATGGTTGGAGTCCTTCCAAACGAAACAATCCTTTTGCCAATTCCGGAACCGTGGTGCAAATTAATTTGGAAGATGTAAAAGGTGATGAAAACGATCCGTTTCGATTGTTAAACTTTCAACAACAAATAGAAAAAGCCGCTTTTGCTGCCGGTGGCGAAAACCAAATTGCACCGGCACAACGGATGGTTGATTTTGTGGAAGGAAGGATTTCTGCCGATTTGCCGGTTAATTCCTACGTTCCCGGAACAAAAAGTGTGGCCTTAAAAGAAGTATTGCCCGACAAAGTTTTTTATAGGCTAAAAGAAGCATTGCCGCGTTTTGGTAAAAAGATGAAAGGTTATTATACCAATGAGGCGATTTTGGTAGGTGTAGAATCGAGGACATCTTCGCCGGTAAAAATCCCGCGCGATAAGTTTTCTTACCAGCACCCGCAAATTTCAGGTTTATTTCCCTGCGGGGAAGGTGCCGGATTTGCGGGTGGCATCATTTCTGCTGCAATTGATGGTATAAATTGTGCAGAAGCAGCCGCAAAAGTGTTGTTGTAATTGTCAGGCTATTTGTATCAAACCAATTTTTACCCGATAAAAGAAGCATTTACATGGAAAACAAGAAAACAATTATCTTAGGTGCAACGCCTGATTCGAGCCGTTACGCTTACCTTGCCGCAAACCGTTTAAAAGCAAAAGGGCATCCGATTGTGAATGTGGGTATCAAAAAAGGAGAGGTCGCAGGCGTCCAAATTGAAAAACCAGAAACAATTCACACTGATATTGATACCATCACTTTATATGTCGGTCCGCAAAACCAACCCGGATTATACCAATATATATTAGATACAAAACCGAAAAGGATCATTTTTAACCCTGGTACGGAAAATAGCGAGTTGGAACAGTTGGCGGCCAAACAGGGGATTGAAACATTGGAAGCTTGTACTTTGGTGCTGCTTTCTATCGGGCAATATTAATTTTTAATTTTTTCTTCTTCTTTTCCAGCCTCTTACATCCAATTAAGAACAAATACCTATCAATTCCTTGCCCAATTAAACAAATTACAATACTTTTGCACCCGCTTCCGCAAGGGAGGTTGTGTTTTAAAAAGGTAAGGAAGGACAGCAGAGATTGAGTGATAAGATTCTCCTTTTTCTTAAAAAAGATTTTGCCAAAGCAAAAAAGCTTTTTATTTTTGCGTCCGCTTCCGCAAGGGGGGCGAAAGCTTGAAAAGAGGAGGTGGCAACCGGGCTGAAAGGGGGGAGGGCAATAAGGCGTATAGCTTGCCAGG
>NZ_JBGCVY010000005.1:0-18680 GCF_041088075.1 Mucilaginibacter sp. | reverse complement strand
AACTATTTAGATGAATACCATTTCCGTTTTAACAGAAGGGGGTTTTTAAAATCAATTTTTGATAAACTTATTACCAAAATGACTGAGGCTAAGCCGGTAAACTACAAAACGATCAAATGTGAACTAAATACATAATCCTATCAATTTATATTACCACATTCAGCCCCACTATTGGCAATAATATTGCTACCTGCCGTATTAATTTTCTTGTTCTCTGAATATCCCAAGTTGTCCTGATGTCGTCTTGTATTGTCGTTCTAAGTCAAACTGTTTTACAATGTGTTCTGGAATAGGAAGTTTACTTAAATTATTTGGCTCTACTTTTATTGCTCCTGAACCGTAACTTTTACCAACAAGTTTTAAGTTTTCTAATGGTTCAGGATGATTGAGGGCTTGCCATAGTTTGTCTACAAAATCTTTGTCGTTATAAAGTGGATAAACACAAAGAAAGCCTGTCAAGGGTAGAACAGCCGCCTCATTTTTTATAAACCTTGTATTCCGCCTGCCAAGGTATGCAAATAACAATGACGGCACTTCACGTTTTTCCATTTTATACCAAGGTTTACGTTGTTGGATTAATGCCCGATTTGGCAAACCCATTTTTTCTCCAATTTTAAGATAGTTTGATACGGATAGGGGAACATGGTCTGTACCCTTAATTGATAGTAAATAAGTAGGCCTGTTTTCATTTTCTAATTGATGAACATCATCTAATGTCAAAATGCTTTCAGTCACATCTTTTGTCCTTCCAATAGCCCTTTTAAGGAATTCTTCAGGTATATTTATTTCTTTTACTTGGCTTGCAGTCAAAAAGAAAAATTCATTAGATCCTGTAGCAATACCCCTCATAACGTTTGCAAAATCATTTAAGTGAAATTTAAAACCATTATGATTTTGTTCCGGGCGTGAAAACCCGGTTGCTATCCCTTCTTTAAGCTGACGGTTAAAAACACCAAGCGTTATAAATTTTTGCTTTTTAAATTTTGATGAAATAAAATCAAAGAGGTCTGTTGAATATGCTTCATTAGCCTTTACCCAATAAAGGCTTGTAACTGGCTTGGAATTTTTGATTAAGAAAACAATGGCATTGGTATCAACGTTTGGAAAAGGTGTAGCCTTTTCATCAAATGTTATAACACAATCTATGCAAAAGTTTTCTGAAATCCATTTCCACAAATTTTTTGCAAACTTTCCCTCACAAGTGTCTGCCGGCATAATAAATGCAAGTTTCCCATCTTGCTCTAAAAGGTTTAATGCTTGGATTAAAAAATAAATATGATAACCCGCCCTTCCATCTATTTTGTCTCCGGTAATATTTATTGAAAGTTTTTTTAAAATCTCCTTCGTTTCTTCGTCAATTCTATGATGCCGTATATATGGTGGATTTGCAACAATTGCCTTAAACTTTCTTTTAGGCGGGTTTTTTATAAAGTCTCTTTTCTCAACAATACAGTTAGTTCCGTTGTAGATTTCATCAGCCAAAACTTCTGCATCAATGTCGGTTCCATAAAATGAAATCTGAGGTTTATTGAGAATTGTTAATGCTTCATAAAACGCACCCCTGCCTGTGGCAGGGTCAAAAACCAAATCGGTATCTTCAGTTATATAAGCTACCATTGCCTCTGCAACCCAATTGGGCGTCCAAAACTGTCCTTTATCACGAAGGATTTCCCTTTCGCTCCATTTTGTTGGCAATTGTTGATGTGTTTTTATTTTGCCCATCAGAATTGCTGTAAAAGATTTATTGTATCAACAGTAATTTCTAATGTACCACCTTCAAATTTTACATAAGGTAAAATATGCCCGTTTTTGTCTTCAATATAAGCGGGAATTAATTCGGGCCTTTCTTTCGAAATCCCGAGAGGATAGGCATAATGATAATAATACTTATAAATAGCTTTTTTAGTAGTTGCCCCGCCGGGAGCTTGAAAAGTTTGGATTGTTGGTTCAATTAAACCATCTTTTACCAAGCGTTCCGCTTCATCAAAAGACAGCCCGTATGCCCTATCGAAGAATACGTGCCAAACATGAATCGGAACTTTGTTTATTTCCTGCCATCCTTTTAAAGGTATGCGGTCTTCTTCTTTAATTATAACTGTAGGTAAAACAGAAGATTTAGAAAGGCCCAATTTTCCACCAAGCCTTTTTTGTGCTTTAAGCGAAGAATTAAAAGAAGGCATTTTTTCAGCTACCCAAAGTGAGTTTTCACATTCAACTGCTATAATAGCTTTTTGTACTAATTCCTGCAGTTCATTTTCAACAATAAACGGCAGTTCTTCAACGCCTCCAATATCCTCGAGAAATTTGTCTACAAATGGCTTATCTTCTATTTTAAAAACCAATAAGTCTGGTCTTTTTATATTACCAAGCCCCGCCGCTTTAAGCCGTTCAAAATATAGTTCAAATGCCCTTACATCATTTGTTGGTGCGGTTCCGCTTGGTCCATACGCAATTGCATAAAATAATTTTGTATTGTTTATTGCATCGGTCAAGCGTTTTTCGCTCCATACTCCTTGCGACCACCTCATTAAAAAGTCACTGCCTCTTAACCTTCTTGGATTAAGCCAAAAATCAGCCCAGGTAATTTCTTTAATACCTGTAAGTTCCAGTCCAGTATCTTCTTTGGAAACTGATAGAACCTTTTCAAATGGGTGCATAGGGTCTGTCTAAATAATTTGCAGGTGAAATAAAAAAAGCTGTATCAGTTAGGTTAGCTCGAATATAACAGCTAACTCATAAATCAACGCGCCTTTCAGTTCACCAGTTACAAATCTAATTTTTATTTACAAAACCAATCCTAAATAAACCTACCTCACCTCATCCACTTCCAAAATCACACTCGCCCTTCCCGCATTTACAACCGGGTTAATTCCAACCCGCATCAAAAAATCACCGGTAAAAACAGCATTGTTTGGGATTGGGGATTTCGTTCCCGGATACAGGTTTACTTCTTTTACCAGGTAATTTTTGTTGGCATCCAAACCTTTTAATTGGATAGGCAATTTACTGCCTGCATCGTAACGGTTGCTTATTAAATAATTAAAAACAATGGCCTTGCTTTTGTCAAGGTTTAAGTATTGGATCGAGGCCAGATCATTTTTCCAGGGGCTTAACAAACGGTACTGGTCGCCGTGCCAAACCACATCACTAAAACCTTTGTAAGTTTGGATGGCTTGCTGGCAAAATTGCAGGTCTTTTTCGTTTAGTTTGCTTACGATCATATCAAAACCCAATTTGCCCATCATCGCCACATCCGTTCGGAATTTGATCGGCGCTTTGCTCCAATCCGTAACGTGGTTGTCCGAAGCAATGGCCGGAAAAAAGAAAGAATATTCCCATTGAATAAAAATGCGTTCCAAAGGGTCGGTATCATCACTTGGCCAATATTCTGTAAAGTATTTTAATGCGCCATAATCCACCCTTCCGCCGCCGCCCGAACACAACATCATTGGCACTTTTGGATACTTGGCGCGCAACCGATCCAAAATGTTGTACAAACCTTTTACATAATCAATGTACAAATGCGACTGGTTTTTTTCATAAGCAGAATAAGCATTGTAAATGACTGAATTGCAGTCCCATTTAACAAAACCCAATTGTGGGTTTTTGGTGAACAGATTATCCAAAATCCCAAACACAAAATCTTGCACTTTTGGGTTGCTTAAATCCAAAACCAATTGGTTGCGGAAATAATATTCTTCGCGGTTTGGTTGTTTAATCACCCAATCGGGGTGTTTTTCGTACAGTTCGCTTTTCGGGTTTACCATTTCCGGCTCCACCCAAATCCCAAACTTTACACCGTTGGCTTGTGCTTCTTTCACCAAATATCCAATTCCGCTTGGCAGTTTGGCTTTGTTTTCCTGCCAGTCGCCCAAACCGGCGTTGTCGTTGTTTCTTGGATATTTGTTGCCAAACCAACCATCGTCCAACAAAAAAACATCGGTCCCCAGTTTTTTGGTATCTTTTATCAAAGCGGCCAGTTTAGTTTCGTTAAAATCAAAATAAGTAGATTCCCAATTGTTCAAAATCGTCAGCCTCGGGCCGTTGCCATCTACAATCTTAAAATCCCTGGCCCAGCGTTGCAATTTGCGGCTTGCATCGCCTTTTCCATGATCGGAATACGTGTAAACAAAGGCCGGCGTTTTAAATTCTTCATTCGGTTTTAAACTGTAGGCCGAAGCATATGGGTTTATGCCGGCAATTAATCGTAAGTTTTTTAGCGGGTCAACTTCCAGGTCAATCTTAAAGTTGCCCGACCATTCCAACGATCCCAGCAATACTTTTCCTTCATCTTCGGTTGCCGCCTGATCGAAAGAAACTATAAAAGATGGTGGCTGGTACAAATCCGCACGTGTACCTAATTTGCTGTCCAGTACTTTAATTCCGGCCGTCAGTTCGCTTTCCTGCGGCTGCATTTCCCGCGCCCAATCGCCGTGATACTGTTTTAACCAGTAAGAATTTGCGCTGAAATACAAGTTGGCCGAAGCGAACTTTTGCAGCGTTACGTTCTTTTTTTCGTTGTGTTTGATAACCGACCATTGCTCAACCACGTCATCGTCCGCATAAACTTTATAAAACAACGTAACCTGGAAAGCATAAACCGGATCTTTTAAAACGATGCTGGTGAGCGAAACATTACGGCCCAACTGTTGCGTTTGGTCGCTTACATATTGCAGGTCCAGCGAATTGTTGCCATCGGCATGTGTAACTTCGATGGCAGGCTCCACCAAATTGCGGGAACCGGCAGGCGTATAAGCCGAATTTAAAACCCCGGAATAATCATCGCTTTGCCTGCGTGCCGATGGGATTTTTTGGTACTCATCTCTATTGGCAAGTTTTGTTCCGAAGTAAATCATGCCAATGCGTTTATCGGCACGAACTTGTAAAGCGATTGCGTTATGCTGAGATTCGATGGTGATGACTTTTGCCTGGGCCATCACTTGCGTTTCAGACAATAAAAAGGCTGATAAAAACAGTATGAGGGCTTTTTTGAGCATATTTAAGCCGACAGGATTTGGGTGTTGAAATTGCATAAAATTTAATCAGGTTAATTTTAGGTTGATAAAAGCAGCAGCTAATTTATATATTTTAAAGCGTTCGCCCGGCTTTGTTTTTTAACCAATACTGTTTTTACCGGCATAAAATTGGTGGCGGTTTCGATAAGAATATTTATTTTGATTTGTACAGTTCTTTGTGTTGAAGTGCTTACCTTTAAGCAATTACTTTCCTGCAACAAATACTTTTCAATCGTAAATGCTGTTTTTATAACAGTAAATTGAGATTTAAACAGAAACCGATAACCCTAAAACTGAACCCGCCATGAGCAAAGAAAAAAAATCAACCAAGGAAGCCAAAAAAGCGCCAAGCACCAACGCAAACAAAAAACAATCGAGCTACCAATCTGATAAAGGGTCGAAATCAGAAACGGCACCGGTTAAAAAATCCAAGTAACATGCAAGAACAAACCGTAGAAAACGAAACCCGAATGTACCTGTTCGATTTGATGAATACCGCAAAAGAACATGGTTTTAAAGCCGACGACAACTGGCAATTAAGTTTGGCAACTGATAAAGAACGGTCCAATATCCAGAAGAATTATCATCCAACAATTGCCGCCAAAATGTTTCCCGAAGTTTTGTTGCCGGTTTTTCATTCCATTAAATCCAAGTTACATCAAACTTTAAACAGCGAAGAGCAATTGATCAACACCAAAAGTATTTCGGCCGAAGATTTAAAGTTTTTGGTGGCTTTTGTGCCAACGCGGCCGCGTACTTAGTTCTAATTTTATCCGAAATTTTGTGCCCTAAAAGAAGCATGCAATTTAAACTTGCATGCTTCTTTTATGCCTTGTTTTTTGTTGTGATTTGATTGCAATTGTCCAAACTTGCAATCAAATTTATCCAACAAAACAACCTTTAGCCCAACCAATTATTTTTTGTGCCGGACAAGACCGTGAAAACTTTGAAGGTATCCTGAAAAAAACAAAAGCCGAGCAGCACAAGTTTCACGATGTTTATAAAACCGCCAAACAAATCAAAGAAAACTTTTTGCAAAATGTGCATTCTAAACCGGCTGAAAAAATAAACAAAGAATTGGAACATTTTAAACTGCCAACGCTGCCGGGAATAAAAGATGGGGTTCTGGAATTGTATAAGGAGTTGGGGGTTTGAGTTAGTGTTTTTGTTGATGCTGTTTTTATTGAGTAAAAGTTTATATTGATTCAAGACCTGAGGTCGAAAGACAGAGTACCAAATTTGGAATAACAGGAACAAGTTTAGGTTTTTTTGTTGTAATGTTTGTCAAATTGTAAATTAACAAATTACTTGTTAAAAGTAACTAAATTATTTCAAACACAACAATATTACAAACCCCGCCATCCCTCCCGCTGTTCTTCTTTAAAAAACACAACCCATGCGTATTGTAACTTTAGAAGAACACTTCACTTCGCCGGAACTGGTTAAAAGAATACCCAAAGAAGTGATTGCCGACCGCGGCTGGACATCGCCCGAAAACGCGCCGCCGATCATGCAGCAGGCACAAAAACTGTTGCCGGAAGTGGGCGACATCCGCTTAAAATCAATGGACGAAGCGGGCATTACGGTTCAGGTTATATCCGTTTCTGGCCCTGGCGCCGACCTTTTGCCTCCGGAAGAAGGCGTGCAGTTGGCCCGGGAATACAACAATGTGCTGGCCGAAAAAATTGCGGCGTACCCAACCCGTTTTGCCGGTTTTGCCCACTTGCCGATGACCGCGCCCGAAGCTGCGGCAGATGAACTGGAACGTGCCGTAAAAGAATTGGGTTTTTGCGGCGCGCTGATCAACGGCACCACCAATAACCTTTTTCTAGACCATGCTTCTTTTATGCCTATTTTATCAAAGGCGCAGGAGTTGGACGTACCGATTTACCTTCACCCAAACTTTCCGCAAAAAGCTGTGCGCGAGGCATATTACGGTAATTTTCCCGATGCCGTCAGTTCGATTTTGGCTTCGGGCGCTTTTGGCTGGCATGCAGAAACAGGCATCCATATATTGCGGCTGTTTGCTTCGGGCACGTTAAACCGTTTCCCAAAACTGCAACTGATTATTGGCCACATGGGCGAAATGCTGCCCTTTATGATGGCCAGGAGCGAAGACATGCTGAACAAAGAACTGGTAAAATCAGACCGTAGCCTGAGCGAAGTTTTACGCCAGCAAATCAACATTACCAGCAGTGGCTTTTTTACGTTGCCGCCGCTAAAAACCGCCATCGAAACTTTTGGTATAGACCGGATCCTGTTTTCGGTAGATTATCCTTTTAGCGAAAACGAAAAAGGAAAAGCATTTTTAGACAATTTGGATTTACCGGCAGCAGACCTGGAAAAGTTTCTGCATGGCAACGCCGACCGTTTGCTGAAATTGAAAGTTTAGCCTTGTGCTTTTCTCATCACAATTATAATCTTAAAACCTGTGATGCTTCTTTTACCGGCATAAAAACAGTATCCAAAACTTAATGGACAACAGCGGCGGTTTCGGCTGCCGCTGCTATTGGTTCTGCAATATTTTTCCGGCTGATGATTAAAACCAGCAACGCCAGCAAACTGGTAACTGCAATAATGGCCACCATGGGCAAAGCAGAATGAACGCTGAACAAGCTTACGGCAACCGAGGCCAGCGTGCCCAAACCCAATTGCAATGCGCCCATCAAAGACGAAGCACTGCCTGCATTTTTTGAAAAAGGCGCCAGCGAAAGTGCCGCCGCATTCGGGTTGGTAATGCCCAAACAACTTAGAAAAAGGAAAAGCATGGCGATGGTTCCGTACAGGCCGAGCAGGTTGGCCAGGGTTCCCGCGAGGAAAATTAAACCAACAATAACCTGGCAAACCAAAGCGCCAAATACAATCTGTTCGCTCCGGTATTTTTTGAGCAGCCAACTGTTCAACTGGCTGGAACCGATTAAACCGATGGAAAGAAAAGCAAAAATCCAACCGTAAACTTTGCCGTTGACGCGATAAATATCCATAAAAACCAATGGCGAACCGGCCACATAAGCAAACAAACCCGAAAAAGCCACAGCACCGGTAAACGCATAAGTGTAAAATTGCGGCTCGCGCAAAACCGACCAAAAGTTGAGCAGAATAGGTTTCGGTTTTAAGGAAATCGAAGCATCGGGCTGATAACTGTCCGGCAGGAAAAAGACTGTCGCCAGCAGGATCAATCCGGCAATAACGGACAGGACCAGGAAAACGGACTGCCAGCCAAAAGCAGCCGTAACGTAGCCGCCAACGGTAGGCGCAAGCATAGGCGAAGCGCCAACAACCAGCATCAGCAAAGAGAAAACTTTGGCATTGTCTTTCACAGGAAAAAGGTCGCGCACCATGGTAATCGAAGCGACGGCCGCGGCACAACTGCCAATGGCCTGCACAAAACGCAGCACAATCAAAGCTTCGATACTTCGGACAGACATACAACCGATGGAAGCCAGAATATAAACCACCAGGCCAACGTACAGCGGTTTCTTCCGGCCAAAACGATCAAGCAACGGCCCGTAAAGCAACTGCCCGGCAGAAATCCCGATAAAAAAGCTGGACAGCGAAAGCGAAACCCGCGCAACCGTAGTTTTTAAATCCTGCGCAATGGCCGGAAAACCGGGCAAATACATATCAATGGAAAACGGGCCGAGTGCAGTTAAAGTGCCTAATATGAGGATGAGGAAAAAGTAGCGTTTTTGGGTCATGAGGGCTTATTAAAGTTGTAAGTTGAAGTGAATACTTCTTTTACAGGTGTTTTTTTAAGCCACAAAGGTTATATTATGTTTTGAAATTAAAAACATGAAATTTATACCGGTTTTTAATTAACGGGCCGCTTGAATTGTAGAATCTCTTTGCGAAATGTTAGTTGATAAACATGGTATCGTATATTCTTCAATTTTAAGGTTTAACCCAACCGGCTCAACTTGAACTTTTAAGCAAAGTGGATCCTCATTTTTTGTGTTTGAAATTTTTGGTAAAGCTTTATTAAATTTAACATTTCTTTTATGTTTTGAGGCAATTGCCCTCAAGTTTAAATTGCGAATTAATGGAAGTGTAATTGCATTTATTTTTGTTGCTTGTTGCGCTTTGTTAAACTTGTTTAAATCAATAATTTCCTTATCGGCAACTTCAGATTTTACAATGTTGATCGGTTTTACTTGTTTGCTAAAATTAAACAATGACCATATTATAAACATGAAAAAAACAAGCAAGAAAGCCCCTCGTAATACAGGTGTATAAAAAAAACTGGGTAGTTTGAAGTTATAGAATTGAAATTTAACTACAGGCTTGTTATGTGTGGAGCGAAAAGTGTTTTTTAAATTTTGTTTAATAATAGCATCCGGCGCAATAACAGGCCCATTAGTAAACGATGCAATTGCTTGACTGAGCAGCAAATGATACTTTTGATATTCTTCTTGAGTTACATGTTGTAAAACATACTTTTTTTCCCCGTCAACTAATTTTTCAAACGGTTTATGTATAAGTAGTTCTTCCAGTTTTTTTTCAAATATATCCATCACTTGATTTCTTTATAAGGGTTAAACATAGCTAACTTTTGTGATAACTTTTTGATTGTGTAAAACAACCTTGATTTAACTGTCCCTTCGCAACATTCCATTACCTGGCTTATTTCCTTAACGGTCATATATTCTTTGTATCTTAAAACAAATGTAAGGCTGTGGTTTTCGTCTAACTTGTGCAATTCACTTGTTAATATTCTACTAAAAAGGTCTTTGTCATATTTATCTGTTAAATTATTTAAGGGCAGCTCCTCAAGTATCTTGTCAAAATCATAGTCGTTTACTTTTACACCTCTTACGTCTAACCTTCTGTACTCATTTTTACACATGTTTGCTGCAATCGAATATATCCAAACCTTAAACTTTAAGTCAGGGTTGTAGCCATCCGCTTTTTCGATAATTTTTATAAATAAATCCTGCAGGAAATCCTGTGCTTTTTCATCATCCCGATATAACCGTTGATGGAAAAAGCGAACCATTTTTTCTGAATACCGATTATAAAGTTCATCAAAAGCCCTTTCATTGCCCTTTATTACAAATAACATTAACTCTTCATCAGAGTTAAGCTTGTATTTTTTTGCTATAAAGGAAAACATCTTCTTTGTACCTTTTTAAAAGGATTATTTTCCGGAAGATTCAAAATTGTTATTTGTTGGTTTTGTTGGTTCTGGCTTAGTCCCTAAAACAGTTACCGGTACACTTTTACCTACAATTGTAAATGTTAAATCATCCAACCATACATTGCCCTCCCCTGCTAATAATACACCATAACTTATATTCAAACTATTATTTGGAACATCCAATACTGTTTCATATTTCCTCCAAGCTGTAGTCCCTTTCACCGGCCTGCTTTGCATATTATCAAAACCAATCACTTTTCCTTTATCGCCATCAACCCGAAACCACATCCCTGCCCAATCTGTTACATTATTAGATTTGATAAAACCTGTCAGCTTGACCCGTTTTCCTAAATAATCTTTTGGCACAAAAACTTGCATGATCGTTCCAAACCCTGTTGATTGTTTAATTGATTTAAGGTAGGCAACTTTACCGCCTCTTTCGGCATTGTTTTCAACCCCTATTTCGTAACTGGCAGGGCTATTGCCTGCAAGGAACCATCCTTTAACATCAACTTTTCCCTTAAATTTATAGGCGCTAAAAAGGAACCCGGCAAAAGCAATCAACATAATTGCGGTAATAAAATGTATTTTTTTCATGGTGCTTGTTATTTAGTTTTCAAACCTTAGTACACCTCAACCACACGAACGTTCAAAATAAAAGTATTTTTTTGTTAACGATTAATGTCAACATCTAAAGTTGGCAGGCGTTGAAACATTGCCACCTACTGATTATATCCTTTTTGCGGGGCAGTAAAAGTTACAAGTACCAATTTTATGCCGATAAAAGAAGCATCAAACAAAACATCCAATGCTTCTTTTATCACCTAAAATTTGACAAGTTAATTTTCCACAACTTTAGGTTTTGTTACAACCATGGTTTTTATGGAGAGGGCAGGAAAAAAATATTTCAAAAAAATTTCTCCCATCCGGATTCGTACCCAACTTTATTTTCTTTAACCACAATCCGGTTTGCATCAACAATACTTGCCGCTTTTGCTGCCGGCAGCATTTATTTCAAACGAATTGTTTTTATTTTTAATGCCGAAAACTGCGAATGAAATTGATAACGTTGCGTACATTCGTTGGAATCAACCTGCCTGAAGCTTAAACAAAAAAATGCTGTTTTTACCTTGTTAAAATTATAAGGCCAAGTTGTCCATTTCGGAGGTTAAGCAATGGGTACGGGTTAAATTTTTATTAAGGCAGTGGTTAAAATAATATGTTTTGAAAATATTACGTTAACAACAACAAAGCCGGGCTGGCCTTTATTTTCGTAGGTATTGAGTAAATAAACCTGCTTTTTGTCAAAGATGATATGATTAAACAACTATCAAAATTTTTACCGGGTTTATTAATACTTCTTTTATCAACCATAAACTTGGTAAAAGCGCAAACTGTATCCAATGAAGGCGTGGAGTTTTGGTCTGTTTTTCCTACGCATCTACCAAATACCTACTCAGAACTTGCCAATATCAGTATTTTTATCACCGGCAAAGCCAACTCTTCGGGCACGGTTTCGGTCGGAGGCTTTTCGCAAAAGTTTACCGTTGTTGCCAATACCGTTACCGAAATCCAAGTCCCACGCAACAGTGCTTACATTAATAATTTTGAAAGTGGCAAGGTATTGTCCAATCGTGCCATTCACATTGTGGTAGATGCCAGCCAGCCTCCGGTAGTGGTATATGCCCACATTTTTGCAGGAAAAAGGTCTGCCGCATCATTGATATTGCCGGTAAAAGCTTTGGGGCAAAAATATTTTAGTATAAATTATACACAAAACTTAAATAGTTATGCAACCGGAGTTGGTCAAAACTTTATCACGCTTGTAGCAAGTGAAGCCAATACAAAAGTTTTTATAAAGCAAGGAACAAGGGATTTAGTTCCGGGAGGTGTTACACTGGCCAACGTTGGCGATGTTTATGAATATCTTTCTTCAACTGACCTCACCGGCGTAGTTGCAATTGTTGATTCTGTTACATCTGGCTGCAAACGTTTTGCCATGTTCTCCGGAAGCAGCGGCACCTCAGTAAATGACCCCACTTGTGATCCCTTGTCTCTTGATCCGCTTTATCAGCAAAATTATCCTATCGAAAGCTGGGGAAGAACATATGGCTTTATTCCGTTTAGCATGATACCACCCAGTGGCAGAGGCGCATTAGAAAGGACGCTTGGACAATATGTCCGTGTTGTGGCCCAAAGCGACAACACGAACGTAATGATAAATGGCAGTACCGTTGCAACACTAAATAGCGGTGGTTTTTATTCTTCCCCAAGTCCGTTAACCCAGCCTGCAAATATTTCTGCTGATAAACCCATTTGTGTGGCACAATATGCTTTAACAGAAGGCTGCTCCAATATAAATACTAATGCTCCGGCTTTAGGTGACCCGGACATGGTCATCCTTAACCCTATTGAATACAGTATTAAAAACATCACTGTCTATTCATCCACCCGCGAGGCAATTACCGAACAATATATAAATGTGCTGATAAAAACAGCATCGGCGGCAAGCTTTCGCATCAATGGCGCTGTACCTTCCACGCCTTTTGTCCCGATGGCGCAATTGCCTGGTTACTCTTACCTTCAGCTTAATTTAAATGGCCTGCGCACCAACAATTTCAACCTTACTGCGGATGACGGTTTTAATGCCATCGCTTATGGTTTTGGCCAGGTAGAGTCCTATTCTTATTCGGCTGGTACAAACTTGGCCACCACCGTTACCGCTACGGTTGTTGACCCGATTTCCAAATTGTCTATCACCAGTGCCTGTGTTTACGACCAGTATTTTTTGCAGTTAACGCTGAACGTGCCAACAAAACATATTGAATGGCGAATCAGCCCTTCTAACATGGCCCCTATCATTCAGGACAATCCGGTTGCGCGCGATACAACAATCAACAACCAGCCTTTTTATGTTTACAGAATCCCGAAACCGGCCGTGTTTAACAAAGCCGGCGTTTACAGCGTGGATATTACAGCAAATCTGCCCCCGTCATCACGCGGCTGCCCGATCGGCGACCAGAAATATAATTTTCCGTTTACCGTTTACAGTGCGCCGGTTACTGCTTTTACCATGCCGGCCAGCGTTTGTTTGGGCGATACCGTAAGATTTGTTGACAAAAGTACCGATAGCAGCAAAACGGTAAAAAGCTGGATCTGGAAGTTTGGCGATGGCAGCACTTCTACCCTGCAAAATCCAACCCATGTTTATGCAGCTCCCGGCACAGATACCGTAAGTTTAACGGCCATTTCCGAAAGCGGCTGCCAAACAACCATTCAAAAATACATCAAGGTAAACAACCTGCCGAATGCTTCTTTTACCGTTAAAAATTCGGTGTTTAAAGATTATGCCGTGTTTTTTAAAGATGCCTCGACCATTGTTGCAGGTAAAATTGTAAAATGGACCTGGGATTTTGGAGACGGAATTACTGCTGTCCGTACCAATGCCAACCAGTTCGAGCATGACTATACTGCTGCCGGAACTTATAAAGTTGCTTTAACGGTTGTTTCTGATGCAGGCTGTACCGGTATGGTTACGCAATCGGTAACGGCAAAACCTGGCTACAAACCTAATTTTAAACTACCCGAAGTTTGTTCTGCCGACCTTTCGTCCCAGTTTTTGGATTTGACTGCCGATTCTGTTGGTACAGCTGCCACTTTAACTTATTTATGGAATTTTGGCGATGCCGATGCCAACGCTGCCAACCCGAATACTTCAACCGATAAAAACCCAACGCACCGTTTCGGCAAAGCACAAGTTTACCAAATCACGCTTACGGTTACGGCTGATGACGGCAGTTCGGCTACCATCACCAAACCTTTTCAGGTAAACGGATCAATGCCTAAAGCAGCTTTCAATATCATCACTTCCGGCAATGTTTGCAGTATTTCGCCTATCAATTTTAAAAATTTGGCCAATGTTGATGTCGGTTCGATCACCAAAATTGAATGGTATTTTGATTATCAAAACAAAAAAACCGTTGACCTGACCGACGAAGACCCAACACCCGGCAAAATATACACGTACCAATTTGATCCTTTTAACACGCCTGCCACCAAAACTTACACCGTCCGCATGGTTGCTTATTCCGGGATAACTTGTATGGATATTATGGATCAAACCATTACCATCAACGCAACGCCAAAAGTGGTTTTTACCGCATTGGGCAGCGTTTGCCAGGAAGTTAATCCTTTTCAAATTACGCAAGCGGCAGACATCAGCGGTGGTGCCGGAAAAGGTATTTATTCCGGTGCCGGGGTTTCTGCCTCAGGCCTGTTTAGCCCGGCTGCTGCCGGTATTGGCACGCACTTAATTAAATATGTTTTTACCAACAGCAGCGGTTGTGCCGATTCGCTTTCGCAGCCCATCACCGTAAACCCAACCCCTGTTTTGGATGCCGGCAAAAATATTTCTGTACACATTGGCGAACAGGCCAGGCTTTCGCCTAAAGTTTCGGGCAAGATTTTGAGCTACCTGTGGACACCTGCCACTGGTTTAAGCAACCCGCGCATTGCCAACCCGGTTGCAACGCCTTCGGATGATATCACGTACCGCCTTACCGTAACTTCTACCGATAGTTGTACGGCTACCGATACCATTTCTATCCGTATTTTGAAAATCCCAATCATCCCAAATACTTTCACCCCAAATAATGATGGCACGAACGATGTTTGGAATATCAAAAATTTAGACCGCTACCCGGATTGTGTGATGGATATTTACAACCGTTACGGTGTGCGGATGTTCCACTCGATTGGCTACGGCACCGCTTGGGACGGCCGCTATAACGGGCAGGAAGTTCCGGTGGGCACGTATTATTATGTTTTGAATTTGAGGGACGGAACTAAAAACTATGGCGGCTATGTTACGGTTATCCGATAATTGTAAATAAATTAGCAGCACAATTATAAACTTTTATTGCCTGACTTGTTAAATAAGCAGCATTACAATTATTATTAAAATTTTTTACTGGTAAAAGAAGCATCATGAAAAACAAATCCATTTTATTTTCTGCATTGGTTATCCTATTTTTAACAACGGCTTGCAACAGCAAGCATAAAAATTACGGGCTGGGACGACAGGATACTGTTTATTCCGGTGATAGCACTAATAATATCCAAAACACAGTGCCGCCAAACGACACAACAGGAAACAATAAAAAGCAAAAACAATAAGAGCCTTAAAATTTATTTGACAGAATGCACATGCTTCTTTTATCACCCTAAAATTGGTAAGCATCCGGTTTTATTTAAATTGATGCAGGCACCAATTTTTATAGGATAAAAGAAGCATTGGTGTTTATTTATAGTTTTGAACAGCAAGTAAGCTGAACATAGCATATTTTACAGAAAGACAATTTTAAACAAACAGAAAAGCCGGAACAAATTGTTCCGGCTTTTTCGCATAAAGATTTTTTTTAAAACGCTGATGCTTCTTTTATGGGGTCTTTTTTGTTGTGCTTTGCTGCTGCATTGGGTTTCCGCCGGAAGTTACGCCACGAGGCAAACTTTGCTGCTTAAACAGTTCGAAGCGAGATGGCGTGAAACTGCGCGGCCAGCTATTGTTCTCTTCGTCAATATCCGCCGTTTCGCGGTAAGGGTCAATTTTGATTGATTTTACTTCTTTTACCTTGGCAAAAACTTTGGAGATCTTTTGCTCGTTTTTCCGCCAGATGTAGGCCGAAATCCGATCTACTTCTTTGGTGCCATCAACATAAGTCCATTCTACAATCAGCGGCATCACCAAACCACCTTTGTTGCTTAAATTCAACTGGTAAAAATAGTTCTTGCTTTCGTAAAACTGTTTTTCCTCCGGCGAAAGCGAGTTGTACATCGCCTGGTAACTTTCTTTGGTAACAGGAGTTGCCGAGAAACGGTCAAACTTTCCGTAAAAATCTTTTAAGGAAGTATCTGCTTCTACCGCAAATTTTGTCCCTTCTTCCCTGTTTCTTTGTGCGCTGATGTGTTGCAAATTATTGCGCTCGTATTGCTGCCGGTCGTAAGTTGCATTTGTTTCCGGGTTTTTGGTGTTGATGGTATAAGCTTTCACGCTGTCCAACGAAATATCAACCGGATCAGTGCCGTAAAACCAGCCGCGCCAAAACCAGTCTAAATCTACCGCCGAAGCATCTTCCATCGTCCTAAAAAAGTCAGCAGGCGTTGGATGTTTAAAAGCCCAGCGTTGCGCGTAGGTTTTAAAAGCGTAATCAAACAGTTTTCTGCCCATTACCGTTTCGCGCAAAATATTTAAAGCGGTTGAAGGCTTGGCATAAGCATTCGGGCCGAAACGGGCAATGTTCTCCGAATTGGTCATGATCGGTTCCAGTTCATCTTTCGGCAACTTCATGTAATCCACAATTTTGTAGGCCGGGCCGCGCTGCGACGGGAAGTTGTTGTCCCAGTCCTGCTCGGCCAAAAACTGGCAAAACGTATTCAAACCTTCGTCCATCCAGGTCCATTGCCGCTCATCCGAATTCACAATCATCGGAAAAAAATTGTGGCCAACTTCGTGCGTGATCACACCAATCATGCCGTTTTTGGTTGCCTCACTGTACGTTCCGTCTTTTTCGGCACGGCCATAATTAAAACAGATCATCGGATATTCCATCCCGTTGGATGCTTCCACCGAAATAGCGCTTGGGTAAGGATACGGGAAAGTATGCGCAGAATAAACTTTCAGCGTGTGCGCCACTACTTTAGTCGAATAACGGCGGTACAACGGGTAAGCTTCCGGTCCGTAATACGACATCGCCATTACTTTTTTGCCGCCTTCTATTTGGGTTGACATGCCGTCCCAAACAATCCTGCGGGAAGAAACCCAGGCAAAATCACGCACGTTTTCTGCGGCATACGTCCAGGTTTTGCGTGCTTGTGCGTGTCCTTTCATCCGGTCTTTTACTTCGTTTAGCGTTACAATTTCAACCGGTTCTTTGGATGTTTGTGCCTGGTTCCAACGTCTTAGTTGTGCAGCAGAAAGATTTTGGCTGTAATTCTGGCACAAACCGGTTGCACCAACCACATGATCGGCAGGAACATTCAAATTCACTTTAAAGTTTCCGAAAGCCAAAGCAAACTCGCCGCTGCCGATAAACTGCTTGTTTTGCCAGCCCTGGAAATCGCTGTAAACCGCCATCCTAGGATACCACTGCGTCATGGTGTACAAGTAGTTTTTATCCTCCGGAAAATACTCGTAACCGCCTCTTCCACCAATAGTTAAACGGTCGGAAATGTTATAAAACCAGGCTACTTTAAACTTAAACTTTTCGCCTGGCAGCAAAGTTTTGGGCAGTTCCACCCGCATCATCGTTTCATTGATGGTGTACGGAATTGCTTTTCCGCCCGCATCGGTTACCGTTAAAACATGGTCGCCCAAATCCAGGTTATTGCCCATAATGGATTGCAACTGGCGCAAACTCATCTTTTCCTGCATTTTGCTTTCGCTGGCAGTGCTGCCCTGCGAATCTTTACGGTGCTGGTTTTCATCCAACTGCAACCACAAATACGTCAGCGGATCGGGAGAATTGTTGAAGTAAGTAATGGTTTCCGTGCCGTCCAAACGTTGCTTGTCGTCGTTCAAAGTTGCGTTGATTTCGTAATCCGCGCGTTGCTGCCAGTATTTTGAACCGGGCGCGCCGGAAGCAGAACGGAACATGTTCGGGTCGGAAATCATCGTGCCCAACTGTTCAAATTTGTTGCCGTGGTTGGAGCCGGGATTGTTATCGTATTGCGCCCGGACAGCCGAACTGAACAACGCAATACAGGAAATAGCGAGATAAATTTTCTTCATCTAAAAATAATTTGTTGAAAACGATCAATACATAGCATTAAAGCAATGCCAAAGATAGCCGAAGATAGAAAAAAACTCCAGTCGGCAGGTTTAATTTTGAAAGTTTTGATCAGCAAAAACGATAAGAGTAATACAGAAATTACAATTAAAACCTGCCCGCACTCTAAACCGACGTTAAAAGCGAACAATTGCGCCACGATGTTGGTGCTTTTGCCCAACAAACTTTTTAAATAATTGGAAAAGCCCAAACCGTGTATCAACCCAAAAAACAAAGCCAGAAAATAAGTGAGGTTGATGGTTTTTTGCGCGATGCTTCTTTTACCGATGTTATTTAGGGCTGTGATAACGATGGTAACCGGGATTAAAAATTCAATCAGCGAGGTATTGATATGGATGATGTTAAACACACTTAAAGCCAGTGTGATGGAATGGCCGATGGTAAAAGCGGTAACCAAAATCAAAACTTTGCGCCAATCTTTTAACTGATAAATACCGCATAAAACGGTTACAAACAAAATATGGTCGTAGCCTTGCCAGTTGCAAATGTGCTGGATGCCAAGTTGAAAGTATAAGGAAAAATCGGGCATAAAAGAAGTATTGGTTAATGTGGCTAATTATAGCTTTTTTTGAAAGATAATTTGAAAAGCTTACAAACATGTTACAACTTTTGCTGATTTCCTGGTTTCGTATTTTCCATCCGTTTTATGTTAGCGTTACCGAGATCAAACAAAACCCTAGCAACCAT
>NZ_JBGCVY010000004.1:0-18333 GCF_041088075.1 Mucilaginibacter sp. | reverse complement strand
AAAGCTTGTTTGCGGGTTTTGTACCAAATAAATTGCTTGTAAATAATTTCGTTTGGATAATTTTTAACCACTTTTAAAATTTCAATTGGATGTTTTTTTTGCAAATTTTTAAGTGTTGCTTCATCAACATAAATTATTTTTAAAGTTGAAGTTTGGGCCGAATCTTTTTTAGGTAAAAGTTGTACTGGTTGTTTGCAATAAAATTGGAAAGCATTGTTCAAACTATCCATTACAAAAATTGGTTTTCCCGGAAGTTTTTGATTAACATAAACCGGTGCCTCACAATCTGCTTTGTAAGAAGTTAGCAAAGGATAAAAAACAGTATTGAGGTAAAAGTTTATAAAAAACGTGGCACAACAGGAAAGCAAAAAGTAAAAAGTAAAACCGGAAGTTTTTTTGTTTAAGTAGAAAACCAAGATTCCAAAACAAAAAACTTCTACCCAAAATAATATGGTAATTTTGGATTGTAAAAAGTAGTTGAAAACCAATACAGCCAAAAATAAAATGCAAACTTGTAACACTTGTATGGTTTTAAAAAATGCAAGTCTTTTGCCTGAAAAAACTTTTCTAAAAGCTGCCGCCGTGATGATCGCGAAAAACGGAAAAATAATATTGGTGTAAAACGGCAACTGGAAACTGGAAAGCGAAAAGATCAGCCACATGGCAAAACCACCGCAAAGGGTGTAATATTCGGGCAATTTTCTTCCGGTCAGTACTTTTTTTATCGAGCTAAAAACAGCATAAGCCAACATAAAAAACCAGGGCGCAAAAGCCCAAATCAAAGTGTGGACGTAGAAAAACATGCTACCACTTTTTCGGGTAATCGGGCCATTGTTGATAAAACGCCCAAACTGGCTGTCCCACAAAAACCATTGGATGCCGGAAATATGCGTTTGTTGGAACGTATATTTTCCCGGCTGGCTATCAAACTGCACATACAAACTGTAAATTTCGGGCAGGATAAAAATTGCGGTCAGCAGGATTGCCAGTAGCCATTTCACTTTAAATAATTCGCCGAAACGTTTTTTGAAAATCAATTCTCCGACTACGCTTGCGCCAATTGGGATCAGCGCAAAAACTCCTTTCGTCATCACGGCGCACCCGGCCAGCAAACTTCCCAAAACCAAATCATGCCAAGTAAACTTTTTTTCAATTTTGGAGAAATGATAAACGCTGCCGATGATCAAAGCCATTAAATAAGGTTCGGCGCGGACATCGGTGTTCGACATTAGAATATGTTGTGCCGAAAAAAGGATTAAAACTGCCATTAAACCAGTTCTGCGATCGTAGTTTTTTTTGGCAAAAAGATAGGTGTATAAACCCGACAACAGGAAAAAAAGCAAGGCCGGCAACTTGTAGCTCCAGGTAGAAAAACCAAAAATTTTGAAGCTGAGTGCGGCCATCCAAAACGGAAAATGAGGTTTGTCCAGCCAGTCTTTTCCATACGAAAACAGTTCCCAATAATTGCCGCGCAGCACCATGTTTTTGGCCAAAGCCGCATACAAGCCGGGGTCATCGGTAAAAAAAGCAACGTTGATGCCCGAAAAATTTACGGACACGGCCAGCAGCAAAACCAGCAGCCACGGCAAATTTTTATTCAATTGTACAGGCATATCGCGCTAAGCTCCGTAATTTTAGGCCGATAAAAGAAGCATTTCCGCTTCCGGTTGTTATTAGCTATCAACCGTCAGCCGTCAGCTATTAGCAATCAGCCATTAACTATTAACCATCGACCATCAGCAACCGCAAATATGCCAAATAATTACGATGCCTCTGCCTGGTTTTATGACGCACTTGCACAATTAGTTTTCGGCAAAGCTTTGGTAAAAGCGCAGCAATTTTTGATTAAGGATATTCAACCTAAAACACATATTTTAATTGTTGGCGGCGGCACCGGCTGGATTTTAGAAGAACTGGCACGCATCCAACCTTGCAATTTGAAAATTACTTATGTAGAGATTTCTGCAAAAATGCTTGCCTTATCGCGAAAAAGAAACTGCGGGCAAAATGAAGTTGCGTTTGTGCACAAAGCGATTGAAGAATACCAGCTTTCGCAAAAATACGATGTTATATTAACGCCTTTTTTGTTCGATAATTTTTCAGAAAAACGAATACAATCTGTGTTTGACCAATTGCACCAATGTTTAAAATTAGATGGCTGGTGGCTGCTTTGCGATTTCCAAGTCCAGGAAAACCGACACCAACTATGGCAAAAGGTTTTATTGCAAACCATGTATTTATTTTTTGGCTGGCTTTGTAACGTCGAAACAAAAACCTTGGTGAAAATGGATGTTTACTTTCAACAAAAAAATTACGTTTTAGTTAAAGAAAAAACTTTTTACCAGGGTTTTATTACTTCCAAAGTTTATCAAAAGAGCACCAATTTTTAGGTGGTAAAAGAAGTATGCCGATACTGTTTTTACCGGTATAAATTTAATGTCTAAATGTGGTTTAAACTTCTTTAAATTGTTGTAGTCTGAACTGTATCTATCAACCAAACAACAAAAAGAAAAGCACAATTTTAAAAATGAAAGTTTAAATAATGCTTATCATTTTATCAAAACCAAAAACCAAATTACTACCATGAAAAAGTTACTTTTTTTATCCGCTTTAATAATTGCAAGTTTAAGTTTTAACACGGCCAAAGCCCAAGTTGGTATTCATTTTAATTTAAACTTTGGACCTCGTCCGGTTTATGTTACACCTGCGCCGGTTGTGGATGATTACTACTATTTGCCCGATGCCGAAGCTTATTATTCTGTGCCCGAACACGTTTATTACTACCAATACGGAGGCCGCTGGGTTTCTGGCCCGCGATTGGTTGGCCGTTACCACGATTACGATTACAACGCTTTGCGCCACTATCAAGTAAACGAAGCAAGGCCGTATTTACGCAACGATTTTTACCGCGCCCGTTACAGCAACCCGCAATTTGCACAAGGTTACGATCGGGGTTACCGAAATGAAGGCTACGGCCGGCCGGAATACCGCAATTATGACGGTGGGCGTTTTGATAACCGCGATCAACATTTTGACCGCGGTAATTACCGAGGCGGCTGGGATGGCCATCATGACAATGGGTACCACAACGGCTGGTACAGGCATTAAGAACCCGAAATTTTACTGCATAAAAAAAGCTGCCTTGTTCGGGCAGCTTTTTTTATGCAATTCTTTTTTCGCTATTCCCAGGCACTGGCCGTGTTTAGCTTATGGATCGCTTCGGTATCTAAATTCAATTCGGTTGCTTTGATAATATCCTGCAATTGGTTTACGCTGGTTGCACTTGCAATGGGCGCGGTAATACCTGGCCGGTGCATCAGCCAGGCCAAAGAAACAGCGGCAGGCGAGGCGTTTGATTCTGCCGAAACTTCGTCCAAAGCTTTTAAAATTTTAAACCCACGGTCGTTTAAGTATTTGCTGATCCCTTGTCCGCGTTTGCTCTTGTTAAAATCAGCTTCCGAACGATATTTTCCGGTTAAAAACCCACTGGCCAAAGAAGAATAACTGATCACGCCGATGTTGTGTTCTTGGCAAAGCGGCTCCAGTTCTTGCTCAAAACTTTCGCGGTCGTACAAATTGTACAGCGGCTGCAAGGTTTGGTACGATGGAAAACCATGCTCTTTACTCGTTTTCAAGGCCACCAAAAGCCGCTGCGCGCTCATGTTGGAAGTACCAATGGCGCGTACTTTTCCTTCCTTCACCAAGTCGTTAAAAGCAGCAAGGGTTTCTTCCATTGGTGTGTCGGCGTCGTCTTTATGCGATTGGTACAAATCAATATAATCGGTCTGCAAACGTTTTAACGAATCTTCAACTGCTTGTTTGATCCAGGTTTTCGATAAGCCTTTTTTGTCGTGCGCCATTTCCATGCCCACTTTGGTGGCGATGATCACTTTATCCCGGTTTCCCGATTTTTTGATCCAGTTGCCAATAATTGTTTCGGATTCGCCGCCTTTGTTTCCGGGAACCCATTTCGAGTAAACATCGGCCGTATCAATAAAATTTAAACCGGCATCCATTAGTGCATCTAAAATTTGAAAGGATGTATTTTCGTCAATCGTCCAGCCGAAAACATTTCCGCCAAAAGCAAAAGGCGGAACTTCGATTCCGGAGGAACCTAAACTGTTCTTTTTCATCATGTATGTTTTGTTGGCTTAACATATGAATGCGGAAACTGTTTATGGCGGCAAAGTTTTGAATTTAAGTGGATAAAAGAAGTATGGGAGCGGGGATGCTTCTTTTATCGGTGTTTTTTTGGTGTGATTCGTAAAAACCTGTTCCGCAATCAATTTTATCCCTTAAACTTGCAAAAATTTCAATTTGAAACCTTACCATGAAAAGTCAATTAGCCATTGTTCGTCACGGGCAATCCGAATATAACCTCGAAAATAAATTTACAGGTTTTGCCGATGTGGATTTAACGGCGCAGGGCAGGGAAGAAGCCTTAATGTGCGGCCGCAAACTGCAAAAAATGCACTTTGACGATGCTTTTACTTCGGTTTTAAAACGCGCCATCGAAACGCTGGATATTATTTTGGATACCATCGGGCAAAAAAATATTCCTGTTTTTAAAGATGCCGCTTTGAACGAACGCAACTACGGCGATCTGCAAGGTTTAAACAAAGCCGAAACCGCCGAAAAATATGGTGCAGACAAGGTTGCATTGTGGAGAAGAAGTTTTGATGTTGCGCCTCCGGGCGGCGAAAGTTTGAAGCAGACACAGGAGCGTGTTTTGCCTTATTATTATGCACACATCGAGCCTTTGCTGCAACAGGGGAAAAACGTTTTGATTGTGGCGCATGGCAATAGTTTGCGGGCTTTGATGATGCATTTGGAAAATATCAGTCCGGCTGCCATTGTACATATAGAATTGCTGACCGGCGTACCACGTGTTTATGATTTTGATGATAATGGTAAAATTTCTTATGTAGAACATTTAGCACAGTAAAAGAAGCATCCATTTTTTTTGCTGATTTAAAGCCGATCTGCTAATCCTTTTTCCGGGATTTAGCGTAAAAACATTTATGAATAAGCAATTTATTTTTTTGCGCCTTAAAAAAAGCGCACTATTAGCCCTGCCGGGAATTTTTTTGATGTTGATGCTAAGCAATTGCCAGTTTCAACCCCAAACTTCGGCCATGACAACGAAGGCCGAAATTTATCCTGTAAAAAAAGCTTCCGATCCTGTCATCAACATAAAAACGGTAAAAGCAGCTTCGGCAGCAACGGTTTTAGGCCGAAAACAAATTCCGGTTTTGTGCTATCACCAAATCCGCAATTGGAAACCGACCGATTCTAAAACGGCAAAGGATTATATTGTGCAGGAAAACGATTTCCGCGAGCAAATGAAAATGCTGGCCGACAGCGGTTACCATACCATTTTGCCGGATCAGTTGTACCAATATTTGAACGAAGGGACAGCACTTCCTGCAAAACCCATCATGCTTACTTTTGATGATACAGATTTAGACCAGTTTACTTTGGCCGAACCGCAGATGAAAAAGTACGGTTTTAAAGGCGTGTTTTTTATCATGACGGTTTCTTTGGGAAGACCGCATTATATGAACAAAGAACAGGTAAAAACCCTGTCAGACGAAGGGAACGTAATTGCCAGCCACACTTGGGACCACCATAACGTGAAGAAATACCAGGGCGAGGATTGGGTTACACAAATTGACAAGCCAACCAAAAAGCTGGAAGAAATTACGGGCAAACCAATTAAATACTTTGCTTATCCTTTTGGTTTGTGGAACCAGCAGGCCATCCCAGAGTTGAAGAAACGCGGTTTTGTGGCAGCATTTCAACTATCGGAAAAACGCGACACGATTGAACCTTTGTATACGATCAGAAGGTTATTGGCAAGCGGTTACTGGTCGGCGCATACTTTATCCAACAATATCAAACATAGTTTTTAGGTTTGTGGCAGCATGGACCCGAAAATTTTGACGCAATTGGTTACGATGGAAATGCCTTTTGGCAAATACAAAGGCACCAAAATTTGCAATTTGCCCGAAAATTATCTGTTGTGGTTTAAGCAGCAGGGTTTCCCGAAAGGAACGTTGGGCGTTCTGTTGGAAACCATGCTGGAGATCAGGATTAACGGTTTGCAATATCTGCTGGAACCGTTAAAGTGATTGCTTAATAAGTTGGCGTGTTCCGCTGGTCAATTTGTTCGCCCAGTTCGTCCACCCAGCCCGATAAATAAGGTTCGGTGCTGCTGATCCTTTTCCAATGGCCATGTTCGTCTTTGGCGATGGTGATGGTTAAAGAATCATCAAAAGAAGAAAATTGGTATTGCCGGCCTTCATCTGCTGTGTTTATGGTATTAACCAAGCCTTCAATTGATCCGTCGGTGCCGGTTAAATAGGTTTCAAAAACTTCCATATTTTGTATGCTTCTTTTATCGGGTAAAATTTATTAACGGCAAAGCTATCATTCTGTTTAAAATTAACAGGCTTATTTTTATAGGGTAAAAGAAGCATCTTTTACTTTGACCCAAGTTTGAAGTTCTTGATCATACTTTTTGATAATGCGCGCGGGATTTCCGGCGGCAATACTAAAAGCGGGTACATCTTTGGTAACTACGGCACCGGCCGCAACAACACAATGTTTGCCAATGGTTGTGCCGGCCGTGATCACCACGTTGGCGCCAATCCAACAATCATCTTCAATGATGATTGGTGCTGTTTTTACCCCTTGTAATTGTATGGCCCGGGTTACATCTTCATAATTGTGGTTGAGGCCGCTCATCACCACGTTTTGTGCAACGATCACTTGTTTGCCAATTGCAACCGGCCCGATCAAAACATTGCCCATCCCCAATGTGGTTTCATCGCCAATCAAAACATCGCCCACGCCATTGTTAATGGTACAAAAATCCTCAACCACCGCATTTTTACCCAATACAAACCGGTTGAAAGGAAAAACATCCATGCGCGTGCGGTGCCTGATGATGCTTCCCGGTTTTTTTTGATGAAAAAAAGGGTTCACAAAAAATTTAACCCAAGTGCGGGGCCTTGCTTGTTTGGTTGGCACAAGTGTCCAATGAATAAATTTTTTTAAAGCAGGGTTTGTTTTTACAACTTCTTTGATCGGCATCGCCAGGATTGTTTAATTAGTAGCTCATGTATTTATAATAACTCTTTTTTGTCTTTTTGCGTAGAAGCATGCAGATTGAAAACCATCATGTTATTAAAATTCGTAATTGCTTAAATAATTATAGTAATAGATAATAATTTAAATCTATTATTTTTTATAGCTTTATACGTATGAAAACACATATTGTTAATAAGTATAATAGACGGTAAATTTAAAATTCAACAATATAGCTGACAATAATATTAGTTATTTAATCTATATTTAGCCGTTTGCAACTAAATTTTTTTATACCTATGAAAAAACAAATACTTGTTGTTGATGATGACATAAGCATTTTGAAATTGCTCAATTTTATCCTGTCCAAAGATCATGCAGTTGTGATAAAGCCGAGCGGGATGGAAGCTTTTAGTTGGCTGGAAGAAGGCAATTACCCTGATTTGATTATCTCTGACCTGGAGATGCCTTATTTTGACGGCACTTCTTTTATCCGCAATTTAAAGATCAGTGGTTTTTACCGCGATACACCTGTTATTGTACTTTCCGGTGCCGAAAATGTAAAAGAGCAGGTAGAAAAAATGCCGTTTGGTGTAGAAGGGTATTTGAACAAACCTTTTAACCCGGATAATTTAAAAGCGGTAATCAACCAGGTTTTTAAAAGCGTCAAAGTGAATGACATTTACTAACAAAACCGTGTTTAGCACCAACAAAATACGTATTGCTTATTCCGGTATTGATTTCGTAACTGATATTCAAGACAACCTGAGCAATAGGTTTCAAATTTTTTCCAGTACAACCCCGGAACAGTTCAATGCTTATTTAACGCAGTTGTCTTTAAGTTCTTTGCCCGAAATAATTTTGATAGAGGCCGATGAACAGGAAAATTGTTTTGCACTGATTGAGAATGTAAAAAAGAACGTTTTGCTTCGGGGCTTGATTATCGTTTTGCTGGCATCGCAACCAACAAACAATTGCCTGCAAAAAGCAAGGCAGCTCAAAATCCATGATTTTTATATCCATCCTTTTTCTTACGATGAACTTGCAGAACGTTTGGATTTTCTGGTCAGGTTTAAGCTGATCAAACCAAGTATCGTAAACTTATCAGAAAAAGCAACGGCCACTTATAATATCCCGGCCGGCAAACGTGCTTTTGACCTGGCACTTTCTGCAACTTGTATTTTACTGCTTTCACCTTTGTTTGTCATCATCGCAGGGCTTATTTATTTAGAATCCGACGGCAAAATTATTTACAAAAGTAAACGTGTTGGCACAGGCTATAATGTGTTTGATTTTTACAAGTTTAGGTCTATGCGCAGTAACGCTGATGAATATTTGATTGATTTATCTAACCTTAACCAATATGCAGAAGCAACCGCAACTACTGCTTCGCCAACATTTGTCAAGTTAAAAAATGATCCAAGGGTAACCCGCTTGGGTTCATTTTTAAGGAAGACAAGCATGGACGAACTTCCCCAGCTTTTTAATATTGTAAAAGGGGATATGTCTTTAGTTGGAAACCGCCCTTTGCCTTTGTATGAGGCAGAAAAGCTCACTTCCAATGAATGGTCCACACGCTTTTTGGGCCCGGCGGGTTTAACCGGTTTGTGGCAAATCAGCAAAAGGGGACGCAGCGAAATGTCTGAACTGGAAAGGAAGAAACTCGACAATTATTACGCATTGAACTATTCGTTTTGGTTTGACCTGAAAATTATTTTAGGAACTTTTCCGGCCTTATTTCAAAAGGAAAACGTATAAACAAAATTATGTTTAAAGCCTATACTCTTTTTACCCTGCTTTTTTTTGTGTCCGTAACGGTTAAAGCCCAGGATTCTGTTATCCCCGAAATTTCTTATCCTTATCTTGATAAATTGATTACCTCGGCCAAAATCCATTACCCAAAGCTGACGGGCTATAACGACAAGATTAATTTGGCCAGGATCAATGTTAAAAGAGCCGGGATTTCCTGGTTTGATATTTTAACTTTTTCTTACATCTACCAACCCAACAATACTTTAAATTATGCCATCCCGACAACCAATACCGGCACAACGGTCAATAGGTTTTTGTTCAATGGCTTACAATTGGGCGTTTCGTTAAACCTTGGTTCTATCCTTACAAAACCTTATACGATAAAAGCAGCACAGGAAGATTTGAATATTGTGCGCGACGAACAAAACGAATTTTTGGTTACCCTGACTGCCGATGTAAAACGCCGCTACTTTACCTATTTATTGCAAAAAAACCTGGTAAAACTGCAAACACAATCTTACCAGGATATGCAAACTTTACTGAAACAAACAAAGTATAAGTTTCAAAAAGGAGAGGCGACTTTTGATGTATATAATGCGGCTTTGATTACGGCATCCGCACGTGCAGAACAAAAATTGCAGGCAGAAACCAATTTTTTAATAGCTAAAAGCGAACTGGAAGCATTGGTGGGGCTTAAATTAGAAGATATTGAATAATGGAATTAGCCAATTTTTTTAAATTATTGTACAGGCACCGGTTTGTTTTGATAGCCGTCCCGGTCATCGCGCTTGTTTTTACTTATTTTTTAACCCATAACCTGTCGGATAATTACGTTTCAAAAACCGATTTGGCAACCGGTATTATTGACCCGAACCAGCAGATATTAAGCAATACAGATGGCGGCATACAGGAATCAAAAGTCAACCAACAATTTTCCAACTTATTAGGGACCATTCGTTTAGGAAAAGTAATAGACCAGGTTTCTTATCAACTGATCATACATGACCTTACCAACAAGCAAGCCTTTCGGCCTAAAAGTAAACTGCTAAAAGAACTAAATGCTGATGCCCTTGCACATGCTTTAACTGTTTTTAATTATAAATACAAGCACCGCGCACCATTGGATTTGACCGACCCGGACGAAGCCGGTTTGGAAAGGGTATTAGCTGCACAAAAGTATGATGCAGAAAGCCTTAAAAAAGAATTAATGATTTATCGTACCGATAACAGTGATTTTGTGCACCTCGAATTTTCATCAGACCAGCCCCAGCTTTCGGCCTTTGTTTTAAACACACTTTGTAAAGAATTTATTGCCTATACCATTGCCGATGAACAAAAAAACAAGGGAAACTCCAACGGGTTTTTACAGAAACTGGTGCAGGAAAAGCTGGACACGATGAACGCCAAAGTAGCCGGATTAAGAAACTACAAAATTAAAAACCATATCCTCGACCTGAAAGACCAGTCAACTTCGCTTTATACACAATTAACTGATTACCGCGACCGTAAAGCACAGGCGGAAAAAGATATTCTATCGTACAACAGCGCTATTGCCAACATCAACAGCCGGTTTAACCCGAACGACAGAAGATACCAGGAGGCAGGTTCGGTTAAAATGAACGGACAGATTGCACAAACCCGAGACCGTTTGGCAGCCGTTAACAATAAATATATCCAAAGTAATTTTGACCCGCGGTACAGAAAAAGCAGCGATTCGTTACAAAATATTTTAGATGCACAAATAAGCCAGGTATCCGATAAATATGTTTCCAACCCTTTGGCTGGCAAAGAAAACTTAGTGCAGGAAAAAGTCAAAATGGAGATCACCAGAGATATGACGCGCTCGGGATTGAACAAACTGGACAACCAGATCAACCAGTTAAACAACCAGTTAGAACGCATTGTCCCTTTTGATGCCGTAGTACAAGCCTACAACCGTGATATTGAAGTTGCCACAAAAGAATACCTGGACGTGCAAAACCGGTACAACCAGTCATCGTTAGAAACTAACATTAAAACGCCTTTAAAGCAGGTAGAAACAGCTATGCCGGGTGTAAAACAACCTTCAAAAAAACTACTGCTTACTCTATTAAGCGGTGTGGTAAGCGAAGTATTTTGCCTGGTGGTACTGTTTGCCCTATTTTATTTTGACAATACCATCCGCGTTCCAACTGATCTGACCAACGCAACCCAAATCCCTGTTTTAGGCAAACTCAATTTGGTCATCAAAACCAATATTGATTTTAAGCTAATCGGGAATAACCCGCAAAGTACCGAAGAGATGCAGCAATTTAGCAACCTGTTGCGTTCCATCCGTTATGAGGTTGATAACGAACTACATGAAAATAAGGTTGGGGCAGAAGGAAAAGTGCTGGCCATTACCAGCCTTAAAGCAGGCGAGGGAAAGTCATTGGTGGCTATGGGTTTGGCTTCTGCTTTTGCTATCGCCAATAAAAAAGTGCTGGTGATTGACGGCAACTTTGAACATCCAACTTTAACCAAAGCTGCTTTTGAAAAAGCTTACTTTGAAGATTTTCTGAAGGATGATAATATGGAAATACAAGCATCGGACAACAACCAGGTTTATGTTTTGGGAAACCTGGGCAGTGATAAATCTTTGCTTGAAAAAAGCAGTGGGCAGGTGATCGGTAAAAAAATAATGCAGTTGAAAAAAAGCTTCGACATTATCATTATCGAAACCCAAGACTTGAGCCTGATGAACAAAGCCAAAGAATGGATCCAATTTGCAGATAAAGTAATTGCCGTTTTTGAAGCCAACCAAAGCATCAACCATGAAAAGCAACTTTACTTAAATTACCTGCGTACTTTAAACAACAAGTTTATCGGCTTGATCCTGAACAAAGTAATTGTAACTAATGAATTGGAAGCTAAACAAGCTTAGGGCCTGTTTAATTTATACAAGTAAAAAATGTCAATGCTTCTTTTACCCTATAAAAATTGGTGTTTATACCAAGTTAAAAAACATAAATATTGTACATCCCAATTTTTAGGTGATAAAAGAAGCATTGGAACCTCGATAAGTAAAATTTAAACAAGCTGAAACCATAAACATACATGCACATCCATTTATATAAGTTGATCTGGCAAGTGGTGCAATTGGCAATTGGATATAACCTGGTTTTTCCGATGCTGTTGTTCCTGCTTTATCCAACGGCAAGAAACAAATTCAAAGTAAACAAAACTTGGAACAAAGTTACCGAAGCCGACTATGGCATTATTGTTACGGCCTATCAACAAACCCAATCTTTGCCCGATGTTGTTGCTTCTCTGTTAAAACAGGATTTCTCCAACTTTATCATTTATATTGTTGCAGACCAGTGCGACGTTTCAAACCTAAACTTTGACCATCCGCAAGTTGTGGTTTTAAGGCCGCCGCAAGCGTTACAAAGCAATATCCGTTCGCACTTTTATGCCATCAATCATTTTGTACGGCCGCATTCGCGTTTAACCATTATTGATAGTGATAACCTTGTCCATCCGGCTTATCTCACCGAAATGAACACCTATTTTACAAAAGGTTACCAGGCGGTACAAGGGCTGCGTGCGGCAAAAAACCTGAACACAACTTACGCTTGTCTGGATGCCGCGAGGGATATGTATTACCATTATTACGATGGCAGGTTGTTGTTCAAAATCGGTTCTTCGGCTACTTTATCCGGCTCCGGGATGGCTTTCACCACCGAATTGTACCAGTTTTGTTTAGACCATTTGGATATAGATGGCGCAGGTTTTGACAAAGTGTTACAGGCAGAAATTGTAAATTACCGCTTGCAGATTGCTTTTGCCAGAAAAGCAATTGTTTATGATGAAAAAACAATGCACCCCGAACAATTGGTGAAACAACGCGCCCGGTGGATCAACACTTGGTTTAGATATGGCGGCTTTGGTGTGAAACTGATTTTGAGGGGGTTGGGCAATTTTAGTAAAAACCAGGTATTGTTTGGCATGGTGCTTTTGCGGCCGCCCTTGTTCATTTTCCTAATCCTGTCCCTGTTTTGTATGGTGGCAAACTTTTGGGTCAACCCGGCTTACAACTGGTTGTGGCTGATTGCCTTTGCTTCTTTTATTGGCAGTTTTTTTATCGCCCTGATACAGTCAAAAGCCGATACCCGGGTTTACAAAGCATTGTTGGGCATACCCAAATTTATGTTTTACCAAATTATATCCTTGTTCAAAATGGGCAAGGCCAATGAGCGTTCTGTGGCAACCCCGCATTATTACGATGCCGATATAGAAAAAGTAATGCAAAAGAAAGCATGATCAGGCCAAATCAAAACAATAAAAAACAACCCATAAACCCGGAGGCTAAACAAAAAAGCACCCAGGAATTGTTGGCCACGATCTTGGCTTTTATCAGCGTTTTTGTATTTTTTGTAAAGATCCTGTTTTTTTGAAAACATGAAAGTGCTGCCATCATCCTTCAACTTTAAACTTGGCGGTAAAAGCGCATTGCACAGAACAGGCAATTCGGGCAGCCCAACCTTACGTTTAAACATTTTTGTGATTGCGGCCTTAGTAGTGGCCGGCTTGTCGTTTTCGCTACTCATCGCAAAATTTGGGTTGATTGCTGCCGGGTTGATTTTAGTGGCTCTTGTTGGTATACCATTGGTTTATAGTGTAGTTGCTTATCCGCAAGTCGGTATTTTGGTATTGCTGGTTGCTGCTTACCTGTTGATGTGGGTGATTAGGATAGGGGTTGATTTTCCGTTAGGGACATTAATGGATGGTTTGGAAGTACTTCTTTTACTGGGGTTTTTTATCAAACAAAAAAGCAACCCGGATTGGGGCTTTTTAAAACTTCCGATTAGTAAAATAATTTTAATTTGGTTAGTTTACAATATTTTGGAAGTGGCAAATCCTGCTGCTGCATCTGTGTTTTCTTGGTTATATACTATTCGTACCGTTGCTACCGTCATGCTGCTCTATTTTGTATTTGTCTATCAAATCAAATCCGTTAGTTTTGTTCGAATAATTCTAAAAGTTTGGGTTGCATTAAGCCTTTTTGCCGCAGTTTATGCTTTTAAGCAGGAGCATTTCGGGTTTTTTGATTTTGAACAGAAACAGTTAAATGATCCTTTAATGGTCTCGCTGTTGTTTATCAATGGTGTTTGGCGTAAATTCTCTATATTTTCTGATCCTGTTTGCTTTTCCTACAATATGGTAATCAGCAGTTTATTGTGTATTTGTTTGACAACCGGAACATTTAAAACCTGGAAAAAAGCGGTATTGCTTCTTTTAGCCTTGTTTTTTTTGCTAAATATGCTTTATTCGGGCACACGCGGCGCTTATGTACTCATTCCTGCAGCCATGGTTATGCTTGCTGTTCTTAACTATAGCCCAACTGTTTTGAAAATCAGCATTTTTGCTGCTTTTATTTTAGGCATCATAATTCTTATGCCTACTTCTAACCAGACTATTTACAGGTTTCAAAGTGCATTTAAACCTTCAACCGATGCTTCATATACAGTGCGTGCCATCAACCAAAAACGGATTAAGCCTTTTATCCTTGCACATCCAATCGGGGGAGGTTTAGGCGCAACAGGCACATGGGGGCAACGTTTTGCCCCCAATTCTTATTTAGCAAATTTCCCTCCCGATAGCGGATATGTAAGGGTTGCTGTGGAATTAGGCTGGATTGGATTGTTTTTGATATGTACACTCATGTTTATCATATTACGAACAGGTATTAGAAACTATTTTTTAATACAAGATCCGGAACTCAAATCATATTGCCTTGCAGCAACAGTTATTGTTTTTGCGCTTAATGTTGGCAACTTCCCACAAGAAGCTATCGTACAGTTTCCTACAAATATCTTGTTTGTTTTAGTTGCGGCGTTAATTACCGTTACTTATAAATTAGACCAAATCCCTAAAACCGGCAACAACCATGCAACAATCAACTTATAAAAGAAATTATGTTATAGTTGGGCAGCAGGCATGGGACGTAAACATTGGAAGCAACTGCAAAAATATTGCATTAGAACTCAGCAAAAATAACTTTGTTTTATATGTAAACCCGCCTTTAGACAGGATTACATTATTAAGGAACAGGTGCGATGATAAGGTTAAAAAAAGAAAACGGATGCTCCATGGCAAGGAAAACAACCTGGTTCAGATCAATAATAATTTATGGAACTTGTATCCGGATTGTGTACTCGAATCCATTAATTGGATTAAAATACATTTTTTATTTAATATAATCAACAAATACAATAATCAGTGTTACGCCAAATCAATCAAAAAGACAATTTCGCTTTTGGGGTTCAACGATTTTATATTATTTAATGATAACGATATTTTCAAAAGTTTTTATTTGAAAGATATTTTACGGCCTAAAACAAGTATTTATTATTCCAGGGACTACATGATTGGAACGAAATATTGGAAGTTTCATGGCGAGAAGCTGGAACCCAAGTTAATCGCCAAAAGTGATATTTGTTTAGCCAACTCGCAGTTTCTTGCAAACTATTGTGCGCGGTACAATCACAATTCTTTTTTTGTTGGGCAGGGGTGCGATTTAAGTGCTTTTACCTCATTGCAATTAAAGCAACTTCCGGAATTAACAAACATTGCAAAGCCAATTATAGGATATGTTGGCGCTTTATCTTCTACTCGTTTGGACATCGGGCTCTTAGCTTTTATCGCAATTGCCAACCCGGATTGGAGCATCGTTTTGATCGGCCCTGAAGATAATGGTTTTTTAGAAAGTAGGCTTCACCAAATTAAAAACATTATTTTTTTAGGGCTAAAAGAAGCATCAGTTTTACCGGATTATATTAACAATATTGATGTTTGTATCAACCCACAAGCGGTTAACGAAATAACAATTGGAAATTATCCCAGAAAAATTGATGAATATTTAGCTTTAGGAAAACCTGTTGTAGCTATTGAAACAGAAGGTATGTTAATGTTTAAAGATTATACTTATCTCGCCGAAACGAAGGAACAATTTGTAAAGCTCGTAGAGTTGGCACTTGCAGAAGACTCGGTTGAAAAGCAACAAGCACGTATAGAATTCGCATTTTCGCACAGTTGGGAAAATTCCGTTGAAAAGATTTACAAAGAAATAAGTATTTGGGAAAACCAAGTATAGCCGATCCTGATTTTAAGGTGATAAAAGAAGCATCGCTAGTATTACAAGCTTCCGTTTTTTAATTCCTTCACAGCAAAATCACAAGCCCGGGCGGTTAAAGCCATATAAGTTAACGATGGGTTTTGCGATGCTGATGAAGTCATACAACTTCCATCGGTAACAAATACATTTTTTACTGCATGTATCTGGTTATTGCCATTTAAAACAGAAGTTTTAGGATCTGTTCCCATTCTGGCTGTTCCCATTTCATGTACGGTAGAACCACCGGGCTTGTTATAATTAAACGATTCAATATTTATAAACCCGGCAGAGTAAAGCATTTCGGAAGTTGTTTTCCTAATGTCTTCCATCATCTTGCTTTCATTATGTTTAAAAGAAAAATCAATATTGATTATTGGCAAGCCCCATTGGTCTGTTTTTAAAAGATCTAAATTCATTTTGTTTTCATGGTAAGGTAGGCATTCGCCCCAGCCAGCCATCCAAACTGTCCAAGGGCCGGGCGTTGTAATTTGTTGTTTTAAAGTTTCGCCAAAACCATTGCTGCCCATTCTGTCCCTCCATTCGGCACGCTCACCATGCCCTTGTATATTATATCCCCTCAAAAACCCCAAATTTGGTTCCAGTTCTAAGTTCCTAAAACGGGGAATCAAAAAGCCACACGGTCGTCTGCCTTTATAGTAATATTGCTGAAAGCCCTCGTGCATTCCGGAAGCACCGGCAGATGAATGATGATCCATTAAATTGTGGCCTAATTCGCCACTGTCGTTTCCAAGGCCGGTAGGGAAGCGGGGCGATTTTGAGTTTAAAAGTAATCCCGTAGTGGCAATAGTTGAAGCATTTACAAAAATTATTTTAGCTTCATATTCAAAAACATCTTTTGATAATGTATCTATTACACGTACACCTTTGGCCCGGTTTTTTTGCCCATCGTATAAAATTTCGTAAACGACAGAATAGGGCCGTAACGTAAGGTTGCCGGTTTGAAAAGCGGCAGGTATTGTAGCACTGTTGCTGCTGAAATAGCCGCCAAACGGGCAGCCTCTTGAACAAAGATTACGGTTTTGACAAGAGCCACGGCCTTCCCAGCCTTTTGTTAAATTTGCTATCCTGGCAATAGTCAACAACCGGTTTTTGTCGTTTTTTTTAATAGAATCGGCTAAATGGTTTTCAATGCAATTTAATTCCATCGCAGGCAAAAATTGCCCATCGGGCAGTTGCGCCAGGTTTTCTTTTCTTCCGCTGACACCTATAAACTTTTCTACATAATCATACCATGGAGAAATATCTTTATAACGTATTGGCCAGTCAACAGCAATGCCATCTTTTAAATTTGCTTCAAAATCCAAATCGCTCAAACGGTAACATTGCCTTCCCCAAGTTAAAGATTTTCCACCTACCTGATATCCCCTAAACCAGTTAAAAGGTTTTTCCTGCAAGTAAGGGTTTTCTGTATCGTTAACAAAAAAATGCTTGTTGGTTGCATCGCTTGCTTGTGATTGAATTGGGCTTAACCTTTTCTCTTCATTGGTTAAGTTGGTGCCAAATTTAAAATCCCAGGGGTTAAGGTTTGCGGTAGGATAATCTTTTACATGCCGTACATCCCTTCCTCTTTCTAACAATAATGTTTTTAAACCTTTTTTACACAATTCCATGGCAGCCCAACCTCCACTAATACCAGAACCTATCACGATTGCATCAAAAATGCTTTTTGATTTTTGCCTGTTTAAGATATTCATGGTTTTATTTTGTTGCCCATGACCTTTGATTTTTTGAAAGCAAAATACAAGAATGGTATGATGACGGGATATAGTCGTAAACTAAGCCAATCGTAGCCCCTTTTTGAGATGTACAATAACCTTCTATCGTTAACTCTTTTAATAAAGAGAAAAAGGGTTTTCCAAAAACCTTATTTTGGATTTTATTTAAAATTTGATATTTGTAAAAAGCATTTTGCTCAAAAAATGTTAAAATTTTTGCTTTTCTGTCACTGCTGCAGTTTATAAATGAAGCATTATATTTTTCAAAAGCGTAATTTTCTAAATCAAGCAAACCATGCAAAAAATTTTGCTGTGATTTTTGATCTGTACAAAATTTGATATTGTTAATAATATAGGTTTCTACTTCTGCATCTTTTGCACCGGGTGTGTTGGTACGCGGTATAATCATTTCGGCAAGTTCTGCAATAATGTACTTTTTTTGATTAAGATTGTCTGTACTTATGATAATTTTGACTTTGGTCCATTCAAAAACAGAAGCAGAGGTCAATCCCAAAAAACCAAGCGCAGCTAAACTTTTAATTGCTTTTTTTCGATCCATTTTTAGTATAATCCTGTGTAATAATAATAAATTTTTAACAATATACGCTCAGATCATTTAAA
>NZ_JBGCVY010000003.1:0-19093 GCF_041088075.1 Mucilaginibacter sp. | reverse complement strand
AGCAGAAATACAACTGTTCAAAAATAAAACATTTTTCTTTATACTGTATAAAAAGTTGCAGGTAAATTATGTAACTTATTTACTTTAGTAAAAGTAAAATACGATATTATTACAGTTATACTATTTATAAAGCAAAGTTTTTTAATAAAGCAAATTATGTTTTCTCTTTCAATATTATGAATTCATCCATGGGTAAAATACCTTTATTTTTATCTTGAATCCTTTTTATTAAAATTTACAAAATAGGAAATAATGACTAAAATAAATTTAACTTTTTGTCCTTTTCGTTTATAACAAAGGCAATTATTGTTTTAATGATATTATCATTGTAGAAAAAGACCGTTTGTTTACAGTAAAAAAGCAAACGGCCTTTTCTCGCCTATTTAATATTAATACAGAAAGGGATATTTTTAACTGTAACATGAACAATAAAATTCCTTGGTTTATTCTTTTTTAATTGATTGACTTAATGTATTTACTTTAAATGTAGTACCTTCAACTTGTAATATATGAATATATTTAAAAACCCTGACTTTGTAAATCAATATAAATTTCCTTATGGGCGTTTTGAGGATATTCCCAAATCAGTTTTTGATGAAATAAATTTTGGTTTAACCAAGCTTCAACACGCTGCCCATGCACCTATTGTAAGTATTTTAATTCCGGCATGGAACGAAGAAGTTAACCTTTTAACTTCTATTGCAAGTATATCAAAAATGAAAACTAATATTCCAATCGAATTAATTGTAATTAATAATAACTCTACAGACAAAACCCAAGAAACAATTGACCGATTGCATGTAAAAGGTTTCTTTGAAGGAGCACAGGGATGGGGGCCGGCGCGTCAATTAGGGCTCGAAAATGCATTGGGAAAATATATACTTCTTGCAGACGCAGATTGTATTTATCCGGATTCTTGGGTTAATGAAATGGTCAAAGTATTAGCTCAAAAAGATGTTGTATGCGTTTACGGCAGGTATTCTTTTATTAGTGAACCAGGCTTTTCACGTTGGAAGTTAAGTTTATTAGAGTCTATGAAAGATGTTATTGCAGAAGTAAGGCATATTAACCGGCCTTACTTTAATTCTTACGGCATGAGTATGGGATTTATAAAAGAATTTGGCTTAAAGGTAGGTTTTGTAAAATACTACTTTAGGGGAGAAGACGGGCAAATGTGCCTGGGTTTAATGAAGTACGGCAAAGTTAAACAGGTACGAACAAATAAAGCACGTGTGTGGACAGGGCCGCGCACATTACAGCGTGACGGAGGTTTTTATAATGCCCTCAAAAATCGATTAATAAAAGAAGTAAAAAGATTTTTTGGAAATTTTAGCACGCGTGTTCCCTTGGAAAGAAAGTATTTGAAAAATACCAATAAAGATATCTAATCTCCATAAACAGGTTTTCCCCTGATAAAGTATTTACTCATGCCCTATTATTTTCCCCAAGTTACCTTGTTAATTACTCATTATAACAGAAGTGCGTCGCTCGAAAATTTATTAAAAACATTTGAAAAACTAAACTGCTCTTTTGGAGAAACCATCGTTTCTGATGATGGCAGTAAATCCGAGCATCAAGCCAAATTGAAACAATTAAAAAGAACCTTCGCTTTTAATTTAATTGGAACAACACAAAACAAAGGCTTAGGCAACAATATCAACAAAGGACAGGATGCGGTAACCAAACCTTATACTTTGTATGTACAGGAGGATTTTATACCCAAACAAAATTTTGCCCGGCATTTAGAAGATGCGATGCAGTTTATGGACTGCAATAATAAAATAGACCTCATCCGGTTTTATGCTTACTTTAAATATCCCTATTTAAAGCCCTATCAAAAAGGTTTTTCAGAAATGATATTCAATACCTGGAACACCAACCATCTCAAGTTCTACTGTTACAGCGACCATCCGCACTTACGCCGTAGTTCGTTTTTAACTAAGTTTGGACGTTATGCAGAAGGCATTAAAGGTGATTTAACAGAATATAAAATGGCTATTTCGTTTTTAAAACATAACGGCAAAGGCTTGTTTTTTAATGATTTTAATGCCCTTTTTGACCAGCATAATTCTATAGAAGAACCCAGTACCATGAACCGAAGCAGTTGGCGGCAAAATAAAAGTACGGTAGCACTGATACTTCGATTTTTCTATCTCAAACTCAAACTTTTAAAAAACCATTTAGATTTGTGGCGTGCCCAGGTTTGATGCTTCTTTTATCAGGTAAAAATCAGTATCAAAGTTTATCTTTATATAAAGCTAAATCAGGTTTTTATTACAAGATCAAACATTCATCAAACTTGTAAAAACTTACTTATCAAACAACTTCAGCCTCAAAGTCAATTCAAAATTGCCATTGGTATAATTGTTCAAAGCAGAAGTTTCGGTGGTGTAAAAAGCAAGGATAGAGTACGAGTTTTTGTTCAAACCAAAACCAAACGTACTGTTTTTGGAAGTATGGTACATGGCCTGCAACGATAACTGGTTGTCCAGCAACATCAAGTTGGCACCGGCATCCAAAATATTGGTATAGCCTTTTACACCGCGAAAGCAAACTTTTGGTTCCAAAGCAAACATATTTGCGGTTTCGCCAAAACCAAACTTGTAACTTACCGATGTAAAATACAAAGCCCTGTCCACCGTGCCGTTACTGTTGTCGTTGTTAAAAACGCTCCTCAAATTGGGCAAAGCGGCCTGCACGCTCAGGCTGTTGCTGGTGTACGAAGCGCCAAAATCGCCATCTACATAACTTTTGCGGTCGTTGTAGCGGGCAACGGATAAATCGCCGGGATCGCCATCCACCTGATCGTAAGGCACACGTTGGGTTAAAACGCCGGCCGAAAGCCCAAAATTTAGCTTCTGGTTGTCCTGCCCTAAGGGAATGTGGTAAGCATAAGTGGCCACGGCGCGGGTAGATTTTAGCAAACCCGACTGCTCGTTGTAAACATTTACGCCAAAAGCAGCGCGGTTCAGCAAATAATCCGCAGAAACAGCTTGTGTATAAGGCGAGCCAGGAATGCTGCTCCATTGTTTACGCACGCTCAGGTTGATGTTTAAGCCATCGTTAATGCCTGCCATCGCCGGGTTAAACAAATATTGGTTTTCAAAATACTGCGATGCCAGCGGGTTAAGTTGAGCTTTTGCGGTGGAAAGAACGATGAAAAGTGAGAGAAAAATTGCGGCGGCAATGCTTCTTTTATGGCATAAAAATTTGATCCAATTCATTTTTTGTTTTTTCTTGAATTAAAAATTAATCTCTAACAACCGTGATGAAACCCCGGAACACCAAGCCAGAGCCCGGGCCAAAATCTACTACATAATAATACGTTCCCTGCGGCAGCGGGGCATCGTTGTAAGTGCCGTTCCAATCGTTGGTATAACCTTGTTTGCTGTAAATCACGCTTCTGGAATGGTCAAAAACTTTTACCGTGTTGTTTGGATATTGGTCAATGTTTTTGATTACCCAGGTATCGTTCCTGCCGTCGCCATTTGGCGTGATGATGTTGTTGGCATCCAGCTTATTACCTTCCAACATATTGGTAGATTCTACGGCCGTTCCGCTTAAAGCCACAATTTTATTGTCTGCACCTGTGCTTATGTTGACAACACTATCGGCATAAGTACCAATCACTGTTGGTTTAAATTTGACATAAACGGTTTGATTGGATACCAGTTCCTCAACCGTAAAAGTTAATGACGGTGTGTAATTAACGCTGTCTTTTGAAAGGCTGAAAGGAGGGTTCGTGCTTACGGTAACTGCCTCGGACAAATTGCTGCCCCTTACCGTGAATGTTTGCGGAGCTGAACTATGGTGAACGCTTTGCGATTCAAAATTGAGCGTTGCTGAAGGCACGGTTTGGCCAAAAGCCTGGTTAATGGTAGCATAAGTTAGGAAAACGGTGATGAAAGTTGCTGTAACAATACTTCTTTTAGGGGACAAAAATTCTAATAAATACACGCTGTTTTTTTATCGAAATTGAAAATTAATTAGTCTCTGATGATGGTGATGTAACCTTTAAACAAGCCCAGGCCCGCGCCAAAATCAATCACAAAATAATACGTGCCTTGCGAAAGCGGGCTGTTGTTGTAAGTGCCGTTCCAATCGTTGGCATAACCTTGTTTGCTGTAAACGATGCGGCCGGCTTTATCAAAAACCTTAACTGTATTGTTGGGGTAATAATCAATGTTTTTGATTACCCAGGTATCGTTTTTGCCGTCGCCGTTTGGGGTGATGATGTTGTTGGCCGTTAACTGATAATCGTTTCGGACATTGATGGTAATCGTTTGATCGGCAGTACAACCGGCAGCGTTAGTTGCCGTAACTTTATAAGTGGTGGTTGCACGCGGACGGACAACCAAAGTAGCCGAGTTTTGTCCGCTGATAACATCCGCAGCCGAAGCCCAGGTATAAGTTTGCCCGCCGGTTGCCGTTAAGTTCACAACCGTTCCCTTAGAAACTTCCTGGCTTTGGTTACCGGAGATAAAAACAGCCGGAAGCGGGTTTACCGTAATGTTAAAAGTACGGGCAAAAGTATCGTTCCCGCCGTTTGCCGTACCGCCGTTATCTTTTACGGTTACGGTAATGGTTGCTGTGGTTGAAGAATTATTGCTGATGTGATAATTAATTGTGCCGGTTCCCTTTGGTCCGGGAACAACGGAAACCTGGTCAATCAGCGCAGCATTGGAGGTGGAAACCGAAAGGGCAGTGGTTTGCCCGCTTTCCGGCCCGGCCGTAATCCCGCTCAACGCAATACTTTGTGGGTTGTTGGAATAACAAACGCTTTGATCGGCAACTACATTTAAAGTTGGCGGCACGTTGCCAAAAGCATAACGCGTTAAAACCGGGTAATGATCGGTGGTGGTATTGCCGTAATTGGCCACCAAACCCGCAACGCTGCTCAACACTTCAGCCGTTCCGTTGATGTAAAAAGTGTTCATCCCTTTCGAAACAATCACCTGGTCAATCATATCGTTATAACTCACCGTTGATTTTTTGCCGGACAAACTTAAAGGCAGCGTAAGCGGAAAGTAGTTGGCAGGATCACCGGTAAAAGAACTGTAAGAAGTGGTTGGCGGCACAATTCCGGCAGTAATGGTTTGATCGAGGTCATCGTTAAAATCGCCCAAAACAACAAAGTTTTTGCCTGGATAATTGGCATCCAGCACGGCTTTCAAATCGTCGGCACCGTTTTTTCTTCTTTGATAAGCCGTTGCTGTCGGGCTGGTGTTGGCTTTGGCATGGATCAACACAAAAGTTACATGTTTGGTTACGCCGTTCAGGGTTACGTCGGCATCCATCACGTAAGGAAACCTGCCGCTTGACCAGTAATTGAAATCCGGACAGTTTTGTGCTTCGGTACAACGCAGCAAATCAGAAATTTTAACGTTTTGAAACATGGCCGTTTTATAAACAAAAGCCAGTTTTTGTGCGCCTGCATAGTCCGGGTCTTGGGCGTTATCGGCATAAGAACCAAAATCAGAAACGGCCATGCTGTAGCCTTGCAAGCTGTTTACTACGTTGCGCAAACGGTTAGTGTCCACCACTTCCAGCAAACCAAAAATATCTGCTTTGATGTTTCCAAAAATTGTTTTCATGTTGGCTTCCTGCTGGTTTTTATCGTTGGGGCCTAAGCCGGGCTGCTTACTTCCAAACCATTCCATGTTATAATTTACCACCTCCAACGTATTGTCCGGGTTATAAGTATTGCCCGAAAGCGGGACCGTAATATTGCTTGCGCCGTTGGTGGCGATGCTGATGTTGCCCGTATAATTGGCCAAAGCAGCGGTCGGGTTAAATTTAACAAGGATTGGTTTTGTGGTGCCCGATGCTTCGTTTACCGCATAATTTATGGTGTCGCCGAAAGTTGTCCCGTCTTTTGAAAGCTGGTAAGCTGCGTTGTCCGAACTCATCGTAACATTGCCCATAAGGTTGTTAAAAGAAGTATTAAAGTTTTGGGTGGAAGAAGTGTTTTGCGCCTGGAAACCAAACGACAAACTGTTGGTGTTGGTGTAAACGGAAGGCGGCGGCGGTGTAGGCGAATTGAGCAGGTTAATATCGTCCAAAGTCCATCTCGCGCCATCTTCGGTGGTAGAATAATACACAAAAGCCACATAAACGCCAGCCCGTTTATAAGCAGAAAGGTCAACGTTTTGGGTTTGTGTCCAGATATCTGATGCCTGATTTGGGAAAGGCGCATCAATATCCGTCCAGTTTGCCAAAGCCGGGTTTCCTGTTCCGGAGTAATTGGTAGAAACGCGAAATTTCAATTTTACTCCGTTAAAAGCAGTACGGCTCCAAAACGAAAACAACGGATAATTAAAGCCTGTCATGTTCAGGGCAGGCGATATCAGCCAGTCTTCATTGATGTTATTGGTGCTGTTGGCATAGCCGTTTATCTGCACCGCATTCGGGAAAGCCGCTGTTCCTTTTGGTGCATTTGGGTCTCGGCCAAAAGCAGTACAGCCCCAAGTTTGCGCGCCGACTACACTATATTGCCTCCAGCCATCAGCAATTGTGGCCGTGCCGGTACAGTTATCAAAGCTGTAAACCAGGTTGTTGGGGTCTTGGGCAGTTCCGGTTAAAGTAACGGTTTTGTTAAAAGCATTGGTGCTGGTATTTAAAACAGCGCCGGTAAAAGTTCCGGAAGTTGTGGGGCTAAAACGCACATAAACCGGTTTTGCAGCCAAAATTTCGGCAGGCGTATAAGTAACCGAAGCGGCAAAAGTGCTGTTGTCTTTTGACACGCTAAAAGGCGCATTGGTGGCAACCGTAGCGTTTGCCGTTAAATTGCTGCCGGTCAACGTATAAGTTTGTGCCGAAGAATTGGTGTTGATATTTTGCGCCGCAAAGCTGATGGCCGTTGGCGTAATATTTAAAGCCGGCGTACCGATTGGCGTATCGGTCCAGTTCAAAGAAAAATCATCTATGGCCGAAGTTGGGCGGTTGCCGCCACCGGTTGAAGTATTTAAAGCGACAATCCTGATCCAAACGTTTCGGTTTTGGTTATCCAGCGTGCTGTTAAAATTTACGGTGATGGTATTGTTGGAAAAAGTTCCATATTGGGTAATTACAGTTCCCGTAGTTGCTGCCCGGGTAAACGATGTAGGCGCAGTTCCAAAACCATAATCTACAGCCCATGTAACTGCCCGTGGTGGTGTTACAGTAGGAGTGCTTGCATCGAGTGATTGTAGTTTAAAGCTTAAACTAAATCCTGTTCGCATATTTGTGTTTGATAACTGCACTACAAATGCTGCTCCCGGATCACCCAAAGTTCCGGTTTGTCTTACGCCAAGCGCTCTGTCTGTAGAAGCATTTTGACTGGCTGTGGAAGCTGAACCAGTTAGCCCATCTGCAGAAGCATAATTTCTGAATGCACCGGCAGTATTATTCCAAACGGTTGCAGCATTGGTTGGGGCAGTTGTTGGGCCTAAAACAGTTTCTGCGCCTATTGTCGCAGCAGTTGCACCAGTTCTTACCGTAAAACCCGCTGGCAAACCGTTGCCAATGCCGTCAAAGTTTTGAACATAAGGCGAAGTACCCAAAGTTAGCTGCGCAAACAACGCTTTGCCAGGCAGAATCAGGTAGAAAACCAGGAAAATGGGTAAAAATCTTTTCATAGAAGCATATCAAACTGCAAATTATTTAATTTTTTGCTAAAGTAGTTACGTTTGTGGAAAGATTAAGCAGATTTAAGTTAAGAAATTGTAGGCTTAAAGTTAAATCGGGGTTAAAAGCATGTTTAAGTTTGATGTAATTGCTGATACTTCTTTTATCGCATAAAAATCATTGGCGCATTGTAATTTTGGCTAAAGCCAATTTTTGTTTCTTTTATCCACAGCCTAAAGGCCGCGGCAATTAATAAGCATTAGCTGGATTTTACTGTTAGACTTTGTGATTGGCAGGGACAAAAATTTATAAAACAAGGCGGTTAGGTTGCCACGGCCTTCAGGCCGTGGGATAGGTAAGTTTAGGTTGGCTTTAGCCAAAACATAAAAAATAAAATTTGAACAGGCTCTAAAAAACCACATACTTCTTTTACCGGCATATTTTCAGTGTCTTTTCTAATCCAAGTTTTGCTGCTGGTAAAAATTGGTATAGCGGTTGTTAAAACCCTGCGCGCTGCCAAAGATTTCTGCAAAAACCTGGTTTGCGGTTTGCCCGTTTTTCAAACCATCCGCCATGTGCTTTATGAGGTTTAAATTCGTCTTCACCATAAAATAAATAATGCTGTAGGCAATGGTATATTTATCGGTAATGGATTGGTGGTTCAGGCTCCAGTTTTGGTTGTTGTACCTTAAAAAATCGTCCGGGATGAACTGTTTGCCGACAATCATTTCTTTAACGCGCTCGATCCGGCCAACCACCGGCGTATAAAAAATCTGGTTGTTGTCAACAATCAAAGAACCAAAATACGTGGCCAAACCTTCATCAAACCATTGGGGCGGGTTTTTAAGGTTGAGGTGCAAAAAAGCATGGCTGATCTCGTGCAGCAAAGCACTGTTTACATGTTCGGTTTTCAACACAAAAATTTCCCCCGTTCTTTCGAGATAATAACCGTCCGCAAAAAAATGAAGCGAGTTTTCACCGTCGGGCGTTTGCTTAAAATCAGCCTTTCGCCCAAAAACATGGATGTTGATGGCAACACTGTCGTTTTTTTGGGTATCAAAAACAGCATTGTAAAAACTGGCCTCGTAACGCGCAATTTTATAAATGGTGGCCGTATCTTCCCGGCTTAGCTGACAATGGATTTTTATAATTTTAAAGGTTTGTGCCGAAGTTGTTTCAACGTTAAACATTAGCAAAAAACAAAGCCCGGCAAGCTGTAGCAGTCGTACAATTTTTTTTAAGTTGAAGCAGATAGTTGCCGGCATACTGTTTTTATCGGGTAAAAATTGGTGTGGTTAAAAGTATCAATATCCAAATCAGTACAAAGTTTGACAGTAAGATCCATTTCAACACAAATAACCCAAAGTAAAAACGTAAAAATCAAATTACAATTCCTTTTGATACTTTTGCCCTTCAAAAAAATCCGGCCAATGTTTTTGTCTTTTCATGTTTAATATAAACCGCGCCCGCACAGAACGCTTGCTTTGGGCCGGCTTATTTACTGCGCTGTTAATCGCTGCCGTTTCGTGTTTGTGGGTTTCAGTTTCCACTTTTCCCGATCCTGGCTGGGGTTTTTTAACCTGGAAAAACTGGCAGCACGGCGGCGGTTTTAACCTGCTGCCCGAACCTAACCCAAAAAACATCGCAACCGATACTTTAACGTTTTTAACCTGGTGGTCGCCCGGGCAATACTTGGTTCCCGGCAGCATTGCTTCTTTTACCGGCATAAAATTGGGCTGGGCCATGGCCATTACTTCCATTTTGTTTACCTTATCGGGCGTTTGCGGCTGTTACTTTTTGTACGATAAACTCCGTTTCAACCGCATCACGGTGCTGCTTAGTTTACTGCTTTTGTGCAGCCAGGTGCAAACGCTGCTGCCGTTTTCGGTTTACAACGGCGGCGAAGTTTTGATCTTTGGTATAGCGCCCTGGTTTTGGTTCTGCTGTTTAGATTTTAAGCTGAAACCTTTCCGGCTGCTGCTGTTGGTGCTGCTGTCGTGGATCGGGTTCACCGCCAAATCATCGTTTTTGCTGATCACACTTTCCGGCTTCGGGTTTATATTTTTAAGCTGGATCAGCAAACGCATCACGCTAAAAGAACTCGCCTTAAAAACAAGCGTGCTGATTGTTGCCGCGCTGCTCATCGTTTTGCCCATTTTTTTCCTGTTCCTGCAAAAGGGAAATAACCCGTCTGCAGCAGCAAAGGGTTTTGATTTTTCGGCCTTGGACTTTTTTTATCCGGCGGCCATCCCGCTTTTAACGGCTTTTTCTGCGGATGAAGTTTTTAACCATTTTGCCCACCCAGATTTTCAGGAAAACCTGTCCCAAACAGACGTTTTTTTCTACGCCGCAGCTTTTTTGTTCCTGGTTTTTGTGCTTTCGCGCATCTATTTCAACTATATCGGTTCGGTTGCCTACCGCTGGCTGCTGTTTTCGGCCTACCTGTTTTTCCTTTGCTTTTTTATGCTGCAATATTGCCGCCACGCCGCTATTTCGATGGAAGGCCGACACTTCCGGCTGCTGGGATTACTGTTTTTGCCGGGCGTGGTTCAATTGATCCGGCAGGTAAAAATTAATGCCCTAAAAAAAGCATTGCGCCTGTTGCTGCTGGCCTTATGCGTGTATTCCTGGAACGATGCTTTTGGACGATGGCGGAACAACAGCGAACAAACGCCGGGCGAAAACACGCGCGTAATCCAGGATTTGCTGGACGATGAAACGCTGTCGAAAATCCACCAGTTAGACCGGCAGTTTCCGCAGCAGTGTTTGTTTGTGCTGATGAGCCCGGAAATTGCATTGGAAATCGAGCACAACCGCGTTTTGGTTTTTCCTTTTGATACTTATGCGCAAACTGCAAAACGGAAAACTTTTGCCGGAAAAGTGGAAAAATTGTTCCTGATTGTGCCGAAAGAATTTGCTTCGGGAACGTCGGACCAATTGATCAAAGCTTCTTTTACCGGCTATAAAAACTTCCAAGAAGAAAAAATCAGCGATGCTTATGTGTTGCTAACGGGCTTGTAATTTTGCTGATCAATCTACCTCAATTCCGCAGAAACAAAACTATAATATTGCCAGTTATTGATTTGACAGAAAAAAACTTCCCGGAAAAAAGTAAAATTTTACCCGGTAAAAGAAGCATGGACCAACCAACAAACAATTAAAACGGATGGAGAAAGTAAAATGGGGCATTATTGGCTGCGGCGATGTAACCGAGAAAAAAAGCGGGCCGGCATTTAACAAAGTTGCGGATTCTGAATTGGTTGCGGTGATGCGCAGAAACGCTGCAAAAGCCGAAGATTATGCCAAACGCCACAACGTTCCGAAATGGTACAGCAACGCAGAAGAGTTGATTAACGACCCGGACGTGAACGCTGTTTACATTGCCACGCCGCCTTTGCAGCACGAACAATATGCGCTGCAGGCGATGGCCGCCGGAAAACCGGTTTACATCGAAAAACCGATTACGCTTTCGGCTGCTTCGGCAAAAAGGATATTGCAGGCATCCGAAAAATACCACCAAAAAGCTTCGGTGGCGCATTACCGCAGGCAGCAACCGGTCTTTTTAAAGGTGAAGGAACTGCTGGAACAAAAAGTGATTGGCGATATCCGCTTTGTAGACTTGCAAATGCTGCAGCCGCCAAAATCAAATTTGATTGCTAATTCGGAGGAAAATTGGCGTGTTGACCCAGGCATTTCCGGCGGCGGTTTGTTCCATGATTTGGCACCGCACCAGTTGGATTTAATGGTGTACTTTTTTGGTGCGGTAAAAGAAGCATCAGGATTGGCTCTAAACCAGGGCGGTTTTTACGAAGCAGACGATTTGGTTGCCGGAAATATTTTGTTTGAAAATAACGTTGTTTTTTCCGGCATCTGGTGTTTTACCACGGCCGAAAGCGAACGCAAAGATTTGTGTACGATTGTTGGTTCGGAAGGAAAGATCAGTTTCCCGGTTTTTGCCAGCGAGATCACCATCACCAAAAACGGCAAAACGGAAACGCTGCCTTTTGAACCTTTGCAGCACGTGCAGCAACCGCTGATAGCAAAAGTGGTACAGTATTTTTTGGGGAAAGGGCCAAACCCATGTTCGATTCAAGATGCCATTTATTCGATGGAACTAATGGATGCTTTCACCCAAAAAAATGGTAAAATATAAAAGTTGGGACAAAGATAATTTACCTACGCGATAAATATGTAATTTTTGAAAAATGTAAGACTATTTCAATTCTATTTTGTAATTTCGATACCAACTAAATAACCGTTTATTTGCACAGTTCTATTATCACTAAAGTTGTATAGGCGATTTAGTTTATTAAAGCTATCATAATCATGAAAACAGAAGAAAAGCAGAAGCTAGTAGCTGTTCCTGCATTTTTGAGTAAGGTAATGCAGGACAAAAAAGACATTAAAGAGGCAATAAAAAACAAAAAACCTTTAGGAGAATTGGCTAAAGAAAAAGGGATTAATTTTGCTACACCTTTATAATGTAAAACGTTCTGAAGACGGACTGAGTTACACATTTACTACTCGATTTAATATTACTTATAAATTAGCGTTAACGACTTATCTATTAGGGGAAGTTAACGCTTTTTCTTTGTCTTTATATCCCGAATCGGAACCACAACAAGTTGATTATTGGATTAAAAACACAGTTATAAAAATCATAGGTGATATACTTGCGAAAGATTCAAACGTTATATTTTATGTATGTGATTCGGAGGATGAGCGGGAAGATCAAAGACATAAAGTTTTTGAATATTGGTTTGTAAAAGCATCGGTTGGTTATACCTATATAAAAAAATATAATTATTGTATTACTTCTGAAAATGGATACAATTTAAATTCGTCTATTTTATATAATGCTGATAATTACTTAGAAAATTATACAATAGATGAATTTAAAATAGCTCTTGGAATGAGTTAGTTTTATTTGTCATCTTTCTCTTTTCGGTTTCCCTAAAAAGCCCGCCTTTATCATATCTTTAAAACTTTCTTTTATAACAATCTTGCTATTGTACTATTTATAACCTTTTTTGGTTTTTCTTCTTTCTCTTTTGCTAAATGGTAAATTAAACAATTAACTTTTTATAAGTCAAACGTTGTCATCGGCTGATTAACATCTTTAATTTTTTAAGTAAATTTATTGATTATTAATGTTTAGTGTAAATCTAACCTCTTGTTCCAACTTATATATAGTTACCTAAAAAAACAGGGGTAAAAACAGTATCTAAACAAAAATCCCCTCCAAAATCTTTGGAAGGGATTAATTTCTGATACTGTTTTTATCTGCCTAAATTCTACTTATTATAAATATTACTTGTGTTGCGGTAGCCGGTTGTTAAGTTGCTGTACCAATCGGCAAAGTTGGAGCCGCTGGAACCGGCCCAATCGGTAAAGTGCGGATAAGCCTCCAAAACGCTGATGGTTTCTAAAGGATATTGAAAGCTGTTGTCGTTGAAAGAAATAGCCCAAGGGTAATTGTTGATGGAAGTGTACGTTTTCCGTCCGCCAATCAAAGAAGCATCATCCGAAGTGGCAAAAAGACTTTGGTTGGCTTTGTGGGTGGCAGCATAGCCCGGCAAATGTGCTTCGTTCCCTCTTTTCAAATTACAAATCAGGAAAGGGTTGATGCTTGACGCGCTTAAATTGGCAATAGACATGGGCGTATTAAACGTTACCAAAACAGAAACGGGCGTGCCTTGTACTTTAGGTTTTGCATTTAAAGTATTGATAAAGTAAGCACCGTCAGGGTTGCCGATTACGGCTTCGTGGTTGTCAAAAGGGATGATGACCGCGTTCGTTTGCCCGGCCTCCACGCCATTGCTGGCAAACTGGATGTAGTTGCTAACCGCTTTTTGCCCGGTAACCGATTTTACAGAAGAAGCGCTGAACGGCAGTTGCACGCCAAAACCGTTTTTGAAAGAAGCGCCAACTGCTACAACGTTGTAATCGCCTTGCAGGGTTACCAGGTTTCTTTGTGCATTTAAAACAAAGGTGTAGCGGTAATCAATCACCAAATCGTTCAAATCGTAATCGCCTTTGGCGGGCCAGTTGTCTTCAAAAGCAAGCCTTGCCTGTCCGTTTTGCGAAGGGAAATAAGTGATGTAGGCACGTGCAGGGTCATTAGGGAAAGCATCCAAAACATCCGGGACGCCGTCGCCGTCGCTGTCGGTACCTTTATCAATCGGAGGGATGCCAACGGGAGATATAGCGCCAATCGGGTTTGCGGTGGCATAAAAAACAAGGTCGTTAAAATCATTGTCCGTAGAATAACCAAATGGGTTGTTTGCAGATGATTCCCTGTTTAGATCTTCAAAACCAAACAAGTAAAGTTTGTGCACATCATCATACAAAACAATAGAATGCTTTCTTAAGGCGCTTGTACTTTCGGGGTTCAACTGGCTGTCGGAATAAAACTTTTGCGCGTTTAGGTTGATGCCGCTGCCCGTCCAAGCGTTTTGCAACAAAACAAAAGCGATGGTCGTACCGGCGTTGAAAGTGCCCAGCTTAACTTTGTCGCCTGATTTTAACGCGCCTCCCGAACCAATGCCTGATGCGTTAGGGAAAACCATCGTGATTTTGTCAATACCGTTTGCATTCGTTCCGCCCGAAGTTGCCGTAGGCGGGTTACCGGTATTGTAAGTGTAATAAGCAAGCGAATTTTGGTAGCCTGCACCTTCGGATACGTAGGTAATCCAAACATCGGAAGTGGCCGTAACATTGATATTGGATACCGCAGAACTTGTCAGGTATTCCGGGTGCAAAGTGTTTACCGATTTATACTCGGGCAAAGAAGAATTTACATAAGCCAGCAGGGTAGCGTCCACCACGTCCGGCGTAGGTTCCAGGTACTTTGGCCGCCCTGCCGCCAATGGGTAATCAGCTGTATTTAAAACTGCATCGGCCGTATTGGTATAAGGCGAAGGGTAAAGGTAATCGGTGTTGCTTAAACCCAAAATACCCAAACCGCCCGAACCACCGGGCGAACCGCCGCCAGTGCTCAGGATAGCTTCGGCCACAACATCGCCGCTGTAACCGTTTTTGCCACCGATGGTAGCCGTAATGGCGTTGCTCCTGATGTTCACTTTTACGTTGCGCATCAAGCCAACATAAGCCGGGTCAATAACCAGTTGTGTTAAATTGGAAGCAACACTAAGAGTGGCCGATAAATTTCCTTTTGCATCGGTTACGCCTTTATAAATAGCGGTCCCGGCAGTGGTGCTGTCGGTATTATAAACACTAATTACAACGCCGGCAAGGGGCTGGTCGTTGTTGGTAAGCAAAGTAAGGTTTAAGCCAACATCTTTGGCCGTTTTATAATCGAAACCGTTTGGCGCAACTTTTTTAACGTTGTTTTCGTCTATGCCGCCGTAATGCTCTTTTTTGCACGAAGCTATGGTAGCAAGGCCTAAAATACCTAACAGGTAAAAACTTTTTTTCATATTGATTGGATTGTTTCGGCGGTTTTTACGGCGGCAAAAAGAATAAGTTTATCGGCAGCAGCGGCAGCAATTGCCGGGCGGACGAATGCCGGAACAGGGCGAATTCAGAAAAAAAGCAGGAAATTAACTGAAAGGGAAACCGCCAAATGCTTTCGGGAGAATACTTCTTTTAGCACTATAAATTTGGTGTCACTTGTAATCTTCAATTAATATTTTTTAAGGTCGAAATGAGAAAATTAGCAACAAAAAAATTTTAAATTCTTTTTAAAATGGCTTAAGATGAACCAATTATCAGCATAGTTTGGTTGATGGATTTTAAACACCCGGCACAAACATCAGATTAATCATTACTTTCGTTACCAAATTTACCCTGCTAAAAACAGCATCCGATTATGTTATTGTTAGGTATTGATGTCGGCACATCCTCTGTTAAGGTTTCTGTTTTGGATGCCGTTTCGCAGCGCACTTTGGCTTCGGCGCAGTTTCCGGAGGCAGAAGCCGAGATCATTTCTTTGCAGCCCGGCTGGGCCGAGCAAGCACCGGAAACCTGGTGGCAATACGCGCAGCAGGCCATTTTAGCCTGTAACCTTTCGGGAAAATACAACCCTGCCGATATTGCCGCCATCGGCATTGCTTACCAAATGCACGGTTTGGTTTTGGTGGATAAAAACCAGAACTTGCTGCGCAACAGCATCATTTGGTGCGATAGCCGGGCCGTAGAAACCGGAAATGAAGCTTTTGAAGCGATAGGCGAGGAAAAATGCCTGAAACATTTATTGAATTCACCCGGAAACTTTACGGCTTCTAAATTGGCCTGGGTCAAAAAAAACGAACCGGAAATATTTAGTAAAATTGATAAAGTAATGCTGCCCGGCGATTTTATTGCCATGAAATTGACGGGCGAAATCACCACTTCGGCTGCTGCACTTTCAGAAGGTGTTTTTTATGATTTTATCGGCCATCAACTTTCTGAAGATATAATCAACTACTTTGGATTTAGTACAAATTTATTTCCAAAAATTCAACCTGTTTTTTCGGAGCATGGAACGGTCAAGCCGAAAATTGCACAAAAATTAGGCCTTAAAAGAAGCATCCCGGTGGCTTACAAAGCTGGCGACCAGCCGAATAATGCGCTTTCTCTAAACGTTTTGAAACCTGGCGAAGTTGCTGCAACGGCCGGAACTTCGGGCGTGATTTATGGCGTAAGCGACCAGCCGGTTTACGACCCGCAATCGCGTGTCAATACTTTTGCCCATGTTAACTACACCGAAACTGAAACCCGGACCGGCGTTTTATTGTGCATCAATGGCACCGGAAGCATGAACCGTTGGGCAAAAAGTTTATTCGGTAGCAGTATTTCTTATCAGCAGATGAACGACCAAGCAAGTAAAATCAAGGTTGGGAGCGAAGGTTTGCTGGTTCTGCCTTTCGGGAACGGTGCCGAGCGGATGCTGAACAACCGGCAAACAGGCGCGCAAATCGTTGGAATTGATGTAAACCGCCACAATCCGGCACATTTATTTCAGGCGGTGCAGGAAGGGATTGCCTGTGCTTTTCGTTACGGATTGGACATTATGCGCGAAAACGGGATGCACCCAACCATCATCCGCGCCGGAAAAGCCAACCTGTTTTTAAGTACTGTTTTTACCGATGCTTTTGTCCATTTAACCGGCGTTCCGGTAGAATTGTACCAAAACGATGGGAGCGTGGGCGCAGCTTTAGGAGCAGGAATTGGAGCCAAAATATTTGCTTCTCCGCAAGAAGCTTTTAAAAACATGCAGCCTGTTGAAACCATCGAACCAAAAAACCAAAAGTTTGAAGATGTTTACCAGCGCTGGAAAGAATTGCTGGAGAAACAGTTACGTTAGCCAATGCTTCTTTTACCATGCTAAAAACAGTATTCATAAAACCATTAATCAACATAAAACAAATCATTATAAAACTATGGGACAAATAGTAACCGGAGAAAAAGAGTTTTTTCAAGGCATTCCACAAATACAATTTGAAGGATTAGAATCCGATAACCCGCTGGCCTTTCGCTGGTATGATGAAAACCGCGTTGTGGCCGGCAAAACCATGAAAGAACATTTTAAGTTTGCGGGCGCGTACTGGCATTCTTTTGTGGGCAACGGCAGCGATCCTTTTGGCGGTGCCACGCATATTTTCCCCTGGGATGAAAAAGCCGATGCGGTAGAACGCGCCAAAGATAAAATGGATGCGGCGTTTGAATTTTTCACCAAAATGAATTTGCCTTATTACTGTTTCCACGATGTGGATGTGGTGGATTACGGGAACGACATCGCCGAAAACGAACGCCGCCTGCAAACTATGGTGGAATATGCCAAAGAAAAACAGGCGCAAAGTGGTGTCAAATTGTTGTGGGGAACGGCCAATTTGTTTTCGCACCACCGCTATATGAATGGCGCTTCCACCAATCCCGATTTTCATGTTTTGGCACATGCCGGTGCACAGGTTAAAGCGGCTTTGGATGCCACCATTACTTTGGGCGGAGAAAACTATACGTTCTGGGGCGGCCGCGAAGGCTACATGACTTTGCTGAACACCAACATGAAACGCGAGCAGGAGCATTTTGCCCAATTCCTGCATACGGCCAAAGATTATGCACGCAAACAAGGTTTTAAAGGCAGCTTTTTTATCGAGCCAAAACCGGCCGAACCGATGAAGCACCAGTACGATTTTGACGCGGCCACCGTTTTGGGCTTTTTGCAGCAATATGATTTGCTAAACGATTTTTCGCTCAATTTGGAAGTGAACCACGCTACTTTGGCCGGCCATACTTTTCAACACGAACTGCAGGTTGCCGTAGATGCCGGTTTGCTGGGTTCGATTGATGCCAACCGGGGCGATATACAAAACGGTTGGGACACCGACCAATTCCCGAACGACATCAACGAGCTAGCCGAATCCATGCTGATCATCTTGGAAGGCGGCGGCATCAAATACGGCGGCGTTAACTTTGATGCCAAGATCAGAAGAAACTCCACGGATCCGGCCGATTTGTTTTACGCCCATGTTGGCGGAATGGATATTTTTGCCCGCGCTTTGCTTACGGCCGATAATATTTTGCAGCAATCAGACTACAAAAAAATCCGTGAAGAACGTTATACTTCTTTTGACAGCGGCAAAGGGAAGGCGTTTGAAGAAGGCAAATTGTCTTTAGAAGATTTGCGCAACTACGCCGCCGAAAACGGCGAACCGGAAACGATTAGTGGTAAACAAGAATATTTGGAGAATTTGATTAATCGGTATATTTGATACTGATTTTTAGGTGGTAAAAGAAGCATTTGATGTTCCATTAGATGCTTCTTTTATTAAATGTTCTTTAATAAGATTTTCAATTGAAAATTCTTTTTGCTGTCTCCAATCACAAATTAATCCTGCTAGTTTATTGGTTCTATTCGATGTTATATTATTACATAGTACAATCAAATTTATCCAGTGTCCATAAATTATAACATGTCCAAAAATATAGTTATTACTTTCACTTATTAAAATTGCATGAGCATAAGCTGGTAAAATTTTTATTATTTGCTGTATAGCACTGTCTTTATTCATCATGTGTTTAGTAAATTTGTCCTCACCTCCATAAGTAATCCATGCCCGTATTGGATCGAAATAAGATTGACTAACATAATCACAACCATAAAGAAAAGCTAAATAATTAAATGCCATCTTTGCATGAAGTCTTTGATATTCAGGTTTGAGTTGGATCTTTTGATCAGAACGAGGTAAGCTAAATGTACTCATTCCATCTTCAATGTTTATATATAACTTATCTCCAATGTTTTCAATAAGTATATTTGAAAAGTTAATTTGTTCTTTTGCATTTTTAGCAAAAAATGCTTTTTTCTTATTTTTGAATTCTAATATTCCAAATAAAAATGTGTTTATTGGAATATTATTAGCTTCAATTATAGTAACACTAAAATCTCTAATGTTCTGACAATCTCTTTTAAATTGTCTGATTGTATTCTCAATATTAATATTTTCATCTTTAGCTAACTGCAATTCCAACTTATTATTTAACG
>NZ_JBGCVY010000002.1:0-21297 GCF_041088075.1 Mucilaginibacter sp. | reverse complement strand
ATATATAAAATTCTTATTTTACCAAACTTAAAATCTGATTTTAATGAAAATCAAAATAGTAATTTTAATATTGCATATAGGATTTCTTTTATCAAGCTGTAATCATAATAGTCAAAATCATGATGCAACTCTTGATTCATCATATTCAACAATAAATAGTGAAAAATCAGAAATTCCAGGTAAAGCACAACTGAAGATATCTGCTTATCTAACAAAGAATTTAACCACTGAAAAAGAAATCAAAAAAATCCTCCTTTATATTTATGAGTTGAATAAACATGAAGGTGGATATGAGAACTTTTCTGAACCTACAGTTATCGGGATATATTTATTTACTTCAAAAACTTTAGCTCAAAAAGACCCTTCGTCTTGGATTGGCATGTTGGTGAAAGGACCAAGTGATATTGAACCTCGATTATCTATAAACAACTTTAAAACGATGGCTTTGACTAACCTCAAAGACAAAAAACAATCTAAAGATGAAATAGAATTAGAAAAGTTAAATAAACTACTTGCTTCAAAAAATTTAAAGCTATGTGATTTAAATGATCAATTAAATAACTTTGAACTTGAAAGTATTCATAAAGCTGATAGAATTTTCCCTAATTACGGAAAAAAACACGATGATTATTCCAATAAACTTATTAATGTTGAATGGAAAAAGATAGAGAAAAAGTATGGCCTTGATGAAAGCGATTTGAACAAAGTTGGTACTTATGCAAGTGCATATTGTAAATAATTATTCTCTTACGTCAACAATCCCAACACCCGCTCATCCCTATAATCCTTAATAAAAAACAACACATTATCGTGCTCTTTAAAATCCTTCTCTTCGTGAGCGGTAGTCAACGCAAAACATTTCATACCTGCATTTTTGGCGGCTTCCACGCCTTTGGGTGCGTCTTCAAACTGCGGCGGCTTTTAAAAATGTTTCGAGATGGGGTTTGCTTTTTTCCACATCATCTAAAATAATAATTTGAGGCTAAGGTTGCAGCGACACCAATTTTTACCCGGTAAAAGAAGTATGCCTTACTTTTTCTTCAAAGCTTCTGCTGCAAAACGCATCAAATCGTCTGGTGCCATAAAACCCATGGTTCCCAAAACAGGTTTGGCGTTTTCATCAAAAATAATGAGTGTTGGATAAGCTTGGATTTTCCATTGTTGTGCCAGCATCGGCCCTTGCCCGGCTTCCATATCAATCGAAACGTTGATGAAGTTTTTGTTGAAGAAATCGGCTACTTTTTTATTGGTGAAAGTCCGAATCTTGAGCATTTTGCAGGGGCCGCACCAGGTGGCGTAGCAATCTACAAAAATCCATTTTTTTTGTGCCGATGCTTTTTTTACGGCCGCGTTCCAATCGTTCTCCACAAAAACAATTTTATCCGCCGGGGCTAATTTTGAAACCAGAACAGTTTTAACAGAAGGAAAAAGTTTAAAAGATGCAGCCGAAAAAAGTACCGGTAAAAGAAGCATCCAGGTGTATTTTCTGATCATAGTTTCAATTTTTAATTTTAATGGTAAACACAAAATACGTTAATGGCAATTTGAGGTTTTGGTTTATTTAGTTGGCGTAACAACGTTTAAAAAGCGTTCTACAGTATAAGTGGCCAATTGTCCGCTCGGGCCGTTTAGGTTGAAATCGCAGCCGTGCGTTGCCCAGGGCAAACTCAAAAAATAATGTTTTACGCCAAGTTGGTTTAGTTTTGTGTTGAGGCGAACGCTATGCTGATAAGATACCAGCACATCATTTTTACCATGGATCAGCAAAGTTGGAACGGATTGTGCCGAAGCAAACAGAATGGGCGAACTTGCCGCATAATTTTGGGGAACCTGCTTGTAAGTTCCGCCGAGATAATCTTCCATCACTTTGTGCGAATTTAAAACCAACGGGTTGCTGGGCGCTGCGTAACCCCAAATCATATCTGCCGGGCCGTAAAAATCAATCACGCCTTTGATGTTTTTATCTTTTAAAGTATAAGCGGCCAGCAAAGCAATTTGCCCCCCAGCCGATCTTCCCAGCAAAACAAAATTATTGGTATCAATTTGTAGTTTTTCTGAATTTGATTTTAAATATGTAATTGCACTTTTAACATCTTCCACCGGCAATGGGTTTTGATATTGCGGTGCCAAACGATATTCAATTGAAGCAACCTGATAACCCCGGCGCGCCAAATAACTGTTCAGTTCGGGCAGTTGTTTGCGGTCGCCACCGCTCCAGGAACCACCATGAACAACGATCACACAAGGTTTTTTTCCTGCTGTTTTTGCGGGGTAAAAATCCAGTTGCAAATCAACATCCACATATTTTTGATAAGTAAAAGTTTGCGGCGCGATTGCCTTTTCATCAATCCCCGAAAACATGGAAAAGAACGAATATGGCTTTTTGAGGTGTGGCTGTTTTAGATTTTCGGTTTGGTTTCCCAAAGCTGATTTTAATTCTCCCGGAAGTTTGGAAGCAACACCGTAAGCCCGAAAAACAGGTGATAAAAACAGTATCAGTGTGATCAAAGCCAGGAAGTTTCCGGCGCGCTTGTAGGCAATCAACCTGCTTTTAAACAAATAAAAAATAATGGTGAGGACGATAAAAACGTATGGAAACTCGGCAACCAAAATCGCCAGGATCCACAAATGGTATGTTGGCGCGGGCAAAACGGCCAGCAGGGAAACCAAAAACAACAGAAAAATCAGGAGTAAACGAAGCATCAGCTAAAAATGAATGAACAGACCGTTAACCAATGCTTCTTTTAGCACTATATTTTTCGCAAACGGATGATGCGTAAATGGTGCATCAACCGCATGATCGGATAAGTTGGGTCAACCTCAAACCAGCGTTTGGCAAAGTTGGCGTCGTTTGGTTTTTTGTGGTGGTTGTTTTGGAAGAGTTCGCCCAGCATCAAAAAATCCAAAGGCAGCATGTTTTTGCTGTGGTCGTGGTTGTCAAAGTTAGAATAGCCGTATTTGTGGCCGCACCAGTTAACGATGGCACCATGCAACGGGCCCATTAAAAAATGGATTGGCAGCAGTAAAAACAGCCACCATTGCGTGGCAAAAGCAACATAAAAAGCAATGTAGAAAAGGCCGAAAGCGATACGGCTGATCCAGGAATCGCCTATCCGGTCAACAAAACCCCAGGTTGGGTAACGGTCGCGAAAAGCAGGTTCCGGCTCGATCCTGTGCTTTTGGTAATCCATGTAAATATTTTTGGTTTTGATCATCATGCCTAAAACATCTTTTGCAAAATGCGGCGAGTGCGGGTCTTTCGGCGTATCGCTGTACGTATGGTGCATGCGGTGCAAAATGGCATAAGCCCGCGGGTTTAAAAAAGAAGACCCTTGGAAAATATAGGTCATGAAATAAAAGGCTTTTTCCCAGAAAGGGTTAAGCTTGAACATTTTGTGCGAAGCGTAACGGTGAAGAAAAAAAGTTTGAAAAAACAACGACAGGAACCAGTGTAACAAAAAGAAAATAAAAATGATCATTATAAAATGTGTTGAAGCAATACCATATACGTAAAAATGGCAGTTTTGATTTGGGTTTTTTTGAGAAATGATGCTAAAATAAGATTAATTAACTTTCGGAGCAAATGCTTTACCGCCTAAAATGAATCTATGCAGAAATGGTTAAATACCGTTTTAAAAACAATTTAAGGCTAATTTGGAAAGCGGAACAAAGCAAAAAATTCTCTTCTTAGTATAAGAATAGTTTCAATAATGAAAATATTTATAACAATTTTAAACAAGCCAGGCAAAAAAGGCAAATTGAGCTTAAAATCAATTTTTGATGTTGCTTTAATTGATTTTTAAAGCAGCAACAGATAAATTTTTCTACTTCTGATGCTAAAATTTTTTATTTTGATGTTATCAGCCTTTGTAAATTTTATAAAACCTAAAAAAATATTGAATTATTTAAAATTTTATATTTTTTTGTTTGGTTTATAAAAACTTAGTGTTATCTTTACACTATCAAAAAAAGCAAATAATTGATGCTTTTTTTATAAAAAGTCTTCTCATAATTTAGGTTTATAATTGGTTAGTAAAAGCTCCTGCCCATCAGGGGCTTTACTTTTTTACACGCTTTTTTGCAAAAAAAATCCGGGCCGAAAAATTATTTTTCAACCCGGACAACTGCTATAACAGCAAATTTTCGTTTTAATTGCTTCTTCCCCTAAAAAGGGAAATCAACCAGATAATTACCAGGATTACAACAACTATGGCTATAATACCTACGGCTGCCCCGGCTTTAAAAATTCCGCCGATAGCAGAACAACTGCTTAACACCATCAGGGTTAATACCAGTATAGAAAAGTTCAACTTTTTCATTCAATTAGTTTTTAAGTTATTTGCCTAACAGGGGCAGTTGTGTATTGTTTTTGTAAAATTCCTGCTTCAATCGTTTAGGCTGAAGTTTGTAAAATTTTTGACTTCTGCTTAAATATTTCTCTTCTTTTTAAAACCTTGGAATCTTAAACAAAACGAATGCTTCTTTTAGCACCCTTTTTTTGACATTCAATTTCTGTTGCGACGGTTTGACCTTTTAGAAATTATCCAAACAAACAACCCTAAAATAATCAAAACAGAGTAAATGCCCAGTTTAAACCCTGCCCTAAAAACACCGCCAACTACCATGCAACTTTGCATTGTGCCTGCCAAAATCAATAAGCCAAACAAGAACCTTTTTTTCATGCGGTAATATTATAAAATATTGAATGGTTAAAAGCGGAATATTTTCATTAATCATGTGATGCTTCTTTTATGCACCTAAAATTTTGCAATTACAATCAATCCAGAAGATTTATTGTTCATACAACATCAACAAAAAACACTATGAAAAACAAACCAGGAATTTTTTTGAACGAATTGGGCACGGCCATTGGTATTGGCGTAATGGCCGGTTTGGTTGGCACCGCTGCCATCACCGTTTCGCAAATGATCGAAATGAAAATTGATGGCCGCCAACCAAGCTCTGCTCCGGTTGATGCAGTATCAAAAGTGCTTGATATGAAGCCAACGAGCGAAGAACAAAAAGCCAAAGTTTCGCAGCAAATCCATTGGGTTTATGGCACTTCTTGGGGAATTGTACGCGGATTGATTTCGCTAACGGGATTAAAAGGCTGGAAAGCAACAGTGATACATTTTGCTGCCATCTGGGGAACAGAAATGGTAATGCTGCCCTCCTTGGATATTGCGCCACCGGCAACCGAAGAAGATGCCAAAACGATTTCTATTGATGGCCTGCACCATGCCGTTTATGCGGTTGCAGCAGGTTTGGCTTTTGATGCGATTGCGAAAAGGACTTCGGAAGCTGCTTTGGACAACGAGTTGTCTTCGGCCAAAAAACTGTTTAAGAAAAAAATGGCTTAAAAACAGCATTCCCTTTAATATAAAAAGGCTTCGGGAAAAATTTCCCGAAGCCTTTTTAATTATCGAACAGTAACATCAAACCGCATCCTGTTCCACGATGTTTTTTCCTAAATGCTGGATTTCTTCGGCACTTAAAATCAACGCTTCGTGGCCGTGAGGTTCGTAAATCCATATGTTGTTTTCGTTGCAATACAAACAGCCGCAGGATTGCTCTTTATAAAACAAGTTGTAGGTTGGCCGCAGCTCCTTTTCGGCTTTTTCGGCACCAATTTCCAAACAATGGTCTTTTCTGTGTATGTCAATAATAAATTTGCTCATAAAATCAATTCTAATAAAACCAATCAATGATACTGTTTTTATCGGCATAAATTAAGCAACACCGATAGCGGCATTTAATTTTACAATCAAAAAACCACACCAATTTTTACCCGATAAAAACAGCATTGCTTTTCACCTTCAACCTAAAACAATAATTAAGGCAGTTTTAAACGGTAAATGGCATAAGGCGAAGTGCGTTTGTTTACGCCGGCATTATGCTCGGGCGTTTTTTGGATCTGAGAACAACTGACATACAAATAGCCGTCTTTAGAAACCGAATAACTGTCCGGCCAAATTAAACGCGCATCTTTAACCAAAGTCGTCATTTTTAAATCAGGAGAAATTTGAAGAATGGCCGAGTTTTGTGGATCGCCCAAATACAAATTTCCTTTTTTGTCGAAAGTCATGCCATCGGTTACGGCAAATTTTCCCAGGTCTTCTACATAACCTTTTAGTTTTTGTGCGGGTATTGTATCGTTCCGCAGAAATTCTGTTTTGATGCGGTACAATTTGGTATCCGTCAAAGGTTTGTAATACAGCCAATCGCCGTCGGGCGTTAAGGCAATTCCGTCCGAATCAAACTTAACCGGCTGGCCTTCCTGCATCATTTCTTTGCCATCAATAATAAATTTAAAATCTTTATCCGAATGAACGGAATAATGGTTTTGCAGCAATTGCCTTGCTTTTCCGGTTTTTAAATCAATCACTATAATGCCGCCGGTTCCGGAATTGGTCATGTAGGCATATTGTCTTTTTGTGTCCACGCGCACATCATTGATATAACTATGCTCGTCGGTTACGCCTTCAAAAGTGTAAGTACGTTCCGGTTTATTAGTGTTTAAATTGATCTTGACCAGCTTGTTGCTTTGCTGATAAACCTTGTCCAATTTCGGCGCGGCGGGATCAACCACCCACATCGCATCGTTGTCATCAATATAAACGGCCTGCACACAAACCCATTTGTTTTTACCGCTTTCGCCGGGTTTCCAACTGTTCATGGTTGCGTCCGGGAAAGGCTGGGTTTTATTTCCGGGCAAAACCTCCACCAAAGCATATTTATAGATAGAAGGCGTCCACAAAGGATAATTGGTAAACAGCCTGCCTTTTGCCGAAATGGCAACGCCGGTCAACTGGTAAGTCGGATCGGCAAAAACCTGTTCCAATTTTACCGAAGAATTTCCGTTGGGATTATCGGCCGCTTTATGTTCGGCATTGTTGCCGGTTGTGGCGCCCGGGCTTTTATTGGCATCACTTTCGGAAGGCTGGCTGCCGGATTTATTATTGCTACAAGAAGCCAAACTTGCAGCCAAAACAATCAAGGAATAACTTAATAATTTTTTCATGTTGATTAAACCCAACTTGTATTAAAAAGGTTTAGATTTTTCTTTATAGGAAATAAGTTTTATACTAAAAAACATCGGTAAAAGAAGCATCAATAGAAAACCAGCAACTTAAAGCCTGTTTGAATTTGTACAAGAAAAACCATGATGCTTCTTTTACCCTATAAAAATTGGTGTATCAATCTAAACAAATCAGAAACCCAATACTCACCAATTTTTAGGTGATAAAAGAAGCATAGGAACCTTGATAAATAAATTTTAAGCAGGCTCTTAATGGTGCTTAAAAAACATCAGGTAAATTTGTTTGATGACGTGGTAAGCGGCAAAGCTCCAGAACAAAATAGCAATACTTTTATTGATGATCTTGCTGCTGAGGGCAAATTTACTTTTGATATAATTGGCCGATTTTGCGTAAATATACAAACACGAAAAGGCACCCAAAGCGGAACCAAAACTAAACACAACCAACTCAAAACCAGAAGTTTCAATCCATTCGTGCGTGATTAAATAAGTGCCGGTAATCAACCAAAACGGGATTTGCATCGGGTTGACAATGCCGAGGATGATGCCGTAACGGATACTGTCGTTGCTCGAATATTTTTCGCTTGGCTTCTCGTTGCGGTTGTGCCAGGTTACAAAACCCAAAACGGTAAACAGCACCACCATCACCCAATCAATAATGGTAGCCAGTTTCATTTGGTTTGAAAGCCAGCTTGCACCGTTCATGATCAGTAGTGTGAAAAAAAACTCGACCACCGAAAAAGCAGAAATAAAGTATAACGCTTGTTTTAAACCACGGTTTATCGTGATTTGTACGAGTGTGAGGTTGATATTTCCGGGCGGAATGTATCCGATAAAATTGCAGACGATGCCCAGAAAAAATGTCAGGAAAATCATGCTGCAAATTAATCAGGTTTTTTCAGAAACAGAAAGTTTATTCGGTTTGGAAAAAACAAACATCAATTTTTAGGCGATAAAAGAAGTATTAGCTTTAGCCAAAAAAAGCGTGGTTTTAAAGCGGTTTTTTATTTAGAGCCTGTTTAAATTTTATTCGCTTTGCCTTTCATGCTTCTTTTATGCCATCAATTTTGGCTAAAGCCAATCCGTGTTCCTTTATCCACGGCCTAAAGGCCGTGGCAATGAATAAAGCCTGATGCCGTAAAGTGATAAAAGGTTTGCGAAACAAGGCGGCCCAGTTGCCACGGCCTTTAGGCCGTGGGATATGTAAAATGCATTTGGCTTTAGCCAAAACACCATTAGATTAAACTTAAACAGACTCTTTACAAGTTTGCAGCTTTTAACCGCTCTTTTAAAAACTGCGCCGTGTAAGATTTCTTCTCTTTCAACAACTTTTCCGGCACACCTTCAAAAACCAGGTTCCCGCCGCGGTCGCCGCCTTCAGGGCCGATGTCAATTACCCAATCGGCACATTTAATCACGTCCATGTTGTGTTCGATTACCACAATTGTGTTGCCTTGTTCCAGCAAAGCATTGAAGGATTTCAGCAGTTTTTTGATGTCGTGGAAATGAAGCCCGGTTGTTGGCTCATCAAAAATAAATATCGTTTTGCTGGCATTATTTCCTTTGATGAGGAAGGAAGCCAGTTTGATCCGTTGCGCCTCGCCGCCGGAAAGTGTGTTCGAAGACTGACCCAACTGCACATAACCCAAACCAACTTCAACCAGCGGTTTTATTTTGTTGAGGATCTTGGTTTCTTTCTCGAAGAAAACCTGCGCTTCGTCAATCGTCATCTGTAAAATTTCGGCAACGTTTTTATCCTGATACGTTACGTCCAAAACGTGCTGTTTAAAACGTTTGCCGCCGCAAGCTTCGCAAGGCAAAAAAATATCGGCCATAAACTGCATCTCGATTTTTACTTCGCCTTCGCCCTGGCAAACATCACAACGGCCGCCTTCAACGTTAAAAGAAAACGCGGCAGGCTTTAACCCGGCGGCTTTGGCGGCTGGCAAAGCGGCAAACAAATTCCGAATATCGTCCCAAGCTTTAATATAAGTAACCGGATTGGAGCGCGAAGAACGCCCAATCGGGTTTTGGTCTACCATTTCTACCTGTTCTATTTTGCTGATATCGCCTTCAATGCCATCGTAGCCGCCGGTTTTCTCGCCCGAATAATTGCCCAGGCTTTTTTGCAAGGCCGGATACAAAATCCTTTTTACCAAACTGGTTTTGCCCGAACCAGAAACGCCGGTAACCACCGTTAACACGCCCAGCGGAAATTTTACATCAATGTTTTTCAGGTTGTTTTCGCGTGCTCCTTTTATCAAGATAAAATCGTTCCAGGTGCGACGTTGTGCGGGAACCGGAATTTCTTCGCGATGGCTTAAATATTTGCCGGTCAAACTGTGGTCGTCGGTCAAAATTTCCTGATACGTTCCGGTAAAAACCAGTTCGCCGCCATGCGTTCCGGCTTCCGGCCCAATATCAATAATATGGTCGGCCGCCTGCATAATTTCTTCTTCATGTTCCACCACCAAAACCGTGTTGCCCACATCGCGCAGCGATTTTAAAACGGTGATTAAACGTTGCGTATCGCGCGGGTGCAAACCGATGCTTGGCTCGTCCAGCACATAAACCGAACCCACCAAACTGCTGCCCAAAGAAGTGGCCAGGTTGATGCGCTGCGATTCTCCACCGGAAAGCGTGTTTGATAATCGGTTTAACGTGAGGTAACTTAGCCCAACATCATTTAAAAACCGCAGCCGGTTGATGATTTCGAGCAGCAAACGGCGGGCAATTTTTTCGTCCTGCCCGCTTAATTCCAGGTTCTGAAAAAAGGCCAAAGCTTCGTCCATCGGCATCAAAACAATATCAGTGATGGACTTTGAATTTACCTTGACAAAAGAAGCATCCTGCCGCAAACGGCTGCCTTTGCAATCCGGGCAAGTGGTTTTTCCGCGGTAGCGCGACAACATCACGCGGTACTGGATTTTGTAGGTTTGCTCTTCCAGTTCTTTAAAATACGCGTCCAATCCGCGGAAATATTTATTGCCGCTCCAAACCAAAGCTTGTTGTTTTGCGGTTAATTGCGAATAAGAACGATGGATCGGGAAATCAAATTTAATGGCCGAGTTGACCAGCGCGTCGTTCCATTCTTTCATTTTTTCGCTGCGCCACGGTGCAATCGCGCCATCGTAAATGGATTTGCTTTTGTCCGGGATCACCAAATCTTCATCAATGCCAATCGTTTTGCCATAACCTTCGCAGCGTTTGCACGCGCCGTAAGGATTGTTAAAGCTGAAAAAATTGGGCGAAGGTTCTTCAAAACGAATGCCGTCCAATTCAAAACGATCACAAAAAAACTGGTCTTTTTCAGGTTCTTCTTCCGTTGGTTTATAGCGAAGGTAACAATCGCCGCGGCCTTCAAAAAAAGCAGTTTGAACCGAATCGGCCAGTCGGCTCAACGTTTCTTCTTCGGTGTTGATGATCACCCGATCTACCACGATAAAAACAGCATGATCGCTTTTTAACTCTACATCTTTAACTGCGGTATCTTCCAAAATTTGTTCAATGCGGGAAATCTTTCCTTCAAACAAAACCCTTTGAAAACCTTTTTGCAGCAAAACCGCCAGTTCTTCTTTTATCGTTCGGTTGTTGTGCGGATGCAGCGGGCAATAAACCGTAACGGCGGTATCGGTTGGCAACGCGGCCGCAAAATTGACTACATCGGTTACGGTATCTTTTTTTACGATTTGCCCGGATTTTGGCGAAACCGTTTTTCCAATCCTTGAAAATAACAATTTCAAATAATCATAAATTTCGGTGGAAGTGCCAACGGTAGAGCGCGGATTGGAAGTAATCACTTTTTGCTCGATGGCAATGGCCGGTGCAATACCGCGGATATAATCCACATCAGGTTTGTTCATCCTGCCCATAAATTGCCGGGCGTAGGACGAAAGACTTTCTACATAACGGCGCTGGCCTTCTGCATAAAGCGTATCAAAAGCCAGCGAAGATTTGCCCGAGCCCGACATGCCCGTAACCACCACCAATTTATTTTTCGGGATGGCAACGGTCAGGTTTTTTAGGTTATGCACCCTTGCACCGGCTATAATAATATGGTGTTTAGAATCGGTTTCTGTTTCTATGTTCATCAATGAATTTTATATGGTAAAAGAAGCATCGGAAAAATGCCGTTCAAAAAACAAAAATACCGCTCTGTGCGTACACGCGTGTATTTTTATTTTAATATTTGTTTCTTATTAAAATTATTATTTTATTTGATATTACAATTATCAAAAACCATAACCGGGCAAACTATCGACAGAACTCTACTTTTTCAAATTTTTTAACTTAAAAAAATAAGGTAGTCAGGTCTATGGAGTTTAGAGAGACGAGTGATCAGGAGTTGATCCATTTGTACATATCTGGTAACGAAGCGGGTTTAACAGAACTTATCCGCCGCTACCAGTCAAAAATTTATACATCAATTTATTTATTAGTAAAAGACGAATATCTGGCCGAGAATATTTTTCAGGATACGTTTATCAAAGTAATCAACACATTAAAAGCCGGAAAGTACAACGAAGAAGGAAAGTTTTTGCCCTGGGTCGCCCGCATCGCGCACAATTTGGTGATTGACCATTTCCGCAGGGAAAAAAGGACGCCGCTGGTGAGCAACGGCGAAGATTTTGACATTTTTGATGTTTTGGGCCATTACGATGAAAGCACGGAAGACCGCATGATCCGCGAACAAACTTATACGGATTTGAAAAAACTGATCCATTTGTTGCCTTCGGAACAAAAAGAAGTGTTGATCATGCGCCATTACGGCGATTTGAGTTTTAAGCAGATTGCCGACATTACGGACGTGAGCATCAACACGGCTTTGGGCCGGATGCGCTATGCCCTGAACAACCTGCGGAGGATGATGCTGAGCAAGGAACTGCTGTTGAAAAATTAATTAAAAAATTCATCTGGTTTTAATACTAAATTAATCTGGTTTTCGTTCAATTGCTGACTGTTTTTTAAACCTCAAGCAAGCATATGACCGAAATCTCTACAAACAATTTTAACACTGTTAAACAGGACGAAAACCCATCAAAAGATGTTGATTTTCCGGAAGATTTAGATGACAGCGAACAGCGTTTCTACAAATCTATTTTACCAAAACTAACGTTGCTGCAATTGGCACCGAAAGAAGAAACGGTTGTCAGGATCATTCATTACTCCAGAAATTACAAGTAACCCTTTTCTGCTTTAAACTTATCCGGCTTTGTTTGAAAAAAACGAGGTCGGCTTTCTTGTGCGCACTAAATTTTATGTGCTAAAAGAAGCATCGCCGGAAAAGAAAATATTTACGTTTGCATTATGCTTAAAACAGCCAGATACAAAGCTTTTGTTGATTATTTTTCTGCGCACCAGCCTAATCCGGTTACCGAACTGCATTATAATTCGCCTTTTGAATTACTGGTTGCCGTGATCTTATCTGCACAATGCACCGATAAACGCATCAACCAGATTACGCCTGCCCTTTTTGAACGCTTCCCCACGCCCGAAAGCCTGGCCGCATCAACACCGGAAGAAGTTTATACGTACATTAAAAGCGTAAGTTATCCGAACAACAAAGCCAAACACTTGGTTGGGATGGCTAAAATTTTGGTTTCCGAATTTAACAGCGTTGTTCCGCAAGGGATTGAAGATTTGCAAAAGATGCCGGGCGTTGGCCGCAAAACGGCTAACGTAATTTCTTCGGTGGTTTATCAGGAACCGGCGATTGCTGTTGATACACACGTTTTTCGGGTTTCAAACCGCTTAGGGTTGACCAACAAAGCCAAAACGCCATTGGCAACAGAAATGCAGTTGATGAAGTATCTGCCCAAAGAATTGCTCGGCGTGGCGCACCACTGGCTGATTTTGCACGGCCGGTACATTTGTGTGGCGCGGACACCAAAATGCGAAATTTGTCCGCTCACGCATTTTTGCAAATATTTTGAGCAGATGAACACCGAAACTGCTTTGCGCAAAAAAGAGCAGCAACAATTGCAAAAAGCAAAGCAGCTAAAGAAAACCAGGAAATTAAACCAGCTCACCGCACATCTAAAAAAACATACGGTGCCAAACACAGTTGATATTGTTGATTGAGTTAAGTATGTTTACTACTTCTTTTATGCCTAAAATTTCAATGCTTCTTTTATGCCCTGTTTTTTATTATTTTTGATAAAAATATTAGCATAATTGAATTTTAATCCTTACCTTAGAACTTTGAAAAACTAAAAAAATGAGCAGCACAGATAAATTAAAAGCATTACAGCTTACTTTAGATAAATTAGAAAAATCATACGGCAAGGGAACGGTAATGAAGTTGGGCGATACCGCAATTGACCCGATCGAATACATTTCTACCGGTTCCATCGGTTTGGATATTGCTTTGGGGATTGGCGGTTTGCCAAAAGGCCGCGTCGTTGAAATTTACGGCCCGGAATCTTCCGGTAAAACCACTTTGGCCATCCATGCCATTGCAGAATCACAAAAAAGGGGCGGCATTGCAGCTTTTATTGATGCCGAACACGCGTTCGACCGTTTTTATGCGCAAAAATTAGGCGTTGATATCGAGAACTTGTTGATCTCGCAACCGGATAATGGGGAGCAGGCTTTAGAGATTGCAGATAACTTGATCCGTTCCGGCGCAATTGATATTATCGTGATTGACTCGGTTGCGGCATTGGTGCCAAAAGCAGAGATTGAAGGCGAAATGGGCGATTCTAAAATGGGTTTGCAAGCACGTTTGATGTCTCAGGCTTTGCGAAAACTGACGGGGATGATCAGCAAAACAGGTTGCTGCTGTATCTTCATCAACCAATTGCGCGAGAAAATTGGGGTGATGTTTGGCAATCCGGAAACTACGACCGGTGGTAACGCTTTGAAGTTTTATGCTTCCGTTCGTTTGGATGTCCGTCGTATGTCGCAAATTAAAGATACCGACGAAGTATCCGGGAACCGCGTAAAAGTGAAAATCGTGAAGAACAAAGTTGCGCCACCTTTCCGCATTGCCGAATTTGATATCATGTTTGGCGAAGGCATTTCTAAAGCCGGTGAAATTATTGATTTGGGTGTTGAATACAATATCATCAAAAAATCGGGTTCGTGGTTTAGCTACGGCGATACGCGTTTAGGCCAAGGCCGTGATGCCGTTAAAAACCTCATCCTTGACAATCCGGAAATGATGGAAGAACTGGAATTGAAAATTAAAGATGCCGTTAACGGAACAGAACCCGTTGTGGCTGAAGTGAAGTAACGTTCACCCAAATTTACCCGATAAAAGAAGCAGTTGGTTTTAATAGATCAACTGCTTTTTTATTGTCCGCCAGTCCGGGCATACATATAAACGATGCCCAGCAGCACAACCAAAATTAAAACGATCAAGCCGATAGAACCTTTTTTCTTGTCTTGCCGCATCACCCAAATTAAAAACCCAACCAAAGGCAGCACAAAAATCGCCCAGAATATGAAAGAAGCTAAATTCATTTATCTAATCAGTTAAAATTGCATCCGGGCCAAAGGTGCGGTTTGTTGGCCAACAAAATCCTGTTTCAAAAATTTATAATAGCCAGTTGCGGCAATCATGGCGGCATTATCGGTGCAATATTGAAACGCCGGGATGTAAGCTTTCCAGCCGTTTTCATCCGCCGTTTGTTGTAATAAATTGCGTAAACCGGTATTGGCCGAAACGCCTCCAGCCAAAGCAATTTCTTTAATCTGATATTGTTGCGCTGCTTTTTTCAATTTGTTCATCAAAATTGTGGCAATCCTTTTTTCGATAGAAGCACAAATGTCCGGCAAGTTGTTTTTTAGGAAACCAGGATCAGCAGCCATTCTATCCCTAACAAAATATAGGAATGCTGTTTTTAGCCCACTAAAACTGAAATCAAAACCCGGGATTTGCGGCTCCGGAAAATGATAAGCATTCGAGTTTCCTAAACGTGCATACTTGTCAATCAATGGTCCGCCGGGATAAGGCAAACCCAAAATCCGGCTGGTTTTATCCATCGCTTCTCCGGCCGCATCGTCCAGCGTTTGTCCAATGATCTCAAAATGAAAATAATCTTTCACCAGCACAATTTGTGTATGCCCGCCTGAAACTGTCAGGCATAAAAAAGGAAATTTTGGTTTAGGCTCTTCAATAAAATTGGCTATAATATGCGCCTGCATGTGGTTCACTTCGATCAAAGGCAGGTTTCGGGCCAATGCAAAAGCTTTGGCAAAAGAAACGCCGACTAAAAGTGCGCCTAAAAGCCCGGGGCCGCGCGTAAAACTAACAGCATCAATATCATTTTTTGTAACTTTAGCCGTTAATATGGCTTGCTGAACGGCAGGGATAATATTTTGTTGATGGACACGCGAGGCTAACTCGGGCACAACGCCACCATATGCAGCGTGGATACTTTGGCTGGTAATGATGTTGCTGACTACAGTTCCATCAATGCAAATTGCGGCAGAAGTTTCATCACAAGACGATTCTATCCCTAAAATTACAGCCATTGTTTAAAATACATTAAGCTGCAAAGTTATTAAAAAAGCGCTCAAAATAACGTTAATGGTTGTCCTGCTCATCATCCTGATGCTGGGGCTGCTTGTATTTTCGTTCCAATTTAAATCCGTACAAACCTGGGCGGCCAAAAAAGCAACACGCTATTTATCCAAAGAATTAGATACCAAGGTTGATATCAAAAGCTTGTACATTAAACCTTTTTCTTCGGTAGTTTTGGAAGATTTGTATGTGCTGGACAAGCAAAAAGACACGTTGCTGAGAACGCCTTTGCTCACTGTTAAATTAAGCGGTTTTTCTGTTTTTAACAGCATCAAAGCCCGAAAAATTGATTTCAAAGACATTACGTTGGACAACGGTTCTTTCTATCTTAAAAAATTAAAAGACAAGAACACCAATTTGAAATTTATCTTAGATTATTTTAATTCGGATACCACAACTAAAAAAACGAAAACCAAACCCTGGACAATTAATTTTGAAAGGATTGCACTCAACAACTTTCATTTTCGGTATAAAAACCAATTGATTGATACCAACATCAATGGTGTTAATTTTGATGATGTTAATTTAACAAAATTGAACATTGACGCTACTAACTTGGATTTAAAAAACCATTTGTTTAAAGCAGCAATCCACAATTTATCTTTCAAAGAAAAGAGCGGCTTTATTGTACAAAAATTAGCTTCTGCGGTAACAGTTGATACTAACCAGATTGAATTGCAAAACCTAAATTTGAACACGCCCAACTCTAAACTTCACGATTATTTTAGGCTTGGCTTTAAAAGTTTTGATGATTTTGACAATTTTGAACATAAAGTAATGATGAGTGCCAATTTTAAAGATGCACACTTATCGTCAAAAGATATTGCTTTTTTTGCTGATGATTTGCACCGGATTCAATTTGAACTTGGAATTAACGGCGCAATAAAAGGCAAAGTAGATAACCTGAAAGCCAAAAACCTGGCGGTACAAGCCGGACAGGCAACTTACATCAAAGGCAACTTTAGCATGAAAGGTTTGCCCAATTGGGATCAAACTTTGATGGAACTAAACATCGAACAAGTTGCAACCAATAAAAAAGATTTGGATTTGTTGTACAAAAATTTTACCGGTAAAAGAAGCACGGAGATTCCAAGTATTATAGAAAAGTTTGGCAACATTAGTTTTAGCGGGCAATTTACCGGTTTTCAAAACGACTTTGTGGCTTATGGTAATTTTAAAACCAATTTGGGCCGTTTCAGTTCGGATGTGAACATGAAAACCAAAGGCAACGTGCCCAAATATACCGGAAACATTAAAACTTTTGATTTCAATTTTGGCAATTTATTAAACGAGCCTTCTTTAAACCGGGCCACAATTTCAGCCAATATTGATGGTGCCGGTTTTGATTTAAAAACTTTAAAAGGCAAGTTGGATGCAAAAGTCAACTACTTGGATTTTAACCGCTACCGTTACAGCAATGTAAATTTAAAAGGCACTTTCAATAAAAAATTCTTTGATGGTTTGGTTTTGGTAAACGATCCAAACTTGAAATTCAACTTTAAAGGAAATGTAAATTTGAATGCTGCCTTGCCTGTGTTTAATTTTAAATCAGACATTAAGGGTGCCAAATTGAACAAGTTGCATTTTTTAAAAGATACAATTGCGGTTGATGCTCAACTAAGTTCTAATTTTTCCGGGAACAACATTGACAATATTAACGGCAATGTTTTATTAAGGAACATTAAGCTGGTTAATCCAAGGAATAATTATTCGGTTGATTCTTTGTATTTTGCTGCCGAAGGAAAAGGCAGGGAACGCGAATTAACATTAAAATCTTCACTTGCAGACGGCAGTTTAAAAGGTGATTATGATTTGAAAACGCTGCCTTCGTACTTCAAAACGTTGGTCAAAAAATACGTCCCTTCGCTTCAAGCAAAGTTTGTTTCGCCAAAACCACAAAACTTTGCTTTCCGGCTTAACCTCAAAAACTTAGACCCGGTTACAACCTTGTTTATGCCCAAGTTAAAAATTCCCGAACAGGGAACTTTTGTCGGCAATTTTAACTCTTATAATAAAACCGCAACTTTAAACGGGTTGATCAAAACGATCCAATATGATAAAATGGTTTTCCACGATCTGCTGATTGATGAAAGCACGAATGACGATTATATTGGCGTAAACATTTCTTTGAGCAAGGTTAATATTACAGATAGTTTGTTCATCAAAAACATCAACATTACCAACTTTTTAAAACGCGACAGTTTAAATTTCAACATTAAACTTTCGGACAAAGATGCAACCAACCAGTTGGATTTGTATGGTTTGGTGGAGTTTGGACGGGATACAACAGCCAAGCTAAAAATCCTGCCTTCGGATGTGATCATAGAACAACAAAATTGGCGGATTGCAGAACAAGTCAGGATCAGGTTGTTAGAAAACGGGCGGACGCAAATTGCAGGTTTTGTGTTGTCAAACGGTGTACAAAAAATTGGGGTTGACGGTTTTATTTCTTCAAAACCAGAAGACAAACTGAAAGTTGCTTTTGATAAATTCAGCCTGGCTTCCTTGGATCAGCTTACCAAATCTGTTGGTGTAAAACTAACCGGAACTTTAAACGGCAATGCCGTCATCAATTCAATCACCGGCCAGCCAGGCGTAGAATCTGATTTGCGTGCCGATTCGATCACCATCAACAAAACCTTAATTGGCAACCTTAAACTTGCCGCACAATTAGACAACGAGCAAAAAATTGCGTTGGTAAACATGAGTTTGCTGAACAAAGGGCTGGAAACTTTGAACCTGAACGGTAAATATTATCTTGCAAGTGAAGACAACAAGCTGGACTTTCATTTAAAGATGGACCAAACCGAAGCCGCTATCTTGGACCCTTTGGTGAATGATTTAGTTTCCAATTTAAAAGGCCAGATTTCTGCCGACTTGGATGTTACGGGCATGCCTTCAAAACCACAAATCAACGGCAATTTAAATCTGATCAACACGGGTTTAACCATCAACTATTTAAAAACGCCTTATTTGATTAATGATAAAGTTGCCGTTAAAAACAGCATTATCCAAATCAGCGATTTACAATTGAAGGATAACAGAAATGGTGTTGGCGTGGTAAACGGCACGGTTGATTTGAATAATTTATCGGCCCCGGATATTGAAGCGACCATCGTTGCGCGCAACCTGCTGGCCTTAAACACCACTTTTAAAGATAACCGCTTATATTACGGTACTGCTTTTGCCACCGGAAAATTCAGTTTTGCCGGGCCAACGGACAATATGAAAATTGACATCAAAGCAAGGACGGAAGATGGCACAATTTTTAATATTCCGCTCAATTCTTCCAGCACGGCCAGCAATTATGATTTCATCACTTATGTAAACCGCGACACTTCTAAAATTGTAAAAAAAGAACAATCCTTTAATGGCATCACGCTTAATTTTGATTTAACAATTGATGAAAAAACGCTGGTAAAAATCACGACGGATTATGGGCAATTGGAAGGAAGCGGAACGGCCAGCAACCTGCAATTAAACATCAATAGTTCAGGTGATTTTGAAATGCGCGGCGATTATTTGATCTCCAACGGAAAATTTGAATTTACGGCGCAAAACTTTATCAGCAAAGTTTTCCAGGTAAATCAGGGCGGAACAATCCGATGGACGGGCGACCCATCAAACGCCGAAATAAATTTAAAAGCGATCTACGAAGTTCGTGCGGATATTAACGACTTATATAGAGCGGCCGGTTTAGCAAACGCAACATCAAGCCAGCAAAAATTAGTTCAGGCCGAACTGATTTTGACCAAATCATTAACGCAACCGGATATTGATTTTAACTTTAATTTTCCGAACGACCCTTCGGTAAAAGATGAACTGGCTGCTTATTTGAATGATATAACCAACCGTAACCAGCAGGCTTTGAGTTTGATTGTAAGGCGGAAATTTGCAAGCGGAACCGGCGGGGAAAACCTGACAAAAGAAGTGGGCAGCACCGCACAAGATGCCATCAGCGAGTTTGCTTTTAACAAGTTGAACAATTTTATTTCGCAATCCAACATTAAAAACTTAGACTTAAACATCCGTTCTTTTAATGATGCAAGTGCATCTTTAAGATTATTTAAAAACCGCTTGGTATTGAACGGAAGTTTGTACAACAATCAGGTTGGAAATGATTTGTTCAACCAAAATGCAACGTTGTTCAGCTCCAACTTTAGCAATTATACCAAAGATTTTGAAGCTCAATATTTGATTTCTAAAGACGGAAAACTGACGGCCAAATATTCTTACCGGGCTTTGAACAGCACCACTTTAAATACTTTGAACGACCAATTAGGCTTGCAATATGTAAACGGCCTGGGTTTGGTTTACCAGCAGGAATTTGATTCTTTCTCCGAGTTTTTGCGCAATATTTTTACCCGTAAAAGAAGCATCCGAAGAAACAACAACCCTACTATTCCAACAACTGCAAAAGCAACTGCTGATTTAGATAATTAACATTTGAAAAATAAAATATTTGTTTGAACCGGTACAAGGAAAAACAACAATGCTTCTTTTACCCTATAAAAATTGGCACCTCATCAATCGGAATAAAAACAAAAGGTTCACCATTTTTTAGGTGGTAAAAGAAGCATTAAGACTGATTTGGTAAATTTTAAACTGGCTTTAGATCAAATCCTTTAAAATGGAATGCCCCATTTTATCGCGCTTTGTTTTTAAATAAGATTCATTGTGCGGGTTGGAAGAAACCTCAATCGGCAAAGTTTCTGTGATCTCTAATCCATAGCCTGATAAACCGGTACGTTTTGTAGGGTTATTGGTCAGCAGTTTCATCTTGGTAATGTTTAGATCACGCAAAATTTGTGCGCCAACGCCGTAATCTCGCTGATCCATTTTAAAACCCAGGTGCAGGTTTGCATCAACCGTGTCAAAACCGTTTTCCTGCAAATGGTAAGCTTTTAATTTGTTGATCAAACCGATGCCGCGGCCTTCCTGGTTCATATAAACAATCACGCCTTTGCCTTCTTTTTGGATGATTTCCATCGCTTTGTGCAACTGCGGGCCGCAATCGCAGCGGTTGGAACCAAAAATATCACCGGTAATGCAGGAACTATGGACGCGAACCAGAACAGGCTCGTCTGCCGCCCATTCGCCTTTTACCAAAGCAATATGATGTTCGCCGGTATTTTTTTGGGTATAGGCAACCATATCAAAATCGCCCCATTGAGTAGGCATTTTTACCGAAATTTCCCTTTCGATCAGGCTCACCGAAACCATCCGGTATTTGATCAGGTTCTCAATAGAAATTATTTTCAGCCCAAATTCCTTTGCCATTAGTTCCAGATCCGGCAAACGGGCCATCTCGCCGTTCTCTTTTAAAATTTCGCAAATAACGCCCGCTGGTTCAAAACCTGCCAAAACCGATAAATCGGTTGCTGCTTCGGTATGACCGGCGCGCCGAAGCACACCGCCTTCTTTAGAAATCAAAGGGAAAATATGCCCGGGTCGGCCCAAATCTACAGGTTGCGTTGCCGGGTCAATCATGGCCAAAATGGTTTTAGAACGGTCGCTGGCAGAAATGCCGGTTGTGCAGCCGTGGCCAACCAGATCAACAGAAACGGTAAAATTGGTTTCGTGGGAAGCCGTGTTGTTGCCCACCATCAAATCCAGATCCAAACGCTGCGCAATAGAACGCACAACGGGAACGCAGATTAAACCACGGCCATAACGCGCCATAAAATTAATCACTTCCGGAGTGGCGTTGCGCGCAGGAATATAAAAATCG
>NZ_JBGCVY010000001.1:0-18135 GCF_041088075.1 Mucilaginibacter sp. | reverse complement strand
TTTTTCCTTGTTAAATTTAAACAGGCTTTAAGTAGGCGATAAAATCTTTACAATGAATAGGAGCGGCGTATTTGGAAAAGTGTTTTTTGCTATTTATTCAATTGTTGTTTAAGGGCTTTTATTCTACTTTCATATTTTTCCTGATCTTCTTTATTATCGTTAGTTGTAAATTTAGTAATTGCCAATGTATAATATTTTATAGCTTCCAAAGGCTTATTTGTCTTATCAAAAATTTCCCCCATCTTTCCATAAGGATAATGGCTATTAGGGTCTAAGTCAATATTTTTTTGTAATACAATTTTAGCTTTTGCATACTGCCCTTTTTCAAAATAGTAATCAGCGAATTGCCAATAAATAAATACAGGTATTGATATATCTGCACCATAACTATCCCTTATCCTTTTAGATTGTTTATCAATAGCTTCGATTGGGTCTGTTTTTCCATTTACTAAAACGCTCATTGCCAAACTATCAGAAAAATGCCAATCATTAAAAATAAATATTAAGCCATCAGGAATACTTATTAATGGGGTAGTGCCATGATTACTGCCTTTTAAATAATTGAACTTATACTTTACCGTATTTTGTGGATGTTTTTTAAATAAGCTATCAACTTTTAAATTTCCTTTTTGAAAAAGTTCATCTTGAAAACCACTATCACCCACAGAAAAATAATAGTAAAGTTTATCATTGGGGTTGCTTTGTAAAAACTTATCTAATTTCAAAATTGTCTTACCCTTAAAAGCAGTATCTGTAGGGGGATTGTTTAATGCAGCACTTATACTTATGACTGATTTAAACGTTTTTGGATAAGTGATCATTGCCGTAGTTACAAATTGGCCGCCTAAAGAATGACCAATCAAAACCCGAAAATCTGCTGTCCTATATTTTTTTTCGATATTTGGGAGTAACTCATCTTTAATAAATGTCCGAAATTTGTCGGAATACGCTTCGTTTCTTTCAGTACCGAGTTCTTTCGACCGGTCATTTTGTGCTATGCCTACTAAAATAACATCAGGTATATCATGTGTCCACATTAATCTATCAATAACCGACGAAGCATAATTAAAGAGCGTTTTATCATTAGCATCAAAAAGATAGACAACGGGATATTTTATACTTGTTTGATCATAGTTTCTTGGCAATCGGATAAATATCTTTTGATCTCTATTAAGGATTTGTGAATGTACATTCACAATTTTTTCGTCATTGAGTTCAACTAATTGTGCTTGTGAACAATAATAACACAGGATACCAAAAAAGGCAAGCAAGAAACTTTTCATAAATTATTAATTGTTAATGTAAATTTTTTTGGTTATTATAAAATATAAGAGAAAACCTAAAGCTAAGAAAGCTGCTTCAAAACCATAAGGGAAGGGAGAGTTGGAAGGATAAGGCAGGTATTGTAATATCATTAACCCAATCCCGCACATTAGAAGTATTAACCCCCATTTTAAGAAAAAGAGCTGTTTATCAGTACTGTTAATACTGAGTAGCTTTATTGAGTTTTCATCAATTTTACCTGATTTGATTATTTTAACTTTTAATCTGTAAGTTAAAATAGCTATAACCACGCCTGCGACTGCTGATGAAACTGATACAAACATTATTGCAACAGTAGTATTACTATCCATGATTTCAATATTAATTTTACTATCTGACCCAAGTAGCCTATAAAATGTTGCAGCCAGAATTTAATTTGCAACATTATTTTTAATAAGCGGTCTAATATGGGCACATGTATGATGACAAGGAATTAATTTCTCGTATACTGAATGGAGAACTTTCCGCATTTAGCTTATTGGTAAATCAACACGAGAAACTTGTAGTTCACATGATTGGCAGAATTGTTCAACGTTTGGAAGATAGGGAAGACATTTGCCAGGAAGTGTTTTTAAAAGTTTATAAGAATTTAGCATCCTTTAAATTTCAATCAAAACTTTCTACCTGGATTGCTCAAATTGCTTATGGAACTGCGATTAAGCATTTGAAAAAATACAATAACAAACCATTAAATGATTTGCTTGATTTGGAAGACAGGCATTCTACAGACGTTAACCCTGAAAATATATTAGCTAAAAAAGACTATTATAAATTTTTACATGCAGAAATTAATAAGCTTCCATTGCAATATAAAGTTGTATTGACTTTGTATCATTTAAATGAATTTTCATATCAGGAGATTGAAGAGATTACTGGAATGCCTTCCGGAACAGTTAAAAATTATTTATTTAGAGCGAGAAAATTGTTAAAAGATAATTTAGAAAAGCATTTAAAATAACACAATATGAATAAGGCAGACGATGAGAAAATACAACGATTGATAGAAGCAGGCTGCAAAACGCAATTCCCAAGCGAGGATGAACTTTTATATGAGATAATATTTAAGGGGTTATCTGAAGAAGATTCTGAGCTTGATTTAAAAATAAGTTTACCTAAGATAGTAACCCAAACCATCGAAATACGCGAGAATCGAAGAGAATCAGCAAAATATACATTGCTGTTAATTACAATTATACTAATAAGTTTTAGTGCCCTTTTTATAGGGATAGCCTTTGTGAATCCTTATTTATTATCTTCAATATGGCTATTGCTTAAAACGTTTTCTAATGTCGTTTTCTTTGCTGCATTTGGTTTAATGCTTATTGAATTATTTGATAGATTTACTGTAAAAGGAACTTTAGATGTTTAGGGTAAGACCTTAAAATAGTAGCATAGAATCTGCTTTAGAGATGCTTCTTTTATCGTGCAAAAATCAGTAAAAGAAGAGGCATATTAAAGCATTTAAATTTTGGTTTTTTTCGAGAAGATTTGGCTTTTCATTGCCGTTGACTTAAGTCAACGGCAATGAAAAGCAATAAAGAATTTATGCCGATAAAAGAAGCATCGCAAATTACTTCTGCCTGAAAAATATCTGAACCGAAGCACCTTTATTAATTAAACGATAAGAACCAATGCTGTCATTTCGACCGAAGGGAGAAATCCTCATCAAAGCGGCAGTCTTTTGAATTTGAAGAAGATTTCTCCCTTTGGTCGAAATGACAAAAAATTATGCCGATAAAAGAAGCATCCATAATTACTTCTGCCTGAAAAATATCTGCACCGGAACGCCTTCAAAATCGAAATTTTCGCGCAGCTTGTTCTCGATAAAACGCTTGTAAGGCTCCTTAATGTATTGCGGCAAATTGCAGAAAAACGCAAACATCGGCGAGGTGCCGACAATTTGCGTAACATATTTTATTTTGACGAATTTTCCTTTTAACGATGGCGGCGGAAAAGCTTCGATCAACGGCAACATTACGTCGTTTAGTTTTGAAGTCGGGATTTTTTTCTTCCGGTTTTCAAAAACTTTGGTTGCTGCTTCTATCGCTTTAAAAATGCGCTGCTTCTCGGTAACCGAAGTAAAAACGATCGGAACATCGGTAAACGGAGCCAGTTTTTGCTTGATCTGTTCTTCAAAAACTTTAGTGGTTTTGTTGTTTTTTTCGATCAAATCCCACTTGTTTACCAATATCACCACACCTTTTTTGTTTTTTTCGGCGAGGTGAAAAATATTGACATCCTGGCTTTCCATGCCTTCAACTGCATCAATCATAATTAAAACCACATCTGCTTCTTCCAAAGCTTTGATCGTCCGCATCACCGAATAAAACTCAATATTTTCGTGTACTTTGGTTTTTTTACGAAGTCCAGCAGTATCAATCAGGTTAAAATTATGACCAAATTGATTGTAATGAATGTGGATGGAATCGCGCGTGGTGCCGGCAATCGGCGTAACAATATTCCGATCCTGACCAATTAAAGCATTGATCATAGATGATTTACCAACATTCGGACGGCCAACAATGGCAAATTTTGGCAAGCCGTTTTCTTCGACTTCCTCGTCATCAAAACCTTTCACCACTTCGTCCAGCAGTTCTCCCGTCCCGGAACCGGTCATGGACGAAATCGGGAAAATCTCACCTAAGCCCAAACTGTAAAAAACGCTGGTTTCATTGTGCCTGGCAGCATTATCAACCTTATTGACAACCACATGTACCGGTTTTTTGCTTCTGCGGAGCAAAGCTGCAATTTCGTCGTCCAGATCGGTGATGCCCGTAGTTACATCCACCATAAACAAAATTACGGTTGCTTCTTCTATGGCAATCACGACTTGTTCACGGATGGCGGCCTCAAAAACATCTTCCGAATTGGCCACGTAACCGCCGGTATCAATCACGGTAAAAGTGCGGTTGATCCATTCGGCATGGCCGTAATGGCGGTCGCGGGTTACACCGCTGTAATCATCCACAATGGCTTTGCGGCTTTCGGTCAACCGGTTATATAAAGTGGATTTGCCTACGTTGGGGCGGCCAACTATGGCTACTATGTTGCTCATTTTTTCTTTAGTATCAAGATTTAAGTATCAAGTATCAAGTAACCAGATATTCAAAATCTTGATACTAAATACCTGATACTTGCTACTTATTTATTCTTCGTACCCAAACTGTTTCAGGTAATTTTTTTTACTGCGCCAGTCGGGAATTACTTTCACAAACATTTCCAGGAAAACTTTATGCTGAAAAAACTCTTCCATGTCTTTTCGGGCGTAGGTGCCAATTTTTTTCAGCATCGCGCCGCCCGGGCCGATCAGGATATTTTTTTGCGAATCGCGTTCCACAATAATTTCTGAACTGATGCGGTATATTTTTTCATCTTCCTTAAAAGCCGTAATAATCACCTCGGTGCTGTACGGGATTTCTTTTTTATAACTTTTAAATATTTTTTCGCGAATGATTTCCGAAGCAAAAAAGCGGTCGTTGCGATCGGTTAAAAAATCTTTTTCATAATACGGCGGATGCTCCGGCATGTACGCCAAAATTGTACCGATAAAAGAAGCAATGTCCTGCATGTGCAAAGCAGAAATGGCGTAAACTGCTTTTGGGTGAAGTTTTTCCTGCCAGTAAGCAATTTTTTGCATCACGGTTGCTTCGTCCGATTCGTCAATCTTGTTAATCAAAACGATCAACGGTGCCTGCGAACCTTCCAGCTTTTCTAAAACGTCCTGCTCGTCGTGCTGCTCGTTAATGTCCGTCATCAGCAAAATCAAATCCGCATCCACAATCGAACCTTCTACCTGGTGCATCATGCTTTCCTGCAACGCATAATGCGGTTTGATGATGCCCGGCGTATCCGAAAATACAATCTGGTAATTTTCGGCGTTCACAATTCCCAAAATACGATGACGTGTAGTTTGTGCTTTAGATGTGATGATTGACATTTTTTCGCCAACCAGCGCATTCATCAAGGTTGATTTCCCTGCGTTAGGTTTACCGATGATGCTTACAAAACCTGCCTGATGACTCATTAAAAAATAATTAAAAATATATTTGGACTGCAAAGAAACGAATTATATCTTTGCAGTCCAATTCAGGGAAACAATAACCAAATTGAAACACTGAAAAGGCTTCCGGGGTTTATGTCCGAAGTGAAAACAAAAACAGTGCGGGATGGAGCAGTTGGTAGCTCGTCGGGCTCATAACCCGAAGGTCGTAGGTTCGAGTCCTGCTCCCGCTACCTAATCGGGCAAATTTGAAACAACTCAAGTTTGCCCGATTTTTTTTGACTTAAAATAAGAACCTCATGCTTCTTTTACCCTATAAAAATTGGTAAACATTTGGTTTGGTTAAATTGATAAACACACCAATTTTTATGTGGTAAAAGAAGCATCCGCTTTTTTTGGGTTGAAATTTAAACAGGCTTTAAAATCAATTTCGGTGTGAAGCTTTTTATTAAATGTTTTGATTGGCTGTATCAATAACCGATCATAAATACATGGTTTTTAAAACTTTAGTTAAAACATTTCCTGTAAAAATTTAAACACCAACATCAACACGTACTGTAAAATCAAAATCCCGTCTACAAAAAAGAAATAATAATACTCGTTTTTTATAAAATTGGAACGAAAGATGAGCCAACTGGCCAATACGATGGTAATGGCAAGTGCAAAAAAGTTGCTGTTAAAACCAGGTTCCCTAAAAAAGAACAACAGGAACAGATAACCGGCCAGCAAAACCTGGCAAAGCAAATAAGCGTTTTTCTCCCCAAAAACAACGGGAATGGTTTTTAAGCCCACGTTTCGGTCTTGAAATAAATCGCGGATATCAAATGGAATGGCCATTGCCGTGATGAATAAAAATCTCTTGGCCGTTAAAACCAATATTTCGGTTTTTGAAAATGTAAGGTGTTGTAGGTTTTGTGCTTCAAAAACGGGCAAAAGCACCACGCTTAATGCCCAAGTCGAGCCGATCAGCAGCAGTTTTAAGCCGGGAATATTGCGCAGGCCAAATCTTTGCTTCCCAACGGAAAACAAGGGCATGCCGTAACCGATTGACAAAACGGAAAGTAAAACCAATAGTATTTTTGATGGGGCAGAAACCCAAAAAAACAGGGGCAAAAGAAGCATCGCCGAAATGACCGTGATGGCAACCATCAGTTTATACCGCGCAAAAAACCAGCGGACACGCTTAAAAGGGGAAAGTTCGGGATATTTAGGTTTGGTAATTAAGATGCTGAAGTTGTAAGTGAAAAGCGTGGAGCAAAACAAGATCGCCAACACTGGAAAAACTGGTTTTGCATCAATCAAAATAAAAGTAACCAAAGCTTGTGCCACGGTGCACAAAGCCATAAACAGGTTGCCAAACAACAGAAAATCAAAAGCAGCATACAATACTTTCCGCATTCAAAATAGAAAACCAAATATGCTGCTTATTGATTAAGAATTCTTTACCGGATTTGGATTTGTGCCGGATTTAAATTCAAACAGGGTAATTTCGGGCAAAATACCAACCCTACCGGGATAACCCAGAAATCCGTAACCCACATTCACATACAATTGCTGGTTGTTTTCTTGATAATGGCCGGCCCATTCTTTGTAAATGTATTGCACCGGGCTCCATTGAAAATGCGGCAGCCGAACGCCAAACTGCATCCCGTGGGTATGGCCGGAAAACATCATATCAATCTGAGGATATTGCGGCAAAACCTGCGCCCGCCAATGCGAAGGGTCGTGCGATAAAAGAAGCTTCACCGGCAGATCGTCCGTATTCTTGGTGGCCAAATCCATCCGGCCATATTTTGGGAAACGGCTTAACGCGCCCCAGTTTTGGACGCCGAGAATGCCGATTTCCTCGCCGTCAACTTTCAGCCTGCGGTTCTCGTCCATCAACAAATCGTAGCCCATATTTTTGTGCACGGTCAAAATGTCTTTCAGGTTTTGCTGTTTGGCCTGGACGGAATCCCAAGTGTAATAATCGCCGTAATCGTGGTTCCCCAAAACAGAAAACACGCCCAAAGGCGCTTTTACGCGCGAAAAAATATCCACGTAATTTTTTACTTCGATCGTTCGGTTGTTTACCAAATCGCCGGTAAAAAAGATGAAATCAGGCTTTTCTTTCAATAGCATATCCACACCGCCCGAAACCGCTTTTTTATTGTAAAAACTACCGGAGTGAATGTCTGAAATCTGACCTAATTTAATGCCATCAAAAGCTTTGGGCAGGTTAGGCAGATAAATGGTTTGGCGGCGAACGCGATAATCATAAGCGCCTGAAATGATGCCGTAAGAAAGTGAAGCCAGCGGGAGGGAAGCCGTAATCAAACCGGCTTTCATCAAAAATTCTGAACGCGGAATGTGGTCTGGTTTGGGCTGACTTGCGGGAAATTCCGGTTCCGGTTTTTTATATTTTCGGGCGATCCACAGAAAAATCCGGCGTACATCGTCCACCAAAATAAACGGTAGCAAAAAGACTTTGGCAATCAGCAAAATGAAAAATACGAGCAAAATGGCGGCTCGCGGACCGACGCCGATATTGAAATAAACGGATACAAAAACGCCGACGATAAGCAGCAGCGAAACTGTCCAAAAAATAATGGTAAACCTTTTTACAAAGCGAAAACTGAACTTTTTGAGCGCGCCGCGGATGCCACTGATAATATAAAAATCGGCGAGCAACAGTAAGATGCAAACGCCGATTAAGAGAAATGGGTTAGTCATGGATGAAAATATGCCGGTAAAAGAAGCATGCTAATAACGGTCGTCAAAGTCCAGGTCGTCGTCTTTTTTCATGTTGAACAAGCTGTCAAACATATCCGAAAACGAATAACCGTTATCCAAATAACCTTTATTTACCTGCGAAAACTCGGCCAAACCGTGCAGCACAAATTCCATCAACAACAGTTGGTTGTTTTCGGAAAGTGAAGGATGGTTTTTCTTCACCAAATCCTTCAATCCGGGAACAGAAAGCAGCAGTTTTTTATATTCCTGATTTGGCAGGTCATCAATAATAGCAATATTGTTTCCAGCGCTAAACCAAGTTATAATTTCCTGATAAGGGTTTGGTTTTTTGCTTTTCTTGGCTTTTTCCGGTTCCGGGAAGTAGTTCAGCAACAAAGTTTTGATTGCTTTTCCAACCAAAATGTTGGCCACTTTTGCCGGTCCTTCCAATTCGCCTTCGTAAACCAATTCAATTTTTCCGGTGATGGCTGGAATTACGCCGAGAAAATCAGAAATACGGACGAACGTGTTTTTCTCGCGGTTGATGAGCATTCTTCTTTCCGCATTACTGATCAGATTTTCATAAGCCGAAATGGTTAAACGGGCAGAAACGCCGGATTTTTTATCAATGTATTCTGAATTTCGCGCTTCAAAAGCAATCTGTTCTACCAAATCTTTTACCAAATCGTTCGCTTCAACCGTTGCTTTTTGTTCTTTGGATAACGACGCTTCCTGTTGGGTAATCTGGCGGGAAATTTCTACGGTGCGTGGATAATGCGTTAAAATTTGGCTTTCGATCCGGTCTTTCAACGGCGTAACGATGGAACCGCGGTTGGTATAATCTTCGGGGTTTGCGGTAAAAACAAACTGGATATCCAAAGGCAAACGCAGTTTAAAACCACGGATTTGGATGTCTTTTTCCTGCAAAATGTTAAACAGCGCAACCTGAATACGCGCTTGCAAATCGGGTAATTCATTGATTACAAAAATGCCGCGGTGTGCACGCGGGATCAAACCGAAATGGATCACGCGTTCGTCAGAATACGTCAGTTTCATGGTTGCTGCCTTAATTGGGTCAACATCGCCAATCAAATCAGCAACGGTAACATCGGGCGTAGCCAGCTTTTCGGTGTAACGTTCGGAACGGTGCAGCCAGGCAATTTGCGTGTCGTCGCCTTTGGTTTCAATTTCATTTCTGGCAAACCAGGAAATCGGCTCCAACGGATCGTCAAATAATTCAGAACCGGCAATGTATGGCACAAACTCGTCCAGTAAATTGACCATTAAGCGGGCAATCCGGGTTTTGGCTTGTCCGCGTAAACCCAACAGCAAAATGTTGTGGCGCGATAAAATAGCGGTTTGCAAATCGGGCATTACGGTATCTTCAAAACCGATAATCCCTTCAAAACCGTTTTCTTTTTGCTGCAACTGTTTGATCAGGTTTTCCCGAAGTTCTTCTTTAACTGATCTGGATTTATATCCGCTTTGTTTTAATTCTCTAAGCGTGGTGATGTTGTTCATAGTTTTTTTGATTCCGGAGGAAGTCGGAAAAGTCCGAAAGTCCGGATTTAAATAGTTTGATATTTTAGTCCGAAAGTGGGAAAGTTTAACATTCGAAACTGTTTGAATTGATTATTAATTTTATGCTGATAAAAGAAGCATTGCTGCTCTGTCTTTCGGACTTCCGGTCTTTTCCATCTTTCGGACTTTTCTGACTTCCGGTCTTCCCGACTACCTCACCGTCCTTCTTCTGTTCCGGATGTAATCTTCAAAAATATATTCGCCCAAACCGTTCAGCGAACTGTAAAAAGCTTTTCCGCCATTGGTTTCAGTAAACTTACGCACAAACTGTTGTAAATAAGGATCTTTGGCAATCATAAACGTGGTGATCGGGATTTTTAAGCGTTTGCATTGCGCGGCCATGTTCAGCGTTTTGTTCACCACTTTCCGGTCCAGGCCAACACTGTTTTTATAGTACTTTAATCCTTCTTTCAGGCAGGTTGGCTTGCCGTCGGTAATCATAAAAATCTGTTTGTTTTGGGTTTTCCTCCGGCGAAGCAAATCCGTAGCCAATTCCAAACCGGCGTAAGTGTTGGTGTGGTAAGGGCCGACCTGCAAATAAGGCAAATCCTGCAAGGTAATTGGCCAGGCATCATTCCCGAAAACCACAATATCCAGCGTGTCTTTCGGATATTTTGTACGAATGAGTTCCGCCAAAGCCATCGCCACTTTTTTGGCTGGCGTGATCCGGTCTTCTCCATACAAAATCATGGAATGCGAAATGTCAATCATTAAAACGGTAGAAGTCAGCACTTTAAAGTCCATTTCTTCTACTTCCAAATCTTTTTCCGTCATCCTAAAATCGCCGATTCCATGATTGACCTGCGCGTTGTGGATAGATTGCGTCATATCAATCTGATCCAAACTGTCGCCAAACTCATACTCGCGGCGTTCGGAATTTTTTTCATCGCCCTGACCGGAAAGCGGCGAACGGTGGTTGCCTTTGCCGGATTTTTTCAGCTTGCCAAAAATTTCTTCCAAAGCCGATTGGCGAATGCTTTGTTCTGTTTTTCCGGTGATCTTGAACTCACCTTTTTCTTTGTCTTCGTCGAGGTAACCTTTTTGTTTCAGGTCATCAATAAAGTTGCCCATGCCATACTCATCGCTGGTCATGTTGTATTGTTTGTCCAGCTCGTTCATCCAAGCCAATGCTTCACCTGCATCACCGGCCGTGTAATTGAGGAGTTCGAGAAACAATTTCATTAAATCATCAAACCCACCTTTGGGGATTTGCTGAGGGATATATTTTGAGAAAGCGAAACCGCGCATTTTAAACCTTTCTATTTAACAACGGACAAAATGAAGCATTAGTTTGATGGAAACCTAAGCCAGCAAAAAAACTGTCAGCAAAATGACAGGCTGCTTTTGTAGCAGCATACCGTTATTTATGCATTTAACGCTTAAAACCAACTATTTCTGCTGTTTTAGGGCATTTATTTTTTCAAAATTGTAAACCGGGTTTGCGCCGTAACTGCCAGCCACAAAAGCACCGATTGCCGAAGCGTTAACCAGGATTTCTTCCATCGGCAAATCGTTTAACAATCCGGCAATAAACGTAGCCAGGAAAGAATCGCCTGCGCCAACCGTATCCACCACATCAACTTTAAAACCCGGATGCCGGTAAAACCGGTTGTGGTGCAAAACGATGCAGCCGTTTCCGCCAAGCGTTACACAAACCGTTTTTACGTGGTAACGGCGGCCAAACTCTTTCATTTTATCTTCCAGCGAATTATGTTGCTCATTTTGGGGCGATAAAAGAAGTATTTCCTCGTCGTTCATTTTTACCACATCGGCGTTTTGCGCCAAAGTTTCGATCACGTTTAAGTTGTAATGCGGCGGCCGCAGATTGACATCAAAAACCTTGAAAACGTGGTTTTTAAGCAATAGCAGCAGCGTATCCAAGCTTGTTGGCGTGCGGCAGGCCAAACTTCCGTAAACAATTACATCAAAAGGAAATGCTTCTTTTACCCCTATTTTTTCAGGCTGGATATTGTCCCAGGAAACCGGCTGCGGAATGGTGTATTTGGCATGCCCGTTTTCGTCCAAATAGACGGTAACCAAACAGGTTGGCAATTTCGGGTCGCGCTGTACCAATTGCGTGGGAAATTTTTGTGTTTCCAGATAAGCGAAAAGTTCATCGCCCAATTTATCTTCTCCAATCCGTGTAATCATCTGCACCGGAATTTGTTGCTGTAAAAGGTGCATGGCCACATTCATCGGTGCGCCGCCTGCTTTTTTCTCGGCCCCAAAACCGTCCCACAAAACTTCGCCGAAACATAAAACCTGTTTTTCCATCTCAATAAAAGTTAAAACGTAAAGCTAAAGCTTAACCGATTAAATGCTATTTTTAACCAATGAAAAAGTTGATTTTATTACATCTGATGCTTCTTTTATCGTGCTTTTGTTGGGCGCAGGACCAAAGGGCGATTTTAAATTTACTGGAAAAACAGCGTTTGGCCTGGAACCGCGGCGACCTGGACGGCTACATGCAAGGTTACTGGAAATCGGACTCGTTGCTTTTTGTGGGCAAAACCGGTCCGAAATACGGCTGGAAAACCACGCTCGAAAACTATAAAAAAAATTACCCGGACGATAGCGCCATGGGAACGCTCACTTTTAAAATACTGCAAGTAAATGTTTTAGACCTAAAAAACGCTTTTGTGCTTGGTGCCTGGCATTTGAAACGCGAAGCGGATGAACCGGAAGGGTTTTTTACGTTGTGGCTGAAAAGGATTCGAGGGGAATGGAAGATTGTGGCGGACCATTCGAGTTGAGAAGAGAAAATGGCTTCTATATTGATTTAGCTTTATCAATTGTTTCTTCAACCTCATCAAGTTCGAATAAAAATTCGACAATATCTTGGTCTATCCAACCGAGTAAATTAGTTATTGAATGATAAACCGCTAATGTTTCTGTAAAATCTACAGCGTTACCATTAAAGCAAATTGGTTCATTATGGTTAATCCGGTTTCTAAATCTCCTTATTTTACCTAATTCATCATTAACTTCCTTTCTGCCAAATCCCGATGGTAGTGTTTGAAATATTTGGATTGGTTTGCCTTTTAAAAGCCGGTAATGATGGACTTCAAACAAACCAGTCCAAAATCCAAACGTCTGTTCTGCTATTATTTTGCCACTTGTAATTGGGGTTCCTGTCTTTTGAAGTCTTTTTTCAGCTCTCTTTATTACGACTTTTAAAAAATCATTCCTTTTTGTTTGTCCTGTTCGCTTGTGAGTATAACTTGACAATGATGGGTCGGACATAAATCCTGTCTTTTGATTTGTGATCCAATCTGGATCAGCGAAATAAGAGGTCAAAATGTCGTTTAATCGGTTTCGTAAAACCACTTCAAGGATACCAAGAAGCGGGTGAAAAGATTGAGATACTTTAAGGTTTGCCTTATACAATTCAACCGCTTTTTCTGTTGAGTTCCCTGCTGCAGTAAGGTATCTGTTTACTCTTGATGCTGAAAAATATTGTTTAAAGTTTAGAAATTCCATTATTTATTTTGTTCGTTCAACAAATGTAATTAAATTTGTGGTGTGATGCTTGGTAAAGCCTCTTATCCTCGGATAACGTAACCAAGTTTAAGAACTAAAAACCTGTCAGAAATGGCAGGTTTTTATTTTTTGCAAAAGTCTTGTTTCAATTTTATTATTGTCGAGATGTTTGGAAAACTGTAATAATTTGACTAATAACTCGAAGATGAATTACGGCTAATCATATCAATCAACAGAAAAATTTAACAAATTCCTGTTTTTTTAATCCTAATGAAACTTCCTTTCAACCTCGAAACCGTATTAACCCGCATCGAACAAGCCATCGCCAAATATCCAAAAGCAGCGATGTTTGAGTTGTACGAACGTGGTTATACTTCTTTGTTTGAGCAACTGGTTTCTTGTATTATTTCTGTGCGTACGATGGATGAGACGACAATTCCGGTTTCGCTGCGTTTGTTTGACCAGGCACGTACGCCGCAAGCCATGCTTCTTTTATCGGCAGAAAAATTAGCTCAATTGTTGTATGGCAGCAGTTTCCCCGGACAAAAAGCTGAAACGATGCTGGGCATTGCAAAAATTGTAGTCGAAAAATACAACGGCGAATTGCCAGCCAACTTTGATGATTTAATTGCCCTAAAAGGCGTAGGGCCAAAATGCGCGAATTTAGCTTTAGGCGTTGCCGCAAAGTTGTCGGCAATTAGTGTAGACATTCATGTGCATCGTGTGGTTAACCGTTGGGGAATTACGCAAACCGCACAACCGGAACAAACGATGGTTTTCCTGCAAAAAAATATCCCGCAGGAAAAATGGATTGACGTGAACCGTTTGCTGATGCCGTTTGGCAAACATATTTGTACTGGTGTTTTGCCGCATTGTTCAACTTGCCCGGTTTTGGAATATTGTGAGCAGGTTGGGGTGGGGAAGCATCGGTAAAAGTTTTCTTCTTGTGCGTTCTTTTTTCTTGATAAAAAAGAACCAAAAAATCAAGAATGCCGGATCGCCTCCGGGCGGCATTCCTCCCCACGCTCCTGGGCGCATACCTTGCATACGACCCTGACAACGATTGAAAAACAAAAACTTTCTTTTTCAATCCACCTAATTTATACCGATAAAAGAAGCATTAGTAACAGCGCGTAAAGGCCCGACAAAACGCCCGGAGGGATCGGGTTTGTCTTGAATTTTTGGTTCTTTTTGTTCAAGCAAAAAGAACGTTAAATACATCTAAAAAAGATGACAACTAATTTATGCCGATAAAAGAAGCATCTGAAAAAACGTCCTTTAACCGCGAAAGATAACCATTGGATATTCCAAAGCGGCAGGTCATCGCCCAGGCGCGTAAAGGCCCGACAAAACGCCCGGAGGGATCGGGTTTGCCTTAAATTTTTGGTTCTTTTTGTTCAAGCAAAAAGAACGTTAAATACATGTAAACAAAGGTTTGCTGAAATCAAAACTGTCATCCTGAACTTGTTTCAGGATCCCACTTGCTATTACAAACCTTTATAATGGGATGCCGAAACAAGTTCGGCATGACTACCTTGGGCTTCCCGCCGCCAATGCTTTCTCCGCCCATTTTACCGCCAGTTCTTCCCGAAACTTAGCATAAGGCGCTTTTAAAGCCATTTTTAATACGCTGTCCACGCCGCCTTTAATGGCCAAGTTGCACAAACTGGCCACTTTCCGGCTGATAGAAGCATCCCATGCGCGCAAACTTAACGAGTAGGAGCCGTCCAGATATTTCATCCAATGCCAGTAACCGGTGGGCATAAATAAAGTATCGCCGTGTTCCAGAAAAACTTCCTGGCCTTCTACGCCTTTTAACGCCGGAAATTTGTTGAAGTCCGGGTTGGCAACATCATAATCCTCCAAAGCATAAGTGGCATTCGGAATGCAGTATAAACGGCGTTTCCATTTGTTTTCAAACAAAATCACATGTTTTCGTCCGCCAAAATGCGTATGGAAAATGTGCGGCAAATCAATATCATAATGTAAAAACGTAACCGAATTTGAGCCGCCAAAAAACATGGCCGGCATACTTTCCAAAAACCCGCCCATTAAATCTTTCGGCAGCACAATGTCGTTTAACAATTGCGGCGCCTGTTTAAAAATGTTGAAGAAGAAAATGCGCAGTTCGGTTGGTTGCGACTTAATCAAATCAATATAATCTGCAAACTTCATTTCGGCTGCAGCGGCGTTGATGGGTTTGGAAGGATCGGCTTTAGAATTATCATAAAGCGGAACCGTTTTATCGCCAACGGCAGTTTTCATATATTCCGGTGTCCACTTTTCCCGCGCAGGCCAGTTTTTAGTTAAGCCTTTTATTACCAACGGTTTGCGTTTGGCAAGGTATTCTTTTTGAAAAGTAATCGGATCAATCGTATCAACCGTATCAACCGGTTTCAGGATAAAGCTCATGGTTTCAGGTTAAGTAACTGCTAAATGTTGGTAAACTTAACAATAACTTTAACCCGGTAAAAGAAGTATGTATAATTAATTTTGAAGGAAATTGTTACAAAACCATGTTTTACCGGGGCAAATTTTCAACTAATGCTTTTTCTGCCCTTTTTATGGCAACCTGCTCTTTCCAGTCCATGTATTTGTTTTTTAAACGCGCTTTCATCAAATTATCAAACTTGCGCTGGACGGTTAAATTGTACAAACTTTTGGCTTTGATGACCCAGGATTTGTCCCAGGCACGAAGCGAAATCGAGAAAGAACCGTCCAGATATTTCATCCAATGCCAGTAGCCGGTTGGCATAAACAAGGTTTCGCCGTGCTCCAAAATGGTTTCCTGTCCTTCAATCCCGTCTAAAGCCGGAAACTTTTCAAAATCAGGATGTTCAATGTCGTAATCTTCCAAAGAATAGGTGGCAAAGGGCAGTCCGTATAGGCGTTCTTTCCATTTATAATCAAACAAAACCACGTGCTTGCGGCCGTTAAAATGCGTGTGGAAAATGTGCGCCAGATCAATATCGTAATGCAAAAACGTAACCGAGCCTTTTCCGCCAAAAAACATGTTCGGGTATTTATCCAAAAAACCGCCCATCAAATCTGTCGGCGAACGATAATCGTCCAGCAGTTTTGGTGCTTCTTTTATCGGGTCAAATAAAAATATCCGCAAATCGGTTGGTTTGGTTTGGATGAGGTCAATGTAATCCGCAAACTTCATTTCGGCAGCCGAAGCGTTAATGGGTTTGGTTGGATCGGCTTTTGAACTATCATAAAGCGGGACGACTTTATCGCCCACTGCTTCTTTTAGGTACTCAAAAGTCCATTTATGCAAAGCCGGCCAAGTTTCGGTAGCTTTTTTGATGACCAATGGTTTGCGTGGAACAAGGTAATTATTTACAAAATCTTCTTTTGAGATATGATCTACTTTGTCTATTTGTGAAAGGTTAAAGCCCATTTTATTAACTTTAATTTAACACAACAAAGATTGTACAAAACCGCTTTTTTTAGATGCGCACGCTGTTTTTTGAAAATGTGCTGACAAAAAATACCTGGCGGACAGGTTTCAAAAAAACCACAAAAAGACAATGATTTTTAGGTGGTAAAAGAAGCATGGCAAATAAGAGCCTGTTTAAATTTCTGTCATAAAAATTTACAATGCTTCTTTTATGCCTATAAATTTGGTGTGCCCGGATATTTTTCAGGCAAAAAAACTACAAAAAAGACACTAATTTTTAGGTGGTAAAAGAAGCATTTAAAGATTACTCAGGCCATGATTTTGGTCAAGGGAAAATAAACAATTGTGCGGCGATATAATCCGCATACAATTTCCCGGCAAGGGTTAAGGTTAAGTTTTGACCGGTTTTTGCAAGCCAGTTTTTTTCTAAAAACGGGTTTGCCGCCATCAGGATTTGGGTTGATGCACCGGCAATTATTCCATCAGCTTTGATTAAATTTAAACCTTTGCTGGTGCGCAAAGCCGTCATTATGTATTCGTTCAGCCGGTCTTCCTGCGATAAATTCTCTAAAGTAAAAGGAATATTATTTTGACGGATTGCCGCTAAATATTGCTGGTTGCTGGCCACGTTCCATTGCCGTGTTTTGCCATTAAAAGAATGTGCCGAAGGGCCAATGCCCAAATATTTTACGCCTTCCCAATAGTTGGAATTATGGCGCGAATGGTGGCCGGGCAAACTGAAATTAGAGATTTCGTAATGTTCAAAACCATGTTTTTCGGCTTCCTGCATCAAAAATTCAAACTGCGCCGCGCTTTGGTCGTCGTTCATTTCGGGCTGCTTTTTTTTGCTGATAAAAGAAGCAAGCGCGGTCCGTGGTTCAACCGTCATGGAATAAGCGGAAAGGTGCGGGATTTGCAGTTCAAAAAACTTTTGCAGGTTATACTGCCATTTTTCGTCCGTCAGCAACGGGTAGCCATAAATCAAATCCATGGTGATGTTATGAAAACCGGCATCCTGTGCTTCTTTTATGGCATAAAAAGCTTCATTGCCGCGATGGGCGCGGTTCATCCAAACCAAATCTTCGTCAAAAAAAGACTGCACGCCAATGCTAAAACGGTTAATGGGTGTTTGTTTCAGGCTAAGGATTTTCTGCGGGTTCAGGTCATCCGGGTTTGCTTCCAGCGTGATTTCGGCATCTGCTTTTACTGAAAAATTAGTGAAAACCGTTTCCAGCAAAGCATTGATTTCCGAAGTTTCTAAAACAGACGGTGTTCCTCCGCCAAAATAAACCGTTTCAACGGTTTCGTTTTCGAGATAACCTTTTTGCAGATAAATTTCCTGCCGCAAAGCTTGCAACAACTCTTTTTTATGCCCGAAAGAAGTACTGAAATGGAAATCGCAATAATGGCAGGCCTGCTTGCAAAACGGGATGTGGATGTAAATGCCGGCCATAACGGCAAAGGTAGCAATAGGACGAGAACCTAAAAAAAAGGATTAGGATTATGTATTTAGTTCGCAAAGTAATTTTACAGTTAAGCTATTGATTTTCAATAATTTATTTAGTATGTTTAAGCTAAATACGTCAATATGTTTAGCGGGATAAGTATCAACGAATTTAGGGAAAACTTTAAAACG